>NZ_JBIAMU010000001.1:0-666757 GCF_042874215.1 Streptomyces sp. NPDC004111
CCGACCTCGATCAGCGGGGACTCCACCAGCGGCTTGAGCTGCACCACGCGCGGGTGGTCGGGCATCGGGTGCAGCACGGTCGGGTCGGCGGGAACGGGCATGGCGGATGTCCTCACGTGCGTCAGCGGTCAGTGGGCAGAAACTTCGCCCGGGTCGTTCACCTGCACTGGCTCGCGCCTCCGTTCTTGCCGCTGCGGAACAGGTGACGCGCGCCAGGGCACGCAGTTGCTTGGCCGGCATCAGGCCCGCAGGTCCCGCAGGTCCCGCAGGTCCCGCAGGTCCCGCACCCACCGTGATCAGGACGGTGTTCCCACACCGGCCATCTGAAGGCACGGCACGTGCCGTGCCGATGCCGAGTAGCGTGCCGGGGCCGCCGGTTCCTGTCAAGCACGGCACGTGCTGTGCCGTTCAGTTACCGTGGGAGCATGACCACCCCCCGGCGCAGCGGCCCCGACCTGACCCAGGCCATCATGCGAACCACGCTGGAACTGGGACAGGAACTCGGCTACGCCAGACTCAGCATCGAAGCGATCGCCGCCCGGGCCGGCGTCGGCAAGCACACCGTCTACCGGCGGTGGCCCTCCAAGGGCGCCCTGATGCTCGACTCACTGCTGTCGCTCAGTGAGTCCGCCCTGGACTACCCCGACACGGGTGATGTCATCGCGGACCTGCGCCGACAGATCTACGAAGCCGTCGACCTCCTGGCCGGAGCGCCCTTCAGCCCTCTCTTCCGAGCCCTGGTCGGGGAGGCCCAGCACGACCCCGGTGTCGCCACTGCCCTCAACGAGCGGTTCATCGCCCCCCAGGCGGCCAAGACCGCCGCCCGCCTGAAGACCGCACGCGCGCAGGGCCAGTTGTCGCCGGACTTCGACCTGGACCTGGCGATGGCGATCCTCTCCGGTCCGCTGTACTTCCGACTGCTGATCACCCAGGAACCACTGACCCGCGACTACGTCGACCGACTCCTCGACACCCTCTTCGCCGGAATGGGGCCACGCCCCTGACTCAGAGGCGCCGCAACTGCGACGTGTTGGCGGCAACGCTGTGCAGCGTCGGCCTGGAAGTGCACGTCGCGGACCCGCGAGAAGTGGCCTCCCGACCGGTACGACTGTTGCCCTCTATCACCGCCAACACCCAGTTCGTGCTTTCGGTCGCCGCCTTCGGCTTGCAGACCTGGACCGCTCCGCCGGAGGCCGAACGACTGACGGCCGGGCTGATGCCTACGGTGTCGAACACGGGCGGTGCCTCCTTCTGGGCACAGACCGCGGGCGCCAACAACAGCCCGCCCCGGGCCGCAGATCGACCATCACCACTGTCGTCTTCGTCGTCCCGCAACGGGGTTACCGGCCTCATCCCCACGTACGGACGGTCCGGGCCGGCACAAAAGCCCCGGGTTGTGCGAACAGCAGGGCCCGTCACGCGACCCGCTCTCACGGGTCCGAGCGTCGATGAGTTGCTGGTAATCCGGCGCCAGCGCCTCAGCGACGAGGCCTTCCCGCCACACCGGCACCACCGAGCCGCGCACCGCACCCACCGCCTGCGCCAGTCCCTCGCCGACCACCACGACCGGTGGCACGCCCTGGCCTCCGCACGGTTCCGCCAGGACCTCGGCCACCGTCTCGCGGGTGATCACGAACCGCTCCCACACAGCCTCTGCCTCCCGCAGCTCGGACTGAAGGGCATCCACCCGCTGCCGAGCGTCACGTTCACGCCCCTCCAACAGCCTCATCACCGATGTCATCCGGCACCTCCGCCGAAGAGACGACACGGCATCCCGTCCCTGCCACCGAAACACCGACGCCATCCCTGACTAGGACTAGCGAAAACACACCCATCACGCTCGGAAGGACAACGGCTTCTCAGTCCAGACGCCCGGTCAGGGACCCGAGCCTCTGCTGGAGGCTCGCTATGGTGGCGCGTTGCTGGGCCCGGCTCAGGTCGAGGGCTTTGGTCCAGGCGAGCCGGGCCTGCTCGTACTCGTGGAGGGCCTTGTGCACGTCACCCATGTCCCTGAGCACAGCGACTTCCTGTCGGCTGTCGCCCGCGCCCCGGAAGAGCCCGAGTGCCGCCCGGTAATGGGTCAGGGCCGCTTCGTGCCGACCGGTCCGGTGCGCGATGTAGCCGAGACTGTCCCGGACGATGGCCGCTCCGTGGTGGTCATCGTGCCGGTCGACGAGTGCCAGGGCCTGTGTGCAGTGTTCCTGCGCTCGCGCGAAGTCGCCGAGATGGGCCTGGCACCATCCCATGGCATTCAGCACGTGGCCCCGGGTCAGTGTGTCGTCGTCGATCAGAGAGAGAGCTCTCTCCAGATGTGTCAGCGCTTCCGCGTGGCATCCCTGCTGTTCCCAGGCGATCGCCAGGCTGCGGTGGGTACGCATTCGGCCGTCGACGTCCTCGAGCTGCTCGAACAGTTCGAGTGCGCGGGTGAGTTCGGTGACCGCCGCACTGTGGTCGCCGGCGTAGGCGAGGGCTTGCCCGGCGCGCTGGTGTGCCAGCCCACGGATCTCGGGAACGGCGATCCGGTCAGCGGCGGCGAGGGCGCTGCGCCAGCTGGCCACGTTTTCCCGGCTTGCCCCCTGCCGCTGGAGGAAAGGGTCGAGCGCATAGGCCAGTTGCCAGACCACGGCGTGCCGGCACTGAGTGAGGGCAGCCGCTTGCGCCGAGATGAGGCAGGCCCGTTCGGCCCGCATCCATGCCTGTGCCGCCGCAGAGTCCGTCGGCGAGTCGGGGACGCATCCCGGCGGAAGGCTCGGGAGGCTGACGGTAGCGCGGTGTGGGTGCAGGAGTGCCGCTGCGGTATGGGAGGTGTGCACGTAGAAGCCGAACAGGCGGTCCAGCGCCGCGTTCCGGGCTTCCTCGGACAGGTCCTGAGCGCCACATTCTGCGGCATAGAGATGGATCAGGTCGTGCATGCGGTAGCGGTCCTGGCGGTGACGGCTGACGAGGCTCGCGCTCTCCAGCCTCCGAAGGACCACGCGGGCGTCCGCGAGGGGCAATGCGATCAGGCTCGCGGCGGCGAGCAGGCTGATGTCAGGTCCCGGTATGAGTCCCAGCAGTGCCAAGGCGTGGGCGTTGCCGCTGTCCAGGGCGCGGTACGAGGTCTCCAGGACCGCTCTGAGGCCGATGGTCGGCTCGCCGCTCTCCAGCGCGTCGAGTCGGGACAAGGCTTCGCTCAGTTCCGCGGCCAGAGCCGCAAGCGGGCGGTCCGACTGGCCCGCAGCGCGGGCGGCAGCGATACCGAGAGCGAGGGGAAGCCCCGCGCAGTGGTCCAGCAGAGACTCCACAGCCTCTGGTTCGGCGTCCACGGCGCGGGGCCCGAGTCTGTGCGCCAGCAGCTGGCGTGCCTCCTCGCGGGAAAGCATGTCAAGCGGCAGGGCGCCGGCGCCGTTCTCGACGGTCAGCCCCGCAAGCCGGTGACGGCTGGTTACCAGCACGGTGCAGGCATGCCCACCTGGCAGAAGGGGCGTCACGTGCGCCGTGTCGCGGGCGTTGTCCAGGATGATCAGCAGCCGTCGGTCGGCCACAAGTGACCGGTACAGCCCGGCGCAGGCGTTCTCGTCGTACGGGATCTCCTGCGCGGGTACGCCGAGGGATTCGAGGAACCCGCGTAGCGCCGTTTGAGGTGCCAGCGCCAGCTCGACGGGGTCGTAGCCTCGTAGGTTGACGTAGAGCTGTCCGTCAGGGAAGCGCTCCAGATGCTGGTGGGCCCACTGCAGAGCGAGCCACGACTTGCCGACTCCGGCCATTCCAGCGATCACCCTGACATCCGGCGCCGCGCCGTCGACACGGCCTTCCCCTACATCGAGAAGCCTCAGTGCGTCGCCCCGGCCCACGAACCCCGAGGGACAGGCGGGGAGTTGGCGCGGTGTGCGGCGTTCGGGCGCAGCGGCCGGAGGTGCGGCGAGGGCGTCGTCGAAGCTGAGGATCCGCTGATGGAGCTCCTGCAGCTGGGGACCGGGGTCGACTCCCAGCCGCTCCACGAGCCGTTGCCGTAACTGCCCGTAGGCGGTGACGGCTGCGGCCGGCTGTCCGGTCCGGTACAGGGCCAGCATGTGCAGGTGGGCCACCTGTTCGTCGAGGGGCTGCTCGGCGGCGAGCGCAGTGAGGGGCTGGACGAGGTCGACGTGCCGACCCCGGTTCAGCAGCAGTTCGTAGTGATCCAGCCGAGCCCGCTGGTGTTCCTCCGCAAGCGTGAGACGGTACGCGTCGAGCCAGGGAGAGCGCAGCCCGGCGAACGGCTCGCCCTGCCAAAGCGCCAACGCCCGGCCGTACGATGCCTCGGCCTCCCGAGGGTCGTTCGCACCGCGCGCCTGCTCGACCAAGGAGCGGAAACGGAACAGATCGACGGCCGTGCTGTCGGTCCGCAGCACATACCCCGCGGGCGTCCGCACGATGTCCCACCGCTCCGCGTCGCCCGGATCCGAGCGCAAGGCGCGCAGCCGCGACAAGTAGCTGTAGAGCGAGGCCATCGCACGTGCCGGGACGTTGTCCCCCCATACCCGCGTCAGGAGCGTCTGCGCAGACACGGGCCGGTTGACGTCGATGAGAAGCAGCGCCAGGACGCAGCGCTGGCGCGGTGATCCGGGGGCGACGTCGGCCCCGCGGGAGCGGATGGTCACATCGCCGAGAAGGGTGAATCCGATACTCATGCCGGTCCTTCGTCTCGCGCGGTCTCGCCAGGCCCAGGCCGGCCGTCACGGTTGTCCGCCCGACACCGGTCTGGTTACCCCTGCAAGAAACTTTCAAGCTCCTTGCAGGGTGCGCACCGAACACTTGCGGTGACCAGCACGTGCCGCAGGTGGAAGGACCACATCGTGCCCCATCACGACGTACTGCTTCGCGGACTGCCCGGCGTCACCGCCGCCGCAGCCCTCCTGGCGGCCGGAGCAGGGGCGCCACGGCCGACACCGCACCAGCCTCCCACTCAGCCCGCACCGACGAAGGCGTTCGGCGCGCAGGCCTCGCCGGGTCGCTCCCTGGTGGACGGCGCCCGCATCCACCTCAGCCCAACACCAGTTCCACAACGGTCGGTTACGGCCAGGGAAGCCACGAAGTCACCGTCCACTGCCGCCGCGTCGAGGCGGGCCAGGAGTGGGTCCACCACACCGACGACACCTCGCACGTGACCGGCTGGGGCCGGTACGACGTCATCGTCCCGTGCTGCGCCGCCGGCGACTGCTGACCGTCCCTCACTCAGAAGTCAGAAGGAGTTCACGGATGGAAAACACCCGGGAGGACACCACTTCCCGTTGGCTGCTCGCCTTCGACGCCTCGTGCGGGGCGTGTCGGAAAGTCGCCGCGACGGTCGAACGGGCCTCGGGACAGCACCTTGAGGTCGTTCCGCTGGACCGGCCGGACGTCGCCGAGTGGCGGGCGGCGGCCCTGGGCCCGGACGCACCCTGGGTTCCTACGCTGCTGCGAGCACGGGGCACCGCGGCGCGGGCCTGGACCGGGGCCAGGATGAGCCTGCCGCTGGCCCGGCTGCTCGGACCGCGCGGCACGGTCCGTGTACTGCACGCGCTGGGCGACCTGTCGGCCAGTGGCAACCGCTCCGCCACGGCCCCTCCGTCCAGCACCGGCGACGCCGAGGGCCTCCCGCGCAAGGGGTTCCTGCGCCTGGTCACCGGCGGCGTCGTCGCCGGTACCCTGGTGCTGGCCGGCCGCACCCCGGCGCTCGCCGACTCCGGGGGCCAGGAGGTCCGCGACTGGCTGCGGCAGCACGAAGGCTCTCTGCCCACCGAGTACGCCGAGGTCGTCGCCCACCCGACGGCCTACCGCAGGGCCATCTACGGCGCCTCCGCGCCCGAGGTGAAACAGGCCCTGTGGCTGGCCCACTTCGAGGAGTACGCGCGTACCCGCGACACGCTCACCGCGGACCAGCGCGCGGTGATCACCCGGGCGAGGGCCGTGGTCCAGGAGACCCCGGATCTCTTCTCGCGCACCATCATCTCCGGTGACGGCCGCGACCAGGTCGTGGCCCCGCTGCGGGACGCCGCGATCGACGCGTTCGGCAAGGAGGAGGCACGCGCCCTCATCGCCCACCTCGGGCCGGTCTCCGACCAGGACGTTCGCATCCCGGACTGTAGCTGCGCCCTGGGCGACCCCAACTGGTGCGGCGGTACCTGCCGCTCCTGCTGTTACGTCCAGTTGGGCTGCGGCGGCACCTCCTGCCGCTGCTGCTGCACCTACCTCGACGACGGCTGCGGCTCCCTGTGGGCGCACCCCTGCGACGGGGTCTGCAACCCCTAACGCTCCGGTCGGAAGTACCTGTCTGCGCCGGCCCAGCCATCAACGAACAGCTCCACCTTCTTCGAAACACCCTACGGGCCTCAACCGCAACAAAAGCGATTCAAAAATCGTCGAATGATTGATGGATGGTCGCGACCGGGCGAATCCGAGTCTGCGACCGGGCTGCTCGGCTTGAACATCTGACGGCGGCTCCTCAACCCGGAAAGGCCAAGGGAGAAACGGTGATGGCACCACTGCAACGCCCCATGGGAAGGCGCCGTCTTGTCTTCGCTGCCGCTGCTGTGGCATGTGCCGCCCTGGCAGTACCAGCGGTGGTACACGCGGTCTCCGATTCCCCCTCGCCTGCACCCGCGGGCCCTGCGCGGCAACATTCGCGCGAACTTACCAAGCAGGAGAGCAACGTCCTGCACACGGCAGGACAGATACTGCTCCGTGACTGCATGGAAAAGCACGGGTTCGAGTACAGGCCCGTGAAGGAGAATCCGATACCTGAAGCCCGGACATTCCCATACGTCATCAATGACGTGACGTGGGCCCAGAAGCACGGCTACGGAACGGACATCGAGCGCGCACGCACCGAGCTGCGGAAAACTGATCCGAATCAACGCTACTTCCGCAGTTTGCCTGCCAAACGGAGAGAAGCCGCGCTTGAGGCAGCAAACGGCCCAATGCCGCTGAACGTGACCGCGAAGACTCCGGATGGCATGTTGTTCCAACGCAGCTCTGAGGGCTGTCAATCGGAGGCCGACCGGAAGCTCTACGGGGACCTCCAGAAATGGTTCCAGGCAAAGGTCACATTTGACACGCTAGCCGAGTTCAAACGTATGCACGTCCTCGCGGACCGCAGGTTCACCAAAGCCGTAAAACCTTGGTCTGCCTGTATGCGTGCCGCCGGCCACCTCTATGCAAGTCCCACAGAGCTGCGGGCGAAACTTCCCCCGCCGAATAATCCCCTACCTCAAAAGGAGGAAATCCGGCTCGCTGTCACTGAAGCGCACTGCGCGATGAGCTCGGGCCTGGCCAGGACGGCGAGCGAACTGGACGAGTACCACGCCAAGAAGCTCCAGAAGCAATACCGCTCCGACGTCGAATCCCGACGTCAACTGCAAGCGGCTGCTCTGCCTCGCGCTCGCTCGATCACCGAGGCTGATTCGCCAAAATGAGAAACCCGCAACGAAAGGAAAAAATGAGCAGGATACGCAAACTCATGATCGGCACAGCACTCGCCGTACTGGCTGTGGGAGCCACCCCCCTCACTGCACAGGCAGCGGACACTGATCCTTCGTCCCCGCCCAGCGCCGCCCCCACAGGATTCCTTCACGTCTACTACAACACCGACTACAGCGGTTGGTGCGACGACTGGTCAGGCGAGGCTCCGGACTGGGGCAGTTGCCGCAACGAGGTGAGCTCGCTCCACAACAACGGCTACCCCGGAGACCTTGACGACATCTGGGTCTACTGGGGGCTCAACTACACGGGCGCACGCAGAGGTGTCTATCGGGGAGCGGGTCTCACCGATCTCCGTTTCTACACCTTCGACGCCAATACAGGACCCGGCTCGGGGGAGTCCCTCAACGACAACATCTCGTCCCATAAGTGGACCAACCTCCCCTAGGTTTGTCGTGCGGCCTTGGCCGCACGACGGCCGTAGTTCTACGCAAGGGTAAAGCTCCTGGTAGACGGGTGCTCGACCAAGATCACCCATGTCCGCCAGGAGCTTCGCGTGCTTGTCCACCCGTCCTCGATTGATCTGTCCAGCCGCACCCTGCGGTTCCTGATGGGCCAACTGACCGTGCGGCGAGAGGAGATCGGGACGCGGTGGCGACGCCTGTCCGCTGCACGTCAGGCCTTGCTCGCCCTGGCGCATCTGCGGTGCGGTGACACCTACGCTCAGCTCGCCGCCGGGTTCGCGACCGTCTACCGCTGCATTCGGGAAGCCGTCGAGGTCCTGGCCGCCCTCGCCCCGTCCCCGACCGGGGCGATGAAGACCATCCGGGCGAAGGCGTTCGTCATCCTCGACGGCACCCTGCTACCCATCGACCGCGTCGCCGCCGACACTCCCAAGGAACTACACCCCGGTGGGTTCCCTCGCCCACAGGCCGGTCGTCGCCCGCCTCGGGCGAGCGGGAGGCCGAACCCGGCTGCCCGGTCCGGCTGTCCGTGTCAGCCGGCCTGGGGTTGTTCGCCCGTGACGGGGTAGGGGACGAAGGTGCTGCTGTTCTCGTCGATGGCGAGGGGGCGGTCCAGGGGTGGTACGGCGCGCTGGGGGCAGTCGGTGCGTGTGCAGAGGCGGCAGCCCATGCCGATGGGGACTGCTGCGGCGGCGTTGGTGAGGTCGAGGCCGTCGGAGTAGACGAGCCGGTGCGCGTGGCGGGTTTCGCAGCCGAGGCCGATGGCGAAGGTCTTGCCCGGCTCGCCCCAGCCGCCGCGGTGCCGGGTGACCGCGCGGGCGGTCCACAGGTAGCGCTGCCCGTCGGGCATGGCCGCGACCTGAACGTGGATGCGCCCGGGTGCGGCGAACGCCTCGTAGACGTTCCACAGGGGGCAGGTGCCGCCCGCGCGGGAGAAGTGGAACGCGGTGGCGGACTGGCGTTTTGACATGTTGCCGGCCCGGTCGACCCGGACGAACGAGAACGGCACTCCGCGCAGTCTGGGCCGTTGCAGGGTGCTGAGCCGGTGGCAGACCGTTTCGTACCCGAGGCCGAAGTGGTCCGAGAGGCGTTCGATGTCGTACCGGAATTCCTCGGCCGCCTCGTGGAAGCAGCGGTAGGGAAGGATCAGAGCCGCCGCGTAGTGGTTGGCGATGCCGATGCGGGCGACCGGCCAGGCGGCCGCCTCCTGAGCGAAGTCCTCGGATGCCAGCGCGGAGATCTGGTCCTCGTTTTCCAGCAGGGCGAGCTGGGTGGCCATCCGGAACGCCTGCTGACCGGGGCGCAGCCGTGCCGAGAGGTGGAGCACCCTGGTCTGCGGGTCGTAGCGGTGCAGATGCTGGGCGCTGTCCGTGGCGAGTCGTACGCCGTGACGCTCGGCGAGCCGGGCCGTCAGGGCATCGAGGACGTTGCCGGGGCGGATGCCGATGCGGGCGGCCAGTTCCTCGGCGGCGAGGTCGATGTGGTGCAGGTAGTTCTGCCGGCGGTAGAAGAACTCGCGGATCTCCTCGTGGGCGGAACGGGGGTGCGCGGGTGTCTCGGTCCCGCGCCCGTCCGCGGTGTCGGTGAGCCGTTCCGTCAGGCGCTGGTTCCGGCGGCCGAGGTCCACGAGGAGCGTTGCGGCTGCGGGCACGCGGGACGCAAGGTCGGCAAGGTCCGAGGCGGTGACACGGCCAGCGGCCACCTCGTCGGAGAGCGCGTCGCGCAGGTCGGCCAGCAACCGGCTGGTGTCCCGCTCGGAGAAGAAGCCGGGGTCGATGCCGAACGCCTCGGTGAGCCGCAGCAGTACCGGCACGGTGAGCGGGCGGGAGTCGTGCTCCATCTGGTTCAGGTAGCTCGGCGAGATGGCCAGGATCCTGGCCAACTCGGCCTGGCTGATTTTCCGTTCCTCGCGCAGCCGCCGCAGCCGTGCACCCGCGTACGTCTTGCTCACCGCGTTCCTTCCCGCAGATTCCTCGGCCCCCAAGGGCTTGGCACCTGCCGAGTTCCCTGCGTCAGGCGGGTTGGCAACCTTGGCAAACCGTCTCCTGAAGATGCGCAGAAGTTAGCACGCTTCCTTACTTGATGGCACTGGGTGCCAATGCCAGAGTTCGGAGCGCGGCCAGCCGGAATCCGGTGGGCGGAGGGGAAACCCCGGGCACGATTTGCGCCCTGACGTCGGCGATCCCGGCAATTCCCTCTCTGCCCGCGCGGCAACATTGCTTACTGGTGCTCGTACGGAGCCGGCTGGCCGCACCCTCCTCAAACGTAAGGGCACTCGGTGCCAGGTTTTGCAGGCTTCGCACAATGCATCCGGGAGACGGTCATGACGCAGGCAGGAACGACGACAGGCACGACGGCTGAGCAGCTGACCCAACGGTGGGCGAGCGACCCGCGCTGGAAGGGCATCGAGCGCACCTACACGGCCGAGGACGTGGTACGCCTCGCAGGCAGTGTCCGCGAGGAGCACACCCTCGCCCGGCGCGGCGCCGAACGCCTGTGGCGCCAGCTCCACGAGCAGGACTACATCCACGCGCTGGGCGCCCTGACCGGCGGCCAGGCCGTGCAGCAGGTGAAGGCCGGGCTCCAGGCGATCTACCTGTCCGGCTGGCAGGTCGCCGCCGACGCCAACCAGGCCGGCCACACCTACCCCGACCAGAGCCTGTACCCGGTCAATTCCGTTCCCCAGGTGGTACGACGGATCAACAACGCGCTCCTGCGCGCCGACCAGATCGCCACCGCCGAGGGCGGCACGGACACCACCGACTGGCTGGCCCCGATCGTCGCCGACGCGGAGGCCGGGTTCGGCGGTCCACTCAATGCCTTCGAACTGACCAAGGCCATGATCGCCGCAGGTGCGGCGGGCATCCACTACGAGGACCAGCTCGCCTCCGAGAAGAAGTGCGGCCACCTCGGCGGCAAGGTCCTGGTGCCCACCGCCCAGCACATCCGCACCCTCAACGCGGCCCGCCTCGCCGCCGACATCGCGGACGTCCCCACCCTCGTCGTCGCCCGCACCGACGCACTCGCCGCCACTCTGCTGACCAGCGACATCGACGAGCGCGACGCGCGGTTCGTCACGGGCGAGCGCACCGCCGAGGGCTTCTACCGGGTCCGCGGCGGCATGGCCCCCGTCATCGCTCGCGGCCTCGCCTACGCTCCGTACGCCGATCTCATCTGGGTGGAGACCGGCACGCCCGACCTGGCCCAGGCCCGCGAGTTCGCCGAGGCGATCCACGCCGAGCACCCCGACCAGATGCTCGCCTACAACTGCTCGCCCTCCTTCAACTGGAAGGCGGCCCTGGACGACGACCAGATCGCCAAGTTCCAGCGGGAGCTGGGCGCGATGGGCTACCGCTTCCAGTTCATCACCCTGGCGGGCTTCCACTCGCTCAACCACGGCATGTTCGACCTGGCGAGGGGTTACGCGGAGCACGGGATGACCGCGTACGTGGACCTCCAGGAGCGTGAGTTCGCCGCCCAGAAGCACGGTTTCACCGCGGTGAAGCACCAGCGCGAGGTCGGCACCGGGTACTTCGACCAGATCTCCACGGCCGTCAATCCGGCCTCCTCCACCACCGCGCTCTCCGGCTCCACGGAAGAAGAGCAGTTCCACTGAGCCCTCCGGACCCTTTCTGCCGCAGCCAGGTCCGCCGCGCCCCTCCCGGGGCGCGGCACCGGGTCCGAGGCCCTGGCTCATGTCGTTACGTATCCCGTCCGCACCCCGGTGCGCGCCGCGTCGCTGCCGGCCACACGCGCACCCCTCCCGCTGAGGAGACCCGTATGACCACCACCGCGCTGCGAGGGACCGTCGAAGTCCTCGGCGCCCCGGGCGACCGCCACGACGAGATCCTCACCGCCGAAGCGCTGGAGTTCCTCGGCCGACTCGACGCGGCCTTCGCCGGCCGCCGCCTGCGCGTGCTCACCGAACGGCGCCGCCGCGCCGAGCGGGCCGCCTCCGGCATCCCCCTCGACTTCCCGCTGACCGGCAGGGCGATCCGCGCCGACGCCACCTGGCGGGTCGCACCACCCGCCCCGGGCCTGGTCGATCGCCGAGTGGAGATCACCGGCCCGCCCGAGCGCCGGACGGCCGTGAACGCCCTCACCTCCGGCGCCCAGGTGTGGATGGCCGACTTCGAGGATGCCACCTCCCCCACCTGGAACAACATCATCGGCGGCCAGCTCACCCTGCTCGACGCCGTCGCACGCCGCATCGGCCTCACCACCCCCGAGGGCACCGAAAACCGCCTGCGCGAGAATGCCCGCCTCGCCACCATCGCCGTACGACCGCGCGGATGGCACCTGGTGGAGAAGCACCTGGTCGTGGACGAACGCCCACTGTCCGCGTCGCTGGTGGACTTCGGCCTGTACTTCTTCCACTGCGCCCAGCGGCAGATCGACGCTGGGCACGGCCCGTACTTCTCCCTCCCCAAGCTGGAGAACCGGGAGGACGCCCGCCTGTGGAACGACGTGTTCCTGCTCGCTCAGGACCTGCTGGGCATCCCCCGTGGCACGATCCGCGCCACCGTGCTGATCGAGACGGTCCCCGCCGCCTTCGAGATGGAGGAGATCCTCTACGAACTGCGCGAGCACAGTGCGGGGCTGACCGCGGGCCGCTGGGACTATCTCTTCAGCCTGATCAAGACCCTCGGGCACCGCTCCGACTTCGTCCTGGCGGACCGCTCGCAGATCACCATGACCGCCCCCTTCCTGCGGGCGTACACCGACCTCCTCGTCCGTACCTGCCACAAGCGCGGCGCGCACGCCATCGGCGGCATGGCCGCGCAGATCCCGCGCGACGACACCGCGGCCGACGAAGCGGCCTTCGCTGCCGTACGGCTCGACAAGGGGCGCGAGGCGGAGGACGGCTTCGACGGCACCTGGGTGGCACATCCCGGACTCGTGGAACTCAGCCGCACCGCCTTTGACGAGGTGCTCGACGGCCGTCCGCACCAACTCGACCGCACCCGTGGGGACGTGGACGTGGTTGCGGCCGATCTTCTGGCGGTGCCCCGCTCCGGCGGCGCCCCCTCGGCGGAGGGCCTGCGGACCAACGTGTCGATCGCGCTGCGCTACTTCGACGCCTGGCTGCGCGGCACGGGAGCCGTCGCCCTGAACGGTCTGGTGGAGGACGCCTCGACCGCCGAGATCGCCCGCGCCCAGATCTGGCAGTGGATACGGCACCAAGCCGTCAGCCGTGAGGACGTTCGGCGGGTCGTGGCGGAGGAGGCCGGCGCTCTGAGCGCCGAGTACCCCTGGGCACGTGTCGACGACGTCTGCGCCATCTTCGAACGTGCCTCCCTGACAAGGGACCTGCCCGCCTTCTTCACGACCGATGCCTACGCCCGCCACCTCGTCACCACGGCCGGGGGCCGGTCATGAGCACGCCGATCACCCGGGTGGGCATCGTCGGAGGCGGGCAGATGGGTGCCGGCATCGCCGAGGTCTGCGCCCGCGCCGGACTCGCCACCGCGGTCTGCGAGAGCGACGCGCGCGCCGCCCGTACGGCCCGCGAGCGGGTCACCGTATCCCTTGAGCGGGCAGTGCAGCGCGGCAAGCTGGACCGGATCTCCGCCGAACACACCCTGGAGCACATGGTCTTCACCCACAGCCTCGACGACCTGGCCGACCGTCAGCTCGTCATCGAGGCCATCGTGGAGAACCCGGACGCCAAGGCCGAGGTCTTCGCCGCACTCGACAAGATCGTCGATGACCCCGAAGCGATCCTGGCCACGAACACCTCCTCGATCCCCGTGATGCGGCTGGGCATGGCCACCCGTCGCGCCGACCGGGTCCTGGGCCTGCACTTCTTCAACCCGGTGCCCGTCCTGCCGCTCGTCGAGGTGGTCGCCTCGCTGCACACAGCGCCCGAGACGGTCGCGGTGGTGGAGGACTTCGCCACCGGGGTTCTCGCCAAGACCGTGGTGCGCTCCCAGGACCGGGCCGGATTCGTGGTCAACGCGCTGCTGATCCCCTACCTCCTCGCCGCGATCCGCATGGCCGAGTCCGGGTTCGCCACGGCGACGGATCTCGACACGGGCATGGAGCTGGGCTGCGCCCACCCCATGGGCCCGCTCAAGCTCGCGGACCTGATCGGCCTGGACACCGTGGCCTCCATCGCCCAATCCCTGTACGACGAGTTCAAGGAACCTCTCTACGCCCCGCCTCCGCTCCTGCAGCGGATGGTGGAGGCGGGGCTGCTCGGCCGCAAGACGGGCCGCGGGTTCCACACCTACGACCGGGGCTGAGGACCCCGGGTCCGTCGTAGCGCTGAGGGGCATGCGACGGAATAGGGCGGGCGCGGGGCGGACGGGAGGTCTGCTCCGCGCCCTGTTCGTGCTGGAGCCGCACGCGCGCGTCTCATTGCACCATCCGGAATGTGAACCGCGTTGTCCAAGAGGTTCTTTGCCGCCTAGGGTGGCCCGTGCAGCTGGTTCGCCCTGTCCGCCAGGCAGGCGCGTCGCAAGAGGGAACCCGGTGGGAATCCGGGACTGCCCCGCAGCGGTGAGCGGGAACGACCGCCGTCATACGCACTGGGTCCGGCCAGGACCTGGGAAGCGACGGCCAGTAGGAATCCGCCGGAGTTCCGGTGGGTGTGCCCGCGAGTCCGAAGACCTGCCCGTTGCCCGCACGCGACCGATCGCGTGCGGATGTCCCGGTGACCTCGTGGGCGGGTCGGCGTACACAGCAGGCGGAAGACCGCGCCCGTCGCGCGCGTCTCTTCTGCCCGAGTTCGTCCGCCCTTCGCGCCCGTGTCGTCTGCCGGGATTCCCAGGAATTTCTCGCGAAGGAGATTTCCGTGACAGCGAAGCCGGTGTCCACGACGGCAGCCACAGCGTCCGGCTGCGCCGGCCGGAGTCCGAACCGCGAGCCCAGGAAGGCCACGGCGGGCTTCTGGGAGGGCAGAGTCACCGCCGACGCCCTGCAGGAGACCGCGACGGGCCTGCGTGCCTTGTACTGGCAGCAACTGACCCACGCCGACAGGGCGAAGCGGCGCAACAAGCAATTCTCCTTCCCCATGTCCCCTCCGACCGGGATCTCGGGCAGAACCCACCTGATCACCACCTCGTGGCGTACCTCATACTCTGGTGGGGCAAGCCCGACGAGTCCTCGGATGCCACTGCGTCGAACCGGCCGTACCCGTCCCCGGCACCCTGGACGTCATCAGACAGCCGACTGTCACCACGCTACGCGCGCTGGGCACCCAGCAATGGACCGAGGCGCAGTCGCAGTAAAAGCAGTCGCAGGCGGGCACCTCCAAGTCGTCACCCCGCGGCGCCCGATGGTTACCACCTCCTGGGCGTTCGTCACCTCCGCTGGGATCCAAACCTCGGCGAGCGGTGACAGCCCGAGCCGGGTGGCAGGCGCGAACCTGGCCGTAGTGGACGAGGCTGCGGAACTGTCGGTACTGCGTCCGCTGATCGGCTGTGACCAGCAGGAGATCCTCAATGGGGCGCGCCGAGTCGGCACCGCCGATATCTCCGTCCTGCCCGACGAGGACGGCTGCCGGATGCTCACACCGCCACGGGTCAGTACACGAGCAGGAGCAGCTCTACTGTGCTCTGTGGAAGGGCAGATCGATTTCGACGGGATGGTCGAAGCACTCCCCGGCCACGTCGAAGTGGTGGAGCCAGGTGACCGACCCGACGCTGGGCGGGCCTTGCCGTGCCACCCCGGCAGGGGTGCCGGCACGAGCGCTCGCATCGCCGGTCATGGGTACGCGTCAGCGGGTCGACAACGCGGCCGGCCATGGTTGACGGTCGGTCCGCGCCTCCGACCGACGCAACGCCGACCCGACGCGCACGGCGTCCGCCGAGGCGGCCACATCGTGCACCCGCACGGCCCAGGCTCCCCGAGCAGCCGCCAGTGCGGACACGGCCGTGGTGGCTGCGTCCCGGGCCCGGGCCGCACGGGGCACCCCGGTTACCGGGTCGGCGAGCAACGCGCCAAGGAACCGCTTGCGCGAGGCTCCCACCAGGACTGGGAACCCGAGGCGGGTCAGCTCGTCGATGCCCGCGAGCAACTGCCAGTCGTCGTCGCGATCCTTGGCGAATCCGAGTCCGGGGTCGATGATGACCTGTCCGGGGTCGACGCCGGCCGACACCACCGCGTCGACTCGCCGGTGCAGCTCGTCGGCGACGTCCGCTCGCACGTCCGCGTAGTCGGCCAGGAGGTCCATGGCGTCGGAATGGCCGCGCCAGTGCATGACGACAAACGGGACACCACTGCTGGCGGCCACCTCGGCCATGTTCGGATCGGCGAGTCCTCCGCTCACATCGTTGATCATGCAGGCACCTGCCTCCAGTGCGGCCCGGGCCACCGACGAGCGCATGGTGTCGATGCTCACCTGGACACCGCCTGCGACAAGGCCGCGCACAACGGGCAGCACGCGTCGCAACTCCTCTTCGCGAGTGATCCGCTTGGCGCCGGGGCGCGTGGACTCGCCACCGACATCAATCAGGTCCGCGCCCTCGGCGACAAGTTCAAGGCCGTGCGCGACGGCGCGTCCAGGGTCGAGCCACTGTCCACCGTCAGAGAACGAGTCTGGTGTCACATTGACGATTCCCATGACACCGCAACGGTCCCAGGAGAGTGGCATGAAGGAGAGAGTGGTGTGCGCGCTCATGAGGAAATCATGACTGATCCACATTCACGATGTACAGCAGAGACAGGGGATTCTTTGCCGAACTGGCTGCTTGTGTATCAGCAAGTGGACCGGTCTCGTGCGGAGTTCATCAACTGGGTAGGATTTTTCCATGTCTCTCGGCATCTCTAGCACACGGTCGGACAGTGCGCAGTCAATTCGCGATCTCCTCTCTCAGGGAGATCGCTCCTACTCGTTCGAGTTCATGCCTCCACGCACCCCGGAGGCCGAGGCCGGCCTATGGAAAGCAATTCGTAAACTGGAGGCCCTCTCCCCCACTTTCGTTTCGGTCACCTATGGTGCTGGCAGCTCGACACGGGGGCGCACCATCAATGTCACAGGGCGTATTGCACAGGAGACGACCCTCACTCCCGTAGCTCATCTCACCGCCGTCGACCACAGTGTCGCCGAACTGCGCAACATCCTCGGACACTACGCTGACCAGGGGGTTCGCAATATCCTCGCTCTGCGAGGTGATCCACCTGGCGATCCCCTCGGCACCTGGACGCGCCACCCCGAGGGCGTGAGCCACGCGGCCGAACTCGTCAGGCTCATCAAGGATTCGGGTAACTTCTGTGTCGGGGTGGCCGCATTCCCAGAAATGCATCCACGGTCACACGACCTCTCCGTCGACATTCGGCACTTCGTCGACAAGTGCCGCGCCGGGGCCGATTATGCCATCACGCAGATGTTCTTCGACGTGGATACGTACTTGCGTTTTCGAGATCTTGTCGCGGCTGCCGGGTGTGACACACCCATCATTCCCGAGATCATGCCGGTCACTACACTTAGATCACTCCAGAGAATCCCCGATCTCTCCACAGCGGCATTCCCGAGCGAGCTCGCTGCACGTATGCTTGCCGCAGCGAGCGACCCGAAGAGCGTACGCGCACTGGGAATTGAGCATGCCACCGAAATGTGCCGACGACTCCTCGCGGAGGACGCACCGGGACTGCATTTCATGACCATGAACTTCTCCACAGTGACGACGGAGATCTACCAGAATCTGGGGCTGGCGACCTGACAGCCTCCGTCATGAACAGTCGGTCCGTTCACTGCGGTGCCCGGGTGCTGCGGGCGCAGAGGCGTCTTCGACTGCGAACGCTGTGCGGGTCGACGCTGCGATGCTGAGCACGGTGAGGCACTGCCCCATGTGCAGTGCCGACCAGGGCGGCGGCCTGAACCCGGCCGGCAGGAGTCCGAGGTCACCACAGGTGAGGCCTGCGGCCCGACACCGGAAAGTTCAGCTCGTGGTCGGGAGGGAGCGTTGTCCGGGTCCGGTGTAGGCGCCCAGCGGGCGGATCAGTGCGTTGTGGGCGAGCTGCTCCGTGATGTGGGCGGTCCAGCCGGTGATGCGGCTCATCACGAAGATCGGGGTGAAGGCGGGGATGTCGAAACCCATCAGGTGGTAGGCAAGACCTGCCGGGTAGTCGAGGTTTGGATGGATGCCCTTGCGGGTGATCATCGCGTGGCGCAGGGCCGCATGCAGCGTGGCGAGGCGGGTGACGTCGGGGTCACCCGCGCCTGCGACGAGTCGGTCGGCGGCTTCCTGCATGATCGGTACGCGGGAGTCGCCGTTCTTGTAGACGCGGTGCCCGAAGCCCATGATCTTGCGTTTCGCGGCGATGGCCCCGTCGAGCCAGCTCTCGGCATCTTGCGGGTCGCTGATTTCGTTCAGCATGTGCATCACGGCCTCATTGGCTCCCCCGTGCAGCGGTCCCTTGAGCGCGCCGATGGCGGCGGTGACGGCACTGTAGAGGTCCGAGAGGGTGGAGGTGACGACGCGGGCGGTGAACGTCGAGGCGTTGAAGCTGTGTTCGGCGTACAGCACGAGGGAGATCTCGAAGCAGCGGACCGTCTCGGGGTCGGGGATGCGCCCGAAACACATGTGGAAGAAGTTATCGGCGTACCCCAGCGAGGGATCGGGCTGGATCGGGGTCAGACCGCGCCGCCTGCGGTGGTCGGTGGCCACGACGGTGGGGAGCTTCGCGAGGAGGGCCAGCGACTTGGCCAGGTTGGCCGCCGGGCTGCCGTCGTCCTCCAGCGGGTCCTCGGCGCCGAAGAAGCTGACGGCGGTGCGCAGGACGTCCATGGGGTGGCAGGTCCCCGGAAGCCTGGCCAGGACCTCGGCAGTCGTACGGTCCAGGGGGCGCAGCGCCCGCTCGCGCTCCCGGAAGGCGTCCAACTGGGCAGGGTCGGGGAGTTCGCCGTGCCAGAGGAGGAAGGCGACTTCCTCGAAGGAGCAGCGGGCGGCGAGGTCCTGGACGGGGTAGCCGCGGTAGGTGAGGGAGTTGGTCTCCTGGATGACGGTGGAGATTCCGGTGGTGTCGGCGACGACGCCGGCGAGGCCGCGGTGGACCTCCGGCTGGGCGGGTGTGGCGGTGGTCATGGATGCTCCTCGGGGTGAGCCGCGCAGGGCGCTTCTCAGGCACCGGGCGGAAGGGTGAAGTCGTATACGGCGGAGTCGAAAGCGGCGTAGTCCTCGTAGCCGAGTACCTGGTAGAGCCGGGAGCGGGTCTGCATGCGGGGCAGAAGCGACTGCTGGGTTCCGTCGGCGGCCAGGGTGTGCAGTCCGTCCTCGACCGCGCCCATGGCGAGGCGGAAGAGAGTGACGGGGTAGAGGGCGATGTTGTAGCCGAGGTCTTCGAGGGCCTTGGCGGTCAGGAGCGGGCCCTTGCCGAATTCGGTCATGTTGGCCAGCAGGGGTACGTCGATGGCGGCCCGGAAGGCCGCGAACTCGGCCTCGCTCTGCAGTGCTTCGGGGAAGACCGCGTCGGCGCCGGCGTCGACGTACGCCTTCGCCCGGTCGATCGCTGCGTCCAGACCTTCCACTGCGCGGGCGTCGGTGCGGGCCATCAGCAGGAAGTCTTCGTCGCGGCGGGCGTCGGCCGCCGCGCGGACGCGCTGGCGCATCTCCTCGGGCGCCACGAGGGTTTTGCCGTCCAGGTGCCCGCACCGCTTGACGCCGATCTGGTCCTCCAGGTGGAGCCCGGCGAGCCCCGCGTCCTCGAAGAGCTGCACGGTGCGGGCGGCGTTGACCGGGGCGCCGAAGCCGGTGTCCGCGTCGATGAGGACGGGCAGGTCGGTGACGCGGGCGACCTGCTGGGCGCGTGCGGCGACCTCAGTGGCTGTAGTAAGGCCGATGTCGGGCAGGCACAGCTCCGCTGCCAGGACCGCGCCGGAGAGGTAAACGGCCTCGAAGCCGTGTTCCTGGATCAGCTTCGCCGAGTACGGATTGACCGCCCCCGGCATCCGCAGCAGCCGCCCCGAGGCGAGCTGGGTACGCAGGGCCCGGCGGCGTTCGACAGGAGTGGTACGGGTGTGCAGCATCAGAACAGGCCCTTCGGGAGCGTGGCGTCGAAGGCGGCGGCTGCAGTGTGGTCCACCTCGGGGAAGAGCCCTGCGAGGCCTGCCGTGTCCAGGCCGGCGAGGTGCCGTGCCGCGTCCAGGAAGGCGTTCTGCGCGGACGGGACGACGAACCCCTCGGTGAGGGTGCGGAACTTGCCCGTGTAGCCCTCGCGGCCGAAGGGCCTGGCACCGGCCGGGTGGGCGTCGGCGACAGCGAGTTCGTCCTCGATGACAGTGCCGTCGTCCAAGGTGATCGCCGCACGCCCGCCGAAGGCGCGGCGGGCCGGGTCCGGGTCGTGGTAGCGACGGGTCCACTCGGGGTCCTCCACCGTGGTGATCTTCTGCCACAGGGCGACGGTCTCGGAACGCCGGGCGCGCTCGGGCGCGTACGAACGCTCGTGGTGCCAGCCGCCGTCCTCCAGGGCGACGGCCAGGATGTACGGCACGGAGTGGTCGAGGGTCTCCCGGCTGGCGTGCGGGTCGTACTTCTGCGGGTCGTCGGCTCCTGAGCCGATGACGTGGTGGGTGTGGTGGCTGGTGTGCAGGACGACCGAGCGCACCCGCTCCAGAGGGCCGGTCTTCTCGCGGAGCCTGCGGGCCAGGTCGATGACGGCCTGCGCCTGGTACTCGGCGGAGTGCTCCTTGGTGTACGTGTCGAGGATGGCCCGGCGGGCTTCGCCGGGCTCGGGCAGCGTCACGGTGTAGGAAGCCTGCGGCCCGTCCAGCATCCAGGCGAGGAAGCCGTCCTCGCCCTCGTAGATCGGCGAGGGCGAACCTTCGCCGCGCATCGCCCGGTCCACGGCCTCGATCGCGGCCTTTCCGGCGAAGGCGGGGGCGTACGCCTTCCAGCTGGAGATCTCGCCCTTGCGGGACTGCCGGGTCGCGGTCGTGGTGTGCACCGCCTGCCCGACGGCCTGGTACACCGTCTCGGTCGGCAGCCGCAGCATCGCGCCGAGTCCGCAGACGGTGGCGGCGCTCAGGTGGGCGACGTGGTCGATGCGGTGGGCGTGCAGGCAGATGCCCTTCACCAGCGCCACGTGGATCTCGTACGCGGCGACGATGCCCCGCAGCAGGTCCGCACCCGTGCGTCCGGTGTGCTGGGCGACGGCCAGGAGCGGGGGGACGTTGTCGCCGGGGTGGGAGTAGTCGGCGGCCAAGTAGGTGTCGTGGAAGTCGAGTTCCCGGACGGCGGTGCCATTCGCCCAGGCCGCCCACTCCGGAGAGACACGCAGGGCCGGGTCCGTGCCGAAGACGTGGGAGCCTCCGCTGCGGGCAGAGTGGGTGCGGGCCTGGGCGCGGGCTACCGCGACCGGGCGGCGCAACAGGGAGGCGACGGCGACGGAGGCGTTGTCGATGACCCGGTTCACAGTCATCGTGACGGCCTGCGGGTCCAGTTCGGCAGCCTCCTGAGTGCCGGTGGCGACGGCAGCCAGTTTCCAGGCGAGCTGCTCCTTGCGGGGCAACCTGTCGGCGCTGGGGTGGACGCGTACCTGATGGTCGATCACGGATCTCCTCGCGGGTGCAGGGCTGGGCGGAGACCTCCGGGGTTTGCCGGTCTCGCCTCTTGCCCCTTGATGCTTCCCGTGGTTCCGCGCCCTGGCGAGGGGTCCACATTGCGAAATCCGTCCCTCCCAGGTCTGCAAATCTGCGGATGTTGCAAACTTTGCGGCTGGTAAGTTCACATCGTTGTGGGAGCTCAACACGAGGCCGTGTCGGCCGGTCATCCGGGCGCAGGCACGCAGGCACGCAGGCACGCAGGCACGCAGGCAGAAGGGTGCGTCATCCATGGCACGACCTCCCGTGCGGAAGATCTACGCCCACGCCAAGCTGCGGCGGCTGCGCACCGAGCGCGGCATGAACCAGGTGGAGCTCGCCCGCTCCCTCGGGATCTCCACCAGCTACCTCAACCAGATCGAGCACAGCCAACGCCCGCTGACGCTCCCCGTGCTGCTGCGGATCGCCGAGGTCCTGGGAGTCGACGCCGCCTACTTCTCCGAGGCCACCGAAGAACGCCTGGCAACCGACCTGCGTGCCGCGCTCGCCGACGAGGCCAGCGGCACCGCCGCCTCGGCCGAAACAGCCACCGAAGTTGCTCGCGACCATCCCGAGGTGGCCCGTGCCCTGGTAGCCCTGCACCACCGCTACCGGGACGCCGCCGAGCAGGTCGCCGCCCTGGCGTCCGCCGAAGCGCCCGCCGTCCCGTTCCTTCCCGCCGAGCCGCACGACGAGGTGCGCGACTTCTTCTACACACACCACAACCACTTCGAGCCACTCGACACTGCGGCGGAACGCGCGGCGGAGGAGTGGGACGGTGACTTGATCCGCCCGACCGCGGAGTCGCTGTGGCGGCGCTTGACCGACCACCACGGTGTCACCGTCGTGCAGGCCGCGCCCGATCGCTCCGCCGATGCCCGCCGCTTCGACGCACAGCGCCGCGTCCTGCTTCTCTCTCCCTGGCTCACCGAAGGACAGCGTGCCTTTCAACTCGCGACGCGACTCGCCCTGTTGGAGTACGAAACGCTGCTCGACGGCTTGGTCGACACGGCTGATTCTTCCTCCCCTCAAGCTGCCGGGCTCGTCCGGATCGGGCTCGCCAACTATTTCGCCGGTGCACTGCTGATGCCCTACACGGCATTCCAGGCCGCCGCCGAAGAACTGCACTACGACGTCGAGCTCCTCCAGGCCCGATTCGACGTCGGCTTCGAGACCGTCTGCCACCGGCTCAGCACCCTGCAACGCCCCGGAAATCGCGGCGTACCCTTCTCGTTCCTGCGTGTGGACCGCGCGGGCAACGTATCCAAACGGCAGTCCGCCACCGACTTCCACTTCTCCCGCCTCGGCGGCACCTGCCCGCTGTGGACGGTGTACTCGGCGTTCTCCTCCCCCGGCCGCATCCTCACCCAGGTTGCCGAAATGCCGGACGGCAAGCGGTACTTCTGGGTCGCGCGCACCGTCACCAGGGGCGGCGCCGGGCATCGCGCCCCGCGCGCGGAGTTCGCCGTGGCCCTCGGCTGCGAGCTGCGCCACGCCCACCGGCTCGTGTACGCGGAGGGCATCGCACTGGACAGTCGGGAAGCGGCCACCCCTATCGGACTGGGCTGTCGGCTCTGCGAACGCCGCGACTGCGCCCAGCGCGCTCGGCCCCCGGCAGGGGGCAGACTGGCGGTAGACCCCGACCGCCGCACCCACATCCCGTACCCGGTGGAGTCGACCGGCCGTACCTGACGCAAAGGGGTCTGGCCGCCTCGGGCTGTGAACCCCGGCGAGCCCGTTCTCTGCCCGGTCCTGGGATGGGTGTGGCATACGGCCACACCTTGCTCACACGTGTGCCCTTGCGCCCCACCAGGGCACAGGGGCACACGCTCTGCACGATCGCCCTCTACAGGTGCGCCGCGATCAGGTCCGGCAGCGCCGCGAGGGCCCTGGTGAGGTCGGCTGCCGGGACGCCGCCGCCTTGCGCGACCTCGGCCGAACCGCCGCCGCGCCCGCCCAACAGCGCCTTGACCAGAGGGCCCGCTTCAAAGCCTGCGTCGCGGGCGGGGCTGTTGAGGGCGAGGACCACGGCGGCCTTGTCGCCGGTGGCGGTCCCGACCGCGACGACGCCGGCTCTGTCACCGGGCAGGCGGTCGCGTACGGCGAGCGCGAGAGCACGGGCGTCGTCGGGGCCGCCGTCTGCGTCGGCGGTGACGACCAGGGTGCCGTTCACGTCGATGGCTCGGCCTGCCAGGTCGGCGGCTCGGACAGTGGTGGCCTGCTGCTTGAGACGGGTGTTCTCCCGGTCGGCGGCCTTGAGCCGGTCCAGGAGGCCGGCGACACGTTCGGTGAGTTCGGCACGCGGGGCACCGAGCTGTTCGGCGATCCGGGCGACGAGGTCGCGTTCACGGGCCAGGTAGCCGAAACCTTCGATGCCGACCGCGGCTTCCAGGCGGCGCATGCCCGCTCCGACCGATCCCTCGACGGTGAGCGCGACCGTCCCGATCTGGGAGGCGTGTTCCACGTGGGTGCCGCCGCACAGTTCGCGTGACCAGGCCCCGCCGATCTCGACGACGCGCACCTTCTCCCCGTACGTCTCGTCGAACAGGGCCAGTGCCCCGAGTTCCTTGGCCTCGGGCAAGGTCATCCACTGGACGGCGACCGGCAGGTCGCGGCGCAGCGCGCGGTTGGCGGCTTCTTCGATCTCGCTGCGGAGGGTGGTGGAGAGGCCGCCGCGCCACGGAAAGTCGAGGCGGAGGTAGCCGGGCCGGTTGTAGGAGCCGGCCTGGAGGGCGGTGGGGCCGAGCACTTCGCGCAGGGCGGCGTGCAGGACATGGGTGCCGGAGTGGGCCTGGCGGGCGCCGAGCCGCCATTCGGCGTCGACGGCCGCGTGCACGGTGTCGTCCGTCGCCAGCTCGCCGGCCGTGATGCGCACCTGGTGTGCGACGAGTCCGGGCAACGGGCGCTGCACGTCGAGGACTTCGGCCACCGCCGAAGTGCCGGACAGGAGTCCGGCGTCACTGTCCTGGCCGCCGGACTCGGCGTAGAACGGTGTCCGGTCCAGGACCACGGTGACGAGGTCCCCGGTACGGGCAACCGGGACCGGACCGGCGGGTCCGAGGAGCGCGAGGACCCGGGATTCGGTCTCCAGGGTGGCCCAGGCCCGCCAGTCGGTGGGCCCGTGCGCGTCGAGGACGGCGCGCAGGGCCGTAGTGTCGACGGTCCCGCCGGCCTTGCGGGCGCGGGCGTCGGCGCGGGCCCGCTCACGCTGGGCGTTCATCAGGGCGGTGAAGCCCTCGCGGTCGACCTCGACCCCCTGCTCGGCGGCCATCTCCAGGGTGAGGTCGATGGGGAAGCCGTAGGTGTCGTGCAGCAGGAACGCCTCCGCGCCGGGGAGCAAGCGGCCTCCGCCGGCCTTGACCTGGGTGACGGCCGTGTCGAGGACGGTGGTGCCCTGCTTCAGCGTGGACCGGAAGGCGTCCTCTTCGGCACCGGCCTGGTCGGTGATCCGTGCGAACGAGTCCGCGACCTCGGGGTAGCTCGGCGCCATGCAGTCCCGGGCCACCGGCAGGAGCTCGGCCAGCGCCAGGTCCTCGTAGCCCAGCAGCCGCATGGAGCGCACAGCGCGGCGCAGGATTCGGCGCAGCACGTAACCACGGCCCTCGTTGCCCGGGGCGGTGCCGTCGGCCAGCAGCATCATGGCGGTGCGTACGTGGTCGGCGACGACCCTCAGCCGAACGTCGGCCTCCGCGTCGGCACCGTACCGAACGCCGGCGAGGTCGGCGGCCCGCTGCAGGACCGGGCGGGTCTCGTCGATCTCGTAGAGGTTGTCGACGCCCTGGAGAAGGGTGGCCATGCGCTCCAGGCCCATGCCGGTGTCGATGTTGCGGCGCGGAAGCTCACCGAGGATGGGGTAGCCGGTCTTGCCGGTGCCCGCGCCGCGCTCGTACTGCATGAAGACGAGGTTCCAGAACTCCATGTAGCGGTCCTCGTCGACCGCCGGCCCGCCCTCACGGCCGAGAGCCGGCCCGCGGTCGTAGTACAGCTCCGAGCAGGGCCCGCAGGGGCCGGGGACGCCCATGGACCAGAAGTTGTCCTCGTCGCCGCGCTCCACGATCCGCTCCTCGGGCAGGCCCGCGACCCGTCGCCAGATGCCGCGGGCGTCCGTGTCGGAGTGGTGGACGGTCACCCAGATCCTGTCCGGGTCCAGGCCGTAGCCGCCGTCGGACTGGGCTGTGGTGGACAGGTCCCAGGCGTGGGCGATGGCCTCTTCCTTGAAGTAGTCCCCGAAGGAGAAGTTGCCGTTCATCTGGAAGAACGAACCGTGGCGGGTGGTCTTCCCGACCTCCTCGATGTCCAGGGTCCGTACGCACTTCTGCACGCTGGCCGCCCGCGCCCACGGGGCGGGCACCTCCCCGGTGAAGTACGGCTTGAACGGCACCATGCCCGCGTTGACGAACAGCAGCGTCGGGTCCGGGGTGGGCAGCGGGGCGCTGGGGACGACCGTGTGGCCGCGCTCGGCGAAGTGGTGGAGGAATCGGCTGCGGATCTCTGAGGTGCGCAAGGGCTTGATACTCCGGTCGGTCGGGTGGGAAGTCAGAGGGCAAGAGGGACAGCTGTGCGGGCCGGATGCCGGGGGCCGAGAAGGACGGTGTGGCCGGCCCCCTCGGGAGCGGGGTGGGTGGCCTGCACCCAGCCCTGGCGCCGGTAGAAGGAGAGCGCGTGGACGGCTCCTACCGGGGTCGACAGCCAGCACCGTCCGTCGGACGCGCCGTCGGTCACCGCTTCCAGCAGTGCGGACCCGGTGCCCCGGTGACGCGCCGCGGCGGTGACGGCGAGCTCGTCGACCTCCCGGGCCCCGCACAGCCACGCCTTGGTGCGCTCGGGGCCCAGAGCGGCGCCGGCCTGCGGATAGCAGCGGCCCGGTGGAAGACGTGCGGGTGTCGTCCAGGCCGTCGCGAACCCGACCACCGACCCCGCCTCGAAGGCCACGGCCGCCGTGAAGCCGGGCCTCAGGACGTCGTCCTGCAGCCGGGCAAGGAAACCGCCCGCATCACCGGCCCCCTGCCAGGGCGGCCCCGTGAACGCCTCCTCGTACACCCGGCCCACAGACGCGCGCAGCCCGAGCAGGTCCGCCCCCGAAACGCTGGTCACCGTCAGGGCGTTCATGACGCTCTCGCCGCAGTGCGGGCGACCGGGTGCAGTGCCGCGTACTCCAGCGGGGCCGACGGGTCGATGGACATGTCCAGCTGCGCCGGTGCCGAACCAGCGCGCACCAGGAGGTCTCCGACGGCGGCGATCATCGCGCCGTTGTCGGTGCACAAGGTCATCGGCGGCACCCGCAGTTCGATACCGGCCGCCGCGCAGCGTTCCTCCGCCAGGGCCCGCACCCGCGAGTTCGCGGCGACACCGCCCACCACGACCAGGGTCGTGACGTCGTACTCCCGGCAGGCGGAGAGCGCCTTGCGGGTCAGGACGTCGGCGACGGCCTCCTGGAGGGAAGCGGCGCCGTCGGCGAGAGGAATCTCCTCACCACGCAGGCCGTGCTGCTCTGCCCAGCGGGCGGCAGCTGTCTTCAGCCCGGAGAAGGAGAACGCGTAGGGAGCATCACCCGGGCGAGTGAGGGGGCGCGGGAAGGCCACCGCCCGGCCGTTCCCGCCCCGGGCGGCGCGGTCGATCGCGGGCCCGCCCGGATAGGGGAGCCCGAAGACCCGGGCGACCTTGTCGAAGCACTCACCCGCGGCGTCGTCGACGGTGTCCCCCAGGTGGAGGATCGGATCCCGAACGAGGTCCCGCACGAACAGCAGCGAGGTGTGGCCGCCCGAGACGATCAGCACCATGCACGGATTCGGCAGCGGCCCGTGCTCCAGGGTGTCCGCGGCGACGTGCCCGGCGAGGTGGTGCACCCCGTACAACGGGATACCCGCCGAATAGGCCAGCGCCTTCGCACCGGAGAGTCCCACCTGGAGCGCGCCGGACAGCCCTGGGCCCGTGGTGACGGCGACGGCATCGAGGTCCTTGAGCCGCAGCCCCGCCTGGTCCAGGGCTTCCCGTACGACGGGGTTGAAGGCGTGCAGGTGCGCGCGGGCCGCGATCTCCGGCACCACCCCGCCGAACCGGGCGTGCTCGTCCATGCTCGACGCCACCACGTGCGCCAGGAGCCGCCCGCCGGACACGATCCCGGCCCCCGTCTCGTCACAGGACGACTCGATTCCCAGCACCACGGGAGACCCCACGGCAACTCCATTCGCACATAATCAGTAGTTGCAACCTATGTGCAATAAGGTACGCCGGTGGAGTGGCGCCCCGGGTCGGCGAGGCAGTAGCGGTTCCCTTCGATGCACATCAGCACCTGCTCGCCGGTGGACCCCTGCTCGTCGAACGAGGGCGCACAGGGGAAACTGGCTGCCGGTGAGCAGCCGCCACAGGGAGGCCGACTACACCTCGCGCAGGTCTCCGTCGAAGACGAGTCGGGTGAACCGCTGCGCGCAGTAGGTCTCGGCGGGGCGGCCTACCGCCCCGCAGGCAAGCCGGGCAGTGCTTCGTCCGGGGGCGATGAACATCCACAGCGGGAAGAACCCTCGGACCCGCAGCATCCCGACAATGGCCGAACGGGTCAGGGAATCCGCGACCGGTGGATAACGTTCTGTCCCCCTGAGCATGAGGCCCTGGAGGGTGTGCGCCGCGGAACGGCGCGGCCCGACCGGCCTGTTCTGGTCCACCGCCAACGCGTCGTCGCCCACCCGTTGTAGGCAGGCCCCGGCAAGGTACGGCGCTCCAAAACCCCGAGGAGCCCCTGCTCCCGCGGAACGCCCGTCACTACGGATTAGGACCGTGGGGGCCGTACCCGACCGCCCGCATCAACCGGTTCGGCAAGTATGGGCTCTGTCCCAGACATGGGCGTTACCTTTCGGCGCCGCCTCGGTGGCACCGGTAGATTCTCCGCGGTGACCTTGATGGAGACGCAGGACCTCACGCCGATGACCGACGGGGCGCAGTTGCGTTGGACGGCGCTGGGGGACACAACTCGCCGGCCGGCCGTGGTCATGCTCCATGGCGGCCCGGGTCTGCCGGGCTATCTGGGCGATGTCGCCGCCACGGTCGCGGACCTTGCGCCTGTGTACCGGTACGACCAGCGCGGCACGGGCCAATCCCCGTGGCAGGGGCGTCATTCCGTCGCCCGGCATGTCGATGATCTCGTCGAGCTGCTCGACGCATGGGACGTGCTCCAGGCGGTGCTGATCGGGCACTCCTACGGCACCGACCTGGCGAGCCGGTTCTGCCTGGCACACCCTGGCCGGGTTGCCGCGATGCTGCTGATGTGCGGGCCGTTCGTCGGTGACTGGCGGGCCGGGGACCGGGCGGAGCGCGAGCGCCGTATGTCCGCGGCGCAGCGGGAGCGGCTGCGCGCGCTGGAGAACCTGCTGGATCGCACGGAGGAGCAGGAAGTCGAGTTGCTCACGCTGGCCTGGTTCACCGACCACGCCGATCCCGAACGCGGGTGGCACTGGGCCGCGCGGGAGGCCCGGCGGCGTCGCCCCGTCAACTGGGCCATGAACCGCGAGCTCGGTAGGGAAGGACGCGCGGACCCGCTCGATGATCATCTGGCCGAGCTGCGCGCGTGCCTGCCCGCGCGGACGGAACTCCTCGGCGCGGCCGGCGATCCCCGCCCTGTGTCGGCTCTTGAATCCCTCGCGCTCCGGCTCGATCTCCCACTGACGCGGATCGAAGGCGCTGGGCACGAGCCCTGGCTGGAGCAGCCCGGCACCGTGCGCGCGCACCTTCGACGATTCGTACAGGGCACGGTGGGCGCATAGTGCTTCGGTCCGGTTCCCCACCAGCCTCCAGGTGAGATGCTGACGTGCTCCTGCCGGACCGCGCCACGCACGACAGCACGGAGAGCACCGTCGCGCTGATGCCGGTCGAGTCGTCATACCCGAAGCTCGTCGGCGGTCTGGGAACCTGGCGCTTCCGGCAGCCGCTTCACCACCTGCGGAACGCCGTCTGGCCTGCTGGTTGAATGAAAGCTCGGTGGAGGACGGCTGAGGGGTGGAGTGGGCGTTGCGAGTGGTCATTGCCGAGGATTCGGTCATTCTCCGAGAAGGCATGGTGGAGTTGCTGACCGCGCGTGGCTGCGAGGTCGTCGCCGCCACGGGTGATGCGGACGGATTGGTGTCGGCGGTGGCCGAGCATCTTCCCGACGTCGCCGTGGTGGATATCCGAATGCCTCCTACCCACACCGATGAGGGGATCCACGCCGCAGTTCAACTCCGCGCGGACTACCCGGGATTGGGGGTGCTGGTCTTCTCCCAGCATGCCGATACGTCCTGGGCGGCCCGGCTGCTGGCGGGTGAGGCGGTGGGCGTCGGTTACCTGCTGAAGGAGCGGGTGTCCGCAACAGCCGACTTCGTCGATGCGCTGCGGCGGGTCGCGGCCGGTGGGGTGGTGCTCGATCCGATCATCGTGAGTCGGTTGCTGAACAGCGGGAAGCGGCCGCTCGACCGGTTGACCGCCCGGGAGCGGGAGGTGGTGGATCTGATGGCTCAGGGGCACTCGAACCGTTCCATCGCCGGGCTGCTCGTCATCTCCGAGCGTGCGGTGGAGAAGCACGTGGCTTCCGTGTTCGCGAAGTTCGACCTGCCCGCGACCGACGCGGACAACCGAAGGGTGAAGGCCGTGGTGGCCTACTTGCAGGAGGTCGGGCCCTAGGGTGCGGCCGGTGGCTGTTGTCCTTTGCCTTCTCCCTCGCAGGAGGGGGCGGATATCCGAACCCCCAGGACGGGCGGTACCCCCGTGGTCCACGGAGGTCGTTCAGCCAAGAATTGAGACATGTCAACGAGCACCGAAGTTCCCGCCCTCCCCCCGCACGCGCCGAGCCTGCCCTTGCAGGGGCCCCCACGATCGGGGCTGAGGCTTCGCGCCGAGGATCTGCGGCGTTCCTACGGCTGTGGCCGTGACGCCGTCCACGCGTTGCGCGGCGTCGACGTTGTCTTCGCGGAGGCCAGCTTCACCGCGGTGATGGGCCCGTCCGGGTCGGGCAAGTCGACGCTGCTGCAGTGCGTCGCGGGCATGGACCGGCCGACTTCCGGAACGGTCCACTGGGGGCCCACGGAGATAAACGGGCTGTCCGAGCGGCGGCTGGCGCAGTTGAGGCGGTCGGACGCAGGTTTCGTCTTCCAGTCGTACAACCTGATGCCCGCGATGACGGTCGAGCAGAACGTGGCGCTTCCTGCCCGGCTCGCCGGTGAGCGGGTCGACCGGACGGCAGTGGCCCAAGCACTCTCCCAGGTGGGGCTCGGCGGTCGGGGCAAGGAGCGGCCGGGGCGGCTCTCCGGTGGCCAGCAGCAGCGGGTGGCGGTGGCGCGGGCGCTGTACGCCCGGCCGCGGGTCCTGTTCGCGGACGAGCCGACCGGTGCCCTCGACCGGGAGACCGGGCTGCGAGTGCTGCGGTTGCTGCGTGCGGGTGTCGAGCAGGAGGGGCGTACGTGTGTGATGGTGACGCACGATCCCGTGGCGGCGAGTTTCGCGGACCGGGTGGTGTTCCTTTCCGACGGAGTGCTGGTCGAGGATCTGGTGCGCCCTTGTGCCGCCTCGATCGCGCGGCAGCTGGGTGGGGCGGCATGCTGAGATTCGCGCTCGGGGGGCTTCGGGCCAGGCCCGCCTCCTTCGTGGGTTTGGCCGTGGCGTTGCTGCTGGCCGTCGCCGTGATCTCCCTGTTTGGTTCGCTCGTCCTGACGGCGGTCAGCGGGGGTGGTGACGAGCGGTTGGGGATGATCGGGGGTGCGTTCGGCGAGATCGCGATACTGATGGCGTTGTTCGTAGTGGCCAACACCTTGTCGTTCTCGGTGCGGCAGCAGGCTGGGGAGATGCTGCTGCTGCGGACCAGCGGTGCGACGCCGGTACAGGTCAAACGGCTGATCCGGTACGAGGTGCTGCTGGTGACGCTTCTCGTGTCGCCGCCCGGGTGGCTGCTCGGCGGCTGGGGTGCACGGTGGTTTCTGGGCGAACTGGTCGCACGGGATCTCGCCCCGGCGGGCGCCCTGGTCTCGTGGTCGCCGTGGCCCTTGCTGGCCGGCACGGTGGTGACGTTGCTCGTCGGGGCCGGTGCGTCGAAGACCGCCGCCCGCCGGACGGTCGCCGGCAGGCCTTCCGCGGCGATGTCGCAGTCGGCCGGGGCCGACCGACTGGGCCGACTGCGAGGGCTCGCCGGCGTGCTCGTACTCGGCGGGAGCGTACCCCTCCTGGTTGCCACTGCCCGTCAGCCAGCGGACAAGGCGGCACAGCTGGCGCTGCTGGGGTCGCTGCTCTGCATGATCGCGGTGGGGCTGCTCGGTCCCGTTCTGGCGCGGCCGGCCGTGGCCCTGCTCGCTGTGCCGATGCGGCTGGGGGGTGCCCGGCACCGGGGTGACGGCGGGGGCGCCCTCGCCGCGGAGAACCTGCGGGGAAACGCCCGCCGGCTGTCGTCAGCGCTGGTCCCGATCGCACTGCTGGTCGGGCTCTCGACCACCTTCGCCGCCATCACCGGAACCCTTGAGCGCGTGGCCCCGGCCGGGACGTACGCCGAGAGCGACGTCTGGCTGCGTGGCATGGAGCTCGCCATGCTGGCCGGTTTCGGTGCGGTGGCCACGGTGAACACGCTCGCTTCACTGACCGTCGCGAGGCGGCGCGAGTACGCCCTGCTCGCCCTGACCGGGGCGACACGACGGCAGCTGATGAGGATGCTCGGCAGCGAGGCAGTGCTGACCGCCTGCGCGGGAGTACTGCTCGGGCTACTGGTCGCGGCGCCCGCGAGCATCGCCTTCGCGTGGGCCGTCACGGGCAGCGCGCTGCCCACGGTGCCGCTCCTGTCGTTCGGTCCTGTGGTCCTCGGGGCGGTGGCGCTGAGCCTGCTGACCGTCCTCGTCACCGGTGTGCGGGCCACATCCCGCATGAACGTCACTGCGGCGAACGCACAATGACGAGTTCTCGCATCGGCGGCGCGAGCGTCCCGGCACGTACGGGCGGCGCGCCCGGCAGCTCCCGCCGCCCGCTGCTGCGGGCCGCCGGGTTCGTCGTCGCCGGCCTCCCGCTCTCCCTCCTGGGAACCGCCTACGTTCTGCTCATCCTGTACATCGGCGGCCTGCTCTCACTCACACTGATCGGGCTGCCGCTGCTCGCACTGGGCCTGCAAGGAGCACGTCGCCTCACCCGGGTCCATCTGCGGCTGCTGCGGGCGCTGCTCGGTGAGGAGGTCGAAAGCCCCGCGCCCCCTGGGGCCGAAGGTGTGATCGCCTGGGTCCGCGGCAGTCTGTCCGACATCACCGCCTGGCGCAGCGTGCTCTATCTGCTGCTCCGGCTCCCGCTCGACCTGCTCGGCTTCGTGGCGGCGCTCGGCCTGCCGCTGTTCGGCGTCTGGTCGGCGGTGTGGGCGTTGGCCAGCGGCCAGCCGTGGTGGTTCGCGCTCACCACCGTCCTGGTCGCGCCGGCCACCCTGGCCCTCGCTCCGGTGGCCGTCCGGGCACTGGCGCGGCTGCACCGGTCGCTGGCTCGCGCTCTGCTCGGCCCCACCGCTTCCCAGCTGCGGGTACGGACCCTGGAATGGGCGCGCGGCGCGGCCCTGGCCGAGAGCGACCGCGGCCTGCGCCAGGTCGAACGCGACCTGCACGACGGCACCCAGGCCCAACTCGTCGCCCTCGCGATGACGTTGTCCCTGACCGCCGACGCGCTGGCCGACGGCGCACGCGAAGCCACAGGCGACGCGCCGGCCGACGGCGTACGCGAAGCCACAGGCGACGCGCCGGCCGACGGCATACGGGGAACAGCCGGTGCCGCGCTCTTCGACCGGCCACGCACTCTCGTCGCCCGAGCCCGCGCGCAGACCGACGACGCCATCGCCGAGCTCCGCCGCCTCATCGACGGGATCAGCCCCGCCGCCCTCGACCGCGGGCTCCTCGACGCGCTGCCACAGTTGACGGGCCGGGCCGGGGTGCCCACCACCCTGACGGTGGACCTGCCGCAGCAACCGGACCCGGCCATCGAGCGCGTCGCATACTTCTGCGTGGCCGAGTTGCTGACCAACGTCGCCAAACACAGCGGGGCAGACCGGGCGTCGGTGGACGTCCGCCTCGCGAGCAAGAGGCTCGGAGGGAAGAAGCTGCGGATCACGGTCCACGACAACGGCATCGGCGGCGCCGGGTTCGGCAAGGGCAGTGGCTTGTCGGGGTTGCGGGAGCGACTGGCGGCGGTCGACGGCACTGTCAGCCTGGACAGCCCGGGCACCGGGACGACCTCCGTCGTTCTGGAAATGCCCCTCCACATCTGACGGGACCACGGCCCGAACGGGGTGGCCAGGAGTCAGCGGCGCGGCTCGGGCAGGACACGCGGATCGCAGATCTCGATACCGGGGGGGCGGAGAAGACCGCCCCGCGGAGACGGCCCGTCGCGGTGCGCTGACCGGCCGGAAGAACACACTGATCAGCGATCAGCGTGGGCCGGGGCGCGGGCGGCGGCCCGGTTCGTGCGGCAGGGCAAGGTGGAGTGCGAGCAGCTGCTCGCAGGCGTGGGCCAGATCGCGCAGCCGGAGCGCGGCGGCGCCCGGACGGTCGTCGGCCGGGGTGGTGTGCAGGGTGTGGCGGGCGGCGTCGTAGTCGGCATTGTGCTGGTCCCAGCGGGTGGTGCCGCGGTCCATCGTGTTCAGGCGAGGCAGCACCTCGGCCAGGAGGAGGGCGAGGTGCCCGCGCAGCAGGTGCGCCAGCAGCAGCATCTCCTGCGCTTGGGGCGGGCGGGCAGCAAGGGCACGCTGCGCACACGTGATCGTGGTGTTCATGCCGGTGATGTCCAGGGCCAGGTGCTGGGCGGAGGGGTCGTTCGCCGCGGCGAAGTGGTGCGGGGTCATGTCCTCTGTACCTGTTCTGGCCGGGATCCGGACGCACCCGGCCCGCGCCGTGAACTCTTCGTCCTGCCTCTGCAATTGCCCGCTCTCCCAGGGGCCCTCGCCGGCGGCGCTCCGGGAGTTGCCCCGGTTCCGCTGGCGGGTGGGTCTGAGGAGACCGTGTTCAGTTGTCGTCCCAGCTTGCCGGGTTCCGGGCGAGGCGGGCGGCGAGCTGTGGGAGGGGGTGTTGGTGCTCAACGCGCGGGCCCGCATCAGCAGCAGGGCGTCGGGCACCGGCACGCCGAGGTGTTCCCCGAGCGCGCTTGCGGCCCGGTGGGCACTGCCCCAGTGCGAACCGATGACCTCCCGCGGTACCCGCAGCCGGTCCCCGTTCCCGGCGAGCAGCGTGCTGTTCATGTCTTCCAGGAGGCGGGCCGCTGCCCGGACGGCCGGCCTCGCCCCAACGCTGCTGCAGCCCACAGGCTTCATGCAGAACTTCCTGGCGTCGGAGGCGTTCATCCCGGACAGCAGCCTGATCAGCTCCCACGGTGCTACACCCGCGGGTCACATCGGCTGCCGCGACATCGCAGCCTGCGCTGCCGCCCCGCCGGCAGGGACGGCAACCGGGGCGGACCGCGTGCGCTGCGTGCCGTTGCCTGTCGCCGCTCTCGCTTCCGCGATGATCTCCCCGGGGGACGCCACGCTGAATCGCCGAGGACCTCGCCCACCTCGCCTAGGAAGTCGCCGCGGGATCCCAGGCCACCGCCACGACCACTGCCCAGGACCTCGTCGGCCGCCCGCGACGCACGTTCGACGACTTCCTCGCCAACCCGCCACCACTGCGCGGCGCCGCACCCCAGCCTGGCAAGCCTGCCTGGCGGCGCCACTTGCTCGGCAGCCGTGAGGGTGCCCGAACTGACTGGGGAGTGGCACGGAGGGAGTCCTGGGCGAAGCCGCCGCTTTCCGTCGCCCCACGCTCTGAGCGAGCAGGGAGCCAGGGGCCGGGCCGGGACCGAAACACGCGCACGCAGACCCGATCGGAAGCCAAGGACGTGGTTCTGCTCGCCGTCCGCCATCCTCGTCCTTGAGGACAAGCCGGTCGCGAGGGCGCCGGCAACGCGCGGACGAAAGGGGCTGGCCGGAAAGACCTACCGAAGCGCACGGGAATTCCGAATTCCATCCATCGCCTGTATCGGTGCACCCAATCGCCACTTCACTTCCCCTCACCCCGCCGCTCGATCCCGTTTCGCCGCACAATGCCAGCCACGAGTATCGCTGCCACTTGACGATGGACAAGCCCGGTGTAACGCTTTGGGTGAACAAAGGGCAATAGAACCGGGGTTGACCAGGAATAGCCAATGTGAAGCGTCAGTGAGAGGAAGGAGTTTCGGAATGGCCCAGAATAGGGAAACGCCCAACGTTCACCTGCCTGCTTTCGGGATCGCCCCACGGAGCGCTGACGAGGAAGCGGCAGACAGGGGTATCTCAGCTCAGGCGCTCGGAGGAGTCGGCCTCGGCGAGGGGTGGGCAGACCTACCCAACGGAACTTTCGCGACGGAAGATCCAGCGGACCTGATCGACTACCGAGTCGAAAAGAAGGCTGTCTCTGATGCTGTCGTAGAGTTCACTCTGTTCATCGGCCACACGAGTAGTGGATGGGCCAAGGCCATCATTATGCCCGATGGTCTTGGGAGCCAATGGGAGATTCGGGCTCAGGGGCGAGGAGCTTCGGCGTCAAACGGCCTTTGGGCGCATCAGGTCAAGCACGGCCAGGTCCTCACTTTCCGCAAGCCCAAAGGGTTCGGAATCTGGCATGACGTCATCCAGATCGGCTTCCTTGGCGCTTTGGATCCGGGCGATCGTGTCGTATTCACATGGCGGCACGATTAACGAGCTGGTGCGTGTTACGGGTTGCCGTCGGACAAGTGCTGATCAGATGAGAGAGAAGAGAGCTGCCAGGACGGCTCGTTGGCTTCCGACCACACTCTGGGCTCTCCCGACCACACTCTGGGCTGCTGATTTGCTCCTCTGCCGGCAACAGGGTACCCACGCGGGACACACAGGAGGGTCCCGAAGAGGCCCTGCAGGAACCTTCTCCGAACTACTGGTGAAGCGGCCATGCCCGTTAACCTCGATCTTTCGTGACGGTCCGTCGGTTTGCCCGGCGGGCCGTTTCGGCTGTTTGGGCTGGTGGTGGGCGCGTTGATGGCCCGGCTGTCGCGTCGGGTGGGCGGCGGGGCTCCCACCTGCGGGTTTCACCGGTCAGGGCGAGCATGGGCATCCATGCCAACAGGTCGAGGGCGATCTGGACGATCTCCAGCCAGATCTGGTTCTGCGCGGTGTCGTGCAGGGGCAGGTTGCGCAGGCCGGTGGCGCGGGCGGCCCGGATACGGTCCTCGGCCCGGGCCCGCCGGCGGTGCCGCAGTTCGAGTGCGGCGATGGGGACGCCGGTGGTGTTGGTGGCGAACGCGGTCAGCCGCAGGCCGTCGGCGTCGGTGATCCGCAACTGGGCGCCGGAGTGCGGCCGTTCCTTCCGTACGATCAGCCGCATCCCCCTCGGCCAGCCCTTGAGGCAGTCGCCGGCGATCTCGGCGACCCAGGCCCCGTCCCGGATCTCGCCACCGGGCTCGACCGCTGCCGTCCAGGCAGGGGCGGGGACTTTGAGTACGGCCTGGTGAATCTGATCGGTGATGGTCATGCCGACCGAGTACGACAGCCATCGTCCGCGCTGGAGGAGCCAGGCTGTGAACTCATGCGTTCCGCCCCCGGAGTCGGTACGGATCAGTGTCCGGCGTCCGCGCCGGTACTTCTTCGGCAGTTGGGCCAGGGCGAGTTGGGTGGTAGTGATGTGGTCGGCGGCGGTGTTGCTGCCCGCGTTGCCGGGCCTGAGCAGGCCGGCCACGGGTTCCCCGCTCCCGCCGCTTCCGTGGTCGACGAAGGCCGTCAAAGGGTGGTGTCCGAAGGTCTTCTTCCAGGTCGCGGCGGCGTCCTGCTTCTCGGAGTGGGCCAGCACGAGCGCCCCGTCCAGGTCCACGATCACCTGCCCTGAGACGTACGGGCCCGCGTTCTTGGCCACTTTCCAGACGCGCTCCCGCGTTTCGGCCCGAGTGGCCCGTATCGCGGACAGGGCCTTCGGCCCAGCCGCGGCAAGGGTGTCGATGAGGCGGGAGACGGTCGGGTCGGAGGCCACCGGCCCGAACACGGCCGGCTCGGCCCGCAGCATCCCGACGTCAGCCAAACAGTCCCCGCCCAGCAGGATCTTGCCCGGATCGTGCACCGCCCTCGGACGTCGCCAGGGCGTCAGCGCCTTCGATATCGCCTGGTGCACGGATAGGACCCGATACGCTTCTTCACCTCGGAAGTGCCTCCGGCTGGTGCAGGAACAAAGACCTCGACAATCCTCATTGTTGCTGGTCAGAGGCACTTTTCGCTTACCGGGCCACCCGTCGGACAGCACGTTTCACGAGCGTGCACGGTGAGGAGTTCCGAGGCTTACGGGCTCCAATCGCAGCCGTCGGGTCGGCCAGGGTGCCGACTCGGCCTGGCCGAACCAGATCCGGACGTCTTCCCCGGTCCGGACAGGCAAGCGGGGAAAGTCGTTCTCAGCGTGCTCGGTACGGTGCAGCGCGTGTCCCGGGCCCAGGTACCGGGCGGCGTACGCGTTGAAATCGGCCGCGTCGGTGGGGTGGCAGACGGTCGCGAGTACCTCGCTCGTGCCCGGCTGCGGCGTGAAGCCCGGGCCGCGCAGCAGCAGGACGTCATCGCTGTCGATCATGGTGGCGTTGGCAGTGTCGCAGTGCTCCCGCCAGACCGGGCCGGTGTAGAACGCCTCCAGCGCGCGTCGGCGGTGCGCCATGTCGGGGAACGCGCGCAGCCAGACGAAGCGGTCCGGGTCGTCCAGGTCGCGGAACCGCCCGCCGACGGTGATGCCGACCGCCTGCTGACCGGTCACGAACTCGCGCTCGAACAGCTCGATCAGCGTCTCCCGGGCGCCGGGATGCAGGGTGTACTGCCGGAGTTCGACGATGCTCATACGGTGGCCCGCCCAGTGCGTGTGAGGTCCATGGTCCAGTTGTTGTCCATGCGCCGCAGGTTAGAGCCAGTCTGCTGACACCTACTGTCAGTGGATACTGAGCGACATGCGTGCGAGCCAGCTGGTCACCCTGCTTCTGCTGCGCCAGAACCGGGGCCGGATGACGGCCCGGTAGCCGGCGGAGGCACCAGACAACCGCACGCGTACAAGGACCCGATATGCCTCTTCACCTGAGGAGTGCAGCGTTCCTGACCCAGCCAAGACTCTGAACCAGTCCCATCGCGCCAGGTCAGGAGCACTCATCATTCGGTGATCACACCTCGGACAGCCACGCTCATGAAGGCGCGAGGTTAAGGGCTGTTCCGCCAGTGCGGCCGTGCCATGAGCCGAGACCAGCTCGACAGGGTCAGTAGCACAGCCGACGGAAGAGGATCGCTCGATGGCAACGTACGGCCAGCTGACCGAATGGGCCGGCCCTGCTCACGTCCCGGGGCCCGCTCTACCGTCTCACCGAGCAGGTGGACCCCGATGATCAGGACGAGCGGTCCTCGTTCGGCGTCGAGCCGGAGACCGGGGCGGTGCACTTCGTCACGCCGGACGGGGAGGCACGGTTCGCCAACTCGGGTGTCGGCGTGTGGCTCGACGTCCTTCACTGTCACGGCAGTCGCGTCACCACCTCAGAGCTTCTCAGCGAGCCGTGGCTACGAGGGCTTTCTCTGGCCAGGGCTCCTGGACCGCTGGCTCTACTGACCTCGGCAGGCAGCAGCTTAGGGGCGCCCTGCGTGGCATTGTCGACGAGTCGAACGACCCCGCCGGATCCCGGGGTTCTTCGCCGCCCCCGCCGACGGCGGACAGCAGGCGACTTCCACGCAGCAGCCCTCTGGCGCCTGTCCCACCGCACGCCCGGCAGACGGCTGCCCGAGAACCCGCATCCTGCCCCAACAACCAGTGGCCCCTGCCCCCCCCTCACCGCCGCTTGACGTTCAGCCGCCGTTCGAGGTCTCTGCTGCTTGACGCCGATGGAGGAGAGTCGGGCCAAAGGGCCGGTCCCAGCGCCAGGAGATGTTCGACGCTGTTGGCGAGTTCCCGCAGCCGGGCCGCAGCAGCGGCCAGGCCGCATGTCGGTGCGGCTTCCAGGGCGCGGCAGGCGGTGTCGTGCACGGCTCGTCGGCGGGCCCGTTCGCGGGTGCTGTCGTCCGTCGCGGTGAGGAGGGGTTGGGTTTCATGGACGAAGAGGGCCAGGTGGGAGTGGAGGAGGCTGGCGAGTAGTTCGGTGTCGTCGGGGCGGGGCAGCGGGCGGGAGCGCAGCGCGCGGTGGGCGCGTGCGACGGTGGAGGCCATGAGGGCGGTGTCGAGGGGGCAGGCGGGGGAGCTGTCCTGGGGTCCCACGGCGCAGTGGGGGGGGTGGTCGGACATGGGGTACCTCCGGCCAGTCACGCCGGGAGTGATTCCCAGTGGCTGAGTACGCGCGAAATGGCCCAGGCCATTGGCCACTTGCAAGGGCGGCACCTGCGTGACCGACCCACCCGCCACCGCCCCGTCCGTGTACGGCCGAGTCACCCGGGTGCTGCGCGATGCAGCATCTCCCGGGCTCAAGGGCCGCGGTCCCATACGTCCGAGCGCATCCGGCCTGGCCGGTGTCCTGAGCCGAAGAAGCAGACTTCCGCACAAGCCGGCCTATGGGCGGCCCGCCGCGCCGTGGTGCCGCGAGCCGCTGGCCGCTGGCCGCGCGTGCGTATCCGTCCTGCTGGGCGGGCTCCGCACGCGGTGTCTCCCTCAGGGAGAAAGCGGGAGGTTCACCCCTGTGGAGGCGGGGTTGGGGCCCGCGGTGTCGGCACCGCGGCCCCAGCCGGTCACACCCGGGCAGGGCACGGCGGGCCGCAGCACAGTCCGGGGCTCCCGGAGCATGCCGCTGTGGCGAGGGGAGCTACGCCTCAACTCCCCTTCCACGATGTCCAGTTACCGCGTCAACGCAGGGCCCTGCCCGGACTGCCGTCGGTGACCGCGAAGGGTGGGCTGCGTGAGCTGCCCGCGTACCCGGGGTGCACCGCGGGGGGGGGTGTTGTCTGCCGGTCGGCGGGCCCGGCGAATCGGGGTGGGGTGGGTGGCTGAACCCGGGTTCCAGCGCGGTGGTTTGGGGCTACGCTGGGGTGCGTACCGTGAGTTGCCTGGGCCGGGTGGATCCGGTCGCAGGGGCGGCTCGGATGGTTGTCCAGGATTTGAGGCGAGTGCCGGAGCGTTCCGTCAGCGGGCACGACGCGGCTGCCATCAGCCGTACTCCCATACGGTGGCCTCTTCGGGTGTGTCTGTGCGCCCGGCCCTGCCGGGCGTGTATCCGGGGGGGGCGACGGATCGGACCTCTGTGATGTCTTCCCTGCCACGCGATTTCCTGGTTGCCCGGGCCGTGCTCGAACTGGGTTCCCGCCCGGACGGGTTCGATGCGCTGGAGCTGCTGCACGATCTGACGGCGTACGCGGTACGTCTGGTGCGGGTGCGCTCGGCCGGGGTCACCGTCCTGGACGAGAACGGCGACGTCGACTACGTGACCGCGTCCGACGAGGTGTGCGCCCGTCTGGAGGAGGACCAGCTCGATCTGGACGAGGGCCCCTGCCTGGACGCCACCCGCAGCGGCAGCATCCTCCCACCGGTCACGCTGCATCCGGCGGGCCCCGCCTTTGCCCGCTGGCCCCGGTTCGCGCCGCGGGCGGCGGCCGCGGGTTTCACCAGTGTCGCCGCCGTGCCGCTGCGCACTCCCCGGCAGAGTCTGGGCGCGGTGAACCTGCTGCAGACCGGGCGTGCCACGATCTCCTTCGCGGACCTGCAGGTGGCCCAGCTGCTGGCCGACGCCGCCGGGACCAGGCTGCACCACCGCCGGAGCCTGCTGGAGAGGGACGAGGTCATCGCCCAGCTGACCGGTGCCCTGCAGTCGCGGATCGTGATCGAGCAGGCGAAAGGCATCCTGGCCGCCCGGCTCGGCACCGACGTGGAGGACGCCTTCGGGCGGCTGCGCGCACACGCCCGCACCCGGCAGCAGAAACTCACCCACCTCGCCCGCCAGATCACCCAGGGGCAGATCCCTGCCGATCTGGACAGGACCGGCTGACATGCCTCGCGGCATCCGGGACACCGGCCCAGGCGGTGTCCCGCCGGACGACGCCCTGGCCCGTCTGCTGGCCCGCGCGCACCGCGCGGTCCGTGCCGGAGAGGGACCGGCCCGTGCCCTGCCGCCCGGCACGGCCGGCCTGTTCGCCCTCGACACTCTCACGCTGAACGCCCTCACTCCCGACGGCCGGCCCGAACTGCTGTGGGCGGACCCGCCCCAGGGCCTGGGCATCGCTCTCGACACCCTGCAGTACACCGTCGGCGACGGCCCCACCCTGGAGGCCGCCCGGAGCGGACGGGCGGTGACCGAGCCGGACCTGGGCATGGCCGCCCCGGACCGCTGGCCCCTGTTCCTGCCCGCCACCGCCACCACCCGGGCGCGGGCGGTCGTGGCCCTCCCCCTGCAGGTCGGGGACACCACCGTCGCCGTCCTCACCGGCTACCGCACCACCCCCGGCCCGCTCACCCCCGCCCTGCACGACGCCCTGCACCAGCTGGCCCGGATCCTGCTGCGCGCACTGATCACCCACCTCACCGTCCCGGTCAACGGCACCGCGACCGACAGCGGCCTGCGCCTCTACCACGCCGAAATCCACCAGGCCACCGGCTACCTCGCCGCCCAGCTGGACATCCCCCTGGCCCAGGCCCTGCTGCGCCTGCGCGCACACGCCGCCGCCAACGGCCCGCTCACCGACCTCGCCCGCGCCTTCCTCACCCGCCGCCTGCCCCCCGACACCCTCCAGGACTGAACCAAGAACACAACGATCTGCGCCGCACCCCGGATGCCCGCACCGTCCGTACGCAACGACTCGGCCTGCTCGCGCGGCACCGAGCACCACCGGCCGGCAGACCCATGGGTCTGCCGGCCGGTGGTGCTCGGTGCCGCTTCAGGCGGGGCCCATGCGGGGGTGGCCACCCGGCTGCCCGCCCATTGCCGCGAGGATCGCCAGGAGCCGCTCACAGCTGCGGGTGAGGTCGCGCAGACGCAGGACGGCAGCACCCGGGGGCCGGTACCGGGCCCGGCCTCCAAGGTGTGGCCGGCGGCATCGTGGTCGGCCATGTGCTGGTCCCCGCGGGTGGTACCGCAGTCCATGGTCCGCAGACGCGGCAGAGTTCCGACAGGATCGTGTCCTCGCCGGAGGGGAAAAAACGGCCGGAGCGATAGGCGTGCACCTCAGGCACACCGGGGGCTCAACACCGCGCGTCCCGAGCCCGGCCGCGACACCCGGCCCGGCTGACTCTGCTACCCGTTCGCCCTCGGCTTTCACCGGGGCTCGGCGCCGGGTTTCAGCGGCCACCCGGCGCTCCGGGTTCAGCACACCAGCAAAAGTCTCAAGCCGCCTACGCCGGGCCATCACTGAAAACAGAACACCGAACCACTGAAAAACGAACACCGGGCATCGGTACGGGCAGCACACGCTCGCGGGGCCCTACTCCTGTGATCCGCGCGAAAGGGGAACCCCATGAGGGGTTTTCGCCTCTTCGCTCATGAACCCGGACAGCGACGTCGACGACACTTTCGCTCACTCTGCGTCAGCCGTCGCGCCGACCGTCAACCTGCTGCCGGGACCCGACAGGAAGAGTCGAGATGAGACGGGACGCACTCAAGGGTTCGTCGGCCCGCCGGCCCGGTGCCGCCCTGGCCGTGGACGCCGCCGTGGTGCTGCTCGCGGGCGGCGTCAGCGCGTGGATCGCCGTGATCGGCGACGGCGACGGGCTGCAGGTCACCGGCTGGCACAGACTGGCCTCCGGATACCTCCCCTACGCGGTGATCGTCGCCGTACTGGGTGCCACCGCTCCTCGCGCGTGGAGCGCGGTAGTGCGCACGGCCGGCTCGCAGCTCCTCATGGTGTGGGGCTACTACACCTGGGGGCCCATGATCACCTTCGAGAGGACCCCCACCCAGGCCACCCACTACGCACAGCAGTGGGCCCTCCTGGCCCTCACGGCCGTCCCGCTGGCAGGCCTGGCCTCCTATGCGGCCACATGGCTCCTCCGCCGATGGACGACGACCGTACGCCCCCTCACCGGCACGGAGCCCGCGCGTACCCCGTAGACACCAGGGAGAGCAGTGCAGAACCTCGCTGGCCGGGGTCGGGCGGTGGTCGGTGAGGTGGGTGATCAGGCGTCGGCTGCCCGCGATGCGGACCAGCTTGCCCAGCGTCGTGACGGCGGGGCAACGGGCAGCGGGCGATTTAGCAGAGGGTTTCCTCGGGCCGGCCGACGCTGCGGCGGGCAAGCACCCCGTGCCGGCGGTCCTCGCGTTGCCAGGTCCTCACCTCGGCGCGGACCCGGTCGAAGACCCGCCGACCGTGAGCTCCCACGGGCGGAGGGGATCGCCTCCAGTACGGTCCCAAGGTGAACAGCGCGAAGATGCCCAGCCGGCCGCCCGTTTCGCTCCGGTGCTTGGGCACTGTGATCAGCTCCCCCGCCTGTCACTGCAGCATCTTGTGCACCAAACGAACCCGCGTGACCGTACGTTCCCGCCCCGGCGGACGGCACCCCCGGAACACGAGGTACACCCTTTCGAGCGGCTCCGTGCCCGGGGGTGCGCGGAGCCGCTCGGCTTCATTGCGCAGGCGTCCCAGGCCGGCATCGCCCCGCGCGCGGCTGGCCCTCCTGCGCGGGGCCTCCCGTGAACAAGGCAGCATGGACTCCGCTTCCTCTCGCGCGGCCTCGCCGCAGTGGCGGAGACGGTCCGTGACCGGGTGCCGGGCCGCCTCCGGCCAGTGCCGCCCCCACCGGTCTTCTCTACGACCTGTTCCTCCTCCGGGCCCCCGGCCGGCGGCGCCGGTAGTACGCATACGTGAGCACCAGGAGCAGCGGCCCCCACAGGTTCAGCAGCCCGCTCATCACCATCGCGAGAATGTCCCAGCCCTCGTCGTACGGCCAGGCCGCCGTGCCGACGGCAACAGCCTCGTACAGCCAGTGGATGCCGAGTCCGGTGAAGACGAGGCCGCCCAGGGTTGCCGGGACGATCGCGGCGGCCGGCGGGACGCGCCGCCCGCCCAGCCCCGGCACCCAGTGCGGAACGACCTCGCCCCAGCGGCGGACCAGTCCGAAGCTGAGCAGCGCGAGGATCTCGGTGAGGAGCGTCAGCCCGAAGACGTAAGGCGCGTTGTACCAGGCAGGGGACAGGGGCTCTCCGCCCATTCCGTACCCGAAGGCGAAGGGCAGCCGCCAGATACCGACGGGCAGCGCCACGAGCGGGATGGCGTGCGCGACGCGCTCCGCCCAGGCGGGCACACCGGGCCGTGCCGGGCCCGCCGTATCGGTTTCCAGGTGGACGTGCCATGTCGTCGTCATGCCTTCACCCTGCCGTGAGCGACTGCGGCACAGATCAACTGGCAGGAGGGCCTTGCCACGCCCGCCTCCACCACACGGCGGAGCAAGGTCAGCCTCCAAGACGACATGGACGCAGTGCTGCGGCGCGGCCTGAGGTTCCGGCAAACCCGCCTACCGTGCCGCCCACTGGGGTGGTCAACGAAGAGCCGATCGCCCACGGAACCGAGGTCTCTGACCGGCCTCCGATGAAAGCGCCCGGACCTCGCTGGGGCAGCCCAGAAGGGCCCCGAGGACCGGACCTCTGCTCCCACCAGGTCTCGACCGGCCTGCGGTCGACCGCTGCGGCCGTGACCCGCGCGCCGCTGGAGTCGATCACCGGGGCAATGACCCCAGAGCTCCGACTCCGTTCGGCCCTCTCAGCCGAGGAGTGGCACCAGGATCAACTGGTAGACAACGAGGTAGGCCAGGAGCGAGAAGGGGACGGCGGTCAGGAGGGTCAGCGCGCGTTCCTTGTGGGTGCGGCTCATGAGGAGCGGCACGAGCACCAGCACGGTGAAGCAGCTCCATGCCTCGGTGGGGTACTGCAGACCCCAGGCGTAGTGGATGCCTTCCATGCCGAACACCCCGGCCAGGGCGGCGAGGCCGATGACGCGGCGGCGCGGGCTGGTGCCCCGCCACCAGGCGCCTGCGACTCCGAAGAGGGGGCCTGCGACGCATGCCATGCCGACCCAGACGAGGGGGGCGAACAGCGAGCCCATGCCGTCGCGGCCGACCTCCGCGTAACCGTAGTAGCCGACGACAAGGCCGGACTCGGCGAGCAGGCCCGCAACGGCGGCCGCGGGCAGGCCGACCTTCCGGGCCAGCAGCGCGCCCGCACCAAACGCGGCGACCGACCAGACCGCACCGGAATTGGCGATCTGATTCGCCGCACCCGGAAGCCAGCCCTGGGCCAGATTCGTCAGAATGCCGAGCAGGACCCCTCCGGCCAGGGCCGACAACATCGCATAGGCCCAGGCTCTCCGGCCCGTACGGGGCACGGCAACGATGGCAGGGGACGCGCTCATGGTGGTGCTCACTTCTCGATCCGGGACTGCACGGCTCACACCTCTTGGTGCAGTTGTTAAGGATGCGCAGCAGCCACGGCCCCGTTCCACACCGCTGAGCTCAGAATCGGCACTCCTGCCCGAGAGACTGGCACGAAGCAGTCACGTGACCGGCGTCATGGGGCCGGAGCGCAGGCAGGTTGCCCGCGCTCCGCAGCTGATGGGCAGCGGCACAGCATCGCGGGCATGGGCATGCGGCAGGAGGCCGAAGAGCGGACGAAGGAAGCCGAGTGGCAGATCCGCGAGCGCACATGGGTCCCGTCGGCCAGTGACCAGTCCGTCGCGGCGAGGGTGGCCGCAGACCTGCGCGCCGTCGTGGGCGCCCCGTAGTCTCCGCAGGAACTGTTCGCGGTCACCCGGCTTGGACACCTGCGGGAAGCACTTGCTGCCGTGGTCACCGCCCTCGCCCATGTACACGGGCCCATGGCCTGGTTCCTTGGTGCAGCTGCCGCCGCTCTCACGCCCATCCTTCACTGGCGTGTCATGCCCGCCCGGCACGGTCACACGGTACGCGCTGGCGGCGCGGTGGAACGGGGAACTCCCCAACCGGTGGCGAGGCGACGTCACTGCTACATGGGGCGTTGACCGGCATCCTTTGCCGGGCATCACGGGACGGCGGGCCGCTTCTCTCCTTCGAGTGGCTGTAGCCCCCGGGAGCGCCCGGCCTGGCCGCCCCCCACCCCTCTCTCTTCCGTGGGTGGGAGGGCAGGACGGGGCGAGCTGGGGTTGTCCGGGTTTTCAGACGCGCTGACCAGGAGGACTGACCTGCGAGAACAGTGGGAGAGGCCGGGAACTTTTCGTAGGGGACCGCATAGGGGACTTGGCGCATAGGGGACTTGGCCCCTCTCCCCCGGCAGCCCCGAACGCGGGGCCGGAGCGCGGACGGGCGCCGCGGTCCTCGTCCTGGCGCTGGGTGTTCCGCCCGGCGCACCGGGGTGCTCCGGCGCCGCCGTCAGATGAGGTAGGTCGGACGCCGCGTCCGCTGCGTGTCAGAAGTTCGAGATGACGTTGGTGAGAACGTTGGGGATGGTGTTGGGGTCGCTGGCGCGGTAGGCGCGGGCGTGGGTGGCTTCGGCGATCTGCTTCAGCTCCGTGGCGCCGACGTCGGTTCCGTAGGCGATGGCGAAGACGCGGACGGGCGGTGTGTCCCGGTCGCCGATGATCCTCTTGAGCTCTTCGAGTTCGGGTCCCCCCTTGGTCTCGTTCCTTCCGTCGGTCAGGACGACGACTGCGTTGATGGCGTCCGGTAGGTGCACACGTGCACGCCCGTGCTGCTGACCACGGTCGAGATCAGCTCGAGCGTGCGCAGCGCGCCGTCGGCCGGGTAGATCGTCTTTCCGCCGCCGAGCAGCACCGGCATGATCATGAGGCGCAGTTCGTCGACCAGGCCTTCGGTCAGGAGGGTGCGGGCGAGCGAAAGGCTGCCCATCACCACCAGGTCCCGGCCCTCGGTGTCACGCAGCTTTCGGATCTGGTCGAGTGCCTGGTCGCCGGGTATGCGGGTGGTGTTGTTCCACGTCAGGTCGGCTTCACCCAGGGTGCTGGAGACGACGTACTTGGCTACCGAGTTCATGTGGTCGGCGAAGGGGTCACCGGCCCGCTCGGGCCACGCCGCGGCCATGGTCTGCCACGTGCGGCGCCCGAAGAGCAGGCCGTCGGTGTCGGCTGCCCACTCGGCGAGGGCACCGCCCATCACCTGCGGGTCGAAGAACGGGTGCGTCCAGCCGCCGTGGGCGAACCCTCCGTCAACGTCCTCGTCAGGGCCGCCCGGGGCCTGCATGACGCCGTCCAGGCTGACGAATTCACCCATCACAATGCGCATCGCGCTGTCTCTCTTCCTCGTGGGTTGCTGGTCATTCGGTTCTGGGTCGCGGGGACTTTTTGGTGATGGCCCTCAGGCAGTACGCCGGTAGTGCACGGCCACGTACGCGAGCAGCGTGAACATGACGGTCGTGCCGATGGCCATGGTCAGCGCGCCCGCCCTGCCGCCGCCCATCGACCACGCGTCGCCGGCCAGCATCACCGTGGCGGCGACGCGGGAGACCACCGCGAGCCGCCGGTTCCCCAGCCGGGAGAAGTGCCGGCCGAGCAGGTAGCCCGCGGCGATCAGCGAGGCGAAGGTGATCGACCCGGCGGCCATGTGTCCGTACGCGTGCCAGCTCATCGACTGCGGGATGCCCGCCGGCGTGCCCACCGGGAAGGCGTCCGCCGGGTCCATCGTCAGCAGCCCGGCGGCGACCATGCCGACCCCGACCACCCGGACCAGCCGCGGCACCGCGACACCACCGGCCGTCCCCCGCATGACCCGGCGCAGTCCGGCCGCACCCACCGTGGCCAGGATCCCGGCGATCACGAAGTTGGTGATCTGCAGCCAGCCGAGCGATCCGGTGGCCAGTTGGCTGAGCGCGTGCCGGGTCGGCTCGAACCCCTCACGGGTGAGTGCCTGGGCGACCGAAACGGCCACCCACAGCGGGCCGGCGACGGCAGCGCAGGCGAGCAGCCGTCGGGTGCCGACCGAGCCGCGCGGGGCAGCGGGGCGTGCCTGGCCGGCGGCGGCTGCCGGTGTGGCGGTGGTGGTGGCTGTGGCGTGCGAGAGGTGGGTGCTGGTGGTCACGACGGGCTCCTTCGAAGGGGACGGGCCTCGGACTTCTTCCGTGGGGCTCGCAGCAACGTCGATCCGCTGATACAACAGGGAACCAGCTAATTCCCTGTCACATCGTCGGTACGACGTGTCAGTACGCCCCGGCGATCCGGCCGGGCGGGACGAGACCGGAGAGACACCATGCGCTACCTGATGACGACCAAGGCCTCGGAGACGGCGAAGGTCCCCGACGAGAAGCTCTTCGCCGAGATGGGCGCCTTCATCGAGGAGCTGAGCGCCGCAGGTGCGCTGCTGGCCACCGGCGGGCTCGAACCGGGCGGTGTCCGGCTGGTCTCCGAGGGCGACGACATCACCGTCATGGACGGCCCGTTCGCCGAGGCCAAGGAGGCCGTCGTCGGCTTCGCCCTCATCGAGGTCCGCTCCAAGGAGGAGGCGGTGGAACTGGGCCGCCGGTTCCGGAAGATCGTCGGTGACGGCGAGAGCGTGATCCAGCAGGTCTTCGGTCCGTGACGGACGTCCACCGCACGGTCGACGCGATCTGGAAGATGGAGTCGGCCCCAATCGTCGCCGCGCTCACCCGCATGGTGCGCGACGTCGGCGTGGCCGAGGAGCTGGCGCAGGACGCGCTGGTCGCGGCGCTGGAGCGGTGGCCCGAGTCGGGCATCCCGGAAAATCCGGGTGCCTGGCTCACCGCCGTCGCCAAGCGCCGCGCCGTCGACCACATCCGCCGGGACCGGCGCTTGGCCGAGCACGGCGAGACGCTCGCGCACGAACTGGCCGAGCGCCAGCGGCTCGACGGTGATGGCGACGGCGGCGTCGACCACGGTCTTGTGTCCGCCGATCCCGCCTCCGAACAGGACGACGTGCTACGGCTGATGTTCGTCTCCTGCCACTCGGTCCTGTCGACCGAGGCACGCGTCGCCCTGACCCTGCGGCTGCTCGGCGGACTCACCGCGTCCGAGATCGCCCGCGCGTTCCTCACCGCCGAGCCGCTGATCGCCCGCCGCATCGCCACGGCGAAGCGCACACTCGCCGAGGAGCGGGTGCCGTTCGAACTCCCGGACACCGCCGAGCTGGCCGAACGCCTCGCCTCCGTCCTGGAGGTCGTCTACCTGATCTTCAACGAGGGCTACTCGGCGACCTCGGGCGACGACCTGATGCGGCCCGCCCTGTGCCTGGAGGCGCTGCGGCTGGGTCGCCTGCTCGCCCGGTCGGTACCCGACGAGGCGGAAGTACACGGCCTGGTGGCGCTCATGGAGGTCCAGGCCTCCCGCACGGCGGCCCGCACCGGCCCCGACGGCGAACCGGTTCCGTTGCACCTGCAGAACCGGGGACGCTGGGACCCCTTGCTCATCCGTCGCGGCTTCGCGGCGATGCTGCGGGCTCGCGCGGCCGGTACGCCCGGCCGGCCAGGCCCCTACGTACTGCAGGCCGCGATCGCCGTCTGCCACGCCCAGGCACGCACCGCCGAGGAGACCGACTGGGTACGGATCTGCGGACTGTACGCCGCCCTCGCCCGCCTCCTGCCGACCGCCGTGGTGCGGCTCAACCAGGCGGTCGCGGTGGGCATGGCGGACGGCCCCGCAGCAGGCCTCGCCCTCGTCGACGCGCTCGCCCCTGACCCCGCGCTCCGCGACTACCACCTGCTCCCCGGCGTGCGCGGCGACCTGCTGCTGCGCCTGGGGCGCGGCGAGGAAGCACGCCGCGAGTTCGAGCGCGCGGCGCTGCTGACCAGGAACGCCGCCGAACGCGTATACCTGACGCGTCGTGCCGAGGCGATCCCGGTCGGGGACGCGTCCACGCCGACGTTCGGAGAGGCCGTCGACGCGTTCCTGGCCCAGGACCGGCTCGCACCGGCGACGGCCCGCTCCTACGGACAGACCTTGTGGCGGCTGCGGCTGGCTCTGGGGGTGGGGATGCCGCTCACCTCACTGACGGCCAATCAGATCTCTGGTGCCTTCCGCCTCTCGTGGGGCGGCGTGGCAGCGTCCACCTGGAACCGGCACCGAGCCGCCGTACGGGCGTTCGGGGCATGGGCGCACACCCCGGCCCTCGACACGGCCATCCCCCAGCGGGTACCCCGGCGCCACCGCGCACCGGCGCCCGCACCCACCCCGCTCCCGCCGGGAACTGCGTGGCCGGGAGAGGTGGAAGCCCCGTTGCGCGAGCGCACCTTGTGGACGCTGCTGCACGAGTCCGGTTCCACCGTGACGGCCCTGCTGGCCCTGAACGTCCAGGACCTCGACCTGCCGGAGCGACGAGCCTGCCGCACGGACCGGCGGTCGGACCGGCGTGACGCGTGGATCACCTGGCGATCGAAAACGGCCGCGCTGCTGTCCGAACTCCTCGACGGCCGGACCCAGGGCCCGGTATTCCTCACCGACCGACGCCCGGGTCCGGCGCGTGCGGGCATTCTGGGCGCGTCCGACATCTGCCCGCAGACCGGCCGAGGGCGCCTGTCCTACGAGCGCGCCGAGTTCCTGTGCAAATCGGCGACCGGCCTCGCGCTGCGCCAACTGCGGGACTGGGACGGGGCAAGGGACCAGGACGGGGACAGAAACGGGGAAGGCACCGAACCCTCGTCTTGATCTTCATCTCGGACGACGGCCTCCCGACATCGGCCATCACATCGGCCACCGTCTCCCGGGCGATCCTCAACCGCTCTGGCAACTCCCGTGGGTGCCGCTGGCCGTCTCCCACTCGACGCGTCCAGGTCGAGGCCGCCGTGCCCTTGTACGGCTGGCCGAGCGGGCGCGCCAGCCGTGCGTAGCGGTGTCCCCGGTCTGGGGACGCTGTTTGCCGTAGGGCGCGCTGTACGGGATGCCGGGGCAGGTGGCGCCGAAGGCCCGGACGGCGCACTCCCGGTCCAACTGAGCTTCTCGTAGCCCCGGTCCGCAGGCGTCCGGGCGGCCGGCCGGGGTAGACGGCTGACCGGCCCGCCCATCGGCGCGGCCAAAACCCAGGAGAGGACACGATCAGCGTGAGCGACGCCGAGCACCGGAAGCAGACCCCCGACGGAGCGGCCGAACTCCTGGTTCGCTGCCTGGAGAACGAGGGCGTCGAGGTGGTGTTCGGCGTACCCGGCGAGGAGAACATCCGTTTCACCAACGCCCTCGCCCGCTCGGAGAAGATCCGCTACATCCTCACCCGGCACGAGCAGGCCGCGTCCTTCATGGCGGAGATGCACGGCCGGCTCACCGGCTCGGCGGGTGTGATGTCCGCGACGCTGGGGCCCGGCGCGATCAACCTGATGCTGGGCGTCGCCGACGCCATGACGAACAGCACGCCCGTCGTCGCGATCACCGCGCAGGTCGGCAAGGAGCGCAACTACAAGGAGTCCCACCAGTTCGTGGACCTGGTGAGCATGTTCGCCCCGGTCACGAAGTGGTCGGCGGAGGTCCCGGCCACCCGGGCCATCCCCGAGATGGTGCGGCGCGCGTTCAAGACCGCGCAGTCCGAGCGGCCCGGCGCCGTCTACCTCGCCGTGCCCGAGGACGTCGACGCGGCGACGGACGGCTCTGACCTGCGCCCGCTGCGCAGGAACGTCGTACAGCCCGAAGCCCCGTCCCCGAAGCAGATCAAGCGGGCGGCGGAGCTGCTGCGTGAGGCCCGCCGACCGGTGATCCTCGCCGGACACGGCGCGGCGCGCGGCGGCGCCGAGGAGTCGCTGGCGGCGTTCGCCACCGCACTCGACGTGTCGGCGGCGACCACCTTCCACGGCAAGGGCGTCCTGTCCGACGACCACCCGTGCGCGACCGGCACGTTCGGCTTCATGCGGCGCGACTACACCAACTTCGGGTTCGAGGAGGCCGACGTCGTCATCGCAGTCGGCTACGAGCTGCAGGAGTTCGACCCGTCCCGGATCAACCCGGACGGTGACAAGAAGATCGTCCACATCCACCGTTTCCCGGCTGAGGTGGACGACAGCTACTCGGTCGACGTCGGCATCATCGGCGACATCTCCGCCTCCCTCGACGCCCTCGCCACCGAACTCGACGGCCTGCGCTGGAGCATCGACGACGAGGACACCGCGGCCACCCGCGCGCTGCTGGCCAAGGAACTCAAGCAGGGCGCCGCGGACGAGCGCTACCCGCTCGCCCCGCAGCGCGTCATCGCCGACACCCGCGCCGCGCTCGGTCGCGACGACATCGTGCTGGTCGACACCGGCGCGCTGAAGATGTGGATGGCCCGGCTCTACCCGACGTACGCGCCGAACACCTGCCTCATCTCCAACGGCTTGTCCACCATGGGCTTCTCGCTGCCCGGCGCGCTCGCGGTCCAGCTCGCCAGGCCGCAGACGAAGGTACTGGCGGCGGTCGGCGACGGCTCGTTCCTCATGCACTCCCAGGAGATCGAGACGGCGGTCCGCGAGAACATTCCGCTGACCGTTCTGATCTGGGAGGACAACGGCTACGGGCTCATCAAGTGGAAGATGGAACTGGAGGTCGGGGAAAACTCCAACACCGACTTCGGCAACCCGGACATCGTCCAGTACGCCCGCAGTTTTGGCGCGAAGGGCTACCACATCGAGTCTGCCGGGGACCTGCTGCCGACGCTCCGTGAGGCACTGGCGGACCCGGGCGTGTCGATCATCAACTGCCCGGTGGACTACGCCGAGAACATGAACCTCATCAAGCACCTCGGGCACCTCGACTCGGCGCTCTGACCCGCCCGCGGCGCGGCCCGACCCCCGTACGGGCCGCCCGACGTCCCTCCCGCAGGGACGGTGCCCTCGGGTCTGAGGCATCGCGTGGCATTTCCGCGGCGCGGGGTAGACGGTCACCGTGAGGTTCGGCCAGTCGAGGAGAGGAACGTCTGCGATGCGTGCTCGGAGCATAGGTGCGGCAGCCGCCACGGGGTTGGCGCTGGTGGCCGCCCGCGACCTCGTGCAGAAGAAGCACGCGCTGCTGAGGAACTTCCCCCTGGTGGGACACGCCAGGTATGTACTGGAGGCGATCGGCCCCGAGCTGCGGCAGTACATCGTGACATCCAACGACGAGGAGCGTCCCTTCAGCCGTGACCAGCGCAGCTGGATCTACGCGTCGGCGAAGGGGGAGAACAACTACTTCGGGTTCGGCACCGACAACGACATCGAGCACGAGCAGGGTCATGCATACGTGAAGCAGCGTACGTTCGCCGGTGCGCTGCCCGATCTGAGCGACCCGCAGGCGGCGTTGCCCTCTGCCAAGGTGCTCGGCGGGCCTCGCGGCCGCGCGAAGGCGTTCCGCCCGGCGAGCGTCATCAACCTTTCGGCGATGAGCTTCGGCTCGCTGTCCGGAGCGGCCGTCACGGCGCTCAACAAGGGCGCGGCGCTGGCCGGGACGATGCAGAACACCGGCGAGGGCGGCCTGTCGCCCTACCACCTCAACGGCGCGGACCTCGTTCTGCAGCTCGGTACGTCGTACTTCGGCTGCCGCAACGAGGACGGGACGTTCAACCTCGACAAGCTCAAGTCCACGGTCGCGGGCGCGCCCGTCAAGGCGATCGAGATCAAGCTCTCGCAGGGCGCGAAGCCGGGGCTCGGCGGCATGCTGCCGGGCGCGAAGGTCACAGACGAGATTGCCGGGATCCGCGACATTCCTGCGGGCGAGGACTGCGCTTCACCGTCGCGGCACACCGCGTTCCACGACGTGAACTCGATGCTCGACTTCGTGGAACTGTTGGCCACGGAGACCGGATTGCCGGTCGGGATCAAGAGCGCCATCGGGGAGATGGACTTCTGGGAAGAACTCGCCACGCTGATGGAGCGGGGTGAGCGAGGGGTCGACTTCGTGACCGTCGACGGTGGCGAGGGCGGCACCGGGGCGGCTCCCCTGATCTTCGCCGACTCGGTGTCCCTGCCGTTCCGCGTGGGCTTCTCCCGCGTCTACGGCGTGTTCGCCGAGCGGGGCCTGACCGACGACATCACCTTCATCGGCTCCGGCAAGCTCGGCCTGCCCGAGAACGCCGTCGTCGCGTTCGCCCTCGGCGTCGACATGATCAACGTGGGCCGTGAGGCGATGCTGTCCATCGGCTGCATCCAGGCCCAGAAGTGCCACACCGACAAGTGCCCCACCGGCATCGCCACCCAGAACCCGTGGCTGGCGCGCGGCATCGACGCGCCCTCGAAGAGCATCCGGGCCGCGACGTATCTGCGCACCCTGCGCAGGGATTTGCTGAAGGTCTCGGGCGCCGTCGGTGTCCCCCACCCGTCGCTCATCACCCCCACCGACATAGACATCCTGAACGGCGACTACGACGCCCGCACCCTGGGGAGTGTGTACGGCTACAAGGACGGCTGGGGCTCGCTCGGGCCGGAGCTGGCCCATGAGATCGCCGAACTGCTCACCACCTGAGCTAGTAGCGTCGCACGCTGTCGCCACTGGCTGGAAGCGAGCCGTGCGCCAAACGTGGGTTGTGCCGCTCGCGGAGGCACGGGACAGCGATGCCTCTGAGTGGACTACACCCCGACCAACAGCTCCTGGCTCAACCGGATCGAGGCGCAGTTCACCGCCTTGCGCTACTTCGCCCTCGACGGCACCGACTGCCCCGCCCGCAAGACCCAGGACTGCATGATCCGCCGCTATCGGGCGCGTGGTGGGTATGACGCCCTGCCTTCGTCGTCAGCAGCGCTTGGGCTCGGCGGTCGCCGAGCAGCGTCGTTCCGACCTCGCGAGAAGCGCTTCGCCATGCGGTCCATGCTCAACGCGCCTGGCTGGATCTGGCGTTGAACCCAGCTGCGGTGAGTGGCGTCGGCGCGTGTACGCACTTGTACAGCCCGTGCACGAGGTGTGCCGTATCGCGGCCTGGGGCTCGGACGGCCTGGGCGAAACCTTCGCCTGTGGCCCGGTGGTGTTGAGCAGCCGGGAGAGTGAGTTCTCAGCTGGCCAGGCTGGGCTTGTCTCGCTTGTTGGCGAGGAATCTCGCCTTCTTCTCGCGGTTTCCGCAGGTGTTCATCTCACACCATCGGCGAGTGGCACCGCGGCTGGTGTCGAAGAACGCCGCGCGGCAGGTCGGCGAGGCGCACAGGGACATCTTCCCTTCGCGTTCACCGGAGATGATGTTGACCGCGTCGGCGGCGATCACGCTCAGTGCGTCTTCGACGGAAGCGGAGCCCAGGCACCATTCCAGGCTTCCTTCGGGAGACAGAGTCGCTGAGGCCAGGCCGCCGGTGCTGCAGTCATTGATGACCTGGACGGCCGAGGCCGGAGGAGACGTCTGCAGAGCGACGGCAGTCGCGGCTTGATGGATTGCCTCTCGCAATTCCCTGGCGCTCTCAAGTTGGGAGTCGTCGCAGGAGTCGACCACGATCCCGTAGACGGCCAGCCAGTCGACCAGGCGTTCAGGGACAGGAATGCGCTCGATCGGTTCACCGCAGCGTTCCGTCAGAGTCGCCGTGAAGCTGGTCGCCAGCACCTTGCCCAGACGGAATTCGGGAAAATCCTTGACGAACATGGAACCACCTTAGGTGGTTTCCGTACGCAGGACAAGAAGTGGCACCATTATGGGCAGTTATGCGCTACTGAAGGGTTCCTGCCTCACGCTCGGCACGATGGCTCCATGCCCCATCTGTCAGGAGCAAAGGCCCGTGGAGCGTGCCCGTCGAAACCGCTCACGCAGTTCTTTGGGAGCCCCCCGGACCGGCCTCTCTCAACTTGCGCAACGACAGCTGCGACCGGCCGGAATTCTGCCTCCTGCGGACCGGTGGTAAGTGCCGGCCGACATGCCTGTGACTCGTACGGCAGTGCTCTTTGAAGCCCGGCCGCAGCGTGCTCGCCACCGGGACGGATGGCCGCGCGCACACTGCTGCGCCGAGCGTCCGCCGTGATACCCGCGTCCTCCCGTTCTGGTGCGCAGCACCGGGGCGTCGTGGGCGAGGACGCTCCTGCCAACCGGGGCCGGCGATGCTGCCCGTGCTCCAGTTGCTTGGCCGCTCGCCATCCCCGGCGGTCCGGCGCTGGCTCAAAGCTCTTGGACGGCCGGCTCGGGCGAAGTACCAGATCGCTGCGCACTGTTGGCCTCGCCGGGGTGGCCCAGGCCTGGCACCGTGCCGCCCCGGAGCAGTGCACCCTCACCGGAGCCGCCGGGAGGTTCGTCATCAAGGGCTCTCACCACGGGTAGCCCACGCGGCCCTCGCACGGCCGTCCGGGCACGTGACGGCGGCGCCGCCAGCTTGGGCAAGAAGCCGGAACCGGCTTGGCTAGTTGCCTGGAAGAGTACAGACTGATAGAACCACCTAGGGTGGTTCCGTATTGAATCGGAGACTCAATGACGCCCTCCGAAACCGCTGCTGAGTTCCGCGCCAACACCTACAGCCGCGCGGCACATCACGACCACCAACGACCAAGGCCGCACACACCGCACAGGCTCGGAGGTAGAGGACGACGGTGAAGTTGACAGTCCTGCCGGGCGGCCTCGCGGTGTTCCCCCCTCCTGCAAGCGCCGAAGAAGGCCAACTGAGACGAGGTCTGCCATGACCGGAACTGTCCTTGTTCCAGCGCGGTCCACCGCCGTATCGAAGAAGGTCCTTTTCCCGCTGCTCCTGGTCCCCATGTTCCTGGGCGGTGTGGACTCCACCCTGTTCAACTCCATCGCCTACGACCTGCCGGTCCTGACCGACTCATGGCGCCTGTGGTTCATCGACGGATACACGGTCGCCCTCGCCTCCAGCGTGGTCCTCGGCTCACGTCTGGGCGCACGACTGGGCCCCGGCGTGACCCTGGCGACCGGCCTGTTCGTCTTCGCGATCGCGGGAGCCAGCCCCGCGCTCCTGGACTCAGCCGGGACATGGACAGCAAGCCGGTTCATCCAGGGCTTCGGCTACGCCCTGATCGTCTCCAGCGTCGCCTCGGTCATCGGCGGACTGCCCAAGACCTCGGAGCGCACCCTGGGCTACTCCCTGTGGATCACCACGTACAGCATCGGAGCCGGTATCGGACCTCTGATCGGCCGTGCGTTCGTCGACATGGGTGCCTTCACGATGCTGTTCTGGCTTCCGGCCGCCGTCGCCCTGGTGTGCGGAGTGCTCGCCACCATGATGCTGCGCGACGTCACTCTGGGGCAGGCGTCGTCGACCAAGGTCGATGTCGCGTCCTCGGCCCTCGCCTTCGTCGGCTTCGGACTGTTCGTGGCCGGCCTGCAGAGTCACGGCGCGGCGTTCGGGCGCTTGCTCGCCACGGTTGCCGGCTGCGCCGTCCTGGCGTTCTTCTGCATGCGCCAGCTCCGCTCCCAGGACCCGCTGATCGACGTACGCATGCTGAGCTTCTCCCGGCTGGGTGCCCCCTCGCTCGTGCTTGTGGTCAGCTCGGCGAGCTACACAGGCGCCGTCTTCCTCTTCAGCGCGGAAGCCGATTCGCTCCTGTCCATCCTGCCGGTATCGGTCCTGGCCCTATGGGTTTCCCTGGGAGGGTTCGCCTTCCACAAGCTGCAGGCCCGCTTCACTCCGGTACACATGCTGCAACTCAGCCTGGGAACCTGCGCTCTCGGCCTCGTCGTTGCCGCCGTTGTCGGACTGTGGCCGGCCAGCTTCCTGATCGGCCTGGGCGTAGGCGTCTCCATGGCTTCGGGCGACGCCTACCTGCTGGGGAGCGTCTCGTCCAAGGACGTGGCGCGCGCCGCGGCCCTCCAGGAGACCGCCCTCGCGGTGGGCGCGGCGCTGGGTGTGGCCGGAGTCGGTGGCATCTTCGCCGCGACCAGCTCGGTCGTCGGGACGGCCGTCACCACCGCGGTCATCGTCGCCGTCGTCGTCGGGATGCTTCGCCTCAACCGCGGCGTGTTCAAGGCATAGCGCCACCACCTCATGTGTCTTTGGGCGGCCACCGCTTGCTGGCCGCCCAAAGACACATGAACGCCGGAGACCGTGCCTGGCCGGCAACGTGAGCCTCGCTACGGCAAGGGCGGGGGCGAAGGGGGTGAACTGACAGCGTGGAGAGAGCTTCTTCGGGACCTTCAGGGCGGCGGGAGCCTCGGTACGGGCTCGGTGAACTTGTTGTGCGGGGTGAGGATCTGGGGAAGTGGGTGCAGTCCTGCCGTCCGGGCATGTGAAGGCCGGCGGGACCCTGCCCAGTAGACCGGGGCGCTGCTGGTACAGGGCGAGGAGCTCGCCTGGTGGGGCCAGAGCTGCAGATACGGGTGGGACACGCTGCAGCCTGCGCAGCAGTGGCTGTTGAAGCATTCGCTTCGGATCAGGCCGACTGAGGAGTCAGAACGGCCGGTGAAGCGGACGCAGGGCGACAAGCGGGCCACCAGCCTCGCGGCAGCGCGGGCGTTCCATGCCCGGGAGAGGCATCTTGAGGTGCTGAAGAAGCATGGGAGCACTTGGGCAGTAGCGAGCTGACAGGCTCTCAACGCGGCGCACAGGGCAATGTGGTGGTCATGCCTCGACATCGTGCGGAAGCGGGAGGGCGAACTCAGCCAGAAGGGGCGGGCGCAGTCAGTACCGGGGCGAGGCCCCACCGCCACGAAGACCTGGTCCAGGCGGCGAAAGTCATCGCCGATGCCGTCATCACCGCCTACGCGAGCGTGCGCCAGAAAGAAGACCGCCAAGAGATCGCAGCACGAACAGAAGAGGACTCCCGACGGCCTCCACCCTTATTGCGCCGGACACCCGGTCGATCCACACCGCCGCCGAACAACTCGTACAGGCCGTGCGGGTACGCCGCGACCGACAACGACTCCGTCAGCAAAGCGCGAAAAGGACAGCTCCGGGACATCGCCGTCGCCGCGCTGGTCCGCCTGGAGACCGCCACCCTCGACAACGTGACAGGGCCCGTTGCCCTGTCTGCCGCACGCTTCCCCAACACCGCTGCCACGGACTTCCTGCTGGAGGTCGGCGAGCCGGTGAGCACGGACGGCAAGAACATCCGCGCTGCGGCCCTCGCCTACGGCACACCACTGGAGGAGTACCCCGGCCAGAAACTCGGCTCGGTGGCCTACGGATACCCGCCGTTCATCAACTGGATCTGCCTCCAGGGCAGCGCCGCGGCGATCGCGCTCGTCGCCTACGTGAACATCAGCCTCTGGCACGAGGCATGCGCCATCCTCACCCCGGCCCTCAGGAAGCACCCCGGAGTACCGGAAGAGGTTATGGCGTACTTCGCCGCGTACGAGGAGCGCCCGACCGACATCCTCGACAAGGCCCTGGCTATCGTCGCCGACGAGACGAAGGCGGGCCACTCAGTGCAACAGGCCTCGGACACCGGGCGACTGATGGAGAAGCACCTCGCAGCCTTCTGGCAGCCCGCCGCCCAGTAACCACACACCCCACACCACCCGCCCGGCGGCACACCCGCCCGGCGGGCGCAGTCGCGTACGGACCACGCCCGCCGACCTGCCTCCGGGCAACGAACCATGAGCCGACCGATCAGCACGGGCAGGAGGCGCCCTGGCCGTAAGCCGATTTCTCTGAAACCAGCCCCACAGAGCGAGGCACTGTCTGCACTCCGCCCCTCTCCCCCACCCCGGTTCCGGCGCACCAACCTTGTGACCCTGGTGATTCCTCGGCACGAACCGGTCCCTGCACAGTGCGGGCATGCCATAGCGCGGACATCCGACGCCAAGCAGAGGACAGGCCACCGGTCAGGAGTGCACCGTACCTGTGAATCCGCAGGTCACCTTCTTTTCCGGCTCTTGGCGGTGCTGCGGCTGACACGGCGGGCGAGTTGGATGCGTTGGGGATGCGGCGGGCAGGCGGGGAAGAGCGCGTCGTGACGGGCACGGGTGCGGGCCCTCTCGCCGACTGCGCCCGCCCTGGCCGATTCCGACCGCCGCCCTCGCCGTAGGACGCGTGCCCGTTCAGGGCAGCGGGGCATCCATGGAGTTCGAAGTGCACGGACACGGATAGGGCCACTTGCTGTCGACCGCATCAGGGCATCCGCTTCCCGGGCCCCTCCCGCACAGGCCGTCGATGCAGCACACGCAGTCGGGACACACCTTGACCGGTGACTGCACGCGGAACACCCGCGCAGAAGCGCCCGCACTCGTACTCGTGCTCGTACTCGTGCTCGTGCTCGTGCTCGTTCCACTGATTTCAGGCATGGCTGTCCAGCTCCTCAATCCTCGACAAAGTTGGTGACGGCTCCGGCTCTCCGGCAGCACAACCGCTTCGCGCTGAGGCCGTCTTCTCGGCAATTGCGCGTTCATGACCTTCCCGCGCACGGCGTGCCCCGCGACGAGCAAACCCGTCACAGTGCGTGCACCTACCTCAACACAACTCTTCCCACCGAGAGAAAGAAATAGAACAAAAGTTGCAGATCGCGACATTCCCGAAGATCTGAAGGTGCGCATTCGGAACGGAAGGCTCGCCGGATTGGTACCCACTCCGTACTTCACCCGTATCCCTGCACACCCTCTCTTTGCGCCCCGGATGCGCTCCCCGTGTACCCACGGCCCCCAGCAGGCCACCTCCGTCCGAAAAGAGCTGCTCTACCCGAGTGAGGCACCTTCGGACACACCGGAGAAGGCAGCGCCGGAACCCCACCCGGGTTTCCCGGTACCAAGAGGCCGCCGCTCCGACTTGTCCTGAACCAGACGCTGCGAGGTTTCACCGGCCGGCCGGAACAGCTCGGTAAGCGCAGGAATGCCTGTACGACGCCCTTTTAGTCCTGCGCCAAGCTCCCGGCTACGGTCTGTAGTTGTTCACCGCCGCTGAAGAACAACCGGCCTTGCCTCGTATGCGCACCACGCACGGTCGGTGTCCCCGGCACAAAGCCGCCAGCAGCGACGCGCCCTCCCCGTGCGGGAGATAGCGCGCCGCCTGGCACCCCTGGGGGCGGCAGACCACCGGGCGAGCCGGGTGGCCGGCCTCGGTGGTGGTGCAGGGAGCCTCGATGTGCAGTGCGTCATGGGCTGTGGCGGTGAACTTGACCGAAGTGTTCGCGGCTCACGAGGGCTCCAGCTTCTGCGTGGTGCTGCGGCCGTGGGGCTCGCGGGACCAAGTCCCTCCGCGTGGTTGGCCGGTGCATGCGCACACCTTGTGTGTCCGTCGTGTTGTGTGTCCGTCGTGATGACTTCTGCGTGGCTGTCGGTCGGCGTCAGCCTCTCGCGCGGCCGGCCGTGCTCAAGTCACGGAGTGGGGATTCGCGCCCGGCGTCATCGGGCGTGTGCGGTTTCCGTCGCCGGGCGGCCGGGGGCGGGCCGTCGGTGGCGTTTGGCCGTGGCCTCAACTTTCCCGCGTTGCAGGGTGGTTCCCCTCCTGCCTGCGCGAGGTCGTGTCGGCGTGAGCGCTCCGGCTCTCGGGCAGGCGCAGCACGAGGTGGGCTCCTGCGCCGCCCTGGGCGGGAGATGTGACGGTGAGAGTGCCGTGGTGGCCGGTGGCCACGGAGCGGGCGATGGCCAGTCCGAGTCCGGCGCCGCCCTGGTCGCGGCTGCGGGCCTCGTCAAGACGGGTGAAGCGGGTGAAAACACGGGCGCGGTCCTGTTCCGGAATGCCGCTGCCGTCGTCGGCGACGGTCAGCACGGCGACGTGGCCGGCCCTCGGGGCGGGGTTGGTGGTTTCACGGCACAGAGTGACGGTGACCGAGGTGCTGGCGTGGCGTTGTGCGTTGTCGAGGAGGTTGTCCAGCAGGCGCCTGAGTTGCGTGCGGTTGCCCGTGCACTGGATGTCCGGGGTCAGTACCAGGTGCACCGGGACGCGTTCCTGTCCGCGGCGGCCGACGGTGTCGGTGACGAGGGCGTGCAGGTCGACGGACTGGTGCGCGGGGGCCTCGCCCGCGTCGAGGCGGGCGAGGAGCAGGAGGTCGGTGGCGAGGTTCTGCAGGCGCATGACGTCCTGCTGGAGGTCGGTCAGGCGCAGCAGGTCCGGGCGGGCCTGAGCCATCTCGATGTGGGCGCGCAGGGTGGCGAGTGGGTTGCGTAGTTCGTGGGAGGCGTCGGCGACGAAATCACGCTGGCGGTCCACGGAGTCCTGAAGCCGGTCCAGGGTGTGGTTCATGGTGCGGGCGAGGCGGGCGACTTCGTCGCGGGAACTGGGGACGGGCACGCGGCGGCCGAGTTCGCGGTCGGTGATCTCTGCGACTTCTGCCCGGATGGCGTCGACCGGGCGCAGTGCCCTGCCGGTGCTGTGCCAGGTGACGGCGGCTGCCAGGAGAACGAGCAGCGGGATGCCGGGGAGCATGCCGAGCAGGATCAGCTGTTGGGCGTCGTCGGAGGTGGCGAGTGAGGTTCCCGCGTAGACAGTGACGGGGGTGCTGCCGTCGTACGCGGGGACGGCGACGGTACGGAAGTGGGCGGGGGCATCGGGAGGCGGTGTGCCGTCGTTGGTGTCGAGGTGCAGGGAACGGGCCGCGTGGCCGTGGCCGGGGGCTGGGGCGAAGGAGGCGATGGGTGGCAGGCCCAGCAGGTTCTCGCTGGCAGCCCGTACGTGGCCGTCGGCGGTGACCACTTGGAGGATGCCGTCCTGCCCGTCGGGTACCGGCAGGCTTTCCAGCAGTCGGCCTCTGTCGGTCATGTCGGCGACCGCCCGAGCTCGGGTGAGTGCGGTCTCCTCTGCGGATTCGACGAGTCCGTGGTGTACCAGCACGAGGAGCCCTCCTCCGGCGGCGGCAAGTACGGCCGCGACGACCAGGGAGGCCGTGGCCGCGGTGCGAACACGTACGGAGGCGCGGGCGCAGTCGATGCGCCGACGGAGCCGGGCACGGGGCGTGGTGTTCATCGGCCGGTCCTGGAGGGTGCGGTTCCCGGCGGTCTCCGGTGCCGGCTGCGCGTGTGCGGGCAGGCTCATGGTGCGCCGTCGGTCAGGATGCGGTAGCCCAGGCCGCGCGCCGTGTGCAGGAGCTTGTGCGGGAAGGGGCGGTCGATCTTGCGGCGCAGCGCGCTGACGTGGACCTCGACCACGTTCGGGTCGCTCTCCCCGGGCAGGTCCCAGACCTCTTCCAGCAGCGCCGACTTGGAGACCACGGTCCCGGGTCTGCGTGCCAGCACGGCGAGCAGGTCGAACTCCCGCGAGGTGAGCGCGATGTCACGGCCGGCCCGGATGCATCGGCGGGCGGAGGTTTCCAGCACCAGGTCGCCGGCAATGATGCGCTGCGGCCGGCCGCGGGCGGTGCGCCGCAGCAGGGCCCGTATGCGGGACTGGAGCACGAGGTAGGAGAAGGGCTTGGTGAGGTAGTCGTCGGCGCCGGTGTCCAGGCCCTGTGCTTCGTCGTACTCGCTGTCCTTCGCGGTCAGCATGAGGATCGGTGTCCACAGGCCGGCCGCCCTGATCGCGGTGCAGACGCGGTGGCCGTCGAGGCCGGGCAGCATGAGGTCGAGGATGATCGCGTCGTACTCCCCCTCCAGCGCCAGGCGCAGCCCGGTGTCGCCCTGGTGTGCCAGGTCGACGTGCATGCCTTCGGCTTCGAAGCCGCGTTGGAGGACGGAGGCGAGCGATGTCTCGTCCTCGACTATGAGAAGCCGGTTCATTTGCCCGATATTATCGCCTTGTAGGCCTTTAGCTTACTTTCGATGCTTAAGAGGCCTTCAGGGAACTTCAGGGTGTGTTCAGGAAGGTGCGGGACGGTCCTGCTGTCAGCATCTCCACCGCACCCCTCCGAGGAACTCCCGTGAAGTTCTCCCGGCATTCCGCCGCAGCAACACCCGTTCTTGTCGCCGTTCTGACTCTCGGCGCCACCGCCTGCAACGGGGTTCAGGGGGTTGAGCAGAAACAGTCGGCGGCCCCCTCCACGCCGGAGACAACGGCACCGGCCAGCTCCTCCCCCGCCTCGGCCACCCCGGAGGCAACAGGGGCACAAGAAACCGGTGGCCCTGCCGTGGCCCAGTCGCAGGCAGCCCGCAGCGCCCAGAACTCGGTCGACGGTGGCCGGGTGACATCCGTCGAGCTCAAGTCCGACAGAAAAGCCTGGAAGGTCGACGTGATGACTGGTGAGCCCCGTGTTCACCACATCACGGTGGACGCCGCGACCGGCGCTCTCCTCGGCAGCACCGCGGACCGCATGCCCGACCACGCCCGCAAGCGCCTGAACATCCCGCTCGGGCTGCTCGACGAGGCCACCATTGACCGCGACCAAGCGGCGTCAAAGGCACTGGAGAAGGTGGGGAAGGGCTTCGTCGACGCTCTCTCCATCCAGGGGCGGCCCGACTCCCCCCGTTGGGAGGTCGGCGTACGGGACAGCCGCACACTCCACGAAATCGGCATCGACGCCAGGAGCGGGCGCGTAGTGGAATCCCGGACCCATGAGGCACCCGCCGTCGATCCCTCCTCCGCGCCACGGGAATCTGCAACGCAGAGCTCGGGGACCCCGGAGCGCACGGAACAGACCCAGGACGGCAGGGACCGGGTGCGCGAACGCTCGCACGACTACGGCCGCGACCACTACGACTGGGGTCAGCACGTCCCCCGCTGATCACCCCGCACCCTCGCAAGGTGTCCGCCATTCCTCCAGGCCAGGCGGCAGTCCCGCCGAGGCGGTGCAACTCCTCAGCGCCGCCCAGAACGTACAGGGATACTTGCGTCGTTGGCCTACCGTCTGTTCGCGGTTCGGAGCGTCTCGACCTGCGCGTCGGCCGGCTTGGGGTGGGCGTCCGGTGGCCGCACATCGTCGCAGGGCCGAAGAAGTACCCCAGGCCTCCCATGCCCGCCGCCCACGTCGCACACTCTCGGAACGCCCCCCCACCCCCTGGGCAATCTCCGCGTTCGCGACACCTTCCCCGAACAGCTCGACAGCCCCCACACGACGCGTCTCCACCAACTGCGTTCGCGACAGCGGCGGGAGAGAAGAATCGGAAGTCGACGACGAAGCCTGATACGGCACCTCGCAGACTCCCGCTCACAAGCCCACCCCGCCCGCCACGCCCACCGGAGAGAAACCCTCGCGGGCTACCCGGTCGGCCGGCCCGCACACAGCTGCGGGTGAGGTCGCGCAGATGAATGCCTGCGCCACCCTGGCCGGAGCCGGGCCCGGCTTCCAGGGTGTGGCGGGCGGCGTCGTGATCGGCCTTGTGCTGGGCCCAACGGGTGGTGCCGCAGTCCATGGTGCGCAGGCGCGGCAGGAGTTCCGCCAGGAGGAGGCCGAGGTGCCCGCTCAGCAGGTGCGCCAGCCACAGCATCTCCTGCGCTTGGGGCGGACGGGCAGCAAGGGCACGGTGCGCACACGTGAGGGTGGTGTTTATGCCGGTGGTGTCCAGGGCCAGGTACTGGGCGGAGAGGTCGTTCGCGGCGGCGATGCAATGCTGGGTCACGTCCTCTGTACCTGTTCCCGCCGGGATTCGGGCGCGCCCGGCCCGTGCGCGCCGGGTCGTCGGCCAGGCCATCGATGTGCTCGTCGCCACCGGGCGGATACCGCCCGACGAAGCATGGGGCCTGCTGCGGCAGATATCGATGCGCACGAACACCAAACTCCGCACCGTCGCCCAGCAGGCCGTCTTCGTGGGCCACACCCGCCGCATCGGCCCCGCCCTGCGCCAGGAACTGCGTACCCAGTTCACCCGCCGTACCCCGGCCCCCCCCTGCCCCGGGCACAATCCCGCGTCCCGACGCCGGGCCGGGGAGCGGCTGTCTCCCACAGCACGCGGCGGCGGGGTCCGGGAACTTCTGCAAACGTCTCTCGGTCGAGCAGGACGTGTTCGACTCGTGGAGTCCGGTTCCGCGCACCAGAGGCAGAGGCAGGGGTCAGCGCCATCGGTTGTTGCTGGTGTGGTCGCCGGCGAGCCAACGGGCGAGGTCGGCGTGTGCGGTGGTGCGCTGCGCAGCGTCGATCTTCTCCACGTCGGGGTGGTCGACGGCGAACTCCAGGATCAGACCGTTGGGGTCCGTGAGGTAAAGCGAAACGACGAACCCATGGTCGAGCACGTGGGGGTTCGCGTCCGCGTAGTCGGCCGCGGCGATGCGTTCGCGGATGGCATCCTGCGTCTCAGCCTCCACCTTGAAGGCTATGTGACGCAGAGGGGTGGAGTTGATGCCGGTCCGGAACTCCTCCTGGTCCTTCGGGTCGGCGAACTGGAAGAAGGCGAGCGCGCTGCCGTCGGCAAGGCCGTAGAGGGCGTGGCTGTAGGAACGCACGGTGCCGGCCATGACCTCCTGCTCGGTCCAGGTCGCGACCAGCGGCAGGCCGATCACGTCCTCGTAGAAACGCCGGTTCGCCTCCTGATCGTCCGTGATCCAGGCGTGGTGGTGCAGGCGGAGAGGCAGGGACTGAGCCTGCGTCCGCGACTGGGGCTTCGTCTGGGTCTGCGTCATGCCGAGACATCTCCCTCACGATTCTGGGCCATTGGTACGACGCCGCGTCTGTTCGGCGCCGACACGAACAGCATGCAATAGACACAAGTTGAACGCTAAATCAAATCGAGCCAACTTCGCGAGAGCGCCTGCCCCCTGATGCTCTGCCGCCCGCCCACGAGCGACTCCTCACATGGACCCCAACCCGGCCCCACCGGCCGTGAACAGACCACCCACTCCCGAGCCACACCGCCCGTAGGCTCGGTGTGCACCAGGCTGCAAAGGCCAAGCGCGGAAGAATGCTCCTCATCGTTGACGAGCCAGCCCCATCGGCGCACTCCCGCCGGCCGTCGCCCGCGTACAGAACTGCAACGCCGCCCGTCTGCCGGAGCACACGGTGCGACGAATCGCCGATCCGCATCACGGCGAGTCCAGAGCCGACGCCTACGACGCGTTCATCATCGCCGCCGCGACCCACTCCAGGCCTCACACCCTCCGCGCGATCGACGCCGACGACACGACAATCGCCAAGCGGAGCATGCTCGTCGGCGCCGACGACGACTTGGTCACCGAGGCGAACACCGGCAGCCTGTCATCGAGGGCCCATGTCCAGTCACTCCATAGCGGTTTGACTGCCCCAGATACCGAAAACACAGTCAGCGCCAGCGATCACCCAGCGCGGGCAGGCTGGGAACTTCGAAAGTCGCCCCGGGCCGCATCACTGTGCGGTGAGCAGCTCCTTGGTGGATTGTCCGGGGAAGGCCGACGCGCCCATGCCACGCACCCTCGGCCGGAACGGGCGTCGGCAGCTTTCGCTGCGTCCCGTCAAAACCTCAAGGGCGAAGGCGCGTACGGCCCAAGGGCCTGCGTTTAGTCCTCCTCGCGCGGCTCGGTGCGGTGGTCGAAGTACGCCCATGCGAAGATCCCGAGCAATGCGACCACACCCACAGCCGTCCACTGCAGTCCCGAGGGCGCGTTCCTGGTCAGGAACGCGGTGAGTCCGGCAGCCAGCGCGCCCCCGAGCATCACCATGCGGCTGACGAACCGCTGCCCGGGGTCGATGCCCTGACGTTCGGAGAAGAGACCTTGCACCGCGCCCTTCGCGGGGCTCCTGACACCCTTGCGTCTCTTGGACCGGTACTCCAGTGCGTACCCGATGAGCAGGTAGAGCACGAGGATCGCGGCGACCCACGCCCAATCGGACGGGTCATCCGCATCACCCCGCGCCAGTGCAACTTCCAGACCCAGGTCCATCGAAGCCCCCTCCTCTTCCTCGTGCACAGCCGGATGCCCCGTCCCCGTGGGCGCATGCAGGAAGCCGCCCGGGTCATGAACAACCCCCGCGCTCGGAAACCCGAACGAGCCGAAGAGCCGGGGAGTTTGGCGCATCTGATGCAAGTGGGGCGGGCGGCAGCTCAACCTGCCTGACTGCCATGACAGGTCGCCTGTGCCCCGTAGTGCGGCGCGAACAGGGCGAGCTCACGCGGTCAACGCATCACCACTGTTCAGGAGGCCCGCGTAAACCTCTGCCGGAGTGCGGTAGCCGTGGGTCTTACGTGGACGGTGGTTGAGCTCGTGGGCCATGGCGTCCGTGTCGGCCTGGCTGAACGGGCGGAGGTCAGTTCCCTTGGGGAGGCACAGCCGTAGCAGTCGGTTGGTGTTCTCGTTGGTGCCGCGCTGCCACGGGCTCCGTGGCTTGTAGAGGCAGATCGGCATCCGGGTCTCGGCGGTGATGGCCTGGTGCTTTTGCCGTCACCCGGCCGGGGACCCAAGTGAGTGTTCGACGCAGTTGGGGCGGGATGACGAGGAGGCTCCTGGTGAGGTGCGGTGTGACCTGCTCGGCCTTGATGCCGTCCGGCAGCGCGACGATGGTCGTGCAGCGGGTGGTGTGTTCGACCAGCGTGGCGCCTGCCGAAGGCCGGGGGCCCACCACGAGTCGGGCAGCGGGGGCGCATTGCTGCGGCCCCGCCCCCTCAGAAACGTGCGAGCAAGCTTTCAGCGCACACAGCTCAAGCAAGCCCCGGGGCTCGCGGGCAGGAGAAGGTGCAGGATTTGTCAGCCCGGCGGCTCCAATCCGTCGTCGACGAAGGGTGTGAGAAGACGGAGCCGTTGATCGTCCGTTGAGCCACCGTCGGGGACCACACGCCCGCCGCCGCAGCCCGCCGCCACAGCGCACGCCTCCTCCTGCACAGCGTGCGCCTCAAGCGCCGGAGGCCGGGACCGGGACGGTGAAGCTGTAGCAGCCGAGCAGGTTCAGGTTGCGGTGCTTGAGCGGGGACAGCCGGACGAAGTACTCCTCCCGGATCTCGTGGCCCAAGGGACTGCGCGGGAGCCCTGAGAAGCGGGCGCACGGGTGCACTGCACCCTCGTTGCCAACCGATTGAACGGATGTTTAACATATTGAACATGCGTTCAGCCTCCGAGGACCGGACCACCCGCGCAGTCCTGCGCGATGAATCACTCCGTCTCTTCTCCGAGAAGGGCCCGGACAGCGTCTCCGTGCGGCAGATCGCCGCAGCCGCCGGGGTCTCCCCCGGCCTGGTGCTGCACCACTTCGGTTCGAAGGACGGGCTCCGCGAAGAGGTCGACCGATACGTCCTCGACGCGTTCGACCAGATACTGGGGTCGATCACCGCCGACGGCGCGCCGGACCTCGCCGATCCCGCGGCGCACGGGTCGCTGGCCGCAGCAACACTCAAGCACCTGCCGGCAGACTCCCCCATCCCCTCCTACCTCTCCCGGCTCCTGCTCTCCGGCAGCAGCTCCGGGCGGCAGCTCTTCGCCCGGCTCTACGACCTGAGCCGGGCGGCCCTCGACGCGATGACCCGGGCCGGGCTCGCCGCACCGGGCCGGGACCCGGCGGTGCGCGCGGCGATCCTGATGACCAACGACCTGGCCGTACTGCTCTTGCGCGACCATCTGGCCGCCGTCCTGGACACCGACCCGCTGTCCACCGAGGGCATGGCCCGCTGGGGACCCGAGGTGCTCGCGATCTACTCCGGCGGACTGACCGCCTCACCCAGCGCGGACGGTGCGCCATGACCCCACCGGCAAACGCCGCACCGGGCGCGACGGCCGTACTCGAACCGCAGGACGGAACTGTGCTCGAACTGCGGGACATGCACCAGGCCTGCGGACCTCCTCGCGGCTACGGTGCCCCGCCACCGTCCTCACCCGCATCTGAAGGACACCCGCCATGGAAATCACCAAACGCCCCGCCCCGCCCACCGGCATCCGCCGCCTGCTGTTGCGGGCACCCATCCACCTCTACCGACTGCACCTGGGCTGGCTCTTCGGCGGCCGACTGCTCCTGCTGAACCACACCGGCCGCGCCTCGGGCAAACACCGCCGCGTCGTCATCGAAGTCGTCGAACACGACCGGACCGACGGCAGCTACGTGGTCTGCTCCGGCTTCGGCCCCAAAGCAGCCTGGTACCGGAACCTCCTTGCCACACCCCGGGCCAGCATCCAGGTCGGCCTGCGCACCATCCCCGTCACCGCACACCCACTCGGCACGGACGAAGGCGGCGACTTCATGGCCCGCTACGCACCCCGCCACCCGAAAGCCGCACGCAAACTCGTCCGCTTCATGGGCTTCTCCGTCGACGGCACACCGGACGACTACCACGCGGTCGGACGCCAGCTGCCCTTCGTACGCCTCAGCCCACAGCAGCAGTGAAGGACCCACCAGTCCCGACAGCCACTCGGCACTGGCCCTGGCGCCAGTGCCCTCCGCGCCGTTCGGATCAGCGGGAGTTGCCCGCGCACCCCCGTCCTCCGTGGGTGCGGCTCCAGTTGGTCCTCACGCATCTTGAGGCCTCGATCCGAAGCCGCCCACCGTCCCCGCCCGCTCAACAGCCGTAACGAACTCGCTTACGTCCTTCACCGGCTCGACCACCGCCAGCAGGCAGCCGATCTGTGCCGCAATGTGCTGGCCGACCGCGACCTACCCTCGGTCTCGACCATCCCGACAGCCGCAACAATCTTGCCGATGCCCTCAGCGACCTCGGCCACCACGAGGAAGCGCTCGATCTCTGCCAAAGCGTGTGGGTCCCCAGGAACGCACCCTGGGCCCGGCCACCCCCGCACCCTCGCCTTCCGGTGGCAACCTCGCCGTGGCCGAGGCACAGTTGCGACAGAGACGCCGCAGGTCGCGCCGACCCCGATAGAGGATCCGCGCCTGTCTGAAAACTCCACGAGAAGAATGCCAAGGCGGCAGGGCATCCCGCCCGAAGCAACCTCTCCCACCGCCTCAGCGACTTCAGTGGTCACCACGCCCCCCCCCCGAAACGGTCCCTGATTTTGACCGGGAGCGCCGGCGTGAGACGTGACTGGTGGACTTGGTGGAGTGTGCCCGCAGCTCCGCTTCTGCCTCCCCTCAGACGCACAACCCCCTGCGGATTCCGATCAGCGTAGTGCCGATACTCGCTACCACGGGATGCCCTGGCACTACAGCCGAAACGGTCGAAACCTGACAGGGCATACATGCCCCACGCCTCCGAAGCCCGGACCGAGAGGTATTTGTGTTGGAGCGCACTCCAAGTCCTAGGTTCCGAAGCATGCGATACATCAAACTCGGGAAGTCCGGACTGGAAGTCTCCGCCATAGCTCTCGGCTGTATGAGCTTCGGCGAGCCGGAGCGGGGCGGCGAGCCCTGGTCGCTGGGCGCGGACGCCAGCCGGGACATCATCAAGCAGGCCCTTGAGAGCGGTATCAACTTCCTCGATACGGCCAACGGGTACAGCGCCGGAAGCAGCGAGGAGATCGTCGGCCGGGCGGTCAAGGACTTCACCCGGCGCGAGGAGGTTGTTCTCTCCACCAAGGTCTGGATGCGGATGCGCCCCGGTCCGAACGGTGCCGGGCTGTCCCGCAAGGCGATCTTCGCCGAGCTCGACGCCTCTCTGAAGCGGCTGGGGACCGACTACATCGACCTGTACCAGATCCACCGCTGGGACTACGACACTCCGATCGAGGAAACCCTCGAGGCGCTGCACGACGCGGTCAAGTCCGGGAAGGTCCGCTACATCGGAGCCTCTTCCATGTACGCCTGGCAGTTCACCAAGGCCCTGTACCTGGCCGACCTGAACGGCTGGACCCGGTTCGTGTCGATGCAGGACCACTACAACCTCATCCACCGGGAGGCAGAGCGGGAGATGCTCCCGCTCTGCACCGACCAGGGCATCGGCGTAATCCCGTGGAGCCCGCTGGCCCGGGGCAGGCTGACGCGGGCCCGGGACACTGCCACGGCGCGCGCCGAGACCGACGAGGGCGGCAAGATCCTCTACCGCGACGGGGACCAGGCGGTGGCCGAGCGTGTCCAGGAGATCGCGGGCAAGCGGGGTCTGTCGCCGGCCCAGGTCGCCCTGGCCTGGGTGATGCGCCATCCGGCGGTGACCTCGCCCATCGTCGGAGTCACCAAGCCGTCCCAGCTGGCCGACGCGGTCGCCGCGGTAGACGTCGACCTCGACGACGGCGAGGCCGCCTACCTGGAGGAGCCCTACCAGCCGCACGAGGCCGCCTACTTGAAGGAGTCCTTCTACAAGCAGCGGCCTGTGGCGGGCTCCCGGTAGTCCGCGCTGCGGCCGGGCCCTTCTACGAGTCCTTGGCCTCGGCCTTCACCACCCCGCGGCCAACCCGGGCAACGCTTGCGGGCGCCCGCACACCACTGCATGATCCTCGCGCTGCCCTCAAGCGCGGAGAGCAGGGTGCCGCGCCCTCTCTCAGCCAGACCGCTGCGACCGGAACGGGGCTACGTCCCGCACGAACTCGCCGAGCATGTCGCCCGGCTGCCGCACGAGAACCGCCAAGCCCGCAACACACGGCGGCGCAAGCCTAGTTACTTCCAGCAGGCCCTGCTCGCCCTCGTCCATCTGCGGAAGAACGAGACGTTCCCGCAGCCTGGAGCGGGTTTCGGGACATCCCAGGCCACCGCCCGGCGATACGCCGACGAGACCTTGGACGTCTTGGCCTGCAGGGCACCCGGCCTCCGCGAAGCCATCACCGGCCTCGGTGAGGGCGACCACATCATCGTTGACGGCACCCTGATCCCCATCGACCGGATCCGCGCGGACGAACCGTACTACTCGACGAAACACCGCAAACACGGCACGAACCCGCAGGTCATCACCCGCCCCACCACCGTGGTTCTCCCGCGCGACACCGGGCCGCACCCACGACCTGACCGCGGCCCGGACCCACGGCATCGTCCAAGCCTGCCCGACCCGGCAGATCCCCGTTCTCGCCGACCGCGCCCACCAGGGCACCGGCGCCACCTTCCGCACCCCCGACAACCACCAACGCGAACAGCCCGAGCACCACCAGCAGTTCAACCGCGACCACGCCCCGCTTCGAGCACCCGGCGAACGCGCCTTCACCCAACTGAAGCCCTGACGGGCCTTCCGCCGCGCCCGATGCTCCACCCGCCGCATCGGCACCCTCGTCCAAGCGGTCCACACCCTGCCGACCAGCAACTATTCAGGATGAAAGCGGTTCAGTGAGCGCAGCGGTGATTCCGGAGTCACGAGAATGCGCGACTCACCACATGACGGGGGATGAAGGAAAAGAGAAAACCAGAAAACCCACGAGGATTAGCGCAACAAGAGCGATACCGGCGATGCCCAACAGTCCCAGCATTCCTATTCTCAGTACCTCACGGGCATGTAGCGTACTGTGCATCGCAGCGCTGCCCAAACTGCCCCTGCCACCGTGCGCATAGCCGTCGTTCACATCATTCTCCTACCGTTGCTCTCTTCTTCTTTCACGCTGTCGCCAGCCGTGAAACCGCACAGTTCTCCGGCCTGAGCAGTCAATTGCACGAGCAGAGCCTTGCAGACAAGGGCGTAGCGACTGCTCAGTTCTACTGGCTGACGACACCGACGGCCTCCCCCGATCAGGGGAGAATGTTGCTCTAGCTGGCCGCCACTAGGCTGCGGCCTGCGGCGCGACGGCTCCTGAGTCTCGAAGTCCGCAGCGAACTGAGCTTCTCTCAAGCGCAGTTGGTCTCAGAGACAGCACGGGGGAGAATCCGAAGCGAGCGATATGGCGACGCCGTGTGCCCGCAGTTCACTGACCGCAGAACTCGGCGTCGACGACCCGCTGCTCGTGCACGTTCCAGTCGCCATTGAAGTGGAGCGCCAGCGCGTAGGTGCCGTCCGCGGTGGTCAGGGCCTGTGAGATGGAGCCCTGGATACCACCGCTGTGCCCCCACACCTCGGTACCGCAGGCCAGCTTGAGTTTCATCAGGCCAAGACCGTAGGAGGCACCCGGCGCCTGCGGGATTTCCACGGTAGTGGTCATCTCCCGCATCTGACGTTCCTTGAGAAGCCTTCCCGAGAACAAAGCCCGGTAGAAATGGTTGAGGTCAGGTGCGGTGGAGACGATTTCACCGGCTGCTCCGGCCAGGGACGGATTGATCTCGGTGACGTCATAGGTCCGGCTTCCCGGTGTGGTCGGCCCGGCGAGTTCGCCCGTGAGTTTCGAGTAGGCGCGTCCACTGGGCCCCGGTATGCGGGCCCTGGTGCCCGGCAGCATGGTGGCTTCCAGGCGCAGGGGGCGCAGGATCCGCTGCTCGATCTCACGGGCGTAGGAGTGGCCGGTGGCCTCCTTGATCACCATTCCGGCGAGGACGTAGTTGGTGTCGGAGTATGCCCACTGGTTGCTGCCGGGAGCGAATGTCGGCGGGTGAGTCATGGCCAGGCGCACGATCTGCTCCTGTGTCCAGGTGTCGTAGCGGTGCTTCAGGAATGCGGTGCCGAACTCCGTTCGTTTGAAGTAGGCATCCTCGGTGTAGCTGTAGATGCCGCTGGTGTGGTTGAGGAGTTGACGGACCTTGATGTTCCGGCCGTCGTGGCCGCTTCCTTGGACCAGGCCCGGCAGCCATTTGTCCACGGTGTCGTTCAGGCTCAGTTTCCCCTCGGCCTCCAGTTGGAGGATCACGGTGGCCACGAACGTCTTGGTGATCGAGCCTGCCCGGAAGCGGTCATCGGCCCGTGGGGCCCGGCCGGTGGAAAGGTCGGCCCTGCCCGCGCGGCCTGCCCAGGTGCCGTGTTGCTGCGCAACAACCGCGATGCCGCCGGGCGGCCCGTCCTTGACGACCCCCTCAAGGGCCGCCTGGGTGGCACGGTGGCCGTCGTGTGCCGCCGGCGCTGCCACGGTGGGGTGCGCGGAGGCGGCGGTCGTGAGGCCGGCTGCCATCACCACCGTCGCCAGCGCCCCGAGCATGCCGAGCCGCGCGCCACGTGCCCCCGGACGCCTGCGCCGGAGGGGTAACTGGGCGGCAGGATCTGTCGGTATCACCGTATGCCGAGCGGACGTGTCCCGGTCCAAGGGATGCAGGTCGTACGAGGCACGCACATGATTCGGCACCGAAGGGATCCTTCGCAGTAGGCGGGTAGCGACTGGCTGGTGCATCCCAGTATTCGCAAGCAAGATCCGCTCCCGGGAGCCTGCTGTCCACCGGCTTTGAGGTGGGGCTTTCCCCCCAAGGTCCCGGTGCTCGACAAGAACGGCACGGAATGGAGGGGGAGGTGGGCCGCCGGGAGAGCACGATGTGACCGTGCACGGGAACGGTTGAGTTTGAAGACGAGTTCCGGCTCTGGTCCTCACGGGTGCACTGCTACTACCAGCGGTCTCTCACCGACCGCCCTGTCGCCGGCCGAAGAGTGTTACTCGATATGCGGGCACGTCGTCTCGTATGCGACAACGACCGTTGCGCCCGCGGGACGTTCGCCGAGCAGGTTCCGGGGCTCACCCACCGGTTCGGCCGGCGGACGGAACGGTTGCGATCGCCCCTCGTCTCGGTCGGCCTCGCGCTGGCAGGTCGGGCTGGGGCCCGTTCGGCGGACCCCTCCGATCAGAAGCGCCGGTCAGCCGACCCTGCTGAGACTGGGCATTTCGCTCTCGGAGTCGCCCGTCGCCGCGCCCCGCGTGGGCGGCGCGGATGAGTACGCGGGGCGCAAAGACCGTCTCTACGGAACCGTACTCGTCGACGTCGGCACGCGTCGCCCCATCGACCTCCCGCCGGGCCGGGAGGCAGACGCTTGCGCGGCCTGGCTCGCCGAGCGGCCCGGCATCGAGATCATTTGCCGCGATCGTGCACCTGGGATGCGATCCCTGCCGGTGGTGTACGGCAGTGGGTCAGCTCCCGGGCGGGAGGGTGACGTCAATGAGCCGCGGGCCGGTGGACGGTGCGCGCAGAACGTCGCGAAGTTCGTCGAGGGTTTCCGCGCGATGGGAGGCGACGCCCATCGAGGTGGCCAGGGCGCTGAAGTCGAGCGCGGGCTTCCGCAGGTCGAGTCCGACGAACGCGGTGGATTCCGGTTTGCGGTGCCGCCAGTTGGCCTTGAGGACGTTGTACTCCTGATTGTTGGCGACGACGTAGGTGATGGGCAGGTGAAGCCGGGCCGCAGTCCACAGGGCCTGGGGGGAGTACATGGCGGCCCCGTCGCCCAAGGTGCACAGGACGTGGCCCCGGTTGCGCGCCAGGCTGGCTCCGACGGCGGCCGGCATGGCCCAGCCGAGGCCTCCGGCCACCCACTGGTACTGGTTGGGCGCGAGCTGCAGGGCAGCACGGAGGTGGCGGGCCGCTTGGGGTGCTTCGTCCACGACGACGGTGTCCGGGCCGAGCCAGTCGTCCAGTACGTCCGCCAGGGTGGTGCAGTCGAGGGCGCTCCGACCGTCGCTTCCTCCGGCCTCTCCGCGTGGCGCGGCATTTTCGGCTGCTGTCGAATCGGGTGTCCTGGAGGCGCCCAGGGCGGTGATCAGTGCGGTGAGGGTGGGCTTGAGGTCTCCGTGCAGCGCCAGGTCCAGGGGCGCACTCTGGCCCAGCGCGGTCGCATCCGCGGTGATCTGGATGCTGGTGATGCCCTCGGACAGCACGGGGCCCGCTTCGTAGGGGTAGTAGCGGTCGAAGACGTGCGTTCCGATGATGAGGACGGTGCGGTAGGAGGCCAGGGCGTCACGGATGCCGGTGACGTGGGTGGGGAGGAATCCCCGCCAGCGCCCGTGGCCGGTCGGGAACGGGTTGGTGGCAGGCCAGCCGGGCCCCCAGACGTCAGCTCCGAGGGTTTCGGCGAGCGCAACGCCCTCGCCGGGGGCGGTGCGGGCGAGTTCGTCCCCGTAGACGAGGGCGACGCTCCCCGCCCTGTCGCGGTTCAGCAGGTTCACCAACTGCTCGACGGGCGCGGGGGAGGGCGGGCTTGTGGGGATACGCGGAGGAGCCGGAGTTCCCCGCTCGTCCAGCAGGTTCATCGGCAGGGCGAGGAAGACCGGCCCGGTCGGTGGCGTCAGCGCGATGTGGAACGCCTGCCGCAGCGCCTCGCCGACGTCGTCCCGAGTGGTCGCCTGGTGGGACCACTTGACCGTGGGGCGGGCGAGGCCTGTCAGGTCCCCGGCCAGGACGGGGTTGTGGAACAGATGCCGCAGGTCCTGCTGCCCGGCGGTGACCACCAGCGGAACACGGGCGGCCGCGGCGTTGGTCAGCGCGCCGATCGCATGACCCAGACCCGCGGCGGCATGCAGGTTGACCACGGCCGGGCGCCCTGAGATCCGGGCGAATCCGTCGGCCATGCCGACTGCTGACGCCTCCTGCAGTGCCAGAACGTACGTGAGGTCCGGCTGGTTTTCGAGGGCTTGGAGCAGAGGGAGTTCGGTCGTTCCCGGGTTGCCGAAAATGTACTGGACGCCCTCGTCGCGCAGGACGTCCAGGACGGTGTCGGCACCACGGGAACGTTCAGGGAAGGGGCGGGCTGCGGTGTCGTGCATGGGGGTGCTCCCGGCGTCGAGCGATGACGGCGCGCACAGGAGAGCCCGTGAGCACCTTGAGGTGCAGGTTCCCTCCTTGAGGCCACAGATGAGCAGAGTCACCCGCATGGGCTACCTGCCCCATGGCGTTCTCGCGAGGGCGAACCCACTGGGAGCGGGTGGCTTCTGCACCGCCTCCACCCGGATCTCGGCATGCGCGATCACCGCGGGTGCTCCAACTCCAGCTAGTCGACGCTGAGTTGCACGCGGGTGAGGCTGTCGCCGAGGCCTTCTCGAACGACGCCGCCCTCCCGGTGACGTAGGGCTCGCCTGCTTCGGCGTCATCGGCGACTTCGCCCACAACCTCTCACGGCGCCTGCTCGGTCGGCAGGCGCGGTCGGCAGGCGCGGTCGGCGCACCGTCCCGGTAGGCGCGCGACCCGGGCCGTCACGGTGTTCGCGGGCCGGATGTGTTGGCGTGCTCGGTCGGGCGGGCTTCGGTCCGGGGACGGTGGTCGGTGCCGAGGCCAGCGGTGATGGTCAGGATGGACGCCGGGCCCGCCATGTCGACCGCGTGCCATGTTCCGGCCGGGTTGACGGTGGCCTCGCCCGGCCCGAGCACAACCCGGTCGGGCATTCCGTCCGGATCGCGGGTGACCGTCACCGACCCGCTGAGGCAGACCACCAGTTCGTCGCCGGCGGGGTGGCGCTCCCAATGGTCGCCGGGGCCGTCGCCGTCGAAGATCGTCACCATCCGGCCCTCGGCGCCGTCCGCCGCGACCGCGGCGCTGTAGGCGTGGAGCACTTCCGGGTCCCAGGCGAAGCCCTCGACGGGTTTCGCTCTCGACCCCAATCCGAGGTGCACGGGCGTGGTCCGCAGGTCGATGGCGTCGGGTGCGTGATTGAGGAGTCTCATGCCGACGATCGTCACAGGACGGCACTGGGGTGGTCTTGAAGGAAAGGGAACGGAAGCCGACGTGGTGGTCGGCCGGTCGGCGACTACCCGGGCCCGAGCAGGACTTCGCCGCGACGCCATGTTGTCGGCGATCGGCCCGTGAACTCGTTCCATTCCCGGACGAGATGGGCCTGGTCGGCGTAGCCGGAGACGGTCGCCACATCGGCCCACGGAAGCGGGTCGTGCGTGGTGGCAAGTTCGTGCGCGTGCTCGAAGCGCAGGACCCGGGCGAAGGTCTTCGGCGACAGGCCCACCTCCCCGCGAAACCGCTCGGTGAGGTACCGGCGGCTCCAGCCCAGTTCTGCGGCGACGTCCCTAACGATGACGCGGCCCCGCGCGGCCAAGAGGCGGCGCCAGGCCTCGGCCACCTCGGGGCGCACCCGGGACACGGGGTCGCCGCCGGCGCCGCGGCCGACGGCTCGCAGGAGCAACTCGTCCAGCGCGGCGAAACGCGCGGCCCATGTCGTGGCCGCGCGGAGCCGGTCGACCAGCTCGGCGCCGAGCGCTCCGAGCAGCTCGTCGAGTGGGACCAGTCGGTGGGCGAGCTCGGCGGCGGGCATGCCGTAGACGGCCCGTGCCCCGAGCGGTGTCAGCGACACCTGCACGCCTTCCTGGCGTCCGTCGTGGTGGATCGCGACGGACCGGCGCATCAGACCGCTGGCCACGCTGCCGAATCGGGTGACCGGTGACCCGTCGTCGACGCCCGCCGCCACCTTCAAGGGGCCAGACAGACTGATCACCGCGGTGAGTACGCGGCCGGGCGGACCGCAGTGCACCCCCGCCGGGAACCCACGAAGATCGAAGCCGACATACGAGCCGACGTACCGCCTTAGAGCGGGCGCCGGACGTGCACAGATCCTGGTGGCCGAGTGGTCTTCCACCCTCGCAGTGTACGAACCGGCGGTCTACTGGTGGGCTCGCGCATTCAACTGTCGCCGGTTCTCCGAGGGGCCCAGCCCGCTGGTGACCGCCAGTGATCTCCCGAGGCGTACCGGCTCCAGGTTCCCCCCGCATCGGAGGCCAGCTTGGCCGTGGTGACCCGGTGATAGCTCAGAGCTTCCGCAACGACCGGGGCGGGCATCTCCGGCACGTGCTGCTGGATCGCGGCGGTGCGACCGGCGGTGGTGGGGATGCTGATGTCTTCGAGGAGCGCTGCCAGAACCTCGGGGTGGATCGGTTGCCCAGCCCAGCTGCCCGGTAACCGCCACCGGCAGGAGTGGTTGGTCGCGGTGTTCGTGGTGTCCCGGCTGTCGGTCCAGCGGAGCAGGGGTTCCGCGAGCGGTTCGGGAACGGGGGACGGCGGCTCGCCGAGCCGGAGGAGGCTCTGGTGGTCGGTGCGGATGACGTCGTCCAGAGCGAGGCTGACGACGATGCTGCCAGGCGGTCCACCCGAGCAGGCGCACCGGGCGCCGCACCCCCGGGCCCGCTGCGGCCCGGCGACGACACCCGCATCGTTCGCCGGCTTCAGCTACCCGGCGAACCCATGCGACGTGCGCCGGACCCGATTCCACTGTCGGCTCGACCAACTCGACAGCACCAACGCAGACGGTTCGCAGGCAGGCGGGGGAAGGCGGCGTTCCCCGCATGGCGAGGGTCGGGCACTCCCGGCCGAGGTCCGCGCCAGAGAGGCGGACGCAACGTGAGACGTTCTCCGCCCCGGGCGCTCCCACGGCAGGCTACGAGGAGCGCGAGCCGCCCGCCCGGGTAAACTCCGAGGTCGCGCCGTCCAGTTGCTCCAGCAGATCCCGCGCGCTCCCCGTCAGGACCGCGGAGTGCTCGCGCAGGGCCCTGGCTGCGGGCGCCGCACGGAAGCCGCGGCGTGCGAGGGCGGTTCGTTCCTCGGCCTGGGCCGGGTCGCAGAGTCCGGCGGCACGGGCCCGTTCCCAGTACCAGTGGACCGCGTACCAGACGGCGCACGCGTGGAGGAACGACTGGAGTCTGATGGTGGCCCCCGTCCACGGGGACGTGACGCTGCGGTCGTTGGCGTCGGGCCGCCGCAGGAATGGCTCCCGCACCTCCTCGTAGAGGTAGAGCATGGCGTGCGTCGACTCGTGCACGAGGGATTCGGCGAGCAGCCCGGGGGTGACGGAGTCGAGGTGGGCGTTGGTCAGCCGGCAGAGGCCGACCAGGCCGGAGAAGGAGCTGGAGTGGAAGACGCTCGCCGGACCGTGTTCCTCCCGCAGGGCAACGACCTCGCTGAAGGTGTCGACGAAGCGGGCTGCACCGTCCATCGCGGTGAGGATGTCCGCTGCGGCGGACACCCTTTGCATGACCGTGCCCAGCTGCTCGGCGGAGTACCGGACGGTGCCGGCAGCAAGGCCGAAGTCCCCGTCGGGGAAGCGGATCGGGCTCGCGGTGTCCAGAGCGACGTCCAGTCCCGGCAGTTCCTCGCCGCTCTCCCTCTCTCCTGACGCCGATCGCCGTGCGTTGCCGCGCAGGTTCCAGACCTCCCGGTCCGGTCGGGCGGGGAGCAGCCCTTCGACGGTGAGTTCCTGTACCAGTGCCTGTTCGAGGAGCGCGGCGTCCAGCTCGGCGTCCTCGGTGCCCTCGGTGTCGTGCAGCAGGAGAGAGGAGACCTGCGGCGCCCGCAGGAAGCTCCTTCTGTGCGCCGGCGGAAGTGTGTCGAGGGCGCGGACCACCGGCCCGTACGCGTCGGGGTGTGCGGTGTCGCGCGCGGTGAGCCGCTCGTCGAGGGCCTGCTCGTACGCCGCCCGCCACCGCGGCAGATCCGGGTCCGTGCCGCCCCAGCGGAGCATCTCGGCGGTGCCGTCGAGAGTGAGATCGAGGGGGAGCGTCATGACAGTCGCTCCATCAGGGGTTGGACGAGGGCCCGCCCCACCGGAGTGAGGGAGCTGTTGTCCCGCAGTGGCGCCCCGAGCTGTTCGGTGTCGCGCCGCATCCGGTCGAGGATGCCGGGGGTGCCCAGCGCCTCGTGCAGCAGCAGGACGTTGGCGAAGGCGTGGTACGCCAACAGCACCCGGTCCAGCGGGCGTTCACGGTCCACGGCGGGCGAGTAGTACAACCGCGTGTCCGCGGGGTCCACGACATCGCCGAGGCGTTTGGCGAGGTAGTAGTACTGGTGGCAGGACTCGTGAACCAGCATTTCGGCAACGGCGGCGGGCTGCGGTGACACCGAGACCAGGACCACTCCGGGGGCGTCACGCCAACTGCTGCTCCGGGTACGGGACGCACCGCTGTCGCAGGGCACCACCGCGTGGACGACGCGCACCACCCACTGCTCGTAGTGCGGCGCGCGGTCGCGCATCAGGTCCATGGCGTCGGCGAACGACCGGCCCAGTTCCTTGGTGGGTTCGGGGAACGTCACGATGGTGTGGAAGTCGTCCTCGATGGCCATTTGTTCCCGGACGCACGCCTCGGGGAGCAGGCGCAGGGACGTTCCGTTCACCGGTACGAGCTCTTTGGCGCCCGGCAGTGAAGCGTCCGCGGCTCCGGCGCCGGCGCCGGCCCCCGGTCCGACACCTGGTCCGGCCCATACGGTGTGCGCCGTACCGTCCGCGCGCCGCTGCGTCTCGATGCGCAGGCCTGTGCCGGCGTGCAGCGTGACCCTGTCGAAAGCAGGCAGCAGCACGTCGTTCCAGCGTGGCCGCAGCTCGCGGGCCGTCTCCGCCGACCAGCCGCGCGGCCTGTGCCCCGCACGGGCGAGGCACAGCCCCAGCTCGACCGCGGCGCTCGTGGGGTCGCCGCTCCCCGATTCCAGCAGTCGCTCCACCGTGCCGATTGCCGGGTCCCACAGGTCCCGCAACGGCCGCTCCAGTTTCCAGGGCGGGGTGATCGCCTCGGTCAGGTCCTCACTGTGAGCGGCGATCTCCTCGCCGTGGCGGGTGAGAAGCGCCGCGGCGAGACCTTCGGCGTGGGCCGCAACCACGGCGTCCATGAACGCGATATCCGGCTCGGCCCCCGGCAGGGCCAGGCACCGGAGACGATCGGCCATCGGGTTCCCCCGTCCTCGTTACGGTCTGCTCATCGGGGTGTGCTCGGTGCGGCCCGGCGTGCCCGGCACGACAGCCGGAGCGGTTCGTCACGCGGAAGGCACGGGCTGCCAGGCGGCGGCGGGCAGGTCGGCCGCGAGCACAGCGGTCATGCGGTCGGACAGCGCGTAGAGCGCCTCGCAGTAGATCGAGGGGTTCGCGAAGGAGGCCCCGTCGAAGCGGTGCGGCAGATAGCCGCCCTGGCAGCTGGTGAAGTGCGGGCACCGCACACAGGTGTCGCAGGGCTGCTGGAGTGCGTCGATCCGGTAATGGTCCGCGGGGGCGTCGAGCGGGTGCTCGAAGACGTTCAGGGTGTCGGTGGCGTACGGGCCGAGGCAGATCCGCAGGACGTCGCTGATGCCGATCGAGCCGTCGGACTCGACGACACACAGTCCCTTGAGGTCGCCGCCCAGCGCGTCGAGCGTGTTCGTCCTGCCGAGCAGCGCGAGCATCATCAGCTCGAAGAGGCGGATGCGCGGCGCGTCAGGACCGCCGTGGTACCACTCCTCGAACGCCTCCAGGAGGAACCTGCGGTAGGGCCCCGGCCCCGTCCAGCCCTGCGGCAGATTGACGTACGTGCCGTCGGGGAGCAGCAGGTCGAAGTCGCGGAAACCCTGGTCCACGAACCAGCGGACGAGCGTACCGCCGTGGATCGACGGATCGACGACGCACAGCACTCCGCCGAGCAGTTCGTCGAACAGCGGCCCCTGCGCGCGCAGCGAGGAGACGATGTCGAGGAGCCGCTGAGTGGTCCCGGCCCCGCTGCCGCGCAGCACCCGGTGGCGGTCGGCGAGTTCGGGCGGTCCGTCGAGGCTGAGGCCGAAGCCCACGCTGTTGCGCGCGAAGAACTCCAGCCACTCGGTGTCCAGCAGCAGCCCGTTCGTCTGGAGCATCACCTGCACCTGTACGGGGGCGCACGTCTCGCGCACCACGTCGATCAGCGACTGCATCCTGCGCCGCCCCAGCAACAGGGGCTCACCACCGTGCAGTTCCAGGACGAACGTCGTCAGGCCGTGCCGCGTGCATTGCTCAGCGATCCGTTCGGCCAGGCCATGGACGACGGTTTGCGAAATGTAGGTGGGCCGCGTGAGCCAGGAGGTGTCACCGCGGTTGTAGACGTAGCAGTAGTCGCAGTCGAGGTTGCAGCGCTGGGCGACCTTGAGCACGATCCAGTCCAGTACGGCAGGCCGCACCTGCTCGGCCGACGGGGTATCGGTGTCCGCGCGGGACGGCCTGCTGGGCATGTGTCACGACTCGGGTCGCTGATCGGAGTTCCTGGAGTGGCCGCTGCGGTGCCTGTCGTACCGCAGCGCGGGTTCGTCACCTGCGGCCGCCCGCTCGGCGAGCGCGCGCAGCACGTCGTTGCGGATCTGGTTGAGCTCAGCCTCGGACAACTTTGACAGATCAATCCTGCCTTGGCTCTCGGACATCGTGACCCTTTCCCCGGCTTCCCGCCCTTGCCGGACGGCTGCCCCGGAACATCGGCCGGCCGATCCGGCTGCTGGGGGCGAAGCCTGCTCCCGGGCCGTCGAGGCGTCAATCGCCCACCGGAGGCCAGGCCCGTGCCGAGGGGCGGCGGCCGACACAACGGACGGAACCGTTCCCCTCCGCCACCGTCGTCATGCGACCCACCCTGCTCAGCGGTGTGTGAGGGCAGCGGGAGAGATGTAGGGGGAAGCGGCCGGTCGGCACGCCGGAACGCCTGCCACCGGAAGACGACGGCCCTACGCTGCCCGTCCCGGCTCCGCTACAGGATCCGGCGCCGGGGCCATCACGCAGGCGCGGAACCCGCTGGACACCGCCAGAGGTGCTTGCCCCGCGAACGGCCGGGCCGCCGCACGTCCAGCAGGTCCACCTCCCGTAAGACGTTTGGTCCATGGGTCAAGAACCGGCAGAAGTAGGAAAAGCTCGGCGCCCGGAATCCGCGCTCACCGCCCACCCTCCGCCTTATGCTCGCGCAGTACGCCCCGTACGCAATCCAGGTCCTCCAGCGGTGCCCTGGCTGCCGGCGTTCACGTGAAGGTGGCCCCTGGATGCCGAGTAGCGGCGGGTGGTCCTTGTCTGCCGAGGGGAGCACCCTTCTCAGGACTGGTCGTCGCTGCTGATGGGCCCGGACAACACCGGGAGCCGGCCCCTGTACAAACGGCTCGGCCATCGGTGCGCGGGCCCCTACCGACACACCCGCCGGTCAAGACGGCGGACAGGTCGGCCGGGCCGACCGGGTACACCCGCGGGCCGGTGCCTCCGCCCGCAGCATGACACCTGTCCGCTGCGAACCCTCCGCGCTCTCAAGGTGCGTTCGGTGAGCGTCGGCACTGCACGTCGGTGAGACAGACAGTCCGGAACCGGGGGAATACACCTACGCCGCGAGCAGTAGATTTCGACACCCCCACCCCAGAGAGCTGACTGCGGCAGTCTCCTGGAACGGCCACCAGCCGGTTTTGGTGACGTGCATGCGGATGTCGCTGATGCGCCCGATGCGCAAGTGCCAGAGCAGCATGATGATGTTGCCGAGGGCCGCGAGGACCGGGAGCACCGTGAAGTACGGGCCCGGACGGGCGTGCGCGCGGTGGGCCACGGGCAGTGCCAGGGCCACCCCGAGAACCGTCACGGCGACCGCGTGAGGCCGGATGTTGTCGGTCCACGCGATGCCGAACGCCTCCTCCAGTGCCGGATCGGCGAGCAGCAGAGCCGTCACGGCCGTCAGGAGCGACAGGACGACGCGCAGGATGCGCCAGGGCGGGATGTGCGTGCCCCGCACCGGTGCGGGCGCGGTGGGAGCGTGGGTCGGTTTCGGAGGTGGGGTGGTCTGCGTCGGGGCGGCATGGCCGCCCGCGGAGGCGTGGCCTCGGTCGAGTGCGGTCGGGCTCCACGAGGGGGCCATTACATGGCCAGGGCGAACGGCCTCTGCAGCAGATGGAGTTGATGGGTCCACGGCGACCTGGTCCAGCTCGGCAAGTACCTGGCCGACCGTCGAACGCGCGGTGGGGTCCTTGCGCAGCAGTCCCTGGATCGCGGTGCCGAGCGCGTCGGCCCGTACGGTCGGGGCCGGTTCTTCCGTGGCGACGGCGACCAGCACCGCGCTCGGGGCCGTGCCCGCGAAGGGCGCATGCCCCTCCACTGCGGCGTACAGCGTCGCGCCCAGGGACCACAGGTCTGGCTCGGCCGTCGCGGGGAGGCCCCTGACCTGCTCGGGGGCCATGAAGGCTGGAGTTCCCATGATCATGCCGGTGGCGGTGAGGGTGGCGTCCCCCTCCAGTGCGGAGATCCCGAAGTCGGTCAGGACGACGCGGTCCTCTTCGAGGAGGATGTTGGCGGGCTTGATGTCCCGGTGGGTGATGCCGTTGCGGTGCGCGGCGTCGAGCGCAGCGCACACCCGCCGCCCCGCGACGGCAACCCGCTCGGGGGGGGGAGCGGTCCGTGTGCCTCGACAAGGTCGGCCAGCGAGCCGCCGTGGACGAGCTCCATGACGATCCACGGTCGCCCGTCGGGCACTGATATCCGGTCGTGGACGGTGATGATTCCGGGATGCTTGAGCCTTGCCGCGGCGCGCGCCTCCCGGTCGAAACGCGCGATCCAGTTCTGCCGTTCGCTCTCGCCGAGATGCTCAGGCAGTCGCAACTCCTTGACGGCGACGTCCCGTCCTAGGTGTTCGTCGTGGGCCTGCCAGACCGCACCCATTCCACCCTGGCCCAGCACTCGGCTCAACCGGTAGCGGTTCGCGAGGAGTTGCTCCTGATCATTGCCCACCGCTGGAATATGTCCGGGGCCCCTTCTTGGCATGCGCTGTGTTGAGGCGCTCGCCTCGCGGTGGCTCAGCACGGCCGTACCCGGATGCTGCCCCGACTTCGGTCCAAGCACCCTCGACGGCCCCCGCTGCGGATCTCCGCGACGACTCCCGTGGGGGTGCAGGTTCCGGCACGGTGGCCTTCAGTCACCGACCGGCCTGCAGTCACCGACCGGCCTGCCACGCTCGGGCCTCCCCATCCACACACGGCTGCTCGCCCGGACTTCATCCACCTGGCCACCTCACGGGCGAGCCGCAGCACGCATCGCCACCCCGAGTCAATCGCGCGGTCGAGTCCTGCGCCTCGCTGCTTCCCTGGTTTCGGACGGCGAGTGGCCGGTGCCGACCGCGCCCCGGGCCGCTGGCTTCAGGTCTCGTTCCAGCTTGCCGGGTCGCAAGCCAGGCGAGCGGCGAGGACCGGCAGAGGAGTGCCGGTGCGCAACGCTCTTGCCCGCATCAGGACCATGGTCTCGCTCACCGGCAGGCCGAGGTGTTCCGCGAGCACCCCCGCAGCACGATGGGCGCTCAACCAGTGCGCCTCGATCATGTCCCGCGGCTCCCAGTCACAGCCGTCCTCCGCCAGCAGCACGCTCTCCATGTCCTCCAGGAGCCGAGCAACCGCCCGGGCGGCCAACATTCCCTGCTCGACCGCCTTGCGGTGCGGATACCAGAGGGTCGTGCGATACAGCAGGACCGAACCCAGCACCTCGTATCCGCTCATCACCGGGAAGGCCCACAAGGCCCGCACCTGCGGCAACTGCTCCCCCACGACCGTACTGAAGACCGGCCACAGCGGATGGACCTCCCGAAAGTCACCGACCAGCACCGGACTTGCGCCGACAGCACACGCGATTCCCGGGCCACGCCCCACCTCGAACTGCAACTCCTCCAGACGCAAAGCCACCCGGCCGGAGGCGCACACAAGCTGAGCCTCCGAGGTCTGGGGCATCAGCGTGACGGAGACGCCGTCGGCACCCATCCCCACCCGCAGAGCACGAGCCATCCGCAGAGGAAGACGGCGAGGGTCGGGCTCGCTGAAGGCTTCCGTCAGGACGTACGCGGCCACATGCAGTCGTTCACTCACTCATGGCACCCCCGAACGGGTTCCAGCATCGGTACACGCTCCGGCGGAGTCCGGGCCGAACGCACAAGTCCACCTAGTGTGCGTCGAATTGAGGTGCGGGATACACGCTTTTGGCGATTCCGATTCCCGGAACGATTCTTCGCCGATTCCCGCCTGCCCCACCCCCGCTGGTGGGCCGCTGTGCCGTTCCAGGGCGACCACGGTTCCAGCCCCTACGGGTCTGCTGCAGCTTCAGGTGACAACATGCCACCCGATCGTGCAGCGAACCCACCAGAGGGCATGAGGGGGACCGCATGCCGAGCCATTGCTCGGCATCCCAGGCATGGAACCGCTCCATCTCCGTGAATCCCAGCTTCATCGCGTCGGATCAGGCGACCCGATCGTCGACGTGCTGCGCCTGCTGCGCACGCAGGCGGTCGTCCCCGCACGGGTGCACGCCGCCTCCCCCTGGGCCGTGCGCTTCGATCCCTGTACGCACATGAAGCTGGGCGTCGTCCTTGAGGGCGAGTGCTGGATGGCCCTCAACGGCTGCGAGCCGGTACTGCTGCGCGAGGGCGACTTCTTCCTGCTCAACAACCCGCCCTCCTACACGCTGGCCAGCACCTTCGATCCTGCGCCAGGCCAGGCCATTGCTTTTCACGAGAGCGAGAACGACGGCGAGGTGCGCATCGGCGCCAAGGCCGATGAGAACACCTATATCTGCTGCATCGATTTCGTCTTCGAGCAGGCCAACGCCTCGGTGCTCTTCGACGTGCTGCCGCCCGTCGTCCTCGTCCGGGCCGGCGACCCGCGCGGGGCCCTCCTGACGAACCTGTCCGCCCTCACGGTCGCGGAGATGGAATCCGCCGGCGTCGGACGGCCCCTGGTCCTGGAGCACCTCGCCCAGCTCATCCTCGTCCACATGCTGCGCGTCCACGCCGACCAGACCGACCGGCCCGTCGGCTGGCTCGGCGCCCTGGTCGAGGACGGGATCGGCGCGGCCCTGCGCGCGATGCACGCAGAGGTGAGCCGTCGCTGGACGCTCGACGACCTCGCCGCGATCAGCCACATGTCCCGGTCCGCGTTCGCCGCGGCGTTCAAGGCCAAGGTCGGCACCGCCCCGCTGACCTACCTCATCGAATGGCGGATGAGCCTGGCCCGTGACGCCCTGCGCACTGACACCCGATCCATCTCCGAACTGGCCGCCGCCACGGGCTACGAGTCCGAGAGCGCCTTCAGTACGGCATTCCGGCGCGTGGTCGGGGCTTCTCCTCGACACTTCCGCGACGCGGCACGCCAACAGGCAGGGGCGGGATAGCCGGCACCCTGGTCACACCCCATCCCGGTACATCGAGGGTGGTCGCGTGCGGTCGGCGAACACCGGATCGGCATGCGGTGACGGACTGGGGGATCGACGCGCCGAGTGCCGCAGGACGGCACTCGGCGCGCCCAATTGTTACTTGTTCACGGTGTTGGCGCTTGCCTGGTCCATAAAGATGGCGACGTGGGCGGGAGGCATCCCGGCCAGCGTGCCACCGACGGGCGACGGCCGCTCCGCGCTGTCGATCATCGTGCGGGCGGCTTCGAGTGAGACGGGCGCAACCTGGTGTTCGAGATAGAAGCGCTTCTCCTCATCGCCGGTGATCCCGTCGGGAATGGCAGGGGCGTACGGCCAGAAGTAGAGGGGCGTCTCGGGCTCGATCCGCCAGCTCTCCGCGAGCGGGCCTGCATCGACCACGTCGTAGCCGACCGCTTCCAGGAATAGCGTCACCGCCTTCTTGGCAGCGGGATCGTTGCCCGCGACCGGCAAAGTCGTCCGCCCGGTGTCGCCCTTCGGGCGGGCGTTGGAGTACATGTGGTTCCAGTCCAGATTGTGCAGGCCCTTCACAACCAGGGAGTCCTTGAGGTGCCGCTGTACGAGTTCACTCGAGGTGAGCTTTGCGGCATCGAGGTCGGCGTTCCGCCAGAACTCCGGGTAGTAGTTCGTCTGGTCCAGGACGACCTTCCCGGCCAGCTTGTCGGCCGGCAGGGCCTCGACACTCGCGAGCGGGACCGGAAGGGCAATGATGTCGCCGGCCTCGATCGCCTCATCGACCGTTGCGGCGCGCGCCAGCGAACCGAGCTCGGATACGAGTTCCGCGATCGACTCCGGGCCCCGTGAATTGCAGAGCACAACGCTGTAGCCGGCGGCAACAGCCAGCCGGGCGACGGAGCCGCCGACCAGACCAGAGCCGATGATTCCGATGGTGGGTGCCATCTTGGGTATCTCCTTGTGCAAGAAGGGCGCCGCAAGCGGGCGGCTGGTTCCGCCGCACCGCTGACGCGCTGGGGACTGACACGTCGATGCTCGGCCTGGCCACAGAGGTGCACCAGGCGCTGTCGTCCCTGGTAACGCCAGTACCACCCAGCCCCTCACCAGCAGGCTCATACTGGATTCATGACCACCCACACCGAGCTCGGCCCAGCACTGCGTGCGTGGCGAGAGCGCATCGGCCCGGCCGCGGTCGGCCTGCCGACCGCAGGCAACCGACGAGTTCCGGGCCTGCGCCGTGAGGAACTGGCCGTCCTGGCCGGCATCTCCGTCGACTACCTCGTACAGCTCGAACAGGGCCGCGCGAAGAATCCCTCCCCCCAGGTCCTGGCGGCCTTCGCCCAGACCCTGCGGCTCAACGCCGTGGAGCGCGAACTGCTCTACCGGCTGGCCGGCGCGCTCGTCCCGCCGTCCGGGACAGTGCCCCGCGAGGTACCACCCGGTGTGCAGCGCATGATCGACCGGATGAGCGACACCCCGCTGGCAGTCTTCACCGCCTCCTGGGACATCGTGCAGAGCAACCCGCTCTGGGGCGAGCTGTTCGGCAGCCCGGCCGCGGCCGATGCCCGGTCGAGCAATCTGATCTGGGGGCACTTCGCCGCCCCGCCCGCACCTGGTGCTTCCCGCATCGAGCGCGGCCCAGCACACGCCGACGCCTTCGAACGCATGATGGTGTCCGACCTGCGCCGGGCCGCCGACCGGTACCCCGACGACCGCGCCGTCACCGAACTGATCAACGGACTCCGCGAGACCGACCCGCACTTCGCCGATCTCTGGACACGCTACGAAACCCTGCCGATCGGGCGCTCACACAAGACGGTTGTCCACCCCGACCTCGGCGACATCGTCCTCGACTGCGACATCATGACCATCGAACGCGCCGACCTGCACATCGTGCTGAACTGGGCCGCTCCCGACACCGGAGCGGCCGAGAAGCTCGCCCTGCTCCGCGAGCGCGTAGCCACAGCAGCACACTGAACACCGCGGTGGAGCATCCCGGCCGCAGCGCTGGTGAAACCCGGGCAGTAGCCAGGCACCACCTACTGCCGTGAACCTTCCCCTTGTTGTTCATGATCCGGGGGTGGTGTCACCGGTTCCGGAGGCGTCGACGGACCGCTGATGAGGGCCTGGAGCACCGGCTTCACCCGAGCCGGGAGAGCTCTCCGTAACGTGGATGTGGCAGCTCGATGCCGAGTCAAGGCCGGACGAAAGCGTGCTGGAGGGGCCTGCACGTGATCGGCACCGGCGACAGCGACGTCTTCCTCGGCCTGGACTTCGGCAAGGGCGAACACCGCGCCACCGCCGTCACACCAGCGGGCAAGAAGGTCTTCGACAAGCGCCTGGCCAACACCGAACCCAAGCTCCGCGAACTCTTTGCCAAACTCCAGACAAAGCACGAAACCGTACTGGTCGTGGTCGACCAGCCGGCCTCGATCGGCGCCCTGCCACTGACGTCCGCCCAGGGCTTGGGCTGCCCGGTCGCCTGCCTGCCCGAGCTGACGATATGGCGGATCGCCGACCTCTCCGAGGTGAAGCCAAGACCGACGCGTAGGACGCGTTCATCATCGCGGACGCGGCCCGCGCGATGCCGCACATGCTGCGGGCCATCGACTGGGAGTACGAGACGATCGCCGAGCTGGAGATCATCGTCGGCTTCGACGACGACCTGGCCAGCAAGGCGACCCGGGTCGCGAACCGCCTGCACGGCCCGCTGACCCATATCCATCCGTCTCTGGAACGGGTGCTGGCGCCGCGGTTGCAGCACCCGGCCGTCCGCACGCTGCTGGAACAGTTCGGGTCACCAGCACAGATACGCAAGGCGGGCCGACGGCGGCGGGGTCAACCTGCTTCGGCCGAAGGCACCGCGGATGGCCGAGCGTCTGGTCGAGGACATCTTCGCCGCGCTGGACAAGCAGACCGTGACCGTGCCGGGGACCGAGGCTGCTGCACTGATCGTCCCAGGCCTGGCCGGATCCCTGACCCCGTCCTTGACCAGCGCAGACTCCTGGCCGGGTGGATAGAAGAACTCCTGGACGCCCACCCTCTTTCGAAGGTCCTGACGTAGATGCCGGGAGTCGGTGTCAGGACCGGAGCTCGCATCCTGACCGAGGTCGGCGACGGCACCACCTTCCCGACCGCCAGTCACCTCGCCGCCTATGCCAGTCTCGCCCCTGCCGCCCGGAGTTCGGGCTCGTCGATCCGCGGCGAACAGCTCTCCAGACCGGGAAACAAGCAGCTCCAGCCGGCCTTCTTCCTCTCCACGTTCGCTGCCTCGGGCGACCCGGCATCCCGGGCCCACTACGACAAGAAGATCGCCCAGGGCAAGCACCACACACAGGCCCTGCTCTGCCTCGCCAGCCGACCGGCCGACGTCCTCTTCGCCATGCTCCGCGACGGAACTCTCTACGAACCCCGGCCAGCCACGGCCATCAGCCATTCATCGAGCCAGCGCCGGCATGCCTCCATGAGGACTGTTCACGACCATGGCCAATGACCCAGCGGCAAGGTAGTAGTGATCCGGGAAGTACTCGATGTGCTGATGGCCGCCGTCATCCATCTCCGCAATCGACCGAAGTTCGTCAGCGAGAGCGTTCAAGCCCGGCTGGTCACCCTCGATGAGTAGAACGCGGCGCCGCGAGTCAACTCGGACAAGCACACCCGGACCGCTCGTGCCTACCACCTCGACCGAAACGAGTTCAGTAGGGCCCCCGCGGAGAGCAGGCGGGAGGTTCGCCTGTGAAGTCGAACCTCCCTTCCAGCTCTGCCTCCACGGCCCGTACCCGATCGACCTCGGGCGCCCGGCTTGCACCTTGGGCGAAATGGTGGAGTTGGCCGAGCAACTCCACTGCACTGTCTCAGTACTGCGGCGTGGTGCCAGGCCTAAACGTCACATTCGCACTGTAGGAGAATCCCGCACCGCTGACGGTGTTGCCGGTAACAGCGACGTCGCTGACCGGTGAGACGAACCCGGTCGTGTCCGCGTTCACGCGTACCGCGTTGCGCAGGGCCCCCGATGCCCCTGCCACCACGGTCACCCGGTTGTCGACGATATCGACCCCGGATATGGGGTTCGGACCGACCGGGACCGGCGGCTGAGTCGGGGTCCTCGCGCTCAGGGAACTGACGTAGATGCCGCCGCAGCTGTTGCTGATCGTATTGCCGCGTATGGTGATGGCGGTGGTGTTCATCGCGCCGATCGCGTCCCATTTGGCGCCGTCCACGGTGTTTCCCTCGACCAGCACGCGCGCGTGTACATGTCCGACCTTTTCGCCGCCGGTGTGCGAGCCGATCAGCTTGGCCCAGGAAGGCTGGGATCCTGACGCGCCCGCGTAGTTGCGCAGCACCTGTACGTCTACCGTCGGGGTGCCGTCTGCGGCACCAGCCCAGGTGTTGCCCGGCAGGGGCAGATCCAGTTGGACGGCCTCGCCGTGCCACAGACCCTGCGTCGGATTCTCGACCCAGCCCTTGAAGAACGAGTCTCGGACCACGCCGCGGCGCACGGCGTTGAGCTCGACCCCGTGCCACCATTTGACGTTCCATACCGTGACCCCTTCGACTTCCACGTCCTGCGTGTGGATGAAGGTCAGTACGTTCATCGGCGGGGCCTTGTCGGCACGGGCTCTGGCCGGGCCGGAGTCCTCCCACACCCAGGCCGACACGGGGTCCCACTCGCCGCCCTTGACCATGATGTTGCCCGGTGCCGAGTAGCCCTGGGTCGTGGAGCTCGGGACATGGTTGATCAGCATCGTGGCGGCCTTGGCACCGCTGACGGCTGGCGCGGTGAACGTGCCCTGGTCATCGGTTGGGTATGCGGGGCTGGGCGAGTGCTGATTCTTCGTGTCCAGGGTGTACTTGCGCATGGTGGTGTCGAATTTGGCGACGAACCGGGCGCCGGTCGCGTCCAGGAGCGTATTGCCACCGATCACCAAGGTGTTGAGCAGTGTGTAGGTGGGAACGCCCGCATAGCCGGCCTTCACGATGATCCGCCCCTTGGCATCGCGGCCGTGCGGGCCGACGATGCCCGCCGCTGCGTCGTCCAGCGCCTTACGGAGGTTGCGGACATGAGCCGCCTCCCCCGCAACGGGCGGATTGACGCCGACGGCGGCGGCCCGAGCGGCTGATGCCGTACCTCCCATGACCGCGACGGCGCCCACCGCCGCTCCCACGCGCAGCAGTCCCCTACGACTCATGCCTGCCATACCTGTTCCGCCTTTCGATCCTCGGCCGAGCACTGACCTTGACGTTGCGACGCACCAGAGCGGTGCGGACCATGCTGCATGGCCCGCACCGCCGGACCGGTGTCAGAGCTGGGACCACCGTTGTCCGTTGCTGCCCGTGTAGGACCACTGAATTGCATGGGCGCCGTTGGCGGTGCTGCTTTCGCCGATCGCGAGGACCAGTCCGCTGTTGTCGTTCCAGATGAACCCGCCGCTCCGCGTCCACTTCTGGCCCTGGCTACCCGTGTTCTCCCACTGGATCGCGTGGGCGCCCTTGGTCTTGCTGCTCTCACCGATGGCCAAGAACTTCCCGCTCGCCGCGTTCTGGATGTGGTCGGCCGTGACCCACCAGAGCTGTGCGTCGCTGCCTGTGCAGTCCCACTGGATCGCATGGGCGCTGTTGGCCTGGCTTCCGTTGCCGATCGCCAGGCACTTGTCGCTGGCCGCATTGACGATTCTGAAGTACTCCCCCTGAATGGCCGCTCCGCCATTGCTTCGGGCGGAGTTCGCTTTGAGGCGCGCTGCCTTCTCTGGACTCCGCTGCTCGAATGCCTGCACCTCGGCTGCGGAGACCTTCTGCATGCCGCCGAGCCCGGAAGGGTCAACAGGCGCGGCCGCGTTCCCTGGGACGGCCGTCGCGGGGCTCGTCAACCCGCACAAGGCTGCGACAGCGACACCGAGGAAGATCTTACTGGTTCGGGACACGTACGTTCCTTCCTGTCAGATCGGCCCCTGTTCGCTCCCCTGCGGAGGTTACGGAGCTCGTGAAAGCACTCGGAGCTCTGTTCAGGGGTGCGGAGGGGCTCTACGAAGGCGGGATGCCACCCGTCGGAGGACGGCTTCCCAGACGGCCATCACTGTGTCTGCACGGTTCTCGGAGATCCTTGAGAGAATCTTGAATTCCCTGGTGAGGAGCTCGGGTTGACGTGCGTTGAGGAACGGGCCGTGGGGCCCGCAGGAGGGCAAGATGGTGACGGCGTTCAGCGTGTTCGGCTCCGTGGAGGCACGGATCGCCGGTGAGCCCGTGCCTCTCGGGCATGCCAGGCAACAGTCCGTACTGGTGGCCCTGCTGGTCGACGTCAACAAGCTCGTACCGGTGGACCGGCTCGTGGACCGGGTGTGGGCAGAGGACCTGCCACAACGCGCACGAAGCACTCTGCAGAGCTACCTGTCACGACTGCGGAAGTCGCTGTCCGGCGCGGACGACACAGCCATCCAACGCCGCGCAGGAGGATACGTCCTGACGGCGGACCCCGCCGCGTTCGACCTCCACCGGTTCAAGCAGCTGATCGATCAGGCGCGGACGCTCGACGACGACGAGCGGGCACGGGACTTGTTCGACCGAGCACTCAGGCTGTGGCAAGGCCAGCCGTTCGGGGCGCTGGATACTCCCTGGCTCGCCGCGCTGCGCGAACGGCTCGTGCGGGAACACCTGGCCGCCGAGCTGGACCGCAACGACGTCGTTCTGCGCCTGGGCGGGCACCCCGGGCTCCTCGCTCCTTTGGCCGGCCTCACCGAACAGCACCCCTTGGACGAGCGTCTCGCCGCGCAGATGATGGTGGCTCTGTACCGCTGCGGACGCCCTGCAGACGCCCTTCACCACTACCGGAACACTCGGATACGTCTGTCCGAGGAGCTCGGTATAGATCCCAGCGTCACGTTACAGCGCCTGCACCAGCAGATCCTGGTCGCCGATCCCACGCTCACGCTCACGCCGAGCCCGGCCACCATCACGTCCATGCCGCCTGCCGTACCGAACCCGGCCACCGCCGGTCCCGTGACGCCCGCCGCACCACGCCCCTCCACCGCAGGTCCCGTAACGCCCGCCGTGGTGCCCAATCAGCTTCCCCTGGCACGCCGCATCGTCGGCCGAAGCCGGGAACTGGACCAGCTCACGAGGCATTTGGACACTGTCAACGAAGGCACCGGGACCGTGGTCATCACGGCCATCGGCGGAACGGCCGGAGTGGGAAAGACCACCCTGGCGCTCTCCTGGGCCCAACAGGTGCGCCACCGCTTTCCGGACGGGCAGATCTATGTGAACCTCCGCGGTTTCGATCCGACGGGTACACCGATGGACCCCGCTGCAGCGGTACGAGGATTCCTGGACGCACTGGCGTATCCCGCGGAGAGGATTCCCGTCGGCGCGGATGCCCAGGCCGGGCTGTACAGAAGCCTCGTCTCGGGGAAGCGGATGCTGATCGTGCTGGACAACGCCCGGGACACCGACCAAGTGCGGCCCCTGCTACCGGGAAGTCCCACGTGCGCGGTCGTCGTCACCAGCCGCCGGCAGCTGGCCGGTCTGATCGCAGCCGGACAAGCCCGGTGCATCTCCCTCGATGTCCTGAGCCGTGACGAGGCGCGTGCCTTGTTGCACGACGCCCTCGGCCGTGATCGGCGCGCTGAGGAGGACGCGGCGATCGATGAGCTCATCCACCTGTGTTCACGCCTGCCGCTGGCACTGACCATCGCGGGCGCCCGTGCCCATGCCCTGCCCCATCTCCCGCTGAGCGCCCTCGTCGAGGAGCTGCGGGTCGAACATCGCCGCATCGGAGCGCTCTCCACCGGAGACAGCGTCTCCACCGACCTGTCCACGGTGTTCTCCTGGTCCTATCAGGCACTGTCTCCCGAGGCCGCCCGTCTCTTCCGGCTCCTCGGCCTGCACCCCGGGCCCGACACGGACGCTTCGGCCGCAGCCGCGCTCACGGGTCGCGAAGAGATTCATGTCCGCTCCCTCCTCGGGGAGCTCACCGCGGCCCATCTCCTCCATCAACACCACCCGGGCCGCTACCAGTTCCACGACCTCCTGCGCGCCTACGCCGCGGAGTGCGCCGTGGCCGATGAGCCCGACCGGGAACAGGCCGCGGCCACCCGACGCCTCTTCGACCACTACCTCTGCACCGCTCACCGAGCAGACCACCTCCTGGACCAGCACCGGGACCCGATCACACTTCCCCCCGCCACCACGCGGCCCCTTGGCCTGCTCGACCACCAGCAGGCGTTGGACTGGTTCACAGCGGAACTGCCGGTACTCCTTGCCGGCATCCGCCAGGCCGCCAATACCGGCCTGTACGCCCACGCCTGGCGGCTCCCGTGGACCCTCCACACGTTCCTGCAGCGGCGCGGACACTGGCAGGAATGGACCGCAACCCAACGCATCGCCCTGGATTCCGCACAACACGACAATGACCCTGAGGGCCTGGCCCACTGCCACTACGGGCTCGGGGTCGCGCACTCCTGGAACGGGCAATACAACGACGCATACACCCACCTGTCCCAAGCCCTGGATCTCTACGTAACACTCCGCCTCGACACAGGCCGAGCCCATACACACCGAGCCTTCGCCTGGGCGTTGCAGCACCAGGGCCGCCATCGCGAAGCACTCGTCCACGCCGAGCACACCCTGACGTTCTACCAGGCCGCGAACTTCCTGCCCGGGCAGGCCAGCGCTCTCAATGCCATTGGCTGGTACCACGCGCAACTCGGGCACCTAGACGTGGCATTGGCCAACTGCAATCGTGCACTGGTCTACTTCCAGAAAGTCGGCAACCGAACCGGCGAGGCACACACCTGGGACAGCCTCGGGTTCATCCACCACTCCGCAAAACATCACGCCGAGGCGATCAATTGCTATGAACAGGCCCTGTCCCTGTTCGTCGACCTGGAAGACCAATTCCTGCAGGCCGAAACACTCCGAGGGCTGGGCCTCACCCAACAATCCCTGGGTCACACGTCCGAGGCCCGGGACAGCTACACCCGAGCGCTTCGCACACTGGATGCACTCGGTCATCCCGACGCCGAAAAGCTGCGCAAGCATCTGGAAAACCTCCCCGCCCCCGGCCGTTAAGAGGGCGTTTAACATAAGCAGCAATCCGCTTACTAAACGCCCTCTTGACGCCAGAAAGCGCCTACGTCAGAAGCTGCAAGTCCGGTAGTTATAGCCGGCATACCACCAGTTGCCGGTGCCGTCTCCGAAGCGGTACTTCCCGTCTTCTCCGCGCCCCAGGGTGAAGTCGTGGGACCTACCGTTGTAGGCCACGACCAAGAGGCCGGAAGTCTCGCTGCCCGAAATGTAGTACAGCCGGTTGTCTGCATTGCCCCAGGTGTTCTTGCCAGCGCTTCCATCCGCTGAAGCGGCCCCCATGAAGTGGCGCTGCCAGTTCGCGGTCGCAGTCGCAGTCGCGGTCCCGAAGACGCCGTCGATCTGTGCGATGGACGGCAGGTAACCGTCCGCCCACAGGATCTGCTGCCACACGCAGGTGGCGTTGGAGTTGATGTTGTGGGTGGTGTCCGTGATCCCTTCGTCACCCCAGTCGTCGGTGTAAGTACCGGCACCCGCAATGTAGGCAAGGCCGCTGTAGGTCCCGGATGCAGATGCGGGCGTGGTGCTCAGTGCGAGGACGGCTGCGGTCACCATGGCGACCGCGGATGCGGCGAGGTTGATCCGCCTAGCGTGTGAACTCATGATTCCCCCAGACTCCGGCTCTTCTGGGAAGCCGGGTAGGTGAGTAGAAAGCCTGCGGTGCCCGGCGGGATCGGGAGAGGGAGTTGTCAGCGGCCTGCACAGTGGCCCTGGCTGTTCTCTGTGAGCCAGGCTCCTGGGTTTCAGCACCGGTTGACGTTGCCCGCCCAATACCCCCGGAGGCAGGTCGGTGCCGCGACTGGTCTCGCGGTCGACCGCACCCTGTCAAACCAGACTGTCCATGTCGTCAACCGAGCGCTGTAGGCGAGATAAACCGGTGCTGTACTCCGCCGGTTGGAGGCAGGGCCCGGACGGTTCTCTCAGTGGCGCCGAAGAGGGTGCGAAACCTCACGACATCGCTCCGGCGGGTTTTGCACCAGGTGGCGGGCACTGACCTGGTTGTTCTGCAGGGCACCCCGGGGGCAGGCACCGGTGCTCCGGGCGTCCGTACAGCGGCCCGCCGTCGTCGGGACGGTGGCCGGTGCGGCGGAGGCTGCCCGGAGGGCGATGCTCGAATGATTCGTCGATGCATGGACCACCGCCGTCTGCTGATGTGCGACCTGCGGGCCTTGCAGGGCCCGCACGTCTCAGCCTGGTGGGCAGCGTGGGCGGAGCCGGAGAGCATCGGCTTTCTGAGGTCGGGCGGCTGCTTCGACGTCCAGGTGTCGTCGTCCCGCCAGTTCTCCATAACCAGGGGTGCTGGTCGCGAGAAGAGTTCGCTCTTGGACTTCCCGCCGACGCTCCGAGAGGCTGGCGATCATGGGGTTCACCCACCACGTTGCCGAGGAGGCTGACGTCATGGAGTACTCGCACAGCGACGAGCAATTGGTCAACCAGCCCATTGGGTACTGGACCTGGGCCGCGAACAAGACGCTTACGGCGTACGTCCGAGGACGTCTCGCGGCGATCGGGATCACCCAGCCCCAGTGGTGGGTGCTCCACCAGGTGCTGCACAGCGAAACCGGCGCAACCCGCGACGAGGTGATCACCGCCCAGCAGGCCAATCTGGACGTCGGGGCCGGCCTGGCCCCGGACATCGACCTGCTGGTGGAGCGGAGGCTGCTCGTGGCAGACGAGGCCAACCGGCTCCGTATCACCGACGAGGGCCGGGCGCTGCACCAGCACGCAGCGCAGACCCAGCGGGCCAGCCGGGCACAGGTCCACCGGGATGTCCCGGACGAGGAATACCTGATCACCCTGAAGGTGCTGCAACGCATGATGCACAACGCGGGAGGACCAATGCCACCACCGGCCTGAGTGCAAGGCTGACCGTCGACCCTTCACAAGCCGACGGGGAAGCCCCGCCCATCCCCTCGTGGGCGACGAATGGCGGCCCCCGTTCGTGCTGGCCGAGGTCAGGGTTGAAGACCGGCTCGTCGGGGTGCGAGATGCGCACGTTGTCGGTCAGGAACTTCCGCTTGATCAAGTCGACGACTGCGCCCGGAGTCCGCCCCTCGCTCGGGTGCTCATGATCGGAGCCTGGCCCGAAGTACTGGCAACATCTCTTGAGGTCAGCTCTGTTGAGCAGTCTTGCGGGATGCGGATCCCATGGGCGGGGTGATCAATAGGCCTTTTCCGACCTCAGCTTGAGCAGGTCATGTGGCCGGGGCCGCTGGCGGCAGAGTACGAGCCAGCCTTGCTGGACTCTGTTGTCGGCGGCGAATGCTTGACTCGCGAGCATGGACGACGAACAGCTTCTGACCGCCGTGGCCGAGACCCTGTGGCCCGATCTCCAGGATCTGGACTGCCGTCGGCACCCGCATTCGCCGGGTCATGTCTGCCTGCCCGTCTCCGCTCGTGCTGACCTCGGCACCCTTGTCGAGACGCTTTCCGACCGGTACGGCGAGCCATTCGGCGGCGCCGACCGGCTGCCCGATCTACCTTTGTCGGGGGAGGTCGAATGGCGGTACGCCTGGCCGTTCAGTAACCGGTGGGTCGCCTACGGGCAGTCCGGCCGGGGCGAGGATGCCGGGCCCGCCCTGATGATTGCCCTGCGCAGTACGCCGGCCGCGGAGCAGTTGCCTGCGGAGGCCTCCTGGCTGGAGCGGCTCGTCGCTGTGACGGGCTGGGTGCCGAGGGCTGCGGTCCAGGTCGACTGGGCGGCAGTCGAGTCCTGTCTGGGTACACCCCTGCCGAGCGACTACAAGGCGCTCGTCGAGGCGTACGGCAACGGCTTGTTCGACGGCTTCCACAGCGTGTTCAGGCCGGATGAACTGGTCAAGAGCGCAGAATTGGCGGCGCGGCTGGGGCAGGCGCCCTGGGAGCCGTATCCGCCGTTCCCGGCCCCGGGCGGGCTGGTGCCCTGGATGAGCAACGAGCACGAGCAGTCGTTCCACTGGATCATGGAGGGCCCCGACCCCGACCGGTGGCCCGTCTATCTCGTCGGAGACGGACCGGAGGCAGGGCGTCGGTTCGACTGCACGGCCACGGAGTACCTCTTCCGTCACCTCACCGACCCGCAGCACCCGATCCCGATGCCGGTGGACTTCCGCGCGCACTGGTTCATGGACTGCTCCTGGAACGGGGAGTTGGCCGCGGCGGCGATGGAATAGTCCACGCCGCACCTTGCCCTTCGCGAGGGCCCGAGCAGCGAAGGAATGTGCAGCCAGATACGACTCCGCTCGAAAGCCGACTGACCTGGGAAATGGGAAGGGTGGCAGATCCTTTGAAGGGAATTGTCTGTCCGCTCCCACCAGTCAAGACAACTCGGTCGCCGGTGCAGGTGACGACAATGGCGGGATGTCGCTGCCCAAGCTTACTGAGCAGGGGAAGGGACCTGGACGCGCAGGGCCATCGGCACCGGGAGGGGGCACGCAGGGCGCAAGGCATCCGTGGGTACCGGGACGGAGGCCCGCCTCGTGTTCGTCCGCTCGTACCCGGCCCGGCGGTGGCCGCCCGGTGAAGCGAGCGGCCACCTCTCCTCGCCGGGAGGCCACCGCCGGCCCGCTCCTCGCGAAAGCTCCCCCGTCAAGAGCGTCTTGCTGCTTCACTTGTCAGGTCGTGCCTGCTCAGGCCCGAATCCGGCAACGTCCGCGGGGGAGACAACGGATGCCGCTTGTTCACGTGCACGGAGTGGCGACACGCCTGAGTGACAAGGAGGAACGCACACAGGCACATCGCACGGCCCTCTACCGCGCGGTCCTGGGCCCCGTGCTGACGGCTTCCCCCTCCGCGCTCACCGTCCTCAACCCCTATTGGGGCGACTCCGCTGCCGCCTTCGCCTGGAACCACGCGTCGCTGCCCGTGGGCCGGTCCGTCGAGAAGTTCGGCGGGGAGGGCGGGGACGGAGGAAGCGAGCCGGACGCCGACGCGGAGGTCGCCGCGTGGCTCTCCGTGCTCACCGAACTCTCCGAGGACGCGGGCAGGGCCCCACTGGTGGCCCTGGCGCGCCAGAGCCCGGAGGACGCGGTGGACCTGCTGTGGGCGGTCGTCGCCGAGCGGGCACTGCCCGAGGAGGCCGACGCGCTCGCCGCACTCGGCGCTCGCGCCTCGTCGGCCGCCCGGCTGGCCTCGCCCGAGCAGTGGCTCTCCGCGCAGATGACGGACGGTCAGTTACTGGACAGGCTGATCGCCGAAGCCGAAACGGAACCGGATGCGGGCAACGGCCCGGTGCAGAGCCCCGCCCCGGTCGAGAGCTTCGGGCGGTCCCGCTCCACAGGTCATGGCAGAGCCGATCACCGCAAAGCGGTCTGGCGCCTGCGCGAGGCGGTGACGCGGGTCGGCTCCGCCGCGCCCAGGGGCGTCAGCTCGGGAGCAATGGTGCTGCGCGGCTGGATGCACCGCCAGACCTCGGTCTTCCTGGGCGACGTACTGACGTACCTGCGCCAGCGCGAGACGGACGGAGCGCGGGGCGCCATCGCCCGCACCGTCGGCGACGCCCTGGCGGAAGGCGCGAAGGCGCGCACGGCGGACGACCCCCTCCTGGTGGTCGTCGCCCACAGCATGGGCGGCAACATCGTGTACGACCTGCTCTCCCACCTGCGCCCGGAGCTGGAGTGCGACGTACTGGTCACCGTCGGCTCGCAGGTGGGGCTCTTCGCGGAACTCGGTCTGCTGCCCGCCGTTCCCCCGCCGCTCGACCCCGCCACGGACCGGGCCCCCGTACCGGCGAACGTCGGACACTGGATCAACGTCTACGACACGACGGACGTCCTGGGCTTCGCCACCGGCCGCATCTTCGAACGGGGCGAGGACTTCCGGTACTCGACGGGCCGCGGCCTGCTGCACGCGCACTCCGGCTACTTCCTGCGCCCGAGCTTCCACCACCGGCTCGCGGAACGCCTCCGGGCCCGCCCCGGCGCATCACCGGACCAGGCCCCGGACACCGCCGGCGCCACGCCGACGCCCGCACCCGCACCCGCGCCCGCGCCCGCCGCCGAGTGACGCGCGATGTTCTTCGATGAGCCCGGCACCGGACCCGGCCTGCACGCCCTGGTCATCGGCGTGGGCGGCTACCCCTACCTCGGGGGCGGGGCCGAAGCCCGCCCCCGCCAGACCCTGGCACTCGACGGCATCGGTCCCCTGACCTCGCCGCCGCGCTCGGCGCTGGCCTTCGCCAGACACCTCGCCGAAGGCCCCCGAGGTGCCTGGCACCTGCCCGTACGCACGGTGGACGTCCTGTTGAGCTGGGCACCGGGAGACGAGCCGGACGACTCTCCGGCCGAGGTGGTCACCCCCACCATCGACGCCATACGTGAAGCCTTCGAGAAGTGGCTGAAGCGCTGCACGGCCAATCCCGACAACATGGCCCTCCTCTACTTCTGCGGGCACGGCCTCCAGGGCGACGGACAGGTGCTGCTCGCCGACGACGTCAACCGCTTCCCCGGCTCCCCGTTCGGCCAGGCGTTCGACTTCGACCGCACCCGGCTCGCGCTCCAGCAGCGCGGGCCGAGAACCCAGCTCTTCGTCGTCGACGCCTGCCGGATCGCCGACTCCGGCGAGATCCCGCTGTTCGCCCACCCACTGGCCGACCGCAGCATTTTCGGCGCCAGCGCGTGCGAGAACGAACTGACGCTGCGCATGCCCCCGTACGAGGAAGCGAGCGGACGCCCCGCCCAGATCTCCCACCTCACCAGCGCACTGCTTCGCGCACTGGAAGGCCAGGCCGCCGGGACGGACGAGTCCGGCCGCTGGGTGGTGCGCATGGAGGGCGTAGCGGCGGCCATCGACACGCTGCTCCTGCGCGAACTGTCCGTCACCACCACGCACTGCGGCGTGGAGACCACCAGCGTCGGCGACGCCGTCCTCTACCGGCTGCACGAGGCCCCGCACACCCGGCTCACCGTGCGCTGCCTGCCACCCGAGGCCGCCGCACGCACCAAACTGACCTGCGTACCGCACGAACCCCCAGACAGTCCGCACATCCACGGCGGCGATCCGTGCGATTTCCCGCCGGACGCCGAGGGCCGCACTGTACGCCAGTGGGAACTGGACGTGCGGGCCGGCATCTACACGGTGCGGGCCGCGTACGACGGCAGCACCACGAGCCGCCCCCAGCAGGTGTGGCCCCCGCAGTCCCGGATGAGCCTGCGGGTGACGTCATGACACGAGGCATCCGGCTGACCGTGCATGTCCCCCAGGACCCGGCGAACGGGCTGCCCCTCTACTACGAGGTCGTCGACAGCTCGCTGCGCACGGTGGCGGACGGCGTGCTGACGATCGGCGACCCGGCACTGGTGGGCCCCACGGACGAACACGACGCGGACGCGTACGTGGTGCGCCTGCTGCTGCCGTCCGGAAGGCGGGTGGAGGGCGAGGTCGTGCACGTCCCCCCGGGTGTCCCGCACACCGGCCCGGTGGAGCACCGGATCGACGTGGACGACCTCTTCCCCCTCCTTCCGTACGGGCAGGAGGACGCCGCCGCCCTCGTGGTCCCGCAACGGGTACTGGAGTTCACCGACTTCCGCGATCCCCTGTACGCCACGACGTGGGCCAGGCTCTGGGAGCACCGCGAAGGCGCCTGGCGCGTCTCCGACAAGGCCCCCGAGTCGCTCACCAGCGCCGCGAGCGCCGTGCGCCTCACCTTCGCGGGCCTCCCGCCCCTGGTCCACCTGCTCCAGGTGGGCAGCGACCGCACGCCGTGGCAGTTCCACAGCATGCCGGACGCCGCCCGCGTCGCCGTCACGGTCCGCCCTGCCGGGACCTCCGCCGGTACCGGCCTGCCCCGGCTGTCGGTGACCGCCGTCGGCCAGGACTTGGGCGCGCACGCACTCCTCGGCTATCTGGCCCGCAACGCCAACCGGCCCTCGGCGCTGGTGGCCCGGCACCTGTGGGACCAGAAGTCCGGCACCCCCTCAGCACTGCGGCGCGCGGCACTGGGCTTCCAACTCCTGCGGGAACCGCACCCGGCCGCACAAGGCCCCCAGTTCGCCCGCCTCCTGCCGCCGGACGGCGAAACGGCGGGCGCCGATCTCGGGGTCGTGGCCGCCTGGTACCTGCTGGAACGGATGCGCGCCGGGCTGGTGGAGCCCTCCACCGAAGCAGTGGCCAAGGCGTTCCTGGACGCGAGCGGAACCCTTCCCGCCTGCACCGAGGGCCTGCGCCTGCTCGTCGAAGGGCTGCGCAGCATCGACGGTCTGGGCCCGCGGGCCGCCCGCGTGCGCGCGGAACTCGGCACGTACAACCGTGTCCTGGGCGCCTCCGACACCACCGCCCCGCTGCTCACCTTCCACGGTGCGCACCCCGGGGCGCCGCGGCCCGCCAGGAACGCGACACGGGGATGCCCCGAAGGGGCCCTGCTGCTCGTGCACTCCGTCCACGCTGCGGCGCCGTCGGCCACCACGCCGTCGGCCACCGCACCCTCGAACGCCCCGGACCCCGCCGGTCCTTCGTCCGTGTACGAGCCACCGGCCGACACGCTGCGCGAGATCGAGGACCTGCTCGCGCGTATCGAGTCGCGGTTGCTGCCGACGCAGGAGTGGCAGGAGGTCGCTGTGGCCGTGGCGGCCTGCACCGCCGCACTGGAGACGGCGACGACGCGCCGCACACAGCGAACCAAGTCCTGGCACGCCCACCCGGGAAACACTGGTCCTGGCCCGGCCTCGGGTTCCGCCTCGGACTCAGGTGCAGGTCCGGCCTCGGGCTCCGCCTCGGACTCGGGTTCAGGTCCTGCCTCCGGTTCCGGCCCGGACCCAGGTCCGGTCTCAAGCTCCGCCTCGGCGCCCGGTTCCGGCCCCGCCCCGGAATCCGAGGACCTCCCGACCCCTCCCTCCCCCTCGACACCACCCATCCCACCGGCCCCTTCATCTCCTCCCGCCCCCACACACCCCCCGATTCCCCCGCACCCGCCCCTCCCCGCGACTCCCCCCTTCCCGGCGGCATCTTGGGAAGAGGCCCTCGTGCGTGCGGTCGACGCGCTGCGCCTCTGCACCGTCGACCGCGCACAACCACCGGAGCGCGCCGTCGCCGCCCCCGACCCCGTGCACGCCCACATGGCGGGCCTGCAACGGCACGTACTCCTCCTGCTGGCACGCGCCGGACTCGAACCGGCCTCCTCCCTCCCCGGCGACCCCACGGAGCGCCCGGCCGGCCCCCGCCACGACCCGGCGCGCCTCAACGCGGAGATCGCCGCCCGGGTGAACAGCGCCCATGACGTGGGCGACCCGGAACTGCTCCACGAGTCGATCGCCAACGCACGGCTCCTGCGCGAGGACGTCCCCGCCGACGACCCGATCCGGCCCGCCGTCCTGGTCAACCTCGGACACGCGCTGAAGGAGCTTTACCGCTGGACCCAGGACCCCGAGGTGATCGTCGAAGCCGTCCAGTGCCTGACCGAAGCCGTCGCCCTCACCCCGCCGGAGGACCCCGCCCTGGAGCGGCGCGTCGCCGACCTGGCCGAGATCCAGGCCTTCCACCGGCTCGGCGGGCGTCCGGGCGGCGCGCTGCTCACCCCGCCGCACCCCACCAGCACCACCGCGCACGGCACCCTGGAACTCACCTTCCAGGCCTCGCCCGACACCCGGACGGGCCCGGTGCCCAGGCGCAGCCGGGGCCGCAGGCCCGAGCCGGTCCGCCCGTCCGGCCCCCTGCCGCCCGACCCCGACACCCCGCGCCGGACCGGAAAGGGCCCGAACGGAGACGGGGGAGACACCGCCTCGGTGCGGAAGCGCGTCCGGCAACTGCTGGCCCCGCTGCGCCCGCTGCCCGGTTACGACTACGAGCACTACAGCAGGCTGGCCGGACCACTGACCACGACACGGGGCTCCGGTCCCACCCGGGTCCGGTACCGGTCCCTGCTCAGCATGGAACCGCACCGCTTCCGTGCCGCACTGCTCCTGATCGCCGCACCCGTGCTCTCGCTTGCCCTCCTGGTCTGGCTGCTCCAGCCCGCGCACTGGCTCCACAGCCCCGGCACCTGGCCGGTGATGGTGGCGCTGCTGGGAGGCATCGAGGCGGCCCGTCTGGTGATGATCACCTCCAACGCCCATGCCGCGCTGTTCGCACGCGATCCTGTACCCCTCGTGCCGGAGACCGGTACCAGAGTCGCTTTCCTGACCGCGTTCGTACCGGGCAAGGAACCGCTGGAGATGCTGCGGAACACGCTGACGGCCGCCGTGCGCGTGCGCCACCGGGGCCTGGTGCACGTGTGGCTGCTCGACGAGGGTGACGACCCCGAGGCACGGGCGATGTGCGAGGACCTCGGCGTGCACCACTTCTCCCGCAAGGGGGTGCCGCGGTGGAATCAGCGCAAGGGCAACCTCAGGGCGAAGACCAAGCACGGCAACTACAACGCGTGGCTGGACGCGCACGGGGCCGACTACGAGTTCATCGCGGCCGTGGACACCGACCACGTGCCGCTGCCCAACTTCCTTGAGCGCATGCTCGGTTACTTCCGCGACAAGGACGTCGCGTTCGTCGTCGGACCCCAGGTCTACGGCAATTACGACAACGCCGTGACCCGCGGCGCGGAGAGCCAGCAGTACCTCTTCCACGCCCTGATCCAGCGCGCGGGCAACCGCTACGGCTCGCCCATGCTGGTCGGCACCAATCTCACCGTCCGACGCAGCGTGCTGCAGCAGATCGGCGGGTTCCAGGACAGCATCACCGAGGACTTCCTCACCGGACTGCGCATCCACCAGGGGCGCAACCCCGACACCGGACAGCGATGGCGCTCGGTGTACACCCCCGACGTGCTCGCGGTCGGCGAGGGCCCCTCCAGCTGGACCGACTTCTTCACGCAGCAGATGCGCTGGAGCCGGGGCACTTACGAAACCCTCCTCACGGCCTTCTGGAAGGCCCCGTTCACCCTGTCTCGCGGCACGCTGCTGAACTACCTCTTCCTGCTCTCCTGGTACCCGCTGGTCTCACTGACCTGGATACTCGCGGGCGTCTCCCTCGGCCTCTACTACATGCAGGGCGCCGGAAGCGTGACGGTGGACCCCGTCCTGTGGCTGCTGCTGTTCGGCAACGCGACCGCGCTCCAGATCGGCCTGTACGTGTGGAACCGCCGTCACAACGTCAGTCCGCACGAACCGGCGGGCTCCTCGGGTGTCGCAGGCATGGCCATGAGCGCGATCCTGGCTCCGATTTACGCGTGGACCCTGCTCAACGCGCTGCTCCGGCGCAGGAGCAGGTTCGTGGTGACGCCCAAGGGCGACTCCGCGTCCCCGGACGTGCTGGGGTCCACGTTCCGGGTCCACCTGTTCTGGGCGACCTGTCTGACCGGACTGGCGGTCTACGGCGCCTTCGCCGGACGCACGCATCCCGCGATGCTCGTCTGGACGACGCTGACGGTCCTGGTCTGCCTCGCTCCCGTACTTGTCTACGTGGTCCAGAGCCGCAGGCTGCGGCGCGAGTGGCAGGACCGCCGCGAGGCGTCCCGCACCGGAACGGATGAGACGCGCCGCTGAGAAGCGAGGGGTATGGGTGCAAGCAAGAGACAAGGCCGCCCGGCATTCGCCCGATCCGGGTTCGGGACCGGTGCTACGGCAGCCGGTGGTCCGCGTTCAGTGCCGCTCCCTTCTGCGGGTGCGTCTCGTCGTAGCCGCGGGCGTCGCACTGGAGGCTGCCCACGACGCAGAACCGAAGGGGGTTGCTCACGTCTCACAGGCTTCACCCCTTCCCATGGAGAGATCGTCCTGTCCAGCGACTGGCCCCAGCGGAACAAGGTCCGGTGCCGCAGGAGCAACCCGATGCCCTCGACCGGATCAGGATCCGGGGCGCAGGCGGGAAGCTGGTGAAAGTCGGCCACTCACAGGTGGTGAGGCCCCGCTCTGCCCGAAGGCCGTGCTGGAGGAGTTCCAGCAGCCCAGCCGGGTCGGCAGCGGCCGGGGGCCGACGTGTTACAGGGGCGGGCTCATGCTGGAGCATTACATTCGAGGCCTATGACACTTATCGAGGATCTGTTCATCGGTACCGACACCCGCTCTTCGGCCGTCCCTGTCGACTGGGATCCTCTGGTCGAGTCCGATGCGCTGCAAGAGGTGGGACTGCTCGACTGCCGGGTGTGCCCCCTCACCGGACGAGCCGGTCTGCTCCTGGACATGCGTTCCGCACTGCAGTACCGGACGGGAAACGCCGGGCTGCTCGTCGTGCGAGGGCTTCAGTCGTTCCAGTGGAGCGAAGAACCACTGGAACGGGATCTGCTGAACTTCGCGATCATGTCAAGCACACCGTCCAGGACCAAAAGGATCTGGCGACTGGAGTGCTCCCTCTTCCCCGATGGTGAACTGGCCATCGAAGGCAAGGCCGCCGACTTCCACCTTCTGGACGCTCCAGGAGTGCCCGACGCCCCTCCGAATTACACGGATCGCCGCCTTGCCCAGGTACGCGAGGGCCTTCCCTGGTGGAGCAGCGCATGCACGGTGCTCCAGGAGTCCACCACCAGCGGGAACTACTGACCTTGCAGTCGTGGTGTCGTGAGGGTGAGGCCGGTTGCTGCGAGGCATCCGTCGATCACTTCGCTCCGGCTACTGCACTTCGCGGAGGCCGCGCCGCAGTGCACGGATGAGGTGTTCGGGTTGGGTGAATGCGGTGTCGGCCCGGCATCTGCGCCGCAGCAGGGACCAGATGCCCTCGACCGGAACGAGGTCAGGCGCATAGGTCGGCAGGTGATGTGCGGTGATCCAGTCGTGGCCGTCAACGAAGGCCCGCATGTGGGCGTCCTTGTGGACGTTCAGGTTGTCCCAGATCAGTACGAAGGGGCCGCCGAGCTGGTGGTGGGCTGCGATCAACAGATCGCGGTAGTCGGTCCAGGCAGGGCTGGTCGCCATGCCGGTGGGGCCGGTGGATCAGCCGGGAACGTTCGCCTGGTTTGCAGCAGGCCAGGGCTGCGACAGACATGCGGCGCTGGAACCGGCCACGCACCCTGATCGCCGGTGTGCGCCGGCGCCGGGTCCACGTGCGGGAAGTGGGCGGCGTCGTCAAGAATCCGGCCTCCTCCTCAAGGGCGACCCAAGCCCTCCGCTCCGCCGCCGTGCTTCCGCCTGCGGCCACGTGTCCTTCACCCAACCGGTGACAGGATCCTCATCGCCCTCCATCGCCCGCCAGGCCGACACCTGGTGTGCTGTGCCCGTGACGCCTCAGCATCTGCGCACGGGCGGACAGGGTGAGAGTCCAGTGGACCGGCGCCCGACAAGCGTCTCGCTCCGAGCCAGAGTCCAGGTCTGGTCCCGCTCGCTCAGCTTGGACCGGGCGGCGGGACTTCGGGGCCTCTCGTCCCGCGTCCGTGCGCACTGCGGGCCCATGATGACCGCGAGTTGCTGCAGCGGGTCCGGGGACAGGCCGAGAGCGGTGAGCACTCGCCTCCGTGTCACCGGTGACACGAATTCAGTGACAGCCCTGATGCCACCCGCCGCTCCAACTCCTAGCTTTTCACTGTCCGTTCACTCAGACGTGGGGGTTCACATGAAGTCGAGGAGCACCAGGCGCCGGGCCTTACTCGCGGTCGGGGCCGTCGTTTCAGCAGCCGGCCTGCTGCTGACCACCGCACCGCAGGCAGCGGCCGCCGTGCCGTACCGCAACTGGACGCAGACGCCGGGCAACACCGCCGGCGTGCGGTTCTCTCCGTGTGGTGACTGGTGGGAGGTGTGGGACAACGTCAAGAACGACCTGCGAGGGCCCCTCGTCGAGTACAACTACAAGGGCGTCAATGACAAATGGAAGATGGTCCCCGTGTGGGCCGATGACAACTACGTCAAGGGCCAGCACAACGTGAGCGAGAGCTACCACATCTACTTCCGGATCACGTACGGCGATCACACCTCGACCATCGTCGAGTACAAGACCAACGGCGGCTGCTAGCTGCCCGCGCTGAGGGGCCGTCGCGCCAGGTGGCTCACCAACTGGCCTGCCCGGTAGAGGTTCTGGCCCTCGCCCTCACCGAGGAACGCCGGTAGCTCAGCCATTTGCCGCGCCTCGTCCAGGGTGACCAGCGGCAAGCGGGGGCCGGGCTCGGGAACATCCCCGCAGTCGTGGGCGGGAGCGTCGGAGAGGGATCATCCAGAGCGGAACAACGCACAGCATGGGTGCGGCGTTTCGAATCCCGCCTATGATCCGCAGGTCAGCCTTTCCGGCTGGTGGGTCCGGCAGGCTTTTGCGACCACCCCTCGGGGCGGTGAGCTCCGGCTCGGGCCTGCCGGACATTGTCGTTCCCCTGGCCGCTTACCTCGGCCAGGGGGATCTTGCATCGCGTCAAGGCATGTTGGTCGACGGGTCCGTTGCAATGGTGGTGAATCTCCAGCTCCGGCTGGCTGCTTCAGTAGCTTCGCAACGGCCAGCACCGGCGCGGCCAGCACCGCCAGCGCCGGCCCCGCTCCTTTCACCTGTGCCCCGGAGGTCGCAGTGGGCGGGAAGGCTGAGAGCTGGTCAAGGACCAGCCACGGGGCCAACGCATCGTTAGATCTGTGGTGGCTGCACGGCTGGTGGCTGGGTGGCGGCATTGAGTGATGCAATGCCAGCCCGTGCATCGGTGGGGTCACTCCGTTTCAGTACGAACATCTTGATCACGGCGAGCAGCGATGGGCCAAGCATGCCGTACGGTGTCCGCCCCGCCGGAGATCTGGGTGTCCATGGGCATGCCCGGACCGGCGAAGGCCTTGCTCACGCCTGCTCCCCGCTGGCGAGGAAGCCGGTCAGGACGGGGGCGAGGAGCTCGGGGGCGATGTCGTGCTCCTGGCCGGGGAAGACGTGCAAGGTGAAGTTGTCCGCCAAGGCGGCGAGTTCGCGCGCGCCGGTGAGCATGTGCGGGGCGCCGGCGTCTCCGCTGCCGACGAGGACGGGGACGGTCACGGACTGCCAGCGGTCGGCGGGCAGCGGCCGGCCGGACATGGTGTCGCCCATGACCTGCCCGTCGTAGGGCAGGGTGCGGGCGGTGGCCTCCATACCCGTCCAGAAGGGCGCCTGCCGCATCCCGGCGACGGCCTCGGCGGGCATGCCTACGGCCTCGGTCATGAAGTAGGCGACCGCCTCGCCGTACGCGCCCTGCTCCACCAGTGCCGTCAGGTGGGCGACGTAGTCGGCGGGCAGCGACGGCCGGCTGGAGTCGGTGATGAAGGGCGGCTCGTACAGGGCCAGCCGGGAGACGGCGCTGCCCCGGGCTACGGCCTCCAGCGCCAGTGCGGCGCCGGACGACATGCCGAAGACCATCGCCGCCCCACCCGCGCACTCGATCAGGGCGTCCAGGTCCTCGACCTCACGCTGTACGTCGTAGGCCGGGCTGTCGGTGCTGTCGCCTCGGCCCCGGCGGTCGTAGGTGATGACGGTGAAGTGCTCGGACAGCAGGCCGGCCAGTGCGGCGGAGTCACCGCGCGTCATGAAGGCGCCGCCGACGAGCACCACTGCGGGGCCCGAGCCGAGGCGCTCGTAGGCGATGGCCGTGCCGTCGGCGGAGAACACCTTGTCCATGGGGAACCACTCCATAGGTCTGCGGGGTGCGCGGGGCCGGAACGCCCCGCACTTTGGGAACTGGACGGTACAGTACCCAAATGAGTACTGGTCAGTCCAGTACTCTTGTGCAGGGGGCAGTCGCATGGAGAAGGAGCCGATGGTGGACACCCGTTCAGCGCGTAAGCACGAGGCGATTCTGGAGGCCGCGACCAGCGTCTTCCTGGACAAGGGATACGCCGGAACGAGCATGGACGACATCGCGAAGCTGGCCGCGGTGTCCAAGCAGACCGTCTACAAGCACTTCTCCGACAAGGAGAAGCTCTTCGCCGACATCGTCCTGGCCACCACCGACCGGCTCGACACCACAATCGACCTGCTGGCCGACCTCCCCACCGACGACGCCAACCTGGAAGAGAACCTGACCCGGCTCGCCCGCCAGTTCCTGACCACCCTCACCGACCCCCGGGTGATCCAGCTGCGGCGCCTGATCATCGCCAACGCCGACGCCTTCCCGGAGCTGGGAACCCAGTGGTACGAGCAAGGCTTCCAACGAGGGCTCACCACGCTGGCGGCGACCTTCCAGCGCCTGACCGACCAAGGGCTCCTGCGCATCGACGACACCCTCCTGGCCGCGAACCACTTCTCCGGCCTGCTGCTGTGGATCCCCGTGAACAGAGCCATGTTCACCGGCAGCACCCAGCACACCGAGGCCGACCTCGACCGCTACGCCACCGCCGGCGCCCGCGCCTTCCTCGCCGCCTACCGCTGACCGTCGCCCCCAGCCCCAGTCGGACCCTGCCGCGGTCAAACGATCGTTTTGCGCCAAGGAGCCGGCGCAGGGCAGGTTGGGTCGGCGCGGGGTAAGCGCGCGAAGACTTCGCGCTGCTCCTGGGCGCCGGAGACCCGGCCGTCCTCCAGGTGCAGTCGGCGGGCGACCCGTACGGCTGCGACGAGGTGACGGGTCGTGGGAGACGAGCAACAGAGTGCCGTCGTAGGAGTCGAGGGCGGATGGCCGGTATGGCCGAGGGGCGGACGGCTGTGCACGGCGGGGGTGCGGCGCATGAACGTTTCGGGCGCGTACGCGGCGGAAGGAAGCACTCTCCTGCCGCCGCGCGGGCCGGTGGGCTGGGATACGGACTGGGCCGAGACCGTGGACCGGCCGCCCCGGCCGTGCCCCCGCCCCCGCCCCTTCCCTGATAGCGGTCCCCCCGAGACATCTTGTGCCGTCTCAGTCGCTGGTCCAGGACGCCGGACCGCGTGCGATGCCGGCGGCGAGCTGCGGGAGGGGTATGCCGGTGCGCAGGGACCTCGCCCGCATCAGCAGCAGGGCCTCGGGGGCCGTCACTCCGAGGTGTTCGGCGAGTGCCCCTGCGGCGCGGTGGGCACTGAGCCAATGCGCGTCGATCACCTCCCTGGGCTCCCAGAGGGGGCCGGCTTCGTCGTCGAGGAGCGTGTCCTGAAAGTGCTTCAGGAGCCCGGCCACCACCTGGGCGGCGAACATGCCCTGCTGCAGGGCCCCTCGGTGCGCGGGCCACGGGCGGGTCCGGTACAGGAGGACGGTGGCCACCACCTCGCCGCCACCCAGGACGGGAAACGCCCACAGTCCCTGCACCTGCGGCAGCTGCTCGCCGACAGCGCTACTGAAAAGGGGCCACAACAGATGGAAGTGCTGGCACTCCTCGACCACCACTGGCTCCCCGCTGACGGCGCAGGCGATGCCGGGCCCGTGGCCCACTTCGAACTGCAGCTCCGCCAGCCGCAGCGCCACCGCGTCGGACGCGCAGAGCAGCTGTGCCCCGACGGTGTGCGGGACAAGGGTCACGGCAGCACCCTGCGCGCCCATCCCCGCGCACAGGGCCTTCGCCATCCGCAGCGGAAGACGGAGCGGATCCGGCTCCCGGGCCGCTTCGGTCAGGAGAAGCACCGCAACACGCAACCGTTCCGGCACGACCACACACCCCCGACGAAGTCCGTCATCAAGGACAGCTCCAGCAGGGGCCAGGCCGGGCGCACACTCAAGCAGTCTGCACCCGTTGAGAGTTCAACAGCACCCTCTTGCGGGCTTCTTCACCTACCGGACAAGGCTGTGCCCGGCCCGCGTCGTCCGCGATGAGGTCCATGGCACCGGTCCTGGCGGGCTCGCCGATTCCGCTGCAACCCTGCCTGCCCCTGAGGTTCCACACACGGGGCGAAGGGGTGGACACGTCTCGCCGGGGTTTGTGACGCTCCACAAGCACGGTTCCCTCTTGGGGTCCGCATCCCGGTCACCGAGCGGGTGAAGCAGACGGTGTCACCGTTTCCCCGACCCGGATCGGGGGTGTTGTGCGTGTGTGAGCATCATGATCAGTTCCCCGATAGTCACCCGGCCCGACGCAGACGAGGCGGACACTCCCGTCGACCAGGGCGAGGCGGACACCCCGCTCATAGACCTCCGCTGCGTCTCGCACGACGACACCCTGCTGGTACGGCTCGTCGGCGAGGTCGACCACTTCGCCGCGGCACCGCTGCGGGTCGTGCTGGCCGCTGCCGCGGTCTACGGATACCGGCATCTCGCCCTCGACACCCGCGCCGTCACCTTCTGCGACTCCGCCCTGGCCCGTGCGCTCGCCGGCTGGTGCCGCCGCGGCCGCCGGGGGACCCACACGGCCATGTCCAGGGCGGTCGGCCTGGCGCTGGAACGGGGCCCAGGCCGCCGGAAGGCGCCGGGTGCGTGGCGGGTGACCGGCCGATGATCTTCAGTGTGATGACGGCCGTACCACTCCTCCTGGCCCTGCTGCTGGCGTACAGCCCGCCCAAACAGCCCGCCCGCCGCCACCGCAGGAGCGGCAGAACACGCTGACCGGCCCACGAACGGGTGGCCCGAAACCGCAGTCGGCGGGTGCGGGCCACCCGGACCCGCCCGTACGCAGATCTCCGAAGTCGAGCGCCCCCTCGATACGCTCCACAACTCCCGGGCCGTCGCGAGGGGATGCGGCACGAGGGCCGGCCTCTTCCACGGCGCCGTCAAGTGAAAGGAGCCGTCTCTCGTCAGGAGAAGATCGCGTGCACCTGATCGACGGCTTCGGGTCCGTAGCCCACCGTGCCCACGGGGACCGCACCGTCGATCGCCTCGATCACACGCCCGGCCCACACCGGCCCGAACCCCTCGCACAATTCGATCAGTTGCACGCCCTCACCGACCAGGCGGCGCGCGGCCTCGATTCCCAGCGGGTGGTACCGCAGTCCGTGCTGCGCAGGCGCGGCAGAAGTTCCGCCAGCAGGAGGCCGAGGTGCCCGCGCCGCAGGTGCACCAGCAGGGCGGGCTCGTCGGAATGGGACAACGGGCGCATCGACAGCGCCCGGTGGGCACGGTTCACGGTGTCGGTCATGACGGCGGTGTCCAGGGCCAGGTGCTGGGGTGGTGGGGTCGTTCGGTGCGGCAAAGTGATGCTGGGTCATCTCCCCCGCCCCCATTCCGCCGGCTCCAGGCGCGGCCTGCACTTGCAGAAGGGCGCCTCGCCCGGTCCTGAATCCATCCGTTCCCGGGGTACCGGGCGCCCGTGGCCGGCCGACGGCGGGCGCCTCCCCGTTTCCGATGATCATCTGTGTCATGGTGCCGGGGTGCCGCATGGGGGCCCGGCGCCTTCCCGGCGCCGGAACCCGCTCGCACCGGTGCGGGACCAGCACGGCTCCGGGCGGGTGATCGCGCCTTCCTCGGCCTGCTCCGGTGGTCCGAGCGGCCGGGTGTGCCTGATTGAGCGGTCGACCGTCGGCCTCTGGTCAGTTCCGGTGATGCGATGGCAGCGACGGGCTCACCCGGCGACTGCGCGGTTGTCCGCTCCCGACGGCCACCGATCACTGACAACGACCGGGAAGGCCCCTGTCACCTCCCCTTGGTCGGCCCCGTCCAGGAACATCCCCTCAGCTGAGTGGCAGGGTGCCTGACCCACCGTCCGGGCATACCTGCCACACGAAAGCAGCGTCGGCCCGGCGTCCCCGGCGCAGGCCCCCTGGCCCCCCGCGTGGAGATCTCGTGGTCCGGGCGAGGGCACGCCAGGGGCAGGCGGCACGTGGCACTTCGCTGAACGTTATGGCTGGCGGGCGTCTGGGGTCGGCCGCTGTCGTCGCTCCGTGGTCTCTGGGTCGGGGGTGCTGTCGCTCGCAGTCGCCGGAGGGCTGGTCCGGTCCGGGGCCGAAGGCGCCGGCGGGACCTGGGTGATGTGGGCGATCCGTCTCAGTACCGCGCTCTTCAGCTCCGGTGGAACGAGCAAGCTGTGGGGCGCGGGACGGGAAAGCTGGTGCAGTTCCCCGCGGCACGTGGGGCAGTGGCGGCTGTGTTCGGCCAGTGCTTCCCGGTCGGCGCGGGGCAGGGCGCGCAGGGCATGGGCGCCGATGAAGGGGCGCGGGGCGTCGTGGGACATGGGTCTCCGATCTCGGCAGGCGGACGGAGGAAGAACGTCACGCGCTGGGGCGTGGTTCTTGGAATGTCCTGCTCGCAGGGACGATTCGGTGCGGGTGCCGAGCCGGATTGCGCTTTCCCCCTTGGTCCACACGGACGGCGCAACCGGCCGCCCCGGTGGCCGGTTCGCCCATGGATGCGTCCGGTCCCTCGTGGGGGTGAGTTCCAGGAATAGACCCATCCGGGGAGCGGTCCGCTCCGAAGTACCGCCGTGACCAAGATCTTGAGCAGGGGCGTGCGGGTGCCGCTGGCCGCGCTGTCCGGGCTGCTGGCCGGTTTCGCCGCACTGGCGGTGGCCGAGCTGGTGGCCGCGGCGGTGCGCCCCGAGGCGGGTCCGGTGATCGCGGTCGGGGGCGCGGCGATCGACCGGACACCGGTTGCGGTGAAGGACTGGGCGATCCGTCAGTTCGGCACGCACGACAAGCTGGTGCTCCAACTGGGCATCCTGGTGGTCCTGGCCGTGCTGGCCATGGCGGTCGGGGTGCTGGCGCTGCGCTACCGGCGGGCCGGCACGGCCGGGGTGGTGCTGTTCGGGGTGGTGGGCGCGCTCGCCGCGACGGGCCGCCCGGACTCCACCGGCCCGGTCGATGCCCTGCCCTCCCTGATCGGTGCCCTGTGCGCGGCCGCCCTGCTGTACTACCTGGCCGGACGTCTCACCCGCTCGCCCCGCGTCCTGGTTCCTGCCGAGGGCGACACCCGCGGCGACACGGCCGCAGAGCAGGACGGCTTCGACCGGCGCGGGTTCGTGATCGCGGCCGGTGCCGCAGCCGTCGCCTCGGCGGGAGCCGGGTTTCTCGGACGGTCCCTCACCGCCTCCCGCGGAGCCGGAGCCACGACTTCGCGAGGCGAGGTGGTCCTGCCCCGCCCTGTCTCGCCGGCCCGTCCGACCCCCGCGGGCGCGATCCTGCACACCCCGGGGATCAGCCCGTTCGTCACCGCGAACAAGGACTTCTACCGGGTCGACACCGCGCTGGTGGTGCCGAAGGTCGACGCCACCGCATGGAAGCTGACCATCCGCGGCAAGGGCGTCACCCGGCCCCTCACCCTGACCTTCCAGGACCTGCTGAACCGGCCGCTGATCGAGCGTCACATCACGCTGACCTGTGTGTCCAACGAGGTCGGCGGCCCGTACGCGGGCAACGCCCGCTGGATCGGCGTCCCGCTGGCGGCACTGCTGAAGGAGGCCGGCGTCAGGCCGCCCTCCCGCGGCGGTCCCGCCGACCAGCTGGTCGCACGCTCCGTGGACGGCATGACGATCGGCAGTCCCGTCGAGGACCTCATGGACGGCCGCGACGCCCTCCTGGCCGTCGGCATGAACGGTGAACCTCTGCCGTTCGACCACGGGTTCCCGGCCCGGATGGTGGTGCCCGGCCTCTACGGGTACGTCTCGGCCTGCAAATGGATCGAGGACATCGAGCTCACCACCTTCGCCGCCTACGACCCGTACTGGGTGAAGCGTTCCTGGTCGCAGCGCGCACCGATCAAGACGCAGTCCCGCATCGACACCCCCAAACCCTTCGCCACGCCCAAGGCGGGCACGGTGATGGTCGCCGGCGTTGCCTGGGCGCAGCACCGCGGGATCGACCGGGTCGAGGTACGCGTCGACGACGGGCCCTGGCAGCGCGCTGACCTGGCAGCCGAGGACACCACGGACACCTGGCGGCAGTGGTCACTGCCCTGGAAGGCCACCCCCGGCAGCCACACCCTCACCGTCCGCGCCACCGACCGCACCGGCACCACCCAGACCGAAGAACGCGTCGGGACCGTCCCCAACGGCGCGACCGGCTGGCACTCCGTAGTGCTGACCGTCGAATGAACCGAGCCCCCATGAAGCCCACCCCGGGCCATCGGCTCCCGCCGATCAGACCACCCCCGGCACCAGCCCCCAACCAGCCTCTTTCCCCAGCAAGTACACCGAGCCCACCACCATCAGGAGCAGTCACCATGAACCCCCGCATCTTCCGCCGTGCCGCCCTCGCCGTGTCCGCCGTCGCGATCCTGCCCCTCACGCTGACCGCCTGCGGCGACATGGACAAGGACAAGAAGGACAACGCCTCCTCGTCCGCCGCGTCCGAGCCCGCAGCCCCCTCCTCCGACGCAGCCGCCGACTCCTCGATGACGGACAAGCCGTTCGGCCCCGCCTGCGCGGGCGTCCCCAAGGAGGGCGCAGGCAGCTTCGACGGCATGGCCAAGGACCCGGTCGCCACCGCCGCCTCCCACAACCCCGCCCTGTCCACCCTGGTCACCGCCGTGAAGAAGGCAGGCCTGGTCGACACCCTGAACAACGCCAAGGACATCACGGTGTTCGCCCCGACCAACGAGGCCTTCGCCAAGATCCCGAAGGCCGACCTCGACAAGGTCCTCGCCGACAAGGCCACCCTCACCAAGATCCTCACCTACCACGTGGTCGGCCAGAAGCTGACCCCCAAGCAGCTGGAGAGCGGCACCTACCCCACTCTGCAGAAGTCCACCCTCACCACCGCGGGCGGCGGCGAGTCCTACAAGGTCAACAGCACATCGAACGTGGTCTGCGGCAACGTCCCCACCGCCAATGCCACCGTCTACATCGTCGACACCGTCCTCATGCCCAAGTAGCCACCACAGCGACAGCAGCAGCCCGCCCGTCGGGCCCCGGCACCGGGGCCCGACGGGGAGCCTTCGGGGGCAGGTGGGGAGCCCCCGGGAACGGCCGCCACCGATCGCTGCGGGCCATGGGCGCGGCCCGGGTCCCTTCCCTCCGGGGTGGTCACCTCGCACGCGCCCTCACATACCGGCCTGGGCAGCGGGGGATGCAACGGCCCACAGGCAAAGGCAAAGAGTTGCAGGCGTGATCTCTGTGCGGGTGCGGCTCCAGCAGGCCCACGAACGGACGTGCAGGCTCGGGCCTCCCGTGCCACCCACTCCGGCGGCACTGACGAGGCGATCGCCCGCAAAGGCGCCGCAGCCCTGGGCGGCAAACCGTCCGCTACGGATGGGGAGCTATTCGTACGAGGACGCTGAGCATCGCGATCCCCGAAGCATCACAGGCTGCGTGCCCCTCCCCGCTTCCCGCGATCATCTGAGGCATGGCGCCGAAGTGCCACACCAGGGCCCTCACGCTCCTCCCGGCGCCGGGGACCCGTCACTCACACCCCGGGGTACTTGTACGTCACTGCCGCCATGGGAAACCCGCGAATACGCAGGCACGGGGGGCCTGCGCGCCGTGATGCCCGCCCCCCACCGGGGAACACGACAAGGCATGGAGCCGCCCGAGCCCGTACTGCTGGACATCACATGCTCGACCTGCCCGCGCTGCCACGCCGACGTCGACGGCATCAACGGCCGGTACGCCTGCGGCCTGTGCAACTGGGTCAACCACTGGTCGGAGGGCCACGCCGCCCTCCCCACCGCCGACGGCAACCTCCCCGACACCCCGCCGCCCTCAGCGGAGGTGTGAAGGTGACCTGGCCGGTCATCGCCCTGCCTGCGGACCGGTACAGCCACTGTCGGTGCCGAGCAGGAAGCTCCCGATGGTCATGAGCACAAGGGCCACACGCGAAGGGGCGAAAAGGTGCCGCACGCCATGCACGGCTCCGGCCCAGTAGGCGGAGCGGCCGGTTCGGGTGGGGAGGGGCGTGCCTGCGAGAGGGACGGTACACAATTCCGGCACGCGCAGTGGTGTGGTCCTGCGGTGCCGAGGTATTCGGGACGGGTTCAGGAAGCGGTCAGCTGGTCGGGGCACTTGTGGAAGTACTGGTGTGGGTCGGTGGGTGAGGACGATGTGCCGCGTCCCGGGCTGGCTGCGGGGGCGTCGTGGTCGTACGTGCTGGAGGCGAACGCACCCGTCGGTGTGGCCCGGGACGCCGCCCACACCTTCCTGACCGAGCTACAGGACACCCACCGAGTCGACACGGCGGAGGAGGTACGGGGGCTGGTCGCGCTGGCGGTCAGTGACCTGGTAACCAACGCCTACAAGTACGCCCCAGGCCCCGCCCGTCTCACCCTCGAAGCCGACCCCCCTGTCGCACAGATCAGCGTTTCCGACACCGGCAGCCTCCTGCCCGCGCCCAGGGCGTCGGATCCGGAGCGGGTGGGCCAGCACGGGAAGGGTAGTCGGCGATCACGCGGAGGCGCCCGGTGTGAGGGTTGGGCGCAGAGGACGGCCGCGGGCCGGGGCGACGCGGGGGCGGGCGCGTAGGGTGAAAGGGCCTGGCAGGGGTACCGGGCCGCAGCACGGTGACCACCGTGTGCCCGCACCCCGCCCGTCCTGGAGGCACTCGTGCCCGACAGCCGCAGCCGCCCCAGCCCGCTCGCCGGCCAGTACACCCGCGACGGCTGGCACGTCATCGTCGCCCGCGGGGAACTCGACCTCGACTCCCTGCCGCCCCTGCGGACCGCCCTGGAAACCGCCGCCGCGACCGGCAGCCCGATCGTGGTGGACCTGGGCGCCGTGACGTACGTCGACTCCATGGCCCTCAACCTGTTCCTGCAGATCCACCACGCCACCACGCTGCGCCTGGCCGCCCCCGGACCGCAGGTATGCCGTCTGTTCGACATCACCGGCGCCGATCAGGTCCTCGACCTGCGCCCCACCCTCACCGACGCCCCGCCCACCGCCGCCTGAGGTCACACCGCACGCCGCCCGGTGGCCAGTCCGCCCTGAAACCGGTGTTCGTGGCGGGCCGTCTCCAGCAGCACCCGCCAGGAGGACACCGTCGAGCGGCGGCGCAGCAGGGCTCGGAGCTCGCGCTCCGCCGTGCCGCCCCAGATCCCGTACTCGATCCGCTGATCCAAAAACGTGAGGGGCGCGCTTTCGGGTTCCCCTGCCCGCGGGACGGGAACTCGAAGTCGCTCGGCGCCTCGGGCGGGCAACCCGGGTGACCGGCATCATCGCGCCCAGGCCGGGCAGGCGTTCCCCATGACAACGGTCACCGAGACCGGACACGCGCGGCTGATCCTCCTGTGCGAGACCTCCCGTGAACAGTGCAGGAGAGCACGCGAGTTGGTCGGCAGGAGCCGTCAACTCCGTCACGCCGTCTCCCTGCACCGCCACCCCGCCGCATCCACGTCGCGACAGCCCCCGCACTGAGACGCGAGACAACGGAACCCGCAGACTTGCCGCAGATTCCCACCCCAGCGCTGCCGTGCCTCTCACCGTCCAGGACTCCTCCTGAGGAGCGGAGTTCAGTCCTGGTCGTCGGGCAGGTGGAAGTAGACCGTCCCCGACCGCCAAGGGCCGTGCTCCGTCATCTCCGACTCCAGCACCACATGCTGAACCTCAACGGGGCCCAGCGCCTCGATGGAGTCCGCCAGCCGCCGCAGGAGCGCCGGAACGCTGTCACAGCCAGGGCCGACGGGGTTGGCCTGCGAGAAGTGACGCACGGTCCAGGTATCTGTCACAGTCCGATCGTAAGGCGCATCAGCATGGGGGCCCACACACGAGGGCAGTCACTGGCCGTCAGGCGCTGTTCCCGCCCCCGCCGGACCGGCATCAAGGCCGATTGCCGCGCGCCGGGCCTGCAGGGCGCGGCGCTGGTACTCGGCCGACCGGGCCGGCTGCTCGGCGGCCAGCCGCTCGTACTCACCCGCCAGTTCCCGCTGCGCCGCCCCCAGCGCGGACGCCGCCGCCTCCAAGTCCTCCCGCAGGCGGCGCACCCGGTTCTCCAGGACCTGCCGCCGGGCGGTGCCGTTGCTGTCCTGCTGTGCCTCGGAGTTGGCCATCTCACTCTCCACGATCCGCTGTTCCCACGCCCTGCGGGCCCTGGCACACCGCAGCGCGATCTCACCGCGCTCCAGCCACACCTGACTGGCCTCCACCAGCCCCCGGGCCCGCATCAGCGCCGCATAGGAACGCTGCTGATAGCCGGCGGTCTCCCGCTCCGCCCTCCACACCTGCCCGTCCAGTCGGCGCTGCCACACGCCCGGCCGGGCGCCCGGCGCATCGGCCGCCAACTCCCGCCTGCCCATTGCAGCGTCGGCAGTTGCACGGCCGGCATCCAGTCGGTCCGTCACCATAGCGCCAGTATGCGCAACCAGCCGAACCGGCGGGAGTGCCGTCCGGCCCCATCACGGCCACCCCGCTGCCTCCCGCCCTCACCGCTTCCTCAACAAGAAACGGGCGCGGCTTAGGCGGCCAGGCCCCGGTGCTCCACGACCTCACGGGCGAGAACCGCACAGGGCTGGTTCGTCCGGCGGCTGTGCTCCTCCAGAAGGAACAGGGCCTGAGCAGGGGTACAGCGGAAACGGACGGCAAGGATGCCCTTGGCCTGTTCGGTCACCCGGGCCACGTCCACCCATTCCCCATCCGGCAGATCCGCGCGCTCCAGAGAAGCCAGAGTGAGTGGGACGGCGGGCGGATCCGTGCGCAGGGTCTGCGAGGACACGCGCATGGAGATCGCCCGCAGCCGCATCTCGACCGCCCGCCGCCGCTTGCGGACAACCCAGGCCCTCACCACAACGGCTCTGGCACGCTGCTCCATGTGCTGCTGGGTGCGCTCGTCCCACACCACGGCCAAGCCCGGAATTGCCCCAGAAGCCGTCACCCCGCCCTCCTCTCCTATCAGCACTGTGGAAGGAGACAAGTCTTCCCCCACCCCAGTCCCGGTGAAAGACCCCTTTCCGGAAGCTCCGCACTCGCTGCGGTCCCGTAACGACGCGGCAGCCGGGCCCGGCCGCCGAAGGTGTCAGTCACGGCGAACGGGGGGGCGTCCTCCCCACGAGCACCTCGATCCCACCCCTTGCCGTCCGTGCGCGATCCCCCGGCCAGCGCCCGAGGTCACTCCGCACGCCGCACGGCAACCAGCCCACCCGGAGGCCGGTGCTCCTTGCGGGCGGTCTCCAGCAGCACCCGCCAGGAGGACACCGTCGAGCGCCGGCACAGCAGGGCGCGGCGCCCGCGCTCCGTCATGCCGCCCCAGATCCCGTACGCCGCCCGGCAGGAGCACGTTCTGGGGGGGGCACTCGCAGGAGAAGCGCATACCTGACGTGCCGTAGAACGGTCCGCCACTTCCCTTGCCGGGCCGTGAGGCGGTGACTTGTGCGGGCAGACTGGGATCCGGCCGCCTCCCGGACCCGGGGCCCCGCATGAGGCCGCACGCCCTTGCCGGCACGGCACATGAGCGCCCCTTGTTCGGAACGGAGCAGGGGGAAGCGGGCCCCACCTCCCTCCTCCCGCCAGGACCCTGCGGGGAAGCCCTCGTGGGCGCCCGCTGCAGGGGCCCGGTATCACCGGGTCCCTGCCCACCGCGCATCCCTGGTGCAGGGCTCGTGAAGCGACGCGTCAGAGCCGCCGCGTCCGGACATGCACAGAGGATGGACTGAACATGCCGGTAGCACCGCAAGCCGCCCGGCCGGGAGCCATGCCCCCTGCGCTCCGACCGCGCAGGCACCCGGCACCGGTGAGCAGCCAGAGCGGGACCGTGGACAGGGAGGCAGCCGTCGAAGCATGCCTGCTCCGGGTGGCCGGCACCCTGCTGGAGGTTGCCGGGCGCACCACGGATCCGCGCACGGCCGGGATGCTGGTGCGCGAGGCGGCCGCCGTGCTCGCTTCGGTACCGGACACGGTCCGGCCCGGTGGAAGGCCCAGCCTGTTGAGCAGCGCGCCTGCGCCCGGGGCCCTGACGCCCCGCCAGCATGCGGTACTACGCGGCATCCAGAACGGCAGGACGCTGCGGCAGACGGCCGACGACCTCTACCTCTCCCGCAACACGGTCAAGACCCACACCCGCGCCCTCTACCGCAAACTGGGGGTGACGTCCCGGACCGAAGCCGTCCAGCACGCCCAGGCGCTGGGCCTGATCAGCCCCGTACGACAGTGGTAGCCGACCGCCCCTGGCTGAGCAGAACCATGGGAGACATGGACCGCCTCACCATCCGTCAGACCAGGTACGAGAACTCCGTGTTCCCCACCCTCGTCCTCACCGGGGAACTGGAAGTGAGCAACATCGACAGACTCAGCGACGCCGTCATCGTCCTGGAAGGCCGGGAACACCACCTGCGGCTCGACCTCGCAGAAGTCACGTGGTGCGACAGCGGCAGCCTCTTCACCCTCCTCGGCATCCGGCACGCCGCCGGCCACCTCGGCGGCAGCCTCGCCCTCCCCGCCGCCAGCCCCGCCGTCCACACCGCACTCCAGGTGGCGGGCCTGCACGAACTCCGGCCCGTCACACCGCCCCGCTAAGCCACACCGAAACGACCGGAACGGACCGCCCGGAAGCGGGCATTCCCCTACCGGAACGGATTACCAGGGGGCGAGAATCGCGGTCGTCCGCAAGAGCCGCACGCCTTCTGTGTGCCCCCAGACCCCGGGGTGGTGATCTCGCACGGCCCTGGCTGCCCGTGCTGAAGAGGCCGCCCCAACGGTCAACGTTGTCCCTCAGAGGGCGGCCGCCGCCGTGTTCGATGCAGCGGCGGCGGCCGGAGCGCGAGTCCCTCCCCCAGGAGATCACCTCGCGCACACCCTCAACCACCGGCACCGTGGCAGCGGGAGATGCACCGGCCCGTGTGTGAGGGCGGAGGCCGGAGCCGCGTTCTCTGTGTGGGTACGGCTCCAGCAGTCCTTCGGAAAGGGTGGTGAAGGCTCGGGGCTGGGAGCCGGTACACGGGGCAAGCGCCCGGCGTGTGCAGCCCAGCGTAGAAGACAGCGGGCCACGACGGAAGAAGGCCTGCGGGAGACGGCCCGGTCTGGCTAGCGCACGGGCGCGGTGCGTGGTTGTTCACCCGGTCGTCGGCGCCGACGCCGCAAGCGGCGGCTCTCCCCCACCAGCCGGCGACTCTCCTCGACCGCCGCACGAGCGGCACGCGTCAACTCCGCCGCACAGTCCGCGGAAGCAGCAACCCGCTCCTCCAGCCTCCTCCAGTCCTCCACTCCATAAGAGACCGGGTGCCCAAGACAGCCAGGCGCCACGCACCGGAACGGGCAGGCGCCGGGGATCCGCGTGGCTCACCACCAAGGCAAGCAGGTCGACGGACATGGCCGGCCGAGGCGGTCCGGACGCACCTGAAACGGTCCTTGGCGAAGCTCGCCGAGCACGGCATCGATCAGCTGACCGCATGGTCCAGACCCGCCGCCTCGCACGGACGCGACACCACACCGATCTCATCGAGGGCTTCGTCGCCAGGACCGGCCTGGACCTCGCGCCGCCGCAACCCGCTGCCATTGAAGATCTCTAGACGGTGAAGCTCTTGGGCGCGTTCTCGCCCACGCGGCCGTCGACCGCTTCGCGGAGCATGTCGGCGTGGCCTGTGTGTCGGGCGTATTCCTCGATCATGTCGAGGAGCATCGCGCGGACGGTGGGTATGCGACCGTCCGGCCAGGTGAACGACGCCGGTCCATCGAGCCCACGTTCCTTGATGACCTCGGCAACAAGTTCCCGCGATCGCCCGACCGCTGCGTGCCACACCGCGTAGACGTCTTCCGCGGAGTCCAGCGCCCCGGTCCGCCAGTCCCAGTCAGGATCAGCGTCGAAGTCCACCGCGTCCCAGGGTGCCCCGTACTCGCGGCCGGCCAGCTTCACCGCCAGCCAGTCCGCTTCGACCAGGGCCATGTGCTTGACGAGGCCACCGAGCGTCATCGAACTGGCGGCCGTGGTCGCCCGTAGTCCGGCCTCATCGAGCCCGGACGTCTTCCAGGCAAAGGTCCGTCGATTGCGCTCCAGAACCGAACGCAGGGACTCCGCCTCAGAAGTGGTCGCAGACGGGGGTGACTGGGGAGTTGCATCGCTCATGATCGGGAGCATAGCCAGCCACTCTGACACCCCTCCAGGTTCAGGATCAGTTCGCCCTCCCCGGGGGGGGGCTCTCCAGGACGCGTTCCGGAACAAATCCTTGATCTGCGCCCCACGCCCGCCGACGCCCTGCCCACCGCGGCCTGACCGTCACACCGCACGCCGACCGGCGGCCGGCACATCCTCCAGCCGGTGCTCCTGCCGGGCGGCCTCCAGCAACACCCGCCAGGAAGACACGGCCGGGCGGCGCCGCAGCAGGGCCCGGCGCTCCCGCTCCGTCATGCCACCCCAGACCCCGAACTCGATCCGCCCGTCCAGGGCGTGGGCCAGACACTCCGTGCGCACCGGACAAGCAGTACACACCGCTGTGCCCGCGTTCTGCGCGGCACCCTCGGCGAACAACGCATCCGCGTCCCCCGTCCGGCACTTCGCCCGCACCGCCCATTTCTCATTGTTCTGCACTGTTGCCAGCTCCCCCGCCTATAACTGCAGCATCTCGCGTACCGAACGAACCTGCGTGCCCGTACGTTCCCCACCCCCACAGCCGGGACTCCCAGAGCACGAGGAGCACCCCTTCCAGTGACCCTGTGCCCGGCGAACCTGAGCACGGTGGTTTCGTTCTCCGTCAGTGCAGGATCTCGGCGCGCAGCCTTTCCTTCGGCGTGTTAATGTCCCAGTAGCGAACATTGCCCCGGGCGTCCCTGAAATCGCCCGTGCCACCGGTGATGGCCATGTCGAGCGAACTCGCATCGTCCGACCGCAGCGACTGCATCGTCAGGGTGCCGCGCTTGAGCTCGACCGTGATCACGACCTGCGACGTGACCTTCCCGCCGCTGACCGACAGGACCTGGGACGTCCCGCCGCCCCGCCCGACGACGCGGCCTTTTTCCACCGCGGTGGCGCAGTAGACGCTCATGTCACCCAGGCTCGGCCCCGCCTTGCCGAGATCGAGGGTCTCGTATTCAAGGTCCTTGAGCTGGAGTTCGATGACCTCGGCCCGGCCCTGCCTGGAGGTGTCGGCGTTGGCGCCTCCCGTGGCGAAGGCTCCGACCGCCACGGTGGCCAGCGCCAGGGCGGCAAACCTCGTGAATCGGGACCGGTTGCTGTTGATACCCATGATGGAAACTCCTCACAGTGCTCCGCGTGCGCTGACAACTTGACGCTATGGCGGGCGAGTTGAGGCGTCCAAGACCAACATCACCATGACGTCATAGCGTTGACGGCATCACGTGCTGAGGCACCGGGCGCCGCACGAGAAACTGAAGTTCCAGGAGTGCCGGTCGGTCTCGGGTGCGGTCGGATGCTGAGGCTCTGCCGTTCTCCCCTACGGCAGACACGGCTGGAGCGGTCGGCAGGACGTGGTGAGCCTCGTCGAGGGTCAGGGTGACCGCAGCTGAGCCGCGATACCAGGACGGTTCCCTCCGGGTGCCGGTCTCCGTCCCCTCTCATGACCACACCGCGTCGGCGGCAAGGCACACTGTCCGTGGAGTGATCCCCATCCGCGGAACCTTCCAGGAGCATGAATTGCATTCCGAGTCGCCGGAGTTCGACCACCTTCTGCACTGCGTTCCCGATGTCGAGTCGGCCACCGAGGCGTACTCGGCGGCCGGCCTTCCGGCGCACGCCAACCCGCCGTATCTGGGTTTCCGCAACGGCGCCTGGCGGCTCGACGCCCGCTATGTCGAGATCCTCAGCGTGGTTGACCGCACCGAGTTCAACGACTCGCCCTTCGGGCAGGCCATGACCGCCTGGATGCCTCACGTCGACGCCCTGCTCGCCGCAGGCGGAGGTGCGCTCAATTTCGCCGTCCACGTGACGGACGTCAACACCACCGCGGACCGGCTCCGCCAAGCTGGACACACAGTGGACCTGCATGTCTTCGCCCGTGAAGGCTCACCCGTGTCGTTCACCGAAGCCGTGCTGCAGGACGCCCCCGCATGGGCCCCGTTCTTCATCACCTACACCCCGGACCGCCAGGTCATACTCGACCGGTACAGCGCGGGGCGGGTAGCGCGCGGACCGCACGACCTGGCCGGCTTCGTCATCGAAACGCCCGACCCCGCGGCAGCGTCCGTGTGGTTGGGCGAGCTCCTCGGCATCCCGGCCGACCGGGCGAGAAACGTGGTGCCGTTGCCCGACGCAGAAGTGCACTTCACACCAGGCCCAGCCGACGCGATCACCACGCTGCTACTGGCCGAGGGCACCCCGCCCTCGACATCCATCGCGGGCTTGGACCTCCGCCCACTGGACACTGTTCCGCCCCAGGACTGAGGGTCACAGGCTGGGGCGGGATACTTCGAGCCGGGCCAGGACTGCGTGCGCGGCGTCCTGAATCCGGGCGACACACGCCGCGGGCGTTGGCGGTAGTCGTGCCGATCCCGCCCCAAAGTGATCGCGGTGAAAGTGCCGGCCGTTGCCACCAGAGCGCAGACGCCTGTCAGGTGCGAGTTGCCCTGAACGCGCACGAGAAGCCAGTGCCCCCGCGCCACCAGAGCGAACACCAACAGCCCGGGACGGCGACCACGAGCCGGGTCGCGGGGCTCGCCGAGATGGTGCCCGACCACCGGAGCAGGGCAAGGCCCGGCTCGTAGCCCCACCCCCGGTTGTCACAGCGCGGCACGAGCGTGATGGGGTGCGGGGCGGGCGCGACGGACGAGAACGGCTGAACGAGCAGAAGGGACCCGCGATGACAGCGGCAAGGAACGTAGCGCTCGCCTCCGGTACCAGCGTGCCCGCCCTGGGGCAGGGCACGTGGTGCATGGGAGAGGAGCCCGTACGGCGCTCCGAGGAACTGGCCGCGCTGCGCAGGGGAATCGACCTGGGCATGAGCCTGATCGACACGGCGGAGATGTACGGCAGCGGCGCGTCCGAGGAACTGGTCGGCGAGGCGATCCGCGGACGCCGCGACGAGGTGTTCCTCGTCAGCAAGGTACTGCCGTCGAACGCGGGCGCCCGCGGCACCGTCGACGCCTGCCATGCGAGCCTGCGACGCCTGGGTACGGACAGGATCGACCTGTATCTGCTGCACTGGCGCGGCGGTGTACCGCTCGCCGAGACCGTCGAGGCCTTCGAAGGGCTGGTACGCGACGGCCGCATCGGCGCCTGGGGCGTGAGCAACCTGGATGTCGACGACCTCGCCGAACTCCCGCCCGGCGCCGTCCCGGAGACGAACCAGGTCCTCTACAACCTGACCCGGCGAGGCCCTGAGTACGATCTGCTTCCCTGGTGCCGCGGTCGGTCGGTACCCGTCATGGCGTACTCCCCGCTCGAACAGGGACGGCTGCTGGGCCACTCCGTTCTGGAGTCCGTGGCCGAGGCGCACGCGGCCACCCCGCTACAGGTGGCGCTCGCCTGGGTACTGAGGCACGACGACGTCATCGCCATCCCGAAGGCCTCCACGGTGGCGCACGTCGAGGACAACCATGCCGCCCTCGGCCTCCACCTCACCGACGAGGACCTCCAGGCTCTGGATGCCGCGTTCCCCGCACCGACGCGCAAACTGCCTCTCGAAATGCTGTAGGCGCGCGACGGTCACGCGGGGCGACAGACCGCCCCACGCGCGGAAAGCCGCGATACGGGGTTGGTCAAAGCGAAGGCGAGTCGTGCTTCGACGAGCCGGGCACGGCTGCCGGTGCGGGACGGTACGGGTTGGCTGCCCTGTCGTGGTGGCGGTGCCCCAACGCCTCGGTGTGGGTGCACCGGGACGTCGTCGACGCACACCGGCAGAATGCACACAGCACCTGTGTCCCCCGGAGGGCAGGCCCAGAGCGCCTCAGGCGGCTGGTCATGTCGTACGGCATCGCGGACAGCCCCCGACCGTGGAGTCATCGGACCGGTCGGGCCCGCATGGGCGAGGGAGGTGCGACCAGACGAGCAGTGACACGGACGTGACCCGCCGCCGCGTAGGGCAGCCGCCCCGGGTTCGATGACAGCACCGCCGGCGGCATGTCGCACAGTGGCTGGGGCCCGAGTCCCGAGACCGCGCGTTCAGGAACGGGCCCCGCCACTCCGTCACGGATCCGTGTGTGGTGGCCTTGGGAGGCGCCCCCCGAGTAGGCGTGCGCCGCGCGACATCGAAGCCGAACAGTGAACGTCTCCGCCTGCGCGAGTAGCGAAGAGCTCCCTCAAGTGCGAGCACCGTTCGAGACAGTACTGCTGGCACATCACCGTGGCCGCGCACTTCGGTCGACAAGGTACGAAGCCATGCAGGCAGGCAAGCAAGTGGGCAACAACAGTCCGCTGGCGTGCTGCGTCATGGCAGGGTGTGACCTGCGACGGAGGAGTATCAGTATGAACGTCTGCCGGCTGGATGACGTCAGAGGAGGCTTGCGTTGACTCAGACCGAAATACCCGGGCCCGAGTCCCACTGGCAGCCAGCCACGATCCCTCCCTACTACACCGGCAAAAATCCGGCCCACCAGTGGAGCGTTTGGGAGCACTGTTCCCCGCTCTTCCAGGTGATCGGAGGGCTCGAACTTCCGGTACAGCCCGTGGCGAACCGCCTGCGACTCATTGTGGAACGGTCGTGGGACGGGCTGGACGATCTCGACGTCGTGCTGTTTCAGCTACGGGGCTTCAGCTTCGCCGTCAGCAAGCACGACGGCAATCCCGCCGGAGTCTCCCTCGTCTGGCTCACTCAGCCGCACGAGGATGCGGACAAGGCCTTGGACGCCCTCCTGGAGGTGATCGGAGCTGGCGAAGAGATCGTGGCATTCCGCGGCGACTTTCGGGACACCTCATCAGAACTGTCAACGACGACAGCAAGTGAAGGCACCGCTGACAATATTGCTACGTCCCGACGGACCTCAGGGTGGGCAAGGATCCGGCGCGCAGCCCGCACGACAACGACCCCGGAATCGCACGCAGCCGACGTTCCACTCCAACAGCTGTCTGAAGACCAGCGCTCATAGCCCTGCGTCACGCCCGTAGACAGAGCACAAGTTCAGAGGCTGCGCTAAATACTGCAACGGGTCCGTGACATGGTGTCGGCATGTTCCATCTCGCCGTGGTCACTGGCACTCAGTCGACCCAGGTCACCACGGCCATACCTCGCTTGCCGGCCGACCTGTAGAAGTTCTGCAGGAGAGTGAAGTGCTCGACGAGGTACCCGCGCGGATCTCCGGTGAACGCTGAGAAGCCTCCCACCGCGCGGTATGCGGGGAGATCCGCGAGCAGTGGACCGATGTCCATGACGGCGAGTCCGTCGGCCACCTCGGTCACCACCTCGGGCGCAAGGAGGGCGGGAGGGGCATCGAAGCCGTCATGCACCTCGGGGTGATCGAGAAAGGAAATGCTGCTGCCGGGATCACCATCGATGGCACGCTGCAGGAGGCGGATGTGCTGTTCGTCGGGCCGCATGCGCCGGTAGAACCGGAGGAGTTCCCAGATCGCCCAGTCCAGGTCCAGGGTGTCGCCATGGGGCGGATCCCAGTGCGGATCTCCGTCCGGAGAGACTGCGGCCGCTTGACGGCACTGTTCGAGATAGTGCGGGGCCACTCGTGCGAGCTGCTGGGTCAACGCCATATGAGGGAGTATCACGGGCGAGGTTCAGAGAGGGGCAGCGAATTTGCTGTGCACTTGCTGCCTGCCGCGGGAGGAGCACCAGAGCGGCCCCGCGCACGACGGACTGCGGGTGCGCCGCCCCGGCGCGCCGCTCTTCTGTGTGCCTCTTTCGGGTCCGGTCCCGCGGATACCCCGATCCGCCTGCGCGTCGCGCATACGCTGCGCCGCACGACGACCGAACCTCTGGTGCTGGGTGCGGTGACAGGGCCGGTCCGGCGCCACGGTCAGGTGTCGGGGTCGAGGCGGAGGCGGCCGGTGATGACGGCGCGGGCGACGTCGGGCAGGGCCTGGTTGTGGCGCCAGGCGTGGGCGCGCAGGCGCAGCAGGGCGTCGTCGATGCTGATGTCCAGGTAGACGGTGAGTTTTCCGGCGGCCTGGTGGACCTCGGCGCGTTGCAGGTCGGGGCCGTCCGGGCCGCCGCTTCCGGTGGTCAGGGCGTGGGGTGGAGTGTGCAGCAGTAGGTCAAGGGCGATGCGGGCGAAGCGCGCGATGTCCTGGCGCTGGCTGGGGAGCAGCGGACCGGGGGTGGTGCGATAGCCGGTCAGGACGCCGGCGGTGACGACGCCAAGGAGCAGGGGGTGGGCGATGACGGCGCGGGCCGGGGTGTCGCAGGCGGCGGGGGTGAACAGGGGCCAGCGGTCGGCGGGCGCGGCGGCGAGGTCCGTTTCCGTCACGGGTTCGCCGGTGCGGGCGGCGTCGAAGGTGGGGCCTTCGGCGAGGGTGTACTGCATGTCCTCCAAGGCGCGGCCGAGAGTGTCGGCGGGATCGGACCACAGTAATTCCGGGGACCCGCGGGTGGGCAGCAAGCTCAAGGTGACGGCGTCCAGGCGCAACAGGCGGGACACCTCGGCAGGTTGGGCGGCGGACAGGTCTGCGCCGGCGCGGGCGGCCTGGCGCAGGCGCTGCAGGAGGCCGGTGAGGTCATCGCGGGCCATTCCTCATCCTCCCCCCGGATCGGTTCGGGCAGGAGGCTGTTGGGGGGTGCCCGGCGGTTACGGGCACCGGGTCACCGGATGGGGTCGAGTAGCTCGGCGGGCACGTCACCCCGGGCGATCCGGGCTGCCAGCTCGGTGAGTTTCTCCTGCCGGGAGCGGGCATGGGCGCGCAGCCGCTGAAAGGCGTCGTCCACGCCCAGGTTGAGGCGGGCGGAGAGCACGCCCTTGGCTTGTTCGATGACCAGACGGCTGTCCAGGGCCCGCTGCAGTTGGTCCAGGACCGTTTCCTTGTCGATCAGTTCCTGACGGTGGGCCAGGGCCACGGCGGTGACATCGGCCATTGTCCTGGCCAGCCTCAGGTCCTGATCGCCGATGTCGGCCGGGTGCGTCATCATCAGGTTCATGCCGCCCAGGGCCATCTGGGGCAGACGCAGGCTCACCGCGGCGACCGCTGTGATCCCCGCCCGGCGGGCGTGGGGCGCGAAGCGCGGCCAGCGGAGGGTGCCGGGCGGGCCGGTCAGCGCGGTCACCGGCAGTGGCCGCCGGGCGCGGGCGCTGTCGATGCAAGGGCCCTCCCCCAGGATGGTCTGCTCCTCTTCCAGGGCCAGGCACAGTTGGTCGGAGGCGGTGACGTGGACGGGCTCGTGGGTGTCCCGGTCCAGAACGGTGACTCCGGCGCAGCGCACCGGAAGCAGCGCGACCACCTGGCCGGTCAGGTCGTGCAGCAGTTCCAGGGGATCGAAGTCCGCCGGGCGGTGGATGAGGTCGAGGACGGCGTCGGCGATGCGGGCCTCGCGGTCGGTGGTGAGCATATGGCGCCTGCTGGTCGGCTGGCTTCCGCCCTCCGGTGCCGACGAGGTCCGGGCCTGCGTGGCGGTGGCGAAAAGGGGGGTCGGCCTCATCGAGGGGCCCGGTCGTGCCCGCTGACAGGCGGTGCTCCAGCTCGCCTCGCTCCTTGGGTGCGCCCGTCCGGGGCCGCCGCAGCGCCGGTTCCGCCCGGCCTTGAGACAGCCTCACGGTACGGACGGTAGTTTACCCGCGCAGCGCAGCTCGGAACAGGAGAGCGGCCCGTTTCGCGGGATCGCCTGCGCCGGCTCTCAGGTCCCTTGCCGCTGTGCGACCTCGTCAATCGGTGACTGCGCCGCCTCGACGGCCGGTAGGCCTTCACAGACGGCCGCCGGGGTCCTGCGGGGGCCGGGCGAGCAGGGAGCGGGCGAGGTCGACGACGGGCACGCGCTGCGCCCGCGCCTGGGCGCGCAGCCACTGAAGGGCCGCGCCCGTGCCGATGCCGCGGGTCGCGGCGACGATTCCGACGGCGACATCGAGGTCGTCCTGGTCGGCGGTGGCCCTGACCTGCTCCATGATCTCGCCGTCCATGTCGGTCAGCAGCACCGATGTCGCGATCTGGGCGAACGTCTCCGCCTCAGCAGGCGGCACGACGCCAGAAGCCCCCCGGCGCTCTTGGTACAAGGTGAGGGTACCGAGGGTGGCTGTGGCGGTACGCAGGGGATAGGCGAAGACGGCGCCGACGCCCAAACCGCCCGCGGCCTCGGCGAACAGCGGCCACGCAGCATCCGACCGGGCCAGGTCGCGCACCAGCACGCATTCCCCTGTCGCGAACGCCGACACCGACGGGCCCTCCCCGGTGACGTACTGCATCTCCTCCACGCGCCGGGCCCACGGGGAGCTCACGGCCAGCTGGTTGGGCACACGCCCGCCGCCGTGCAGCGTGAGCACGGCGGCGTCGGTGCCGGGCAACTCCCGCACCGCGGCAGCGCACAACGCGGCAGCGCAGTTGCCGGAGGGGGCCCGGCGGGCGGCGTGCACCACGGCGTGCCACAACGCATCGCGCAGAACGATGCCCGTGTACGGCACGGAGCCGGCCCGTGCCAGGTCACCCGGGGTCGCCTGCCCGGCGGCCACCGCCCGGACGGCACGCTCGTAACGGGCAACAGCCAGCATCGCGCGGCGCACCAGCGCGGCCGGCTGCCGCACCTCAGCCCCGGTCGCGCCGTCACATGCGTCCCGCAGCACCTCGTGCACCGCGGTCACGTCCTCGACATGGTGCAGGGCGCCCACCACGCGGCCGTCGGCGTCGGCCAGAGGAGAGTTGACCGGGCTCCAGACCTTGCGGCGAAAGGCACCGGAAGCACGCGGGACGGGAATGTTGTAGGGCTGGATCCCCATGTCATCGGGTACCCCACGGCTCAGCACCCGCTCCAGGGACGCGGACAGATCACGCACACCGGTCGCGGTGGCGTCCCCGGGATCGTCCGGGAACGCGTCGAACATGAACGCACCCATCAGTTCGTCCCGCGACCGCCCGGTGGCCCGCAGATAAGCCGCGTTGACCCCCCGGATGTACCACCCCGTGTCGAGCACCACAAACGGAGCCGTGGCCACCTCGAACAAACGGCTCCCGGACGTCGCCCTCAGCACTTCGTGCACCGACAGTCACCCCCAGCCGGGCCAGGGCCCTGGACGGGGCCCTACCCGCAGAATAACTTCCCTCACCACGGCCGCTCCAAGGCGAGTTCGAGGTACTCGGAGACGCGTCCATAGCAGCCGAGACCGCCACCTCGGTGGCGGCGACGGTGGTGAGATTGCCGGAACGGGCCACCCTCACGTCGTGCACGAGACGCGGGACGCGAACGTCGGCGGAGACCATGTCGAGGGCGCAGCGGCGGGTCTCCTCGCCACTGCTCATACCCTCGCGGAGCCAGACCTTCGCCTCGTAGCGCCGGCTCATCTGCGTGGCGACCGGGAGGAATTGGAATCCGCCAGCGCCTTGTTGACCCCTGCCATCGCCCGCTCGGCACCGCCTTGACGGTACGTGCCCAGCGTCAGGCCCACGGGCCGGGTGCCGCCGTCGCAGTGCGCCCCCTCGGGGACGGGCGTGCTGTACGTGCGCAACAAGGTCCTCGACGAGCACAACCCCAACCCGCTGCCGCGTTTCTGGACCCCCGTCTCCATGAACTACTCCGTGACGGGCGGGCTCCCGCCGCGCGCCACCGGGCGGCAGGCGACGGTCGACATCGGCGGGTTCTCTCGGCCGTCGGCAACCGCCAGCTGGCCAACTTCGAGGCCTACCGGACGGTCTGCGACGCCTAGGACCGTATTGGCCGCAAGCGGATCGAGGAGCACGTCCTGCGGCTGAGTGCCCGCCTCAAGGAGCGGATCGCCGAACGGTGGGGCGCCGCCGCACTGTTCTCGCCGAAGGACGATCCGCGACTGGTCTCCGCGCTGTCCCGTTTCAACCCGTTCATCGAGGCCGCCGACGTCGAGAAGTCGAAGAAGTTCGTGGCCCGCCTGAAGGACGAGTACCGGGTCGTGGTGCGCAACACCTCGTGCAACGGGCCCGGATCGGCGAAGCAGCACCCCCGATTCGCGTCTCGACGCACCTCTTCCACAACGACGAGGCCGTGGACACGGCCGTCGAGGCCATGTGGCGGCTCGCGCGCGACATGCGCTGACCACGCCGGCCGCCGGCGGCCAAGTCTTCGCCGCAACCGTACGGAGGGTCAGCAGCAACGGCCCTCCGTACGGCGTTCCATGCGCTGCCGCTCGAACTCGCGGTGGCTCAACATCTGTTGGCCGGGGCAGTGGGTGCGGGCGTGGCGGGCATAGTGCGTGTATGCGTTCTCCCCGGTGACCTCGCGCAGATACCACCGGCACCATCCGACGGCCCTGCCGAAGCGGCGCAGAAGCCTCCGGGCCCGGCCGCTGAGGGCCGGGCTGCCCGGTTGGCGGGGTGGGGTGTTCTGGGGCATGGCAACGCTCTGTCTGGTACGTGGCTTCCCGTGCGGGGCGCGCGTTCGGCACTCGGAGGGATGTGGGGGGACTCGTACGTCGTACGAGGTGGAACCAGGGTCCGGAGCTCTGGCCGACACCCGCTGGAAGGGTCGGCCGGGGCCCCTTGGTGCCGTACTGCTGCGCTGCCACGTGCGAAGCGGACAGCGCGCCCATGCCGGGCAGTGTCAGTGGTGGACGTGTGCCCCGGTGGCTTTCGCCAGCTCAGGTTCGGCCTCGGCCCACTCCTCCACGGCCTTCTTCTCCTCGGCCGTGGCGAACAGCCCGGACGGAGCGACCACCCGGGACTCCACGTACTCCGCCTCCTTCATCGGCAGCGAGCCGCCGTTGCGCAGCGCCTTCACGCAGACGAGAGCGCAGCTGACGACGACCGTCAGGGTCAGCGCCGCGAAGACGATGGAGAGAATCCCTGTGACCGTCGAATTGGTGACGACCGCGGACATGTCGTCCAGCGATTTGGCGGGCGCCAGGACCTTCCCCTGCGCAAGGGCGTCCTGGTACTGGCCGCGCTGGGTAAAGAAGCCGACCTTCGGGTCCGAGGAGAAGATCTTCTGCCAGCTCGCGGTCATGGTGACGGCCAGCGTGAAGAACAGCGGAACGGCCGTGGTCCAGGCCCACTTGTAGCGCCCGTGCTTGACCAGCAGCGTGGTGCAGATCGCCAGGGCGATGCAGGCGAGCAGCTGATTGGCGATGCCGAACAGCGGGAAGAGCTGGTTGATGCCGCCCAGCGGGTTGGTGACGCCGGACCACAGGAAGTACCCCCAGGCTCCGACGACGATCACGGATGCGATCAGCATGCCCGGGAACCACGACTTGTCGCGGAAGCGCGGGAGAAAGTTGCCGAGCATGTCCTGGGCCATGAAGCGGCCCACGCGGGTGGCGGCGTCCACGGCTGTCAGGATGAAAAGCGCCTCAAACATGATGGCGAAGTGGTACCAGAAGGAGGTCATCGACCCGCTGCCGCCGAATGCCTCGGAGAGGATCTGCGACATGCCCACCGCGAGGGTCGGCGCGCCGCCGGTCCGTGCCACGAGCGTGGACTCGCCGACCGCCTTGGCCGCCGCGGCCAGGTCTTCCGGACTGATGGTGAAGCCGAAACCGGCGACGGCCTGCGAGGCCGACTGCAAGGAGTCGCCGAGCACGCCGGCCGGCGCGTTCATGGCGTAGTACAGACCCGGGTCGACCACGCAGGCAGTGATCAGGGCCATGATGGCGACGAAGGACTCCATCAGCATGGCGCCGTAGCCGATCAGCGCCACCTGCGACTCCTTCTCGATCATCTTCGGCGTGGTGCCCGACGAGATGAGCGAGTGGAAGCCGGACAGCGCACCGCACGCGATCGTGATGAAGGCGAACGGCCACAGTGAGCCCGCGAAGACCGGCCCGCCGCCACCGGTCGCGAAGTCGGTGAGGCCCGGCACCTTCAGGGTCGGCATCGCGACCAGCGCACCGACGGCCAGCAGCAGGATGGTGCCGACCTTCATGAAGGTGGCCAGGTAGTCACGCGGGGCAAGCAGCACCCACACCGGGAGCAGTGAGGCTATGAAGCCGTAGACGACCAGGCAGATCACCACGGTCTTCGGGGAGAGCGTGAAGAAGTCGGCGAAGGAGGAGTGCGATACCCAGTTGCCGCCCAATATCGCGGCCAGCAGCAGGACGATGCCGATGACGGAGACCTCGTTGACCTTGCCCGGCCGGATCCAGCGCAGGTACGCCCCCATGAACAGGGCGATGGGAATGGTCGCGGCGATGGAGAAGGCGCCCCAGGCCGAATGGGCCAGCGCCTGCACCATGATCAGCGCGAGCACGGCGATGATGATGATCATGATGGCGAACACGGCGATCAGCGCGGCGAGGCCACCGACCTTGCCGATCTCGTCGCGCGCCATCTGCCCCAGGCTCTTGCCGTTGCGCCGCATGGAGAAGAACAGGACGACCATGTCCTGCACGGCTCCCGCGAAGATCACGCCCACGACGATCCAGATGGTGCCGGGAAGGTAGCCCATCTGCGCGGCGAGCACCGGACCGACCAGGGGACCCGCTCCGGCGATCGCGGCGAAGTGATGGCCGAACAGCACGCGCCGGTCGGTGCGGACGTAGTCCACCCCGTCCCCCATCCGCTCGGCGGGAGTCGCCCGCCCGTCATCCACGCGGAGCACCCTGCGCGCCAGGTAACGCGCGTAGAAACGCTGGGCGATCAGGTACGAACCGACGGCGGCGGCCAGAATCCACACCGCCGACACTTTCTCGCCCCGGGCGGCGGCCACGGCCACCCACCCCACGGCGCCGACCAGTCCCACCCCCACCCACACGGCAGTTCGGGCCAGGGAGTTCCCTCGCACGACATCTTCCCTTCCGCACGTGGCACCCGGCACGGGATCCTGAGCGGCGCTCACGATCGCGGACGTCTCCATTGACGCCGACGGCGAGGCGCCCCAGCCGGAACACCGCGCTGCCTGGGGCGACACCCCGCATGACAATTTGGACGGACACCAAGAGGCTAGAAGCCCCCCGTCCTCCTGCCATGTGTCAAAAGGCCCCGTACGCAGGGACCTTGTCCCGCAATCCTCCCTGCCGAGGGTCGGCACCCTCTCCGGTGACGTGCGGTCAGGGCGGGCTGCCAAGCAGTACTTGCCGGCGGCGGGCACCCGGATGATCAGGACCGACCAGGAGTCGGGGAAGGGGCCGAAGAGCCCCCGCCAGGTGTGGATTCCTTCGAGTCTGGGCGGGGCGGCGCGGCGCCGAACCCGGCTGCCCGTTCGGGAGACCTGCTTTTCGGGGCCGCTGGCCTGTGACCCGGCGCCGTTCCGCCGCGATGGGCCCAGGCCCGGCCGGCGTCGTGGCCGGGCCTGGGAGGCTCAGTCAGCCTGGTTGCCGGCCTGCTTGGGCAGGCAGAACATCAGGGCCCACATCAGGGCCAGGAGGCCGGTGACCCACCACAGCACGGTGAGGAACGCGGCGCGGTTGAGCCCGGCATCCGGCGAGCCGTTGGTGGCGGCGAAGAACACCAGGGCGGTCAGCGCGGTACCGAGGGCGATGCCCAGGTGCATGGCGGTATTGAACAGACCCGAAGCGGCCCCGGCGTCCTCGTCCGGGACCTTGGCGAGGGTCATGTCGGCGAGCGGGCCGCTGACCATGCCGAGACCGAACCCGATCAGGATCACCGGAGCGGTCATCCGAAGCAGGGTCAGGTCCGTCTGGCCTGCGGAGATCTGAAGTCCGTAGGCGCACATCGCGGCGGCGGCAACGAGGGTTCCGGTCCGGGGCAGGCGGCGGGCGAAGCGCCCGGCACTCTTCGCGGCGATCGTCGCGCCGGCCAGCTCGCCGACGGACAGCAGTACGAACGCGATGGCCGCCTGGACGGGGCTCATGCCCAGACCGCGCTGGAGGTAGAGGGTCCAGGTCATGAAGAACAGCCCGCACAGCAGACCGTGCACGAGCTGCGCGGCCGTACCGCCGGAGAACTGGCGGCCCCGGAGGAGCGGCAGGGGCAGCAGGGGGGCGTTGCCCTGCTTGCGCTGCTGGTGGCGCAGGAACACACCCAGCACCAGGACGCCGGCGGCGAGCAGGGCGGAGCACCACAGCGGCCAGTGGTGCACATGCCCCTCGGAGAGCGGGACGACGATCAGGATGATGGCCAGTGCGGACAGCAGCACGCCGGTCAGGTCGAGACGGTCGCCCTTCTTCGCGGTCGACTCGGGGATGAAGCGGCGGCCCAGAAGGACGACGGCAAGGCCAACGGGCACGTTGATCAGGAAGATCGGCCGCCAGGACAGTCCGAAGAAGTCGGCCTCGGTGAGCAGGCCGCCCAGGACCGGCCCCAGGACGTTGGCGACCGACAGGACGGCCCCGTAGAGGCCGAAGGCCCAGCTGCGGTTCTTCCCTTCGAGGGTGACGTGGAGGGTGGCCAGGATCTGAGGGATCATCAGCGCGACGCCGGCTCCCTGGAGTGCGCGGGCGCCGATCAGGACGCCCGGCCCGGCCGCGAGGCCGCACAGCAGTGAGGCCGTGGTGAACACGACGGCGCCCGTCAGGAGGAGCCTGCGCCGCCCGTAGAGGTCGCCGAGCCGTCCGCCGGTGATCAGCCCGATGGCGACGGGCAGCGAATAGCCGGTGGTCAACCACTGCAAGGCGTCCGGTCCGGCACCGGTCGTCTCCTGGATGGCGGGCAGCGCGGTCAGCACGACCGACTGGTCGAGGATGTCCATGAGCTCAGCGGTCAGCAGCACCAGGAGAGCGACCCGGGCCGCGAAGCCCGTCTTCGACGATCCAGGTGCCGGGTGGGCCGGGCGTGGGGCTGAGGCCGGGGTGGGGGTGGTGTGCTGCGGCTCGTTGCCGAGCGCGGAGGAAGACACGAGAGGGACTCCTGATCCGAAAGGAATCGGGGAGCCCTGCCGACAGCCTCACCGGGGCCGAACAGCCCGAAACCCGGGGCAGACGGCAGAGCTGCACCCGGGAAAGTCAGAAACTGCGGGGGTGGGTGACGCAACTCAGGCCAGCGCGACGTCCGCCCCCGAACACGTGCGACACATCAGCACGCGGGGAACGCGGACGACTACATGGCCTGGTTAATAAGAAGTCACCTCAAGATCGACACACAGAAGGAAGCGGGCCGCTGCACCGACACCTCGGCACAGGGACCCGCCCACGATACGACGCCCCGGCGCTCCGCCGCACACCAGACAGCAGAACCGGTCCGGCCGGGCGACGGAACGTCACGCCGCCGCTGTCATGAACGACCGTTTATGAGGGTCGAGAGTGGAGCCTTGAGGGAGCTGTCGTCCGGTTCACCGCGACGGCTTTGAAGAACGTGTAGTGGAAGGTTCCGTCGTCGGTGGTCCGATGCAGGTCTGCGATCCCCTGGTCCCAGTCGGCCGGAGTGATCAGGGCGGCGGCCAGCGCGTCGTCCCGAACGGATTCGACCATCGCGATGAAGGTGTTGCGGGTGAAGCCGTCGACCCACCCGGGCCGCGTCCGGTCGGCGTAGACGGTACGCGGACCGACTTCCACGTCGTCGTATCCGGCGCTAACAAGCAGCGGCTGTAGTTGCCTGCCGAGCAGCGCATTGCCTCCGCCTGCTGCCTGGAGGCGGATCTGGCAGTCGATCACCGCCTGGGCATGCGCGCTGTCAGGGTGGAAGACCACCGATCCGTGGTCCCCCTCGATCAGGGTGATGGTGCCGCCGGGCCGCAGCACGCGGCGCAGTCCGGCCAATGCTCGCCGGGGATCCGTGAGGTGTTCCAGGACGAAGCACACGAAGACATGGTCGAACTCCGCGTCAGCGAAGGGCAGATCGAACACGTCCGCGCGGTGCCACTCCACGTGCGCCTCGGGCGCGATGCCTGCGACGTGGGTACGGGCCTGTGCAAGCGACTCCTCGGACTGGTCGACCGCGACAATGTGGGCTCCCGGGCTGGAACGGAGCAGATGCACCGTCTGGGCGCCCACCCCGCAGCCGAGCTCCAGTACTCGGCTGCCTGCGGGGTAGGTGGTTCCGGCGTGCAGCAGTTGTGCCAGTGTGTCCGCCTGGTCGCCCAGTCGGCGGCCCTCGCGCTGTGAGTATCCGTGTACGTAGTGGGCCGCTGGGGCAGGGGCGAAAGGTGCCGTATTCGTGTCCATGGGCTCACCCTGCTGCCACTATGGACCGGTGAACAGATCCAATGGGGGTGACCCTGACCAGTCCAAAGTGTCTGGGACCGACTTCCTTCATCTGGCCATCGACCAGGCGCCGAGCGGCGGGAAGTCCGAGTGGCTGGCCCAGCAGATCCGGCTCGCGCTGGCGGACAGGCGCCTGCCGGTGGGAAGCAGGCTGCCCGCCACACGGATCCTGGCCGGCGAACTGGGCGTATCGCGCGGCGTCATCACTGAGGCATACCAGCGCCTGGTCGAGGACGGATACCTCGCAGGACAGGGACGCAACGGGACGGTCGTTGTCGGCGCACCCGCGACGACGACAGCCAGACCTCCGGCGCCCGCGAGTACGCCTTCACCCCGCTCGGTCTTCACCACCGCGCCCGATGCGGACATCTTCGACACGATGCGCACGGCTCGGGCCCGGATCGACTTCTCCCCAGGACTTCCCGATCTCGCCGCGTTCCCACGGGCGGCGTGGCTGCGCGAAGAACGCCGGGTCCTGGACCGCCTCGCGGCATCCGACCTCGGGTACGGAGATCCACGCGGTACGCCGGCGCTCCGCGTGGCCGTCGCGAACTGGATCGCCCGCAATCGCGGTATCCGGGCGGACCCCGGCGACGTACTCATCGTCGCCGGTACCGCCCAGACGCTCACCCTCGTAGGGCAGGTCCTGCGCAGTGACGGCATCTCCGCGGTAGCCATGGAGGACCCCGGCTCCCTGGGTGCCCGTCAGCACTTGCGCAACTGCCGGTTGGACACCCCGCCCGTCACGGTCGACTCGGAAGGGGTGCGTGTCGATGAACTGCGTGCCACGGGCGCAGCGGCCGTTCTCCTGACACCCGCTCACCAGTTCCCCACCGGTGTCGTTCTTCGCGGCAGCCGTCGCAGCGAACTGACGCGCTGGGCAAGCGAAAGCGGCGGACTGATCATCGAGGACGACTACGACGCCGAGCACCGCTACGACCGGACGCCCGTGCCGGCCCTGCGGTCCGTGCTCGCAGACAACGTCTTCTACGCCGGGAGCGTGTCAAAGCTCCTCGCACCGGCCCTGCGCATCGGGTGGGTTCTCGCCCCGCCGAAGTACCGCGACGCGCTCGTGGACGCCAAGCGGTTCGCCGACCTCGGTAACGCCGCCCTGCCACAATTCGTCCTTGCCCAGTTCATGGAATCCGGCGCGCTGGAACGCCAGCTGCGCCACTTGCGCAGGCACCACCGGCGCCGCCGGGACGCCATGGTCAAGGCCGTCGCCGCACATCTGCCGGGCGCGGTCGTGCACGGTGCCGCAGCGGGCCTGCACCTGACGATCACCTTCGAGGCCGGGTTCGCCGACACCGACGTCGCCGCCGCGGCACTCGCGCGCGACGTGAAAGTGCACCCCTTGTCCTGGCACTGCCAGCGCCCACGGCAGCCGGGGTTGGTCCTGGGCTACGCCGCGAGCTCGCCGACCGACATCAGCGAAGGAGTGGCGACACTCGGCGAAGTACTGAGACGGATGTCGTGACGAGCTGATCAACGGGCGGCTGGTAGCTGCGGGACCGCACCGCCGCGAATCGACGGGATTCGGTTCGGGCGCAGGCGGGTGTGCCGTGGCGGGACTGCACCCAAGCGGTACGGCCCGTGGCCCCGGGTGTACGACCTGTTCCGTCGCTGGCAGCGGGACCGCACGTGGAAGCGGATCCTGGCCGTGCCGCAGGCCGATGCGGACGGGTCAACGGCCCATCGCCGTCTCGCGGTTCAGGCGTGACAGCTTCTCGGGGTTGCGGACGGCGTAGAGGCCGGTGATGAGGCCTTCGTCCAGTCGGAGGGCCACGATCGTGTCGATCCGGCCGTCGCGGCGGATGATCAGAGCCGGGTGGCCGTTGACCAGGGTCGGTTGCAGGAGGGCGCCGCTGAGCCTGGCCAGGACCTCGGTCACGTCGGCCACGCCCACCACCGGTTCCACGGCGGCCCGGACGACTCCGCCGCCATCCGTCAGGAGGACGACGTCCGGGGCGATGATGTTGAGGAGCCCCGTCAAGTCGCCTGATTCCAGAGCCTGTTGGAAAGCGGCGAGCGCGTCTCGGGTCTGGGACGGGGAGACCGTCTCGCGAGGGCGGCGCGCGGCGACGTGGGCGCGGGCACGGTGCGCGATCTGACGGACGGCGGGCGAGGTCTTGTCGACGGCCTGCGCGATCTCGTCGTAGTCCAGGGCGAAGACGTCCCGCAGCACGAACACGGCACGCTCGGTCGGCGCGAGGGTCTCCAGTACGAGGAGCATCGCCATGGAGACGCTGTCCGCGAGCTCGATGTCCTCGGCCACGTCCGGGGCTACGAGCAGCGGCTCGGGCAGCCACGGGCCGACGTAGGACTCCTTGCGGCGGCGGAGTGTGCGAAGGCGGGTCAGGGACTGGCGGGTGGTGATGCGGACCAGGAAGGCACGCGGGTCGCGGACCGTGGCGTGCTCGACGCCCGACCAGCGCAGCCACGTCTCCTGGAGGACGTCCTCGGCGTCGGCCGCCGAGCCCAGCATCTCGTAGGCCACCGTGAACAGCAGATTGCGGTGCGAAATGAAGCTGTCCGTGGCCGCGGCCGCCCCCGCGTCGATACCGGCGTTCCTGTCCACCATCGTCATTTCCCGACTTCCGTCTCGCTACGTGTGATGCGTGTCGTACACGGGACGCCGCCGGCCCCGGTTCCGTGACAGCCGCGCCCCGTGACCCACATCACACCTGCCCCCTGTCACAGGAGCGCGGCGACCGGCGCCTCATGGGCATCAGCCACACGATTCCACGAGTGAGGAAGCCCCGATGGAAACCCGTATGAACCTGTTCGACACCGAGCTGGGCACGAAGGTCGGCAAGCGGATCTACGCCGTCAGCCAGGTCATCCAGAGCTCGCCACTGCCCCAGTCCACCCAGGAGTTGGTGCAGCTGCGAGCCAGCCAGATCAACGGCTGCGGCTTCTGCCTCGACATCCACAGCAAGGACGCCGCCGCGGCCGGCGAGGACGCGGCCCGGCTCGGCCTCGTCGCCGCCTGGCGGCATTCCACCGTGTTCACCGACGCCGAGCGAGCCGCGCTGGCCCTCACCGAGGAAGGCACCCGCATCATCGACGGACATCCAGGAGTCACCGACGAGACCTGGGCCCAGGTGCGCAAGCACTACGACGAGGAGCGGGCAATCGCGCTCGTCGCCCTCGTCGCCATGATCAACGCGACCAACCGGCTCGGCGTGATCCTCAACAACCAGGGCGGATCCTACGTACCCGGCAACCTGACCACCGTCGCCGGTTGACGCACCGGGACCGGCCCCGACCGTAGGACCGGGGCCGGTCCCGGCCGTGTGGGGACGCGCGCCTCGTCCTGCGCCGCGTTCGGGCCGAGCGGCTGTCGCCCGAGCAGCAGTGCCTCCCGAGCAGAAGTGCCTTGTGTGCGGGAGCGTCGCACGGAAGGCGCGGAGCCCCGGACCGTACGGTCCGGGGCTCCGCCTTCGTTCCACTCCACAGGCAACGATCGGTCAGGGGGTCAGCAGGTGATGGTGCCCTTGCGCAGGGCGTGGCCGCCGTCGTTGGCGTCGTCGGCCCAGTAGACGGGCTTGGAGCCGGCCACGCATTCGCTGGAGCCGGCCAGGGAGAAGCCCTCGTTGTTGTAGTTGGGCATGCCGGTGGGGCGGTTGTAGACAGCGCTGGTGGTGAAGGCGCCGGTGGCGTCGAGCTTCAGGGTGCGGTGCTGGCCGTCGCAGGTGTCATCGCAGACCGCCCACAGGCGCGTGGCCTGGGGTTCCCACTGCAGTTCCATCACGCCGGCCATGCCGCTGCTGAAGGAGGCGACGCGGGTGTGGCTGCCGGAGTCGGCCAGTACATAGCCGTGGATCATGCCGGTGCCCTCGACGCCGACGAAGAACACGCCGCCGCTGTGGGCGCCGTAGCGGGAGGGGTCATAGGCCGCCCCGGTCGAAGCGTCCTTGAAGGCGGCGCCGGTGAGGTAGGTGTCGGGGATCCAGGTGATGCCCTCCAGGCCCAGGTTGGATCCTGCCGCGGGCAGATCGGAGGTGAGGTTCCACTCCTTGGACGCAGTCAGCGACGAACCGGACGCGGTGACGTCGTACTTGAGCACCGACAGGCGGCTGGTGCCGGAGGCATCGCCGTTGCGTTCACTGGCGACGAACGCCCCGCCGGCCGCCCCCGAGCCGGTCAGGGTGACGCCCTCGCTGTCGGGGCGACCGGAGCCGCCGGTGAAGCGCAGGGTCTTTCCGGAGGACCATCCGCTGCTCGTGTCCGGCTTCCAGCCGGCGGAGCCGTCACGCACCAGGCGCCACAGCTTTCCGCTGTTCTGCGCGCCCCACAGTACGTCGCCCTCCTGGTAGAGGCCGCTCAGATCCTCTCCGAACACGTTGGAGGCGTCCGCGGTCGCCACGCTGCTGCGGCCCGGCCACGCAACCGGATCGGTCGGACCCCCGCCGCCGGAGGTACCGCAGCTGTTCGGGCCGCCCAGGGTCACGGTCACCGCCTGCTTGAAGGCGCCGGTGCCGTCCGGGCAGCGCGCCCAGGACGGATCGGAGTGCTTGCTCCAGGAGAAGCTGTCGACCAGGGTCTTGCCGTCGGCGAGGTAGAGGCGTGCCTTGTCGGCGGAGCCCAGGCCGAACTTGTCGTGAACGTCCAACGCCCGGTATCCGCCCGCTGCCAGAGTGGTCCCGGAGGCGATCTTGTACGTGTGGCTGTTGTCGTCGTCCCTGAGGATCCAGCCCGAGACGTCGATCGCGGCGGTGCCCTTGTTGAACAGCTCGATCGAGTCGTTGACGTCGCCGGTGGTCACCACCTCGTTGATCCGGATTTCATCGGCGATGGCGGCGTGCGCCGCCGGCACACCGCTCAGCGCACCCGCGGCCAGCAGCGGGCCGGCGACGAGGAAACGGACAAGAGCACGACGCCCACGGCGGGCGGTCGATCGATTCACGGAAACTCCGTCCTGACAGGGTCATGGAAAGGCGGCCCTATCGTCCCGGCCCAGCCCCAACAGCGCCTCTCCGTCAGGAGGACAACCCGTAAACGGCAGGCGCACGACCCAGGCGCAGGTGTCTGCAAAGTCACTACTCCTCGTCATGGAGAACGAGTTCGGCGGCGTCCGTTCGCGCAGCAGGCTCAGGGCCCTGGTGGCCGGGGGTGCCCCCATGACTTTGAGGGCCCCCGGTACGGGCTTGCACCTGGGCCTGACGTGGTCCGAGCGCTCCAAGTACGGGGATACCCGTTTCGACCCGCCCAGCCGGGACACCCGACCGAACAGCAGGACGGCACGCAGCCGACCACCTCACCCAAGGGAGCTGATGATCATGGCAGCAGACGAGAAGGCCAAGGCCAAGACCGAGCAGGCCAAGGGTGCGGTCAAGAAGACCGCCGGCCGCGCGGTCGGCAACCAGCGCCTGGAGAACGAAGGCCGCGCCGAACAGGCCAAGGGCGACGCACGCCAGGCAAAGGAAAAGGGCAAGGACGCGCTGAAGGGCTGATTCGCGCCCCTCAGCGCGATGCAGCAGCAGGGCCGGCCCGACAGAACTCAGGCCGTGCCACCCCGACCGGACCACGTCTCTCGGTTGCCACCGAGGGCATTCCGATCCCGGTGGCACGGCCTGAGTCTCTTTCATGTGAGGTTCGTGTGGGGCCGCCCGGCAGAATCGGACCGCAGGCCGAGCTGTCGAAGTCGGAGTCCGGACCGCCTCTCCCCCTCGCATCGAACGCCACTGCCTTCACCCGGCCCGCGAGTTCGACACAGCCGTGAGCGCGAGGGTGCTGAACTGGGCAAAGGCTGCCGCGCGCCGTGAACCCCACGGCCCGACCGGGACTGCGCCGAACGGATGAACGTAGAAAAGGTTCTACACCGAGTGCACCGCGGTGACCTCGTACGTGAGGGTGGTGCTGCGGGAGCGGCCGTTACAGGTGAGCTGGAGCGGCGGGGAGCGGTGGGAACGTACTTCCACGTCGTACACGCCCAGGCCCGGCGCGAGACCGGTGACGCGGACGAACCACCGGTCGTTCTCGCGGTCGCGGACGGTCTTCGTCACCGCGTAGGCGTACCGTCCGGCGGGCCCGGCACGGTGCAGGACCGCCGATACGGCGGACTGCTGGGCCGGGGCGAGATCGGTGTATCCGCGCAGGTGCGCGGGGTGTACGCGGTCGGCGAGGTGGGCTTCCACGGTGGCCGGGGCGGTGTCGGCGTCGAGGTTGCCGTAATAGGTGCCGTCGGGTGCTACCAGCACGTTGGCGGCGAACCGGTCGCCACCCACGTGCGTGCACTCCCACACAAGGTCCGGCCAGCGTTCGCTGAGCGCCCGCCCCACCGGGCGACCGCGCACCGCGCAGCAGGTGTCGTGCACCCCGTGGGCGCAGACGAGAAGGACGGGCGGAAGGCCGGTCTCCCCGCAGGCGTCGGTGTGGAGGGCGTCGGCGACCGCAGTGAGGTCCTCGTCGCGCGTCCAGCTGCCCCAGTGCTGCCGGTGTGAGCCGTCCCGTTCGCCGTGCAGGACCGCCCAGCGGCGCGGGGCGTCGGTCCGGCGGCGGCCGTGGCGGCGGATCAGCAGGATGCGGGCCCGCAGAGCCACCGCCGCGGTGTAGACCCGGGCCTTGGTGACGGGCTCCAGGTCGAGCCCGTCGAAGCCGTTGGCCGGCCAGCTGCCGCGGTGCTCGATGAGCACCCAGATCGAGCCGTACGGTGCCGTGCCCGCCAGTACGTCGCCACGTGCGCGGGCGGCGTCGGCGCAGAAGAAGCGGCCCGGTGTCGCCATCGGCCGCCTCAGCCCGCGGCCGGCACCGCGACGCCCGCCCGCAGCAGTCGCACGGCCAGTTCCTGCCCCAGCTCGCCCGCGGTGTGCTCCCCGCCGGCGAGAAGCCGCCGTACCCGCACCAGGTCCGCCTCGGAGAAGTCCAGCCAGCCGGCGCGGGTGCTGAGGCGGCTGCCCTCCAGCCGTGCCTCCAGCGCGTCCCGGAGGCGTACGGGGGTGTCGGCCGTGACGCCTTCGACGGCTGCGAGCTGGGCCAGCGGCCCCATGGGTTCGGGGCGGCCCTGGGCACGGCGGGCGCGGTGGTAACGCGGGGCGGGATCGCTCAGGGTGAGCGCTGCGGCAAGCCGTTCCCGTACGAAAGCGAGTTCGTAGTCCGGAACGTCCACTCTCAGCGGCAGCGAGGCGCGCATCTGCGGGTCGTCGCGCAGCAGCGTCAGCGCGGACTGGACGAGCTGTTCGGCCAGGGCGTGGCGGGTCCAGTTGTGCACGCCGAGGGTGAGGTGGACGGAGACCTCGCCCTGGGCCTCGGCCGCGTGCAGCCAGCCGCGGGGCAGGTAGAGGACGTCGCCGGGCTCCAGCAGGGTGTCGATGACCGGATCGGTCTTCGTGGCCTCGGCGACGGCGGCCCGGTGGTCGGTCCAGGGCTGGTCGCGCAGGGGGTCCGGGTGGACGGGCTCGTGGATCACCCAGCGCTTGGTGCCGGAGATCTGGAGTACGAAGACGTCGTGCACGTCGTAGTGGGCGTCGAAGCCGCGGTTCTGGGGCGGGGTGACGTAGGCGTTGGCCTGGACCGGGTGGCCGAGTTCGGTGCTGAGCCGGGAGGTGAAGTCGGTGAGGGGCTGCCAGGTGCGTTGCAGGGCCTGGAGGACGAGGGTGGCGCCGTCCGCGAAGGCACGCCACAGGGCCGTGTCGTCGAGCTGGTCGGTGATGGTGGCGCCGACTCCACCGGAGCTCGTGTACGACGAGTCGGGAAGGGTGGCGCCGTTTTTGGCGACGCGCAGAAAGGGCGTGCGCAGGCCGCGCCGGGCGATCAGCTCGTCCACGGCTGCAGGGGAGAACAGGTCGGAGAAGTCGTCGGCCGCACGGGTGAGGAGCGGGGTGCGGGCCCAGACGTCACGGGCGAAGGCGGCGCGGTCGAGGCGGGTCAGACGCGACTCCAGGACACCGCGGCCTTGGCCGGCCGCGGTGTCCTGGAGGTCGAGGGAACCGATGCTCAACGTGCGCCGCCGTCCGCACCGCCGTCATGGACGCCCGGGGTACCCGCCGCACCACCGTCGGCCGGACCCTCGGCACCGCCGTCCGCACCACCGTCGTGCACGCCCGGGGTACCCGCGGCACCACCGTCCGCGGGACCTTCCGCGCCGCCGTCCGCACCACCGTCGTGGACTCCCGGAGTACCTGCGGCACCACCGTCCGCCGGACCCTCGGCACCGCCGTCCGCACCACCGTCGTGCACGCCCGGGGTACCCGCCGCACCACCATCGGCCGGACCCTCGGCACCGCCGTCCGCACCACCGTCATGGACTCCCGGGCTACCCGCCGCACCACCGTCCGCGGGGCCTTCGGTCCGGGTCGGGTCCTGCTCGGGGTCAGTCATGCTTCCTCCTGCGAGTCGGGTGTGGCCGCTGGGGCTGGTGAATGCTCTTGTGCGGCTCCTAGTACCCCTCAAAAGGTCACCCACTCGGGCTTTCCCGGCAACCGGGGCCCAGGGCCCCCGGGGGGGGCCGGCGGAACACGAACCCCGGCGGTGGACGGCCCCTGCCCGCTGAGCCGTCCTCAGCCCTTGACGGCCTCGACCTTCTTGTCCCGGCGGACGCCTGGGCGCAGGCGAGACCGACGGCTGCCAAGGCGGCGAGGAAGGTGGCGGCGATGATCATGAGGTTGCTGCCAGAGGTGGTGACGCGCCGAAGGTGGTGACGCGTGGGTGGGGTAGGTCCGGTACATCCATCGCGCAACCTCCCTTCGGGTAAGGGGTGTTGGATCATTAGCAGCAGCGGCCCCGGGGCGGCCTGAGGGCGGCTCGGATGTAGGCGGCTGGCGGGCGCTTCGGTACCGGCGACGGGCCGCGTACGCGCGCGGAGTTGACGGCGAACGCCGAGGGCCGTCTCCGGGTCGATGCCCCCTCGCATTCGGGGGTGGTGGGCATCCGGCCGCGGTGAAGCCCACTCCTTGCGTACGGTCGCCTTTTCCAATTGGCCCCGGTCACCCTCATTGCGCTGGGCAAGAGGAACCTGCTGGGTCACCGTGCGACATCGTCACCGGCGTCGCGGTCCCGGCCCGGCTCACCTTCGCCAGGGGGGCATCGGCCTCCGGCTCGCGAGGCTGAGTACGTCGGCACCCGAACTGGGGGGCACGGCGGCGGCCCAGCTCGCGGTCCGCAGACCTGCGAGGAGCTTGGGCAGTATCCTCGACGCTCCCCCGGGCGCCGGGCGTCCTGTGGCCGCGGCCTCACCAAGGTGCCGAGCGCCGGGACGTGGCCGCCCGGTGACGGGCAGATCGACACCTCCCGCCGGGCGGGCGGGATTGCCAGGACCCGGATCCGTTCCTTCTGGACGGGATCGGCGAGGGGGTTTGCCTTCGGTGTCGAGATGGCGGTAGCCCCGAACGCGGCGTGCGTACGCAGCGCCGGCCGGGGCTGTGGGGGTCGGAGGTACGCAGGCGTATGGCGGGGCATCTGCCTTGCGGTCAGTCGTCCGGATCGGAGTCCAGTTCCGCGAGCCCCGACTCCCAGCGGGACCGGCGTTCCTCGCCGGTCTGGTCCCACCAGGGTGTGCCTCGCTCCCCCAGCGCCACTTTGGCCGTCTGGACTCGGGCACGGGCGGCGCGTTCGGCAGTCGCGTCCCCGGCGCGCAACGCGGCTCCGACGGCACGGCGGGCGGCCATGAGATGGCGGCGGAGGCGCTCGGCAACGTCGTCGGGGAGGTCGGGGTCGGTGGCGCGCCAGCGGCGGCGCTTGATGAGCACGTAGTGCCCGTCGGGAGTGCGCTGCGGCGGGTCGGCGTCCTTGGTGCTCACGGGACACCGGTTCCCGCTCGCGGCAGTGGCCAACCAGGGACCGGCCGCGCCCTTGCCCCACAGTGGCGAGTCACCGGGGAACCGAGGGGCGTGGAGTCCGACGCCGGTCACTTGGTACGGGTGGTCAGGGTCACCCCGCTGAACGAAGAACGCGCCATGTATCCGCGCCCATGTGCGCCTCAAGGACAACACAGGAGCGGGTGGAGAACTGGGCCGGGACGACGCCGCCCAACCTGCCCAGGAATCGGCCCCATCGACCCGCGTAGGCGTAGCGGGACTCTTCGGAGCCGGCCTGCACACCACCACCGACGACGGGTCCCCCCCCCTGGAGGTCGTCAGCCCGGAGTGGCCGCACGGGCGCTTCCTGCTGTCCGCAGACGGAGGCATCACCCACAACGAACCGGACGGCGGACCTGCACTCGCCGTGTTCGGGTTCGATGTCCACGCCATGCACCGCAGGCTCAACGCTCGCTGAGAGAGGTCCGTCGCGGGCGGAGCGCGGCGGACGGCCAGGCTCACCGGTGTCGTGGGGCTTTGCACTGCGTGGCTGCCCTTATATCGGACCCGTACAGCGGGGTACCGGGCGAAGGACTCCTTCTCGCTTCAGTCATCGCCGTGAAACCGCATGTAGCGCCGGAGTGAGGCACCTCTCGATTCATCGGCCACGGCGCGGACACCCGAAACCTCCGGTCCGCGAAATCCGGGGCCCAGGAGCGAAAGGCACCACGGACAGGTGAGGAACTCGGTACGAGACTGCGGGGCATGGACAGCTCGGGCTTGGCGATCTCCGGGTCATGAGCGCAATACCGTTCTGATGCTCGGCAAAAGCACGTTGGCAGCCACGCTGGCCTGGTGGGTGGCCCATGATCTGATCGGAGCGACCTCTCCGGCGTTCGCCCCGTTCTCCGCCGTCTTGATCATGAACGCGACAGTGTATCGGTCCGTGTGGCAGGCCCTGCGGTACACCGTCGCCGTCGCCACCGGCGTAGCCGTCCAGGCCACGCTCGGGTTCCTCATCGGCCCCGAGATGTTCGTCTTTCCTCTGGTCGCCGTGATCGCGCTGGCGATCGGGCAGTGGCCTGCGCTGGGCGAGCAGCGCGCCCAGGTGGCCACCGCCGCGTTCTTCGCCTTCTCCACCTACTCCGCCGCCTCCGCCACCGGAGACCAGGCGGCCCAGCTGGCCCAGATCGTCCTGCTCGTCCTCATCGGCTGCGGTCTCGGTCTGGCCGTCAACCTGTGCATCGCGCCGCCATTGCGCTACCGGGGTGCGGAGCAGGGAATCCAGGTGCTCGGCGGCGAAGTGGAAGCGCTGCTGGACGACATGGCCAAAGGGCTGCGCGAACAGGATGTGACCGCCGATCGCACCCAGGTATGGATCACGGCGGGCGAGCGGGCGCAGCGTTCGGTGAGCCAGGCCCGGGTAGGGCTCACCACAGCCGAGGACAGCCTGCCCTTCAACCCTCGCCGCCTGCTGCCCGCCCACCGGGGCTACCTCACGTTCACCCGCTACCGGCAGGTGATCGTCTCCATGGAACGCGCCGTCTACCAGCTGGCTTCCCTCAACCGGAGCCTGAACCAGTGGCAGGAAACGGAGAACAACTACTCCTACGCCCCCTTCCTCACCGCCTATGCCGACTTCCTCGCCTCCTTGCGCGACGCCGCACATGTCCTGTCCGTACTGAACACCGACACCCTCTCCGAGGGGGCAGAGGAGGCATGCCGGCTGGCGAAGGCAGCCCAGGACAAGCTTCAGGACGTGCTGACAGCCGCCCACGAAGGCGGTCTGCCACTGGCGGACAGGACCCGCCCGTACGGAGTCCTCGTGGTGGAGGCAACGCGGCTGATGGAGGAGTTCCAGCACACCTGCGACGCCCTGCAGACCACCGCCGACAACTGACCGGACAACGGCGTAAGGAAAAGCTAAAAGCCACACGCATTCATTGCCGGATGCCGGGCACTCGAACAACCGAACGCAACGAACGGTCCTGGCCACGGAAACGCAGGTCACAGTAAACGTTCGCTGCACAGGTCAACGGTGCAAGCACCGCCTTCGGAAAGATCGGATACCCCATGCTCATTCTCGGCCTCATCCTGCTCCTCGTCGGCCTGCTGGTGCCGGTCCCCCTGCTGACGACCATCGGTGGCGTCCTTCTCGTGGTCGGCGCCATCCTGTGGATCCTGGGAGCGACGGGCCGCGCGGTAGGCGGACGAAAGCACTACTTCTAGAACTGCACTATTTCGAGAACTGCCGGACTCCGGACGGGTGGGTCACGAGGCGTCGGCTGCCGGTCGGCGATTCTTGGAGTTCGGTCCGGGCCGACGACCGAGTCGGCCCCACTTCACTTACCCACTTCACGCTTCACGACGTGCCCCTGCGCATCGCATGCGCGCAGGGGCGGCTCGCATTTGTCACCGGCGCGACCTCCGGCATCGCGACGTGCGCGGCCTGGAACTCGGCGAACCCGCCAGCGGCCCCGGCGGTGACGACTCCAGCCCTTCCAGGACGTGTTCACCGCCGGCCTCGCCGCGCTCATTGTTTCCGTCCCAGGTCTGGCGGTAACGCGAACAGCTGGCTCTCCGCCACTCGGCCCACCTCTTCGGCGGCCTTCTCACCCTCTCTACGGCAAGTGCCACCGTCCGCAACGGTGCCGCAAGACCGTCGTGGCACATATCCGTCAAGGTGGCCACCTCCGGGCACTCACACCAAGGCGGCACCATGACGCGCCGACGCCCGTGGAATTGAGCCGCAGCAAATCCTTCGGGCCCCTCCCCAGGCATACAGCCGTCCCTGCCGCCGGTTTTCCCGGTGTCTCAGGCGACCAGCCGAACGCCCCGGCGGGCGAGGTAGGAGATCGGGTTCACATCACTCCCGTACTGTCGCCGTGCCCTGATCTCCAGATGCAGGTGCGGGCCGCTGGCACGCCCAGTGCTGCCGCTCCTGCCGAGCCGCTGGCCCACCCCCACCCGGGCTCCCTGGCGGACATCAATCGTGGACAAGTGGCCGTACACGGCGAAGTGGCCGTCCGTCATCCGTACGGTCACGGCCTTGCCGTAGGAGCCGGACCACTTGGCCAGGACCACGACGCCTGCACCCACCGCATGCACCGGCGTCCCCGTGGGCACCGCAAGGTCGATGCCGGTGTGGTACCCAGCCAGCCAGTCGCCCCGAACCCGGTAGCGGGTGCTCACCCAGTACCGACGGCGCAGCGGCTTTGCCCCGCGAGGAACGGGGCCGTGCCGTTGCCCGCGATCAGCGGCAACGGCGGGGAGAGCTTCAACTGCCTGCACGAGGTCGTCCTCGAACACCGGGTCGTATCCCAGTGGGCAGTCGTCGTCCCCGGCCAAGGAGGCTGCGGCGGAGGCAGAGCTGAGTGGCGGACACAGCGCCATGGTCAGAGCGACCATCGCGGACCGCCGGGTCACGGGCACCGCATAGGAGCCCTTCAGAAATCGCTTCATGACACTGACCTCAAGCGCACCGGCCCGAGAACGCACGCCCAGCCGTGCGTCCGGGGGACGGCCATGAGCGCCGGCCTACCCCTACGCCGACGTCATCGACTGCTGGGGCACCGGGGTGGGCGGCATTCACCGCAACTGGTCCGATGCGACGAACGCCGTATCGATGCAGACGGCAGAACGATTGGTGAGCGAAGGCTGAGGTGGACCACTCAGGTCAAGCACACCCGGCGGCTGACCGCCGAGCACCGCAGCTCACACCGATCCCGGTCATCGAAAGTCACCACGCGGAGGAAGCACGTAAGGCGTCCGAGAGCGCAAGATGGCCGCCTACGGCCATAGGTGGTGTGGCCGCGCTGGGACTGGCCGCACCTCCTGGACGGCGGCGCTGGACGCGACCCTTCTTGAGCCAGGCGACGACGTCGCCGCTGTGACCACGGTGCAGAGTCGTGAGGTCGTCGAGCGTCTTGTCGCCGCAGGCCAGTGGAAACCGGGTGACCCGGAGATGCCGGTCGTGCTGGACGCCGGATATGACGCCTCGCGCATCGCCCACGTGCTGCCGGGACTGCCTGTCGACATCCTCAGTCGGCTTCGTCAGGGCCGTGTGATGCGCAGGCCGACACCCCCGTGGGTCTACGACACCAGGGGCGGTCGGCCGCCCAAGCACGGCGGCGGGTTCATTTTCGGCGACCCGGGAACCCGGGGTGCCGAGCAGGCCACGGACGACCGCCGCTACGGGAATGCGACCGCGCAGGCCAACCTCGGCATCAACCCACGTGGCAACAACGGCAGTGCGCACGTTCAACGACAAGCTCAGTAGTTGTACTCGAACCAGGTCAGAATGGCCTTGACGCGGCGGTTGTCTTCGTTCGGCGGCATTCCGAGCTTCACGAACACATTGGCCACGTGCTTGCTCACGGACGCTCCGGAAAGAAACAGCGCCGATGCGATTTCCGTGTTGGAGCGCCCTTCCGCCATGAGGGCGAGCACCTCTCGTTCGCGGTCGGTGAGCCGGGCGAGCGGGCCCTGGGGCGTGTCCGCGTGGGTGACGTAGCGGACGACTTCCGGGTCGATCACGACGCCGCCGCCGGAAACCGTATCGAGTACGCGTAGGAAGTCGACGACTCTGCCGACTTTTTCCTTGAGCAGGTACCCGACGGCCCCGTCCGCGCCCGGACCGTTCAACAGCTCCTGTACGTACGGTCCGGTGACGTAGGCGGAGAGGACGAGGACCGGCAGATCCCGGTGGCGTGATCGCAGGTCGATGGCGGCGCGGAGTCCGTCGTCGGTGTTTCCGGGGGGCATGCGGACATCGGTGATCACCAGGTCCGGTGCGGCCCCGGAACCAGCGAGCTCGTCGACGGCGGCGACCAGTTCGGTAGCGTCCTCGCATTCACGGATCACCTCGTGAGAATTGGAGGTCAGGATTTCCCGGATTCCGGCACGAATCAGCATGCTGTCATCTGCCAGGACAATTCTCATGGCCTCTGCCTCACCTGTTCGCCTTCATCTACTTCATTCCCATGTGGGTTGGCCGGGAGCGGATGCTACGACTTCGGTTCCGCCATCCTCCGCAGGGCTTCGGATCTCAAGCTCCCCACCGATGCTTCGCATCCGCTCGCGCAGTCCGGCAAGGCCCGAACCCGCGTCGATTTCCGCGCCGCCCGCTCCGTCGTCACGCACGCAGACACGTACGCCACTTGAATCGCACCGCAGATCGATCCGAGCGCTGCCCACGCCCGCATGCTTCGCAATGTTCGTAAGCGCCTCGGAGACCGTGAAATAGACCGCGGTCGCAGTCGGCGACGACAACTGGGCATCATCTCCAGTGCTGTTCAGCTCGACCCGCAGCGGAGATCGTGCGGCCAGCTCGCGGACGGCGGCGACGAGGCCGAGGTCGCTCAATTCGCGAGGGTGGATCTCGCGCACTGTTTTCCGGAGCCGTTCCAGCGCATGCTCGGCCTGTTCCTGTGCCTGACGTGCCAGTTCCACGATGCGTTCCTCGCCGCTCGCCGAGGCGGCGGCCTCCAGCATCCCGAGGCGCATCACGACGGCGACCAGCTCCTGTTGAGCGCCGTCGTGCAGGTCACGTTCAATGCGCCGGCGCTCGAATTCGAAGGCCGTTGTCAACGAGGCCCGGCTGGTGCGGAGTTCCTCCAGCTTCGCGAGCAGATCCGGGTCCCGGCTTCGCGAAAAAGTGCGCAGGACGAGATCCCGGAGAAGGGAAATTCCGGTCAGAAGAACTGTGGTGACCGCACCAAGAAGTACCCCTGCGGGCATCGCCAGAAAGGATTCCGTAAGCGATGCCGGAGTGAAAGGGCCGACCTGTGCCGCGATACCGAACGACCAGAAAACAGGAGAGAAAACCAGCACGGCGGAACCGATGAACCCGAAGAATGCCACCACCAGTGACAGCGCGGAAAGGAGCGTGGCGGCGACGAGGACCGGAAGGTAGGTACGCCACATCGACCGCGATCGCAGCTGGCGTGCCACCCACTGCGCCCAGCTCTGGTCCGCGGGCCGCAGCGGCATCGTACCGACGCCGCACCACCGCGCTCTTGAGCGGTCCACCTCCGTCAGCACGGCCGCCGACGCCGGTGCGGCAAGAAGGGAGAGCAGCAGAATCGGGAAGGCCACTGCTGCGATGATTTCCGTCAGCACCCTTCGGGCGACACGAATCTGCGACATGGCGAGAATTATGACATACGGCGGATCTCGAAATGGTAGACCCAGGTCTACCATGCGGTAGTGCTGACACTGATGCGGAGCGCGTTCAGCGCTGCCTAGCATTATCAAATGCCTATCGCAGCCCACATTTCCGCACCGTGTATCCGCATGCGCGGCCTCCGTATGGACTTCCCCATTCCCGGCCGCAAAAGAGAAATGACACGTGTACTGCACGATATCGATCTGGACATTCCCGAGGGCCGGCTGACCGCGATCGTCGGACCCTCCGGATCGGGAAAGTCGACGCTCCTGCTCTGCATGGCCGGCCTGGAGCGAGTGACCGCGGGTTCCATCGAGATCCTCGGAACGGATGTCCTGTCGCTCGGCCCACGCAAGCAGGCCGCGTTCCGCAGCGAGAACATCGGTTTCGTCTTCCAGGAGTACAACCTCGTCAGCTCGCTCACGGTCGAGGACAACATCTGTCTGCCGTCGCGACTCGCCGGCCACCGGGTGCCCAAGTCACGGGTCCGCGAGGCCATGTCGCGGCTCGGCATCGCCCAGCACGCCAGGCGGCGCCCCGACCGGCTCTCCGGAGGCGAACGCCAGCGCGTGGCCGTGGCCAGGGTCCTCGCGAACCAGCCGCGGATCGTCTTCGCCGACGAGCCGACCGGCGCGCTCGACCTCAAGTCCGGTCACGTCGTACTCGATTGGCTGCAAGCGCTGCCCGCACAAGGATCGACAGTGGTCATGGTCACGCACGACCCGCATGCGGCTGCGCGTGCCGACCAGGTCGTGGTGATGGGGTCCGGGCGGGTGCACACCGTCATCTCCGGCGGCGACCCGCACACGGTGAGCGATGCCGTCCTCGCGGCGCAGTCGAAGGACGACGCGAACGAGGCGGCGGCGTGAGCGGCGTCAGCGGTACGAGCCGTACAAGCCGTACGAGCCGCATCGGCGGTACGAGCGGCATGCTGCGGCTCGTCCTGTCGGACGTCCGCATGCAGGCGTCGATGTGGGTGTGGACGCTCGCGTGTGCGGTCGTCGGCGCGGCCTGCTCGGCGGGCTCGGTCATCGCCATGTTCTCCGCCGTCTCGGCGGCGCGGACGGCGGGCGACGCCCGGATGGTCTCCGCGTCGATCGCGCTCGGCGGCAACATCGTCTTCTTCACCGTGCTGGCCGCCGTGGGGGTCGTCGCCTCGACCGTCGGTCTGACCTTGACGACCCAGCGACGCGAACACGCCCTGTGGGTGATCCTCGGGATCCCGCGCCGCCGTGTCAGGTCCGTTCTCCGCGCCGAGCTGGTGGTACTCGGCACGGTGGCCGGCGCGCTGGCCGTACCGTTGGCCCCTTTCGTCGCGGACATCGCCCTCTCGCAGTGGACGGCGACGGGACTCGACCTGCACGGAGCCACCGCCGGACTCCAGCTCTGGCACGTCGGCGCGAGCCTGCTGGCCGGAGTGGTTCCGTGCCTGCTCGGTGGCTGGGGCGTCACACGCCGAGCCGCGAAGACACCGGAGATGCGCGCCTTCCGGGACCACTCCGATCCGCCGGCCCGGCCCGGCGCCGCACGGAGCCTGCTCGCCCTCTGTCTTCTCGCCGGTGTGCTCGGGATGTGGATTCCCGGCCTCGGCCTCGAACTTGAAGGGGGCACCGAACAGCGGACCGCCTTCGCCTTCGCCGGAAACCTCTTCCTCGTCTGCCTGTTGCTGCTGATGGGTCCGTGGGTGCTCACACCTCTGATGAAGCTCTGGACCGCTCTCGTCCCGTCGCGTGGCGTCGCCTGGCACCTCGCCGTGCAGTCGTGCCGAACGCGCGCGGCCCGAAGCGTCACCACGGTGCTGCCCTTCGCGCTCTCCCTGTCGTTCGTCGCGCTGTTCATGACGATGGGCACCGTCATGCCCGGAAGCAGTGCAGGGCTGGGCGATGTCATGACCGTTCTGGGCTGGGTCTTCGTCGTGTCCTGGTCCGGTGGCCTGGCGGTGATCGCCCTGGTCGGGCGGGAGCGCACACGCGATTCCGCGGTGGTTGCCGTCGCCGGCGCACGGCCGGGCGTCACCACGCGGTCCACGGTCTACGAGGGCGTGATCTACGCAGGCACGGCGATCGTCTTCGGCACGGTCTTCCTCGCGGTGGCGAGCACCACCATCGCCGTGGGGGCCAGGGCCGGCGTGGGCCAGGTGCTCGGCGGCCTCCCGTGGGCAACGCTCGGCGCACTTGCTGCCGTGACGCTCGTGACGACCTGCCTCGCTCTGGCACTCCAGGCCGCCCGCGTCTCCCGCACCGTCCCGGCCCGCGCTCTGCGCTCCTGAACCGAACCGAACCAACGACCGAACATGCAGCTGAATCACCAGGGAACGGAAACAATGAACGACAGCCGGACACGCACGATCCTCGTCGCCCTCGGCGCAGCCGCCTTCCTCGCTCTCGCAACAACCGGCTGCGACCCGGACGTCAACCAGGCGAATACCACGCCTGAATCGAAGTCCTTCGGCTTCAGCGGCGACAGCCTGACCGTGAAGTCGAACTCCGCCGACCTCCACCTCATCGCCTCCGACGTCGACGACCTCGAAGTGGAACGCCGGGTCAGCGGCACGAAGATCGGCGGTGAGATAGACGCCGGATGGCAGTTCGAGGGCGGGGTCCTCACACTCTCGGTGAATTGTGACGGTGTTTCCGTCAACTGCAAGGCGACGTACACCGTGAAGGTGCCGCGCAAGGTCGCGGTCACGGCGGAGTACGGCAACAGCGACGTGCGGTTGTCGAACCTCGGCGGCACTGCCCTCCACCTGGAGGGACGCGACGGAACCGTGCAGGGCGACGGGATCTCCGCGACGTCCGTGAGCGCCGTCACGCGAAACGGCGACATCGACCTCGACCTCACCTCCGTACCCGCTCGTGTCGATGTGCAGAGCCAGGACGGCAACGTACGACTCGGCCTGCCCGCATCGGCATACGCGGTCCGCACGGCGGCGAAGAAGGGGGACGTCACCGTGGATGTCGCGAACGACAGCAAGAGCAGCCACAGCGTGAACGTGCGGACGCGTCATGGCGACATCGCCATCGGCGAGGGGGTGTCGTCCTAGAACCCGCGCACTGCCTACGGCCTTCTCTACAGAGGTCCGTGGAACTGCTCGCGACCTCTTGAAGCACGCTCACGCCCGTGTCGGACCGCTGCTGCGCGGTCCGGACATGAGGGCGGGTGTGGTGGTCAGCGCATGAGGCCGCGCAGCAGTTGTACGTAGCGACTCCAGTTGGCCGGGCTGGTCACCGTGCCCGTACAGGCCAGTTCGGCGCGGTCCAGGCTGTCTTCCAGTAGGGCGTCATGCATGGGGCGGAAGGCGAGCGGCCAGGTGAGGCGCGCCGGGCCGCGGACGGCCATGGCAAGGGTGTGGCGCAGCAGCGTGTGCTCCTCGTCGACGACCAGGGCGGCGTACTCGTGGAACCCGTGGAAGCCGCGCGGCCCGCTGAAGGTGAAGCGCACCCATTGCGAGGGGACGTGTGCGGCGACGGTGTAGCGGACCGGGCCGTGCCCGCCGGCCGCCCCGACCGCCAGGGGGCGGTCGAATGCCATCGGCGGCCAGTTGTCCTGCGGCCATAGCTTGTCGTCGCTGGTCGCCAGGGTGTCCATGAGCGCTCCCACCTCGCTTTGCTTCGCAGCCAGCAGGCGTTCGTGCACGTTGTAGACGCCCATGCGTCCTCCTGGGATTCTTTTTAGAGAGGAGTCTCTAATATTGTGGAGAGTACTCTCCAGTTCATGGCGAGACCACCCCGCTTCGACATGAAGCAACTCCTCGACGCCGCTGTGCGACTGGCTTCCGCAGGGGGACCGGCCGCGGTGACGATGTCCGCGGTCGCCACGGAGGTTGGCGCCCCGAGCGGGTCGGTGTACCACCGGCTGGCCGGACGGCCCGCGCTGCTCGCCGAGGTGTGGCTGCGGACGGTGGAGAGCTTCCAGGAGGGTTACTTCAAGGCCCTCGAAGCAGGCGTCGACGCGCGGCAGGCGGGGTGTGCGGCGGCACGCCATGTCGTCGCCTGGAGCCGGGTCCACCCGGAGGAGGCCGCTCTCCTTCTCTACGGCGCCGGGGACTTCGGACGCGCCGACTGGCCCGAAAAGCACCTCCAGCGTGCGGAGCGCGGCCACCAGCGTGTGCGTACCTCCCTCGCCGCCCTCGCCACAGCCCTGGGAGCCGAAGGCCCGCAGGGCACCGAGCAAGTCGCACTCGCCGTGGTCGACCTGCCCCTCTCACTGGTCCGCCGCCACCTCCGGGCCGGCGACCCGCTCCCCGCCCACGCCGAGGACCTCGCCGAGAAGTGCACCGCCGCGCTCCTCGACTCGCTCCCCACGACCTCGGCGTCTGCACCACCGGTTCCAGCGACAGACTGAGGGACTTCTCCCCTGGACCTCGAACGGGGCAGCAGAGTCGCCTGACGGCTGACGGTGTTCATCGGGCCATGAGGGGTTCCGTGGGGCAATTCCACGGAGATGCTGAGCGTGGGCTTTCGCAGGGATGCAGGGGTGGCTTTGTCCGTACGTGTCGACAGCCGATTCGCCGGACCCAACAGCACCGCCAGGTAGGGCTGTTCGTTTTCGGGGGGCGTCCGAGCAGCAGCAATCCCGGCGGGTGATTGACGCTCGGGAGGGAGTCTTCGCACGCGGACGTGACGGCGGGCCGTGGCGCTCGTTACGATCACGGCCCCGGTGCGCCGACCTGGGCCTTGTACCGATGAAAGGCTCCACGCGCCACCATGAACCGCCTCTCGCACAACCACGCCACGGCCCGTTCCGGCGAACGTCCACGGTCATCGGGCGAGGGGCCTCCGGCAACCCATCCGAAGGTGCTGCGGGACGAACTCATGGCGGCTGCGGAGTGGGTCTGCCAGTACCTGACCCGGCTTCCGGAAGATCCCGTGAGCCGTCCGATGCCCGCGCGCCGACGCGCCCGTCTGCGTGCTGCCCCGCTCGACTCCACCGGTGGTGACCTGGCCCAGATCCTGGACTTCGTGCGCGAGGAGATCGCACCCTTCCCCACCGGGAACGGGCACCCGGCCTTCTTCGCCTGGATCAACTCCCCGCCCGCCCCCGCCGGTCTGATCGCCGAACTCCTCGCGTCCGCCGTCAACGCGACCTGCGGCATGGGCGAGAACGCCCTCATGGACCTGGAACGCGGCACCGTGCGCATGCTCGCCGACCTGGCCGGACTCCCCGCCACCACTGGAGGGGTCCTGACCAGCGGCGGCTCCATGGCCAACCTGCTCGCCCTGGCCACCGCCCGCACCTGGTTCCTCACTGAGCGAGGCTCCGGTGACGGTCCCGCCTACGACCGCGACCACGCCCGCCTGACCCTCTACTACAACGCCCAAGCGCACATGTCCGTCGCCAAGGCCGCGGCCTGCATCGGCATCCCCGCCCACCGCATGCGCCCCATCCCCAGCGACGCACAACACCGCTTGGACGCCGCCGCACTCCAAGCGGCCGTGACGGCGGACCAGGACGCCGGTCTCCTGCCGTTCTGCACCGTCACCACCCTGGGCACCACCGCCACCGGAGCCGTCGACCCCGTCGAGCCGGTCACCGCCTTGTGCCGGAGCGCCGGGATGTGGCACCACGCGGACGGAGCCTGGGGCGGACTGGGCGCCATGGCGCCCGCTCTGGCACACCTCTACCAAGGCGTCGCCGACGTCGACTCGATGACCGTGGACCCGCACAAGACCCTCAGCGTGCCGGTCGGCTGCGGTGCGCTCCTGGTCACCGACCCCGAGCACCTGCACACCGCCTTCGCCCATCGCGCTTCGTACCTCACTCCGGGCGAACCCGACGCACTCCCCTGGCTCTCCCACGCCACCATCGAACTCACCCGGCCCGGCACCCGCGCCCTCGCCCTGTGGGCCACCCTGCACCACCTCGGACGCGACGGTGTCACGGCCCTGTTCCAGCACTACCTGACCCTCGCCGACCGCCTGCGCGAGAAGATCACCGCCAGCCCCCACCTGGAGGTCGTGGCCGGCGGTCCCTGGCCGGTCGCCTGCTTCCGCCTCACCGACACCGCGGCATCCGACCGCGACGCCTTCCACAGCCGCGTCGCCCACCGCGTCCAGAGCGCCGGGCGCGCCTACCTCGCCACCGTCACGGTTCACGACCGTACGGTCCTGCGCGCCTGCCTGTGCAACTACCGCACCAGCGAGAGCGACCTCGACCTGCTCCTTCGCGAAGTCCTCCACGCCGCCGACTCCGAGCGCGCAGCACCCATCCGACGCACCGACGAGTGATCGCCCGGAGGGCTCGTGCCTGTGGTACCAGCAGACCCTTCGGAATCCCTGTGGGACCACTTCGCCGCTCTGCTGACGTGCGGAAGGGGTACGCCGAGAGTCATCCGCCGGGTGGGCCCAGGCAGCGGATTCCATCGCGGACCGTCGTCGCGTACACCGTGCTCGCGCCGGTCCACGGCCCCGGCTACGCGCCGGTCGGCCTCAGCCCCAGTCCTGCAGCTGCTGGAGCAGGTCGGCGTTGCCCTCGATCCGCACCGAGTCGGCCGGGATGCGCATGTACATGAGCAGGGCCACCTCGCTCGCCGTGCCGTAGATGGCGGCGGTGGGCTTGGTCTCGGCGGCCTCCGCCGCGGTGAGGCGGATGAAGCGGGACCCGGCGGCGTCCACCGTCTGGCGCCAGGAACCGGCCTCGGCTGCGTGGTAGTCCATGGTGGCGGGCTCGCCCGGCCACGGAACCGTGCCGGTGCAGACGGTGGCGAGGAACTCCTCGATGGCGTCGGCGGCCTCGGTCGTCGGCAGCTCCTGCGGGGAACCGGCGGCCAGCTGGGCGTCGTAGGTGTGGATCATCGACTCCGGGACGCGGCGGCGGGCCACCGCGGCCACCGTGTGCGGCGAGGCCAGCGGCTCCCACCAGGCCCAGCAGCCCCGTTCCGGGCCGGCCTCGCGCAGAGCGGTGAGCAGCTGCTCCGTCGAGTCGGCCAGCCAGGTTATGAGCTCCTCGCGCTCCCTGGGTGCCGCCAGCCCGTCCTTGCTCGGCCGTTCGTCGCCCGGTGCGGTGTTCAGCACGATGTGGGCCCAGAAGCGGTCCCCCTCGCTGAGGTGGTTCGCCAGGTCGTACAGCGTCCAGCCGGGGCAGGACGGGACGTCGGCGTCGAGGCTGGGGGCCGCGGCGACGGTGGCGCGGAACGCGGCGGAACGCTCGTCAATCATCCGCAGCAGGGAGGGGAAGTAAAGATCATCAGTCACGCGAACCTTGTATCACCCGGGCTGGAACTGTCGCACTCGATTAAAACCACGCCCTTGCGGCCGACCTCACCGGCGGAACCCAACTCTCCCAATAGACAGGGGACTTGATGCTGCCGTCGCCCCCGTCGAGGTTGACGTTCACGTCCCCGGGCAGCGACAAGGCCGGTCATGCGGTCGTACGCCTGGACCGCGATGGTGCGCGCCGACGGCCTCGGAATTCCTTTGCGCGGACCGCTCTTTGATCGCGTGGGCCCGTGCCCGTTCTGCCGCCCGCGCCCCCTCGCCCGCACCTGTTGCCGGTCGCGGTCAGGAAACGATCTCCGACCGGCCTACTGGCCCGGCCGGCTCGGGCCGCTCCGTCCCGTCGACTGTTCCGGCGGCCTTGGGCGCGGAGCCGGTGTTGTGGGCCAGCTCGCAGGTGCCGGACGTCGTCCCGCCGTCGGTGCCCTTCAACCGCACCGTGGCCCGGCCGTCGCGGTTCTTGCTGTAGGCGGTGGTGCAGATCAGCTGACGTACGGCCGTCGCGTCCAGCCGCGAGAACTCGAAGGGCAGCCCCACCGTGACTTCTCCGGACTCGTCGCCGGAGCCGGTCCCGGAGCCGGAGCCGGAGCCGGAGAGACCTCCTGAACCGGTCCCGGCCCAGGCCCCCGGGTTGCCCCCCGCGACCCGGAGGCGGTCCATGCGGGCCACGACCAGGGGCAGGGAACTGCTGATCCCCGCGGCTTTCTCGGCCTCCTTCGGGCCGCTGAGCAGCGCGGCGAGCACCTTCTCGGTCGACGCCGGCCGGGCGCGGAAGTTGTTGACGCCGTCCCCGAACGTTCCCAGGGGCCGCACCACGGGGACCAGTTCCCCGTGCGGCAGCCGGAAGAACAGCAACGCGTCGACGCCGGGGTTGGGGACGTATCCCACGGTCGCCGGACCTCCCGCCTCGATCACGTCGGTCTCCCGGATACCGCACCCGGCGAGCAGGAGGGCGGTCACCGTCCCTGCCGCGAGCGACCAGCGGCGTGCACGCCCTCGTCTCACGCGCTGTCCCCTTCCCTGAGCAGCGGAATCTCCACGGTGAAGACGGCGCCCCCGTCCGGGCGGTTGCCCGCGCGGATCCGGCCTCCGTGCAGTCGGACGTTCTCCGCGGCTATCGCCAGTCCCAGCCCGCTGCCCGCCGAGCGGGCGCGGGCCGCGTCGGCCTTGTAGAAGCGGTCGAAGATGTGCGGGAGCACCTCGGGCCGGATACCGGGGCCGCGGTCGGCGACCTCGGTGACCAGCACGGGCTGCCCGTCGGAGCCCGTTTCGCTGCGCAGCCGTACGGTGACGGGCGCCTCGCCGTGCCGCAGGGCGTTGCCGACGAGGTTGGCGACGACGACGTCGAAGCGGCGCGGGTCGAGCCGTACCCGGATTCCGGCGGGAAGTTCGGTGCTGATCCGCTCGTCCGTCCAGTGCCGGTTGGCCAGGGTCTTGCGGACGGCCTCGGCCGCGTCGACCTCGTCGGTGTTCAGCTCGGCCGCGCGGGCGTCGAAGCGGGAGATCTCGATCAGGTCCTCGACGAGGACGGCGAGCTTTCCGGTCTCCGCGCTGATCAGCCGCACCGCGCGGGCGGTGTCGCTGTCCAGTCCGGCCGCGTCCTCGTCGAGGACCTCGGTGACCGCGAGCATCCCGGCGAGCGGGGTGCGCAGTTCGTGCGAGACGTCGGACGCGAAGCGGCGGGCCCGTGCCTCGGCCTGGCGCAGTTCCCGTACGGAGTGCTCCAGATTTCCGGCGGACTCGTTGAAGGTGTGCGCGAGGTCGGCCAGTTCGTCGCTTCCCCGCACCTGGATGCGGGTGTCGAGCTTGCCGTTGCCCATGCTCCGGGCGGCCTGGCGCAGTTCCCGTACCGGCCGCAGCACACTGCGGGCGGCGAGCAGGCCGGGCAGCAGGGCGACGGCCAGTCCGGGCAGGGCTCCGTCGCGGGCCGCGGTCAGCAGCGCGTCGACGTTGACCTGCTCGTCACTCATCCGCATGACGGCGTACAGGATCAGCCCGGTGGGCAGTACCGCCTCCTGCGGGCCGGTCCTGAAGACGGTGGGCATCGCGATGGTCAGGTAGGGGACGCCGTCCTTGACGACCCGCTCGAAGCTGCCCCGGGGATCGGCCAGCGCGGCCCGCCGCAGCTGCGGGGTGATGACGGTGGAGACCGGGCCGGTGCCTGAGGAGACGCGGATCGTTCCGTACTCGGCGAAGACGATCCAGGGGCGCGGCTTGCCCTTGCGGGCGATGTCCCGCAGGTTCGCTTCCAGGTTCTCGGTGTCCGTGGGTGTGGAGAAGACGTTCAGCTGGACCTGGTCGCGGAACGACGAGACCGCCGTGTCCTGCGCCGTCTTCAGCAGGGCGGTGCGCGCCTCCCGGTAGGTCAGGGCGGCAGTGGTTCCCGCGCTGACGGCCGCGACCAGCAGGAACGCCAGCACGAGCCGGGTGCGCAGTCCGAACGCGCGCGCCCGGCGCCCCGGCCGGTTCCCGTCCGCCTTCTTCCCGTGGCGGCGTACCCGGAGTCCGACGGTCACAGCGGTCCGAAGCGGTAGCCGAAGCCGCGCAGGGTCTGGACGTACCGGGGGGCGCCGCAGTCGTCCTCGATCTTGTTCCGCAGGCGGCGGACGCATGCGTCGACCAGACGGGCGTCGGCGTGGTAGCTGTGCTCCCACACGTGTTCCAGCAGTTGCTGGCGGCTGAAGACGCGTTCCGGGGCGGCGCACAGGTGGAGCAGGAGTTTCAGTTCGGAGGGTGCCAGCGCCAGGCGCTGCCCGGCCTTGGTGACGGTCAGCCCGGCCCGGTCGACGGTGAGGTCGCCGTGGGCCTCGACGACCGGCCGGTCCGTGCCGGGCACCTCGATGCGGCGCAGCACGGCACGGATGCGCGCCTCGATGACGTCGGGGCGGGCGGGCTTGACGATGTAGTCGTCGGCCCCTGCCTCCAGGCCGACGATCATGTCGAAGTCGTCACCGCGCGCGGTGAGCATGATGATGGGGAGCTGGCTGTCCTCGCGTACGCGTCGGCAGACCTGGACGCCGTTCATCCCGGGCAGCATCAGGTCCAGCAGCAGCAGATCGGGGCGGAAGTCGGCCAGCGCGGCGAGCCCCGCCTCGCCGGTGGCGGCCGACCGTACGTCGTGGCCGCGGCGGCGCAGGCCGAGTTCGACGCCCTCCCGCACGGCGGGGTCGTCCTCGATGAGCAGTACACGGGGCATCAGCAGTCTCCTCGGTGGTCTTTCAGCGCCGGCGTTCCTTCAGCGGCGGCGCAGTCGCCGACGTGCGCCGGAGATCAGGGAGTCGAGTTCGGTCAGCCGCAACGGCCGCGCGAGCAGCGCGAAGGTGAGCACGATGACGACCGCTCCGGCCGCCGCCGCGGCCGGGGCTCCCGCGCGCGAGGCCCCGGACACCGCGAGGTGGGCCAGCACGGTGGCGGGGACGGCGGCGACCAGCAGCCGGGCCTGCGCCGCGACGGCGGAGGAACGCCACGGCCGGGCCACCTCCAGCCGGCGGCCGAGCACCAGGCCCGTCAGCACCCAGCCCGCGAAGAGCGCCAGCGAGTAGGCCGCCGCCATCCCGGTGACCGCCCAGCGGGCGGGCAGGAGCTGGGCCGCGGCCAGGGACAGGCCCGCGTTGAGCGCGACGATCACCAGGTTGAGCAGGAAGGGCGTACGGGTGTCGCCGAGCGCGTACAGGGTGCGCGAGAGCACGTACTGGCCGGACATGGCGAGGAGTCCGGGGGCGAACGCCATCAGGATTCCGGCCATGGCGGCGGTGTCGCTCGCGCTCGTCCTGCCGTGGCCGAAGACGACTGCCATCACCGGGTGGGCCAGGGCGAACAGCGCGCAGGCGGCCGGCACCATCGCGGCGGCCGAGGAGCGCAGCGCGGACGAGACGTCCCGCCGCAGGGCCGCGGTATCGGCGTCGGCCGCCGCCGCGCTCATCCGGGGCATCAGCGCGGTCAGCAGCGAGACCGTGACGATTCCGTGCGGAACGACCCACAGGGCATAGGCGTTGTTGTACGCGCCGTAGCCGGGGCCGCCGTCGAGGCCCGCGGTGGTGGCCAGCCGGGTCGTGACCCAGTACGCGGCCTGGTTGGCCAGGACGAGGAGCACCAGCCATCCGGCCGCCCGCAGGGGGCGGGTCAGTCCGCTGCCCCGCCAGTCGAAGCGGGGGCGCCAGCGGAAGCGGGCCGCGCGCAGCACGGGCAGGAGCGTGAGGGTCTGCACGATGATGCCGGCGGTGGTGCCCCAGCCGAGCAGGGCGGTCCCGGACGCGGTGAGGGTGTCCCCGCCGCTTGTGAACAGGGCCAGGTACAGGCCGAACACGGCGATGACGACCACGTTGTTGAGCACCGGGGCCCACATCATGGCGCCGAACCGGCCGCGCGCGTTGAGCACCTGTCCCAGCAGGGTGAACACGCCGAGGAAGAAGATCTGCGGCAGGCAGTAGCGGGCGAGGGCGATGGTCATCGCTGCCTGCTCGCCGGTGTAGTCGGTGTAGGCGCCGATGATCGCGGGCGCGGCCCACACCGCGACCGCGGTGATCGTCAGCAGGGCCAGGACGCAGAGCGTGACGAGCCGGTCGGTGTAGGCGGCGCCGCCGTCGGCGTGCTCCTTCGCCGCCCTGACGAGTTCGGGCACGAAGACGGCGTTCAGCGCGCCGCCGAGGAGCAGCATGTAGACGATAGTGGGCAGCACGTTGCCGACCGCGTATCCGTCGGGGACGGTTCCGATCGTGCCGATCGCCGCGGCGACGACGGCGGACCGTACGAAGCCGGTGCCCCGGGACACCAGGGAGCCCGCGGCCATGACGACGCTGCTGCGCGCCGCCGAGGGTGCCGCGGGCGCCCCGGCGGGAACGACCGCGGGGCGGCTCTCCCCACCGGCTTCCGGGTGGTCCCCCGGACCGGGGTTTTCGTGGGGCGTGCGGGACGTCTCCTTCGCCGACGGCCTCACCGGCGGTTCAGGTACGCCTGGAAGGCGCGGTAAAGCGTCCGGTTGGCCGTGCCGTCCAAAGGTCTCTCCCATTCCCCCAATGTCTCGACGACCTGTCCGCCGGTGCCGAGCTTCCACCTCAGCAGTCCGTACGCACGTTCGTCGGGATCAAGGGTGGAGGGTACCCCGCGCATGTCGTAGACGTCAGCGCCCCTGGAGTGGGCGTCCAGCAGCATCTGCCACTGGAGGGCGTTGGAGGGGCGCACCTCGCGGCGGTGGTCGGCGGAGGCACCGGTCTGGTACCAGGCCCTGCGGCCCACCGTGATCATGGTGTGGGCGGCGAGGACCTCCCCGCCGTGACGGGCCAGGTAGAGCTTCATCCGGCCCGGCTCCTCGGCGTTGAGCGCCGCGTACTGGCGTTCGTAGTACGTGAGCGAGCGGCCGAGCCGGAACCCGTCGCGCTCCTCGGTGATCCGCAGCAGCCGGTAGAACTCGGGCAGGTCGGCCGCGCTGCCCACGACCACTTCCACCCCTTCCTTGCGCGCACGCCGGACGTTTCGCCGCCACTCCTGGTTGAGCCCGGACCACAGGTCCTCGGCGCTGCGCCCGGCCAGCGGTACGCGGAAGACGTGGCGCGGCTGGGCGTCACCGTCGCCGCCCGAGGAGTCGTCGCCGCAGCGCTGCCAGCCCCGGGCGCGCAGCCGCTCGCCCACGGCGGCGCCCAGCGGGTCGACCTCGCTGGCCAGGACGTCGCCGAGGCGTCTGCCCGGGTGGCTGAACGACTTCAGCAGGGCCGCGTCCCAGCGCCGGTACGCCGGGGAGGGGCCGATGCGTACGGCGAAGGCGCCCGCGGCGCGCAGGTGTTCCAGGAGCGGGCCGAGCCAGCTGTCGATGTCCGGGGCGGCCCAGTCGGCGACGGGACCCTCGGGGAGGTACGCGAAGTACTTGCGCGTGCCGGGGAGTTGCCGCAGCAGCACCAGCGCCACCCCGCTCAGCCGGCCTGCCCGCGGATCGGGCCCCCAGCCGAGCAGCAGGGAGTGCCATCCCTCCTTGACGTCGGCCCAGGACGGGCACTGGAGGAAGGCGGCGCCGAGGTTCGTCCCGTGGTGGGAGGCGAGGAAGGCGCGGTAGGTCCCGGCGGTGATCGGGGCCAGTCCGAGAGCCCCTCCACCCTCCTCGTGGGGGGACGCGGGCGAGGGCGGAACGAGCAGTGCGGTCACGGTCGGGGCCTCTCCATCTCCCCGGACTTCTCCGGGGTCGCCGCAGATGCTCACAGCCGCCCATGACCGGCCCGTACGACGAATGTGACCGGACCATGACCGTTGCTCACCAGTCGCCGTCACATTGCCGCGAAGGCCCTGACCTGCCCCTGTCCGGTTCTACAGTCGCCAATCGGGCCGTCGGCAGCGACCTTGCCGCCCCTCTCCCCGCCCGTCCCGCCACGGAGGTCCCGTTGCCCCGCACACCTGTCCTCGCCCACCACCCGATACGTACCGTCGTCGCCGCGCTCCTGCTCGCACCGCTCGTGGCCGCCTGCTCAGCCGGACCCGCTCCGGCCGGGGCGGACGCGGCCACGGGCACCCGGACGAAGAGCGCCGACCGGCCCGTCACCGTGCAGGTCGTCCCCAACGGGCAGCGGGCCCGAGCGGGACAGCCGGTGAGCGTCACCGCGACGGACGGACGCCTCACCTCGGTGACCGTCACCGACGAGAAGGGAGGAAGACTCGCCGGGCAGCTCGCCCCCGACGGCCGCACCTGGACCTCCCGGCGCAAGGCCGCGCCCGGGACGGCCTACACGGTCGCGGCGGCGACCCAAAGCCCCGGCGGCACCGCCGGCACCAGCCGGTCCTCCTTCACCACCGCTCCGGCGACCCTGGTGAACAAGGTCGACTGGCGGCCGGGCACCGGCACCACCGTCGGTGTGGCCCAGCCGGTCTCGCTCGTCTTCGACCGTCCCGTGAAGAACCGCGCCGAGGTGGAGAAGCAGTTGAAGATCACCACGTCGAACCCCACCGAGGGCTCCTGGGGCTGGATGCGCGACTGGTCGGGCAGGGACCGGGTGGACTGGCGGCCCAAGGACTACTGGCGGCCCGGCACCAGGGTCACCGTGAACGCCGAACTGAACGGGACCGATTCCGGCAGCGGATCGTTCGTCCGCGACTACACCACCACCTTCACCATCGGCGCCCGCCAGGTGGTCGAGGTGGACCTCGACAGCCATCGCCTCACCCTTGTGCGCGACGGTCGGACGGTGCGGCGTATTCCGGTCTCCGGCGGCACACCCGGCGGCGAGAAGCGTTCCTGGCGCGGGACCGCCGTCCTGATGGCGAAGGAGGGCACCATCAACATGAACTCCGAGACGGTGGGCCTGCGCGACGCGTACGACAAGATGGTCGACTACTCGATGCGGCTCACCTGGTCGGGCATGTACGCCCATGCCGCCCCCTGGAACTCCCCGTACTTCGGCCGGGCCAACCGCAGTTCCGGCTGCATAGGGATGAGCGACGCGGACGCGGCCTGGTTCTACGGGCAGGTGCGGGCGGGCGACCCGTTCGAGATCAGCGGCAAGGACACCAAGGGGGTCGTCGCACCCGGCAACGGCTTCGGCCAGTGGAACCTCGCGTGGACCGACTGGCAGCGCCTGAGCGCGCTCCGCTGAAGCTGAAGGGGACACGTACGGCCCGGGTTCCGGCGAAGCCGACGGCCGCTCCCGCCCGGCAGCCCGGACCGGCACCCGGCCTCAGGTGTCGCACCGTACGGCGCGGCCGACCGCACCGTTCACCCCGCCCGCGCCGTGCTGCGGCGAACAGGCGGCGGGCAGGGTGAATCGCGGATCGGCGGGGTGAGGCACCGGGGCGGGGTGAGGCACGGGTTGGCGGGACTCCGCTCCCGGCCGACCTCTCACCTGCCCCTGGGCCCGTTCACCAGATGTTCTCGACCCACTCCGGGTGGTCGACAAACGGGTTCCGGTTGTGCTGGTAGGTGCTGTAGATGACTTCGTTGCGGCGCTGCTCGAAGGCGCTGGGCGGGTCCTGGAGCGACCACTGCTTCAGTACGGACAGCCGGCCGATCGCGGGCAGGGACCCGTTGCCCACGCGGTCGTTGGGCTCCAGGTCCGCGAACCCGTCGCCGCCGTCGTAGCGGACCGCCATGTACAGGATCATCCGCGCCACGTCTCCCTTCACGGCGTCGCGCGGCTCGAAGCTGTCGCTGTCGGTGTAGTTGCCGCTCGCCCCGGGCACGGCGCCGCCGCCGTTGTCGAAGTCCTTGTTGCCGCGGATGCTGTTGACCGTGACGTCCTCGGGCCGCAGGTGGTGCAGGTCCGTGCCGGGCCCGGTCGAGGTGCCGAAGTCGCCGTGGGACTTGGCCCAGACGTGCTCGCGGTTCCAGTCGCCGCTGTTGCCCCCGTTGCGCGTCTTGGCGAGGGACTTCCCCGTGTACAGCTCGATCACGTTGGCGCTGTTCGCGGGGTCCTGGTCGGTGTTCTTCAGTGCTTCCCACACCTGGTCGTAGCTGACCTTGGTCTGGGTGCTGATGATCGAGTGGAGCGCGGCCTTCAGGGCTGCGCCGTTCTTCCCCTCCGCCGCCGCGTAGTACCCGTCCAGGGAGTCGGCCACCGGTATTCGGGCGGAGTCGGCGGGACGGGCGGAGGAAGGAGCGGCGGCGATCAGGAGGGCGAGGGCCGCGACCGCGGGCACCGCGGTGCTGAGTCGGATACTGCGACGGGACATGTGGGTGGGGTCCTCTCACGATGCCCGGCACAGGGCCGGGTCCGGTCGGCACGAACGCTGACCGGACCCTGGCACACCACGGACAACACAGGATGACGTGCACGCAACAACTACACGCCTCCCCCACCACCTTCCCGCCGCACACCACTGTTGGCGTACTCGCGTATGTGAGGACGGGAGTACGGATGAACGTGCGGAGCAAGTGGCAATCGGTTGGTACGCGTTGACATACGAGACGACGCGACGGTGGATCCTCGCCACGTCGATCAGACCGGGTGAAGGTCCGGCCGCGAGCCCACCGGCAGGGCAAGCGAAATCCATGGTCGAGAGCCTTGGTCGAGGTCGTGGCGGCCTTCGGGTACCACGGCCGGAGGTGCGGGCCGCTCGGCCGTCGCTCAGCGCTGCCAGCCGTCGGCAGTACGAAGTCCATAGCCGAGCGCGCGGTCGAGGGAGATGTGCAGCAGCCAGGCGAGTCCGAAGGTGAACAGCGCCGTGCCAGGCGCATCGGGCAGCAGAACGCAGACCACGAGCCACAGAAGAGGCGCGATCGGCCGGTGGACCAGGTTGTAGCCGGGCACCCGGCCGCGGGTGAGCTGCCCCGGCTCGTGCGTCCCCGACGGTCCGATGAGGAGCGTCAGGTCAGGAGCGAAGACGCCCACGATCCCCAGCGGAATCGTCCCGCCACCGTGGTTGACCATCTCCAACACGACCCAGAACAGCAGAAACGCGCCGAGCAGCGCCCAGGCACCGCGGGCTAAACCCGAGGCCGAACTCCGGGTGGCTCCCTGGACCGTAGGGGATGTCACAAGATCACTCCTGCTCTCTCTTGGCGAGACGACTGATGACGGGATTCCTGTCCGTGCCCTGCTGACGTTCCGGCGGCGATTGCGAGGAGTTGTACTGCAGCGTGTACGCGGCCGGCGGTGCGGGCGGCGGAATCGGGAGCGGCCCCTCGGCACGGGCGGTCATGCGGTGTCTCCCCGGGGCTTGTTCCGGACTGCCTGGGCGAACGCCTCGCAGCCGGTGCGCCAGGCCGCGTCCAGGTCCGCGCCGGGCGGGAAGCGGCCGTCGAGTTCGAGCACGACCATGCCGTGGGCGAACGCCCAGAACGAGCGCGCCGTGTCGATGTCGCCGTGCACCGCACGGGCCAGCGGCAGCGCCGACCGGTCTTCGAGTCCTTCGGGGAGCGCGGTGCGGGCGAGCGGCCGACTGTGGGTGATGCGGTAGAGGTGCGGACCGGCGAGCGCGTGACGCCGGTAGGCGCGAGCGAGCACAAGCAGGGGCGGGTCGGCGCCGATCTCGGCTTCGGCGGCCTCCATCACCTCTGCCAGGCGGGTCATCCCCTGCACTTGGAGCCCGGCCTCGACAGCGGCCTTGTCCGGGAAGTGCTTGTACAAGGAAGGCGCCCGGATGCCGACACGCTCGGCGATGCGCCGCATCGACAACGCGTCCGGCCCTTCCGCGTCGAGCAACTCCCGGGCTGCGGACATGATCTGCTGCGCGCGATCAGCCATGGCGCGCCGTTCGCGCGATTGCCCCGCGGGTGCGGGGTCCGGCGTCGGAAGTCGGTGTACGTACGGGTGTCGGGACCGGGGAGCCGAGCCCTCGGCAGCGCATGCCCGCGGTGCGCTTCACGCGGCACGCCGCCGGCGTCAACAAGGGGAGCAGTGGTTCCTCCCACGCTTTCGGAGGGCCCGGGACAGGAGTTCGCCGTGCAAGGGGCTGGCTGTGGTGGTGCTCACTGCGGTGCTTTCCCATGACAACCAATCAACATGGCTAACGCTGTTAGCCGCTTGCCGCCAAGCTATGGCTAACGGTGTTAGCCGTCAAGGGGGACAGCGAACTTCGGTCCGCCGGGTCCATACGGCGGCGAGTTCTGTCCAACATGGCTGTGGTGGGAGCCAGTTGGAGAGTTCAGCCACGGGCGCGAGCAGGCCGCCCGTACAGAGTGGTCGCGAATCGTCGTGCGGAATGTGCCTCGGGCCGTACTTCCGACGTCCGCACTCGAAACCCCGTACGTCCACAGCTCAGCTCGGTCGGCAACGGCACGCCTGAGACGCGGAGGACCTGCCCCTCCACCGGAACGACGACCGGTGCCCCGGCAGACTCGATACCCAGTCAGTGGCCGGCCCTGCGGCTGGACGAGCGCCACCCGGTACGTCCGTGCCGTACTACAGCGGCGGTTCGTACCGTCAGACTGTCGGAGTGCTCAAGAACATTCCCGCCGAGCTGTCCGTGCTCGTCGGTCGCAGCGAAGAACTCGCCTCGCTCGCGGACTTGCTGAGCCGTCACCGGCTCGTCACGCTCACCGGCTGGGGCGGCGTCGGCAAGTCCCGCCTGGCCCTGCGTCATGCGACCGGCGCGGCTGCGAAAGGGCTCAGCACGGCGTGGGTGCCGCTGTGGACGATCCGCAACGGCAGGCGCCTGACGGATCTCGTCGCGGATGCCGTGGGGTTCGCCAACCACGCGGCCCGGCCCCCGCTCGCGGCTCTGTGCGACCGATTGGCGCACGCGTCCCTGCTGCTCGTACTGGACTCCTGCGAGCACCTGCTGCTGGAGTGCCGGCAGCTGGCCGCGCAGTTGCTCACGAGGTGCCCGGGTGTCTCGGTGCTGGTGACGAGCCGTGAGCCTCTGGGGCTGCTCGGCGAGGAGTTGGTCCGCCTGTCCTCGCTTCCCTACGACGGGGCAGCGCTCGACCTCTTCTCGCAGCGCGCAGCCGCGGCGGGCCGGCCCCTGACAGGCCCACGGGAGAAGGACGCCGCGGTCGCGCTGTGCAGGCGCCTGGAAGGCATTCCGCTCGCACTCGAACTGGCGGCGTCGCAGTTGCCCCACGCGCCGGTGACGGAACTGGCCGGGCGCGCGCTCCTCACGCTGCCCTCTCCGGGCACCGAAGCGCGGCTTCCCTCCGCCTCACCCGACATGGGCCCACCCCGGCACGTCGGCCTGCATACCGCTATCGGGTGGAGTCATGAGCTGTGCACCCCGCAGGAGCGCCTCGTCTGGGCGCGTGCGTCGGTCCTGCGCGGTCCGATCGAGGTGACGGCCGCACGAGCCGTGTGCTCCGGCGGGCCGCTGAACGGCGACGACGTATCGGTGGCGCTGGCGGGCCTGGCCCGCAAATCCGTGCTTCTGGCCGAGCCCGACGGCCGCTACCGGATGCTGGACACCATTCGGGAGTACGGGGGCATGTGGCTGGCCGAGCTGGGAATGAAGGGCGAGCTACGGGCGCGCCACGCCGCGTACTTCGCGGACTTCGCCCGCCGGGCCCACGAACGGTGGCCCGGCGGGGCGCAGAGCGAGGCGTACCGAGCGGTCGAGCGGGCCTATCCGGATCTCTGCGCCGCACTCGACCACCTGCTGGACCACGATCCGCAGGCAGCTCTGGGGATGGCCGGGCGGCTCGCCCTCTTCTGGAACTGCACCGGGCACCTGCACGAGACCCGGTCGTATCTGGAACGCGCCCTGGAACTCTCCGAGAAGCAGGGCCCGGAGGACGCCCTCGCCCTGTGGGCGCTCGGGTTCGCCCACACGTTGCAGGAGGACCACACGACGGGCCTGCTCCTTGCGCAGGAGAGCCTGGAGGCCGCGCAGGTCCACGGGGACACGGCGGGGAAGCTCCGGGCCGCCTACCTGAAGGGTCTGACCCACCTCCTGCGGGGCCGGCCGCTCGCAGCCTGGGCCGCGGCCGAGGACGGTCTGGCCGACGAACCGGACGAGACCGAGGACCCCGGTACGAGGGAGGCGGGGACGCTGTGCCGACTGCTGGCGATCTTCGCCATGACAGGTGTCGGGGACCTGCGCGCGGCGCGCACCGATGCCGAGGAATTACGCGATTGGTGTCTCGGCGCGGGGGAACACTGGACGCGCTCGTACTGCGAGTACCAACTCGCGGTGATCGCCCTGTTCGAGGACCGGCCCGCGGACGGAGTCGCCCACGCCAGGCACATGCTGCGCGCGAAGGCTTCGATCGGCGACCGCTACGGCATCGCACTCGGCCTGGACATGCTGGCGGCAGCCACCGCCGAGCTGGGGGACACCGCTCTGTCCGCTCGCGCGAGCGGAGCCGGTTCCCGCTTCTGGGAGTCGGTCGGGCACCCCCAGAAGGGCACTCCGGAGGTGTGGTCGCTGCGTGAGCGGACCGAACAGAGTGCCAGGACCGCGCTGGGAGACACCCTCTACGACGAAATCAGGGACAGTGTCTCCTCGCGCACTCCGGAGGCGCTGCTCGAAGAGTTCCTCAAGGGGCCGTCGCAGCAGGGCGGCTGAGGATCGGCCCTGGCTGCTCCACGTTCCGATCGTGAGGCGGCCCGGTACCCCTGCCCGCCTCCGTCGGCACGCAGCGGCTGTCGAGGAAACCAACTCGCGCCGACCAAGGCCCGCCCCGCCCTTCAGCGCGTACTCCAGCAGCAGCTTCGGCGCACTCGACCACGGTCACGTTGCCCCTGTTCCAGGGTGTGACTTTCTAGACCGGCAGAGGCACCAACTGCCCGTGGTCCCGCACCTGCGCCCACTACCAGCCAGCCAGAAGCGATGAATCGGGCGTACCGGGCAAGTGGGCACTTCCGTTTTCGGCCACAGTTCCACCCCGCGCATTCCCTGCGGGAGTGGGTGAATTCCTGAAAGATCTTCACTGGACACCCACACTCACAAGGGAATCCCCTCTTCTGTGCGCGGCGAGTGTTCGGTGATGGCTGGATCGAAGTCGGTGACCACGGTCCGGCACGGCGATACCTGTCCGTATCGCAGCCAACCGAACAAGTCCCCCTACTGCGGATGATCATCCTCCGTGTAGGTATGACCACGGCGCTTCCGCCACATCCAACGCCTTCGCAGTCGTGCTCCTAGGGGTTTCCTGTCATGTCCAGAATTACCCGTCGTCAGGCCATGAAAGCCGTCGTCGGCACCGGCGCCGGGACCGGCATCGTACTCACCGGCATGGCCACGGTCTGGGCGGCCACCGCGCCGGCCGAGAGCAACAGCAAGCCCGCCCCGCCCGGCGAGAACGGCGATCCCACGTCGTTCGACGAGGTCTTCCAGGGCCGCCGCATCCAAGGCCAGCCGGTCGCCCACGCACACGGGTCCGGGCACGGCGCGCACGGCGGCTACCGGGTCCAGATCGACGGCCGGGATCTCCATGTGATGCATCACGAGAACAGTGGCTGGAGCAGCGCGATCAACCACTACGAACGGTTCTCGACCCCGCTCGACGCCGCACGCACCGCGGTCATCTCCCTCAAGGGCGCCTCCGTCGTCCCCTTCACCCCCACCGCCTGAACCGGGAGCAGCCGCAATGACCGTACGCAAGAACCAGGCAGACCTCACGAGCGCCGAGAAGAAGGCGTTCGTCGACGCCGTACTGGAGGTCAAACGCATAGGCAAGTACGACGAGTTCGTCGCCGCTCACCGTCTCCGCTTCGCCCTGGACATGAACACCGGGGTCTACGTGGGCCACTTCGGACCGTCGTTCCTGCCGTGGCACCGCAAGTTCCTCATCGACTTCGAGAGCGAACTCCAGAAGATCGACCCGTCGGTGTCGATCCCCTACTGGGACTGGACCGCCGACAACACCGTCGCCTCCTCGGTCTGGGGCCCCGACCTCCTCGGCGGCACCGGACGGGCTCTGGACGACCAGGTGATGGACGGGCCCTTCGCCTACTCCGCCGGCAAGTGGCCGATCACGATCCAGGTCGACAGCCGCCCCTTCCTCGCCCGCAACCTGGGCTACCGCATCCCCACGCTCCCGACCCGGGCCGAAGTCGACGCCGCTCTCGCCATTCCCACCTACGACTCCGCGCCGTGGCGCGACGGCTCGGCGGGCTTCCGTGCCACGCTCGAAGGCTCATCGGGATACATGAGCATGCACAACCGCGTACACACGTGGGTCTGGGGCCAGATGGAGTCGAGCGTCTCCCCGAACGACCCCGTGTTCTGGCTGCACCACGCGTTCGTCGACAAACTCTGGGCGGACTGGCACGCGTTGCACCCCACCAGTGACAAGTACCTCCCGGCCGGAGGGACGGCCGATGTGATCGATCTGAACGACCCCATGCCTCCGTGGACCGGCACCACCCCGCAGAGCATGTTGGACCACACTCCCTTCTACACCTATGCATGAGCCTTCGTGGTTACACCTGACCGACGCCAGGTGGCTCGGTGGTTTCCCGGAGGAACCGATCTAGCGCGGCTTGCAGGAGGCCGGGGCGTTCCAGGTGGAGGTCGTGTCCCGCCCCGGGAACGCTGATGGCCACCGTCTGGGGCCGCCGGTGGAGCATTCCGGCGGATTCCTCCGGGGCGATGATGCCGGACTGGCCGAGGACGGCCAGCGTCGGGCAGGTGATGCTTGCCCACTCGTCCCAGTAGGAACGCCGGGCGTTCTCGGCCAGGGAGTCGACCATCACCTGGCGGTCGAACCGCGGCCACCATGCGCCGTTACGGTCCTCCAGTCCGGCGGCCCAGCCCTCGCCGACCGGGCCGCCGCCGAGGAATTCGGCGGCGGCCTCTCGCGATGGGAACGGGGCCGGCCACGAGTCGAGCCAACTGCCGATCTCGGCGGGCACGTCCGGGCTCGGCCCGCCGGGTCCGGCCTCGATGAGTACGAGCGCGTGGACGAGGTCGGGATGCGCGGCGGCGGTGAGCATGGCGGTGTGGCCGCCGAGCGACTGGCCGATCAGGACAGGCTGCTGGAGGCCCAGCTGGTCGAGGACCGCGACGACGTCGGCGACGTACGCGGCGCGGGAGCGGTCGTGGGGGTGCCGCTCACTGGCGCCATGGCCGCGCTGGTCGACTGCGACGACACGGTGCCGGGAGCTCAGGTGTCGCGCGATCACGTCCCATTCGCCCGCGTGGCCGGCCAGTCCGTGCAGCAGGACGACGGGTGGCTGCGACCCGCCCCAGTCGCGGCAGGAGATGCGTACGCCGTCGCGCACAACGGTGCGCTCGGACCAGGTCATTTGGCCTCTTCACGAGTGTGTCGGGTGCGGTGTGCCGGTGGCGGTGGCGGTCAGCGGTAGGCGGCGAGGAAGGCCCGGACGCCGGCGGTGGCGTAGTGGTCGAGTTCGGCCTCGGTGTGCTGGGGGCTGCCGTGGAACATTGCCTTGTTCACGGGGATCCACAGCAGCAGGCCGGAGAAGTGATTGGCGGCGAGCAGCGGTTCGTCGCAGCGGAGCAGTTTGTGGTCGGCAAGGCGCTGGAAGGTGTCCGCCAGAGTGACCAGGACCCGTTCGAAGCCCTGCTCGTACCAGTTGGCGCCCAGTTCGGGGAAGGCGTCCGCGTTGGCGATGACCAGGCGCCGCAGTTGCAGGACCTGGGGCTGGGTGAGTGCGGCCAGGAACTGGCGGGCCAGGCTCGCCAGGTTCTCCTCCAGCGTGTCGGCGTCCGCCGGGATGTCGGCGACCAGGTCGACCATGCCGTCGATGCGGTCGGTGGTGGCCAGGACGATCTCGGCGAACAGCTTCTCCTTGTCGGAGAAGTGCTTGTAGACGGTCTGCTTGGACACCGCGGCCAACTTGGCGATGTCGTCCATGCTCGTACCCGAGTAGCCCTTGCTCATGAACGCGCTGGTCGCGGCCTCCATGATCGCCTGGCGCTTGAGCGCCGACCGGCCGTGCTCGCTCGCTTCCATGCCGCCTCCCGAATCAGTACTGGACAGTCCAGTTTTTATGTGAGTACTGTACCGTCCAGTTCCAGGCAGTACCACACCGTCTAGTTCCGGCATTGGCTCTCTCCGTCGAGGAAGACATCACATGACCCAGACCCTCAGTGCCCCGATCACCGTGTCCGCCCCGGCCCTGCCGACGCCGCAGGCCCTGCTGGCAGGCGCCGCCGTGGCAGGCCCGCTGTTCCTGGGCGCGGGCCTGCTGCAGGGCCTCACCCGCGACGGCTTCGACTTCACCCGCAACGCCCTCAGCCAGCTGAGCCTCGGCGGCCTCGGATGGATCCAGGTCACCGCCTTCGTACTCACGGGCGTCCTGGTCATCGCCGGCGCGGTCGGGATGCGCCAGGCGCTGCGCGACGCGCCCGGCGGCACCTGGGCGCCGCGGCTGATCGGCGTGTTCGGTGCCTCGTTCCTGCTCGCCGGCGCCTTCGCGGCCGATCCGGGTGCCGGGTTTCCCGTCGGCGCCCCCGAGGCAAGCACCGCGTCCATGAGTACGCACGGCGCCCTCCACATGCTCAGCGGCATGGTGGGCTACCTGGCACTCTGCGCAGCGTTCCTCGTACTGGCCCGCCACTTCGCCGCCCAGAACCGCCGCGGGTGGGCCATCGCCACCCGCATCGCACCGGCGGGAATCCTCGCGGGATTCGCCGGCTCGTCCGCCACCGTCCTGGCCTTCACCGCCGGAGCCGGACTCGGCCTTCTCTGCCTCACCGCGGTCACCGCCCGGCTGATGGCCACGGCAAACCCCGCAGGGCGGTAGCCGCCGCCTCCCCTGCCCGCCACTCCCGGCAACACGCCAATCCACGATCACCCAGCGCGAACAGACAGGATCCAGCAGCATGACCGAACCAGTGAAGGGCCCCGCCAGCTACTTCCCCTCCATCGAGAAGAAGTACGGCCGACCGATCGACGAGTGGAAGGACCTGATCCGCTCCTCACCCCTGACCAAGCACATGGAACTCGTCACCTGGCTCAAGACCGAGCACGGCATGGGCCACGGCCACGCCAACGCGCTCGTCGCGCACACCCTCGCCGAACACAGCGGAAAGTAAACAGCGCCTGACGCCCCATAGGAGAGACCCCGGCCTCCCGCGTGATCAACCGCGGGAGGCCGCGATTCTTGCCCCGACCGCCCCGGGGCAGGACATCGCCTGGTGGTCGTAACCAGGGCGTCTCCCGACGTTCCCGAGCCGGGGGGCGGATGTCTGCGCAGCCCGCCGAAGGTGCGCATGACGCTGCGCCGAAGATCAGCCGGATTGCGGTCGAATGCTCCGGCCCGCCCGGCGACAGGGGTCGGTTCAAGCGTCCGGCGCGTCCCGGGTGAGGCTGCGCACCCACTCGACATCCGGCATGTGCGAGGCGTGTCCGCCTCGGACCGGTGACGGTTCGACGGCGGCGCCCGCCGGGTCGAGCAGACGGCGCAGTCCCGTGCGCATCAGCGCGCCGTCCACAGCGGCGATGCCACTGAGCCGCAGTACGGAGACACCCTGGTCGAGCGCGGTCATGAGCTGTGCGATGTCGTCGACGGGCACATGCTCGCCTTCCGGCCGCCCGGCGGCTGCGGCCCGCCCGTAAGCCTGCAGCAGGACCTCGACGCGCGCCCGCAGCAGGCCGATGAGCTTCTCGTCGCGGGCCGCGGTCGCGACGAACTCCAGCATCGCCAGGCCGAAGCCCCGCACCATCGCCTCCGCTTCCTCCCCGGGTTCCACGTCCGGTTCCGGCAGGGGCGTGCCGGACGATTCGGGAGCCGCGAAGGGTTCCCAGTCGGCGCCGCGCAGGGCCTGCAGGTCGTGGTCCATCACCGCGAGCGCAGCAGCGCGTGGGACCCGTACCGGTGCCGCATCGCCGTAGGTCGCGGGCAGGGCAAGGTCCAAGGCAAAGTACCCGGTGCGGAGGTGGCCCTACGCCCGCGCCCACCTCCGCTGCCCACGGCTACTTCCGTCGGCAATCCCTGCGGCGCCTCCCTCGCGGGGGCGCATGCCCTGACAGGCGGCGTACAGGAGTGGACCGCCAGCGCGTGCCGGCCCTACGCCCCGGCCGCGCGACCACGTTCCCCGTGAAGACCCTGTCAAGGCCCAGCTACCGGGCCGTTTCCCGTTGCTGCACTACGGCGACCGGCAGCCCTTCCGCTGGCAGGGCTGCTGCTCTGAGCACTTCGGCCGCCGCCCCGGATCTCGTTGTCCTCACCGCCGGTTTCCGGGTGGCCGCCGAGGCCCACGGCCACGCATGCGCAACCCGGCGACGTACCGCCTCCCGCTACAGTGCGCGCCGTGCCCGGCGTCCGTTCGACGTCCGTACGGCAGAAGCCGGGCCGCCACTGCACATTGCTCCCCGAGCGGAAGACACCACCACCATGAAGATCCTTATCGCGGGCGGGGCCGGGTTCATCGGCTCCACCATCGCGTCCGCCGCCACCGACGCCGGCATGGACGTCGTCCTCCTGGACGATCTGAGTGCCGGCCGCCGCGAGTTCGCCCGCGACCTGCCCTTCTACGAGGGCGACATCGCGGACGGTGACCTCCTCGACCGCATCTTCATCGAGCATCCCGACATCGACGCCGCCGTCGACTGCGCCGCGCTGATCGTGGTCCCCGACTCCGTTTCCGACCCGCTCGGCTACTACGCCACCAACGTCGGCAAAGGGGTGGCGTTCCTCCAGCACCTGGCCCGCAACGGGTGCGAGCGGCTGCTGTTCTCCTCCTCGGCCTCCATCTACGAGGCCCCCGACGGCCACCCGGCAGTGGACGAGACCTCGCCGATCCGCCCGCTGAGTCCGTACGCGACGACCAAGGCCATGTTCGAGACGATCCTTGCCGACACAGCCGCCGCCGGGATCCTGAGCGTCATCTCCCTGCGCTACTTCAACCCGATCGGCGCGGACCCGCAGCTGCGCACCGGGCTCCAGATCCGCACACCCACCCACGCCCTCGGCGCCATGATCACCGCCCACCACAGCGGCGGCACCTTCTCCATCACCGGCACCGACTGGCCCACCCGGGACGGATCCGGCATCCGCGACTACGTCCACGTCTGGGACCTCGCCCTGGCCCACGTCGCCGCCCTCCAGCAGTTCGACAAGGTCACCGCCAACGAGTACGCCCAGGTCATCAACCTGGGAACCGGCGACGGCACCACCGTCCTCGAACTGATCGCCGCGTTCGAAGAGGTCACCGGCAAGACGCTCCCCACGCGGACCACCGCGGCCCGGCCTGGAGACTCCGCCGGCGCCTACACCAGCAGCACCCGCGCCCACGACCTCCTCGGCTGGCGAGCCCAGCGCACCCTGCACGACGGCATCCGCGACTCACTGGCCTGGTACGACAAGCGCGACACCGTCCTCACCGACTGACCCCTTCCCCCGCACACCAGCGTGGCCCGGACGCCCGCTCCGGGCCACGCCGACCAGCAGACCCCACACCGCAGCACCGATCACGTATCCACCGACAGCGTCGGCCGGCACAAGTCCTGACTCGCCCTGACCAAGCCCGCCGAGTTCTCCACCCCGAAGAGGATCTGGCTCGGATCGTGGTGGTGCACGGTATCGGCGAGCAGGTGCTGCCAGCAGGTGCTGGGCGAAGAGGCGCTGCTGAAGGACTGGTGGCCGCCACTGCGGGACGGGCCGTGGCGATCCGGCGGCCCGCACGTCGCGCCGGATGGGGTGTGCTCTTCTCGGAGTTGGTGGCGTTCACCGCTGTCCGGTTGATCGCCGCCTGGGGCGAGGTGTTCCCGCGCTGGATCCCCGTGCTGCGCGGACGCAGGGTGCCGCCGCTCGCCGCGGTCGTCCCCGCCGCGATCGGTACGGTGCTGCTGAGGGTCATCTGGACAGCCGCCTTCGCCGCGGACTTCGCCGGATGACGCTCCAGTGGAGACCGCGGTTCGATGAGGGCCGCACCCGGTTTCGACGCTGCGATCCGATCGGTTCAGCTGTCCAGCTGAACCAGTCCTCGAGCGATGACCTGCTGTGACGTGGCTGGTGCCTCAGCAGAAGCGGTCGTCGCAGGCACCATCCACAGGTACTCAAGTATTTGGTTGTCTGCCGACGATGGTTGTGGATCTACTGTCCGTCATGGCTATTCAGGTGCGTCCACCACAGCGGGACGAAATGCACGCGTACTACCGGGCCTTGCCCTTCGCGAACGGGTTGCCGCAGTGGGAGCCGGCTGCTGCCGCGTGGCACGGTGGTCCGGAGCCGTGGCCTCCGCAGCGCACCCCGGCGACCGCCGAGCAGCTGGAGGAGTGGGCGGAAGCCGACGTCAAGGACGAGACCTTCCACCCGATCGCGACGTTCGCAGACGGCGCGTGCGTCGGCGCGTCCGCCGCCATCTCCTTCGACGTGACGGTTCCCGGTGGCGGGACGGTCAAGGTCGCCGGTGTCACTTCCACCGGGGTGATAGCAACCCATCGGCGACACGGCTACCTGCGGCGCATGATGCAGGCCATGTTCGATGCCGCCCTGGACCGGGGCGAGCCGTTGGCGATGCTCAGCGCCAGCGAGGGCAGCATCTACGGCCGGTTCGGATTCTCGCCGGCTACCTTCCGCGCGCGGTGGGAGCTGGACCGTAACGACGCTGCCCTTCTTCCGGCAGCGCCCGACCCGGGTTCGCTGGAACTGGTCGACGCCGCGCAGGCGTCGCAGTCCTGGCCCGTGGTGCACGCACAGGTGCGTGTGCAACGTCCCGGTGAGCTCACCCCCCTGCCAGGGCGCTGGGACAGCCTGTCCGACAACGCGGACGGCACGAAGGGCCCCCTGCGGTATCTCGCCCACCGCGACGAGCACGGTGAAGTAGACGGCATCGCCAACTTCCGCCTGCCGTGGTCCTCGACAGCCGCAAACGCGGGAACGCTCGTTGTCGAGGCGCTGGAGGCGACGAATCCGACCGCATATCGCGCGTTGTGGAGTCTGCTGGTCGACTTCGACCTCACCAGAACCATCGTGGCGCCCGGCCGCCCGCGCGACGAACCGCTGCGGTGGATGCTCGCGAACCCGCGGGCGATGCGCATCACCCGGCAGTCCGACAACATGTGGGCTCGCCTTCTCGACATCCCCCGCGCCCTGACGCAACGCTCGTACGACACCGTCGGTGAGGTGGTGTTCACGATCGATGACGACCACATGTGCCCGGCAAACAACGGGACGTGGCTTCTTCGCGCAGGCGATACATCGGTGACATGCGTGGCCACCGACCAGCAGGCAGATGCGACCATCACCATCTCGGCACTCAGTTCGCTGTACCTCGGCGGCATGTCGGCGCAGAACCTGGCGTACGCGGGTCGCATCACGGCGCACGCCGACGATGTGGTCGCCCGGCTGAACCGGCTCTTCCGCGTCGACCCCGAACCGCACAACTCCTTCGGTTTCTGAGCCGGCTGTCGGCCGCCGGGTCTTGTCGGGCTCGTATGTCGCTGCACGGTCGTCCGGGGCGTGGTCGTTCGCGTTGGTTCGTCCCCTCGACCGCGTCCAGGTCCTCCGCGTCCTGGACGCCGTCCTCGCCGACGCACGTCGTGTCACCGCCTCGACTCCCACCCGCCACCCGCAGCCACTACGGCTGACGGCCTACGGCCCGGCGCACCCATATCCCCACAGGAGTGCGGACCCTGCTCGTTCAGTTCTTGGGGGGAGCCAGGTCGCGGAGCGCCGAACCGCGCCCCGGTCCCGCCACCCGGGCCCGGTGGGAGGCCGAGGCTCATAGTCAGGTCGATACGTCATCAGAACGCGAGCCCTCAAGCGCGAGGTATCGCCAACGTTTCAATACCCATGGGAGCATTTGAATAGATTTACCCTCTCTTGCTGGAGTCCTGGAACGGACCATCGAGAGAGAGGGCCGCGGTGGCCACAGGTGCGGGCGGGGCGTCCGAAGTCAGTCCGGTAGTCGGTCCGGTGCACGACAAGCCACAGCGGTACGAACCGGTCCGGCTGGTGCTGGGGGCCGGGTCGGCCCTCGGCGTACTGGTGCCGGTCGTGCACAACTCCATGGTGAGCCAGGCCGGAGCCGAACTCGGCATGACGCACCACGAGCTGAACATCGCCCAGGTGCTGGGCGTCGTCGCCGCGCTGACCGGCCTGTTCGCGGCGGGCCGCGCCGTGGATGTGCACGGAGTACGCCGGGTCGTGCTCGGCGCCCTGGCCGGAACGACTGCGGGAGGTCTGCTCCTGCTGGGCGCGGCGGGCCCCTGGACGTACTGGGCCGGGCGCGCCGTGGAAGTCGGTTCCGTCATGGGGCTGGTCGTCGCCCAGTTGGCCTCGGTACGAAGGCTTCATCTCTCGGGAAGGATCGGCCGGGCGATCGGCAGTGCCTTCGCGGTGACCGCGGCGGTACTGCTGCTGGGCCTGCTGCTGCGTGCCACGGTGGACGGCGGCCGGACGGTGCAGGCCGTACCCCTGGTGGGGGCCGTGGGCCTGTGGTGGGCCGCGCACCGGTTCCTCCCCCGGGACCGCCCCGACCGCCCGGTGGCGCGGTCCCTGCCGTTCTACCCGGTCGCGTCCATTGCTCTGATCGTGGTCGCGGGCGGCCTCCAGGCCACCCCGCTGCGGGGCTGGTCGGACTTTCAGGTGGCGCTACTGCTCGGTGCGGCCCTGACGCTGCTGGCGCTCTGCTGTACCCCGGAGAAGGCGGAGGTCCTGCGGCTTCCGCGCCATGTCGCGGGCCGATGGCGGAAACCCGTTACGGCGGACTCCCACGGTCCGCGGGTGTTCCCGGTGGCGGTCGCCGGGGCGGTTCTGGGGTTCCTCCTGGTCACGCTGGTGACCGTCGTGCCCGTACTGCTCACCGCGCGCGGCGCGGGGCAGGTGCACAGTGCCGTGGCACTGGGCGGCTTCTGCGTCGGCTTCGCCGCTGCGGGACTGTGCGCACGCGAGCGGGTGGTCACCGCGACCACGGGCGCCTCGCTGGGGCTTACGTTCGCCGCGGTGTCACTGGCCTTCCTGACAGCTCTCCCCACGGGTCCCCTCGCCGCGACCGCGGTGGCGACCGCCCTCACCGCGCTGATGGCCTTCGGCACCGTCCTCGCGCAGGTCCCGTGCCTGGCCGGATTCCTGATCCGGGCACCGGCACGGGCGGCCGGCAGCAGCGCCGTCGCATATCCCGCGGCGATCGTGCTGGGAGGCTCCGCGGTCACGGCCCTGCCCTACGAGACCGCGCTCTCCGCGCCGCAGTGGGCGGCGGCCGTGTACGAGGTGCTGTGGATCGCCGTGACCACCACCGCCCTGGCCGCCGTGGTCCTGGGACGCTCCGCGGTCGCGATCTCGGTCGCCTCCGCCGCCGCTGCCCAGTACCTGCTGGTGACCGTGATCGCCGACGAGCAGCACGCCCGTCGTCCCCTGTCCATCACCGCCTTCCTCACCGTCGGCGTCATCGTCGGCATGGCCGTCTGGGCGCGGGGCAGACAGGCGGAGCGGTACGCCCGCACCCGAGCCGCCGCCGAAGCCCTCCAAGAGGCGGTCCTACGGCCCTTGCCCCCTCACCTGGGCACCCTCGGCATCGCCGGGCTCTACCGTCCCGCCACCGCCGACACCGGCGTCGGCGGCGACTTCTTCGAGGCACTCCACACCCCCTACGGCACCCGGTTCCTCATCGGGGACGTCCGGGGCAAGGGACTGCAGGCCGTACAGACCGTGACGGACGTACTCGGCTGCTTCCGCAGCCAGGCGTACGAGACGCCCGACCTGACCGAGCTCGCCGCCCGCCTCGACCGCCAGCTCCAGCGCGCCGCGACCGCCCGCGGGGACACCGAGCTCTTCGCCACCGCGCTCCTGCTGGAACACCCGGACCACGGCGACCACACCCTCGCCCTCAACCACGGGCACCTCGCCCCGCTGGCCCTGACCCCCGGGCACACCCGCGAAGTCGAACTCCCCGCCCTGCTCCCCCTGGGATTCGGCATGCTGGACGGTGAACACGGCCCCGCACCCGCGGCCGTCCCCCTGCCGCCGGGCACCGCGCTCCTCCTGTACACGGACGGCCTGACCGAGGCCCGCGACGCCGACGGCAGGTTCTACCCGCTGGCCCAACGCGTGGCGAACGTCCCCGTCACCAGCCCCGAAGCCCTGGTCCACCACCTGGTGGCAGACGTCACGGCCTGGACTCCCCAGCTCACCGACGACATCGCCGTCATCGTCCTCACCCCCGCCACGGGGCACAACGCCCCCCGCAACCCGGCCCGCTGACAGGCTGGCGCCCGCGGGTAGCCGCCGCCCCCGCTTCCAGCAATGGGAGCAGGTCGGCCGGGTACGGCCGGGCGCAGCGTGGTGGCCATGGGCTCGGGGACGCGCCGGGCCCGCCCCTGTCCAACACAACCGGCACCACGCAGTGCCTCGGCTCCACCTCGCCCTCCCCGGAGGTCGCGGTCGCGGTCAGGACGGCAGCCGTTCTGCTGGTCGCGTCGGCGACGGCACCCTTCACGAATTGCACCGCTCTACGCCAATGCGCGCGGCCGACCGGGTGCGGCAGCGTCCGATCTGGCGACAGCTACCTTCGACGTACGGTTGCGCATCGCGGTGAACCACCCGTGTCAGCCGATGTCGGGGCGCATCGCCGCCGCCGTGTCCGTGGCGACGGTGAACGGGTCAGTGAGCGGACGGCCGATGAGTTGGGCGAGGTCGGGGCTCGTGGTGCTGAGGAACCCGTGGCGAACGCTGGTCGCTATCGAGGCGAGCATCGACGGCTGGAACGGCAGTAGCGAGTCGTCGGCGCGCAGTCGGGCCCGGTACTCCCCGAGCCCCATGGTCCGATGCGCGACTCCGAGGGATTCAGCGACGCGGGCGGCGGTGACCGGTTCGCCGACCAGCTCATAGGTCCTGCCGGCGTGCGCGGTCGGGTTGCCGGCCGCGACGGCTGCTGCCTCTGCCAGGTCCGCCCGCGCCACCGCGGCGAGCGCTCCGTCACCGAACGCCGATTCCACGCCGTCAGCGGTCCAGGTCAGCAGTGCCCCGAAGAGCTCGGCGTAGAGCCCGTTGCGCAGAACCGTCCACCCAAGTCCACTGGCCTTGATCAGTTGCTCGGTGGCGCGATGGGCGAGGGCGAAGCCGAGGTGGTCACCGTCGCCGGTCAGGCTGGTGTACACCACGTGGCTCACTCCGTCGCGCACCGCGGCGTCCACAACTGCCTGGTGCCGGGTGATGACCCGGTCGTCCTCGGCGTACCCCGCCGAGACGAGGACCAGCGTGGAAACGCCGGTGAGGTCGAGGCTCGTGGGGTCGTCGAAGTCGAGCCGCCGCTGGCCTTCTGCGGGCGATCGAGTGCCGCCCACGGCGGGCACGTGGCGCTCGGTCAACTTCTGGAGCACGAGAGAGGCGAGCTGTCCGTTCGCGCCGGTGACCATGATCATTACGGTTCTGTCTCCTACCGTGGTTCTGTTCAGTAACTACGGTGAGATCCTCAGCCGGTCCGGGTCGACCCACAAGGAGGCAGTTTCGTGTCAGTAACGCACACCGAGGTAACCGCCGAACCCGCCGAACTCGAACCCTGCGGACAGCAGGACCACCCCGACTGCGGGATACGCGACGTCCTCGACCGGGTCGGTGACAAGTGGTCGGTCCTCGTCGTCGTCGAACTCGCGGGCGGTCCACGGCGTTTCCGGCAACTTCAGCGCGCCATCGACGGGATCTCCCAGCGAATGCTGACCCTGACGGTGCGCCGGCTGGAGCGGGACGGCCTGGTCCTCCGGACCGTGTACCCGACCGTGCCCGCCCAGGTCGACTACCGGCTCACCGAGACGGGAACGAGCCTGACCCACCTCGTCAGGGCGCTCGCCGACTGGTCACTCGCACACCAGGACCACATCGCGCGTGCCCGCGAGACGTACGACAGTGAGCACCCCGGCAACGAGATCCGCTGACCGGCGAAAGAGCTTCGGTGTCAGACGGAGGCGCCATCGCGCCGATGCGTACCAGCGCGCCTGGGCCTAAGGGGCGCCGACCAGGTCCTCGAACTCCGCCCCGCCCTCAGCAAGGCGTGCGAAGCGGCTGCTGTACGGCGCCGGTAGCGCACGGCTGCTCCCCGGGCTGCGTGGGTGGCCGCTCCGGCGGGGCGTGCCTGCCGAGTGCTGGGTCAACGGTGGGTGAGTGCCGGGCCTGCCGCCCGCGAGGGTGTCTGGTGACCATGGGGGTGCGAGCAGGGTGTGGGTGACAGGACGGTGGGGATGCGCATCCGGCGCAGGAGGTCACGGGTGGTGCGTCGGCGCATGGTGCTGAACCAGGCGAGTTCCGGATGGCGGGAGCGCAGGTGGGACAGCGCGCGGGTGCTCAGTCCCGTGCTGTGGAAGGGCTCGTCGATGACGACGGCGGTGATGACGCCCTGGGTGCACTCCGTGCAGATCCGGTACTGGACCTGGCCGACGACCTTGCGGATGTGCACCAGGAGCAGACACTCCTCACCGCGCTCTGGATCGCCCGAAAGGTGCACGGGCTGGAAATCGATCGCCCGGTAGGCGAGAAGGCGGCGGCGCAGCCGCAGGGTCAGCCGGCCGCGCCGGCGCGAGTGCTTGGCGCCGGGGCCGGGTGGTGTCCCCGCCGCAGGCGCATGGTCGAACAGGGTGCTGGTGGGACGCGCATGTTGTCCGTGCATGCCACCCCGAGTGCCCCTCCAGCCCCAAGCTACCCACCCGGGATTGCCAGCGTTTGCCGTGCCCGCCCTGCTCCCCGGAATCCGGCGCCGCAGCGGGCGAGTTTCCCGCCACTCAGACTTTGCTGTGCGTCGTCGACACGACGAAGGGGCCCGTCCTTCAGTGAAGGTGGGGGATGCTGCGTGCTTGCTCGGGAGCGAACGCTCTTGGCAGTGCCTGGGCCAACTCCTAGGGTCTTGGCATGGACGTTCTGATACCTGAGCTCGCGCCGATGCTTGTGTGCTTGGTGGCCTTCACCGCGGTCTTCGTACCTCTGGCGACGGTTCTTCTCCCGCGCATCAACAAGGTTCTCGCGGATCGGCACGACGCTCTCGACGGTGACATCGCCAGGGCCGAGCGGATGAAGATCGAGGCCTACCAAGTCCTTGCCATGTACCGCGCCGCCCTGGCCAAGGCCCGACACGAAGCGGCCCAGGTGCGTCAACAGGCGTTGGAAGAGGGCGCACAGCTGCTTGCTGAAATCCGCGCCGAAGGCCTGCGGGAACGCGAGTTGATGATCGCTGAAGCACAGGCACAGCTCGCTGCCGCTCGCATCATCGCGGAGACCGAACTCCGTGGAGATGTGGTGTCCTTGGCCACCGAACTGGCCGGCCGGGTAGTAGGCGAGCCCGTCCATGAAATTGCTGAGAACAGCGATGTGGTGGACCGCTTCTTCTCCAGCCTTGATCCCCTCAAGAGTGGACTGGCGAGGGGGTCGTCGTAACGCTCGGATGAGCCGACGTGGCACACCCCGCCGAGGATCACGCAGAGCGGGAACGCCACCTGGGGGCCGACCTGGACGGAATCGCCAGGTGCGACAGTGGCAGCTTCTTCGCTCTCCCGGGAATCCGGCACGCGGCCGGCCACGTCGGTGGCAGCCGCGCCTGCGATGATCACCGCCGACACGGCTGCGGAGCGGTAGACGCTGGGCCAGGATCGTGTCCCGGGGGCCTTCGGCCGATAGCCCCGTCTTGGCGCTTGCACACCGTCTGTCGGGGACGATGCGACGGTGGTCGGCGAAGGGACGCCCTGCCTTCCCCTCAGCGCGGGGAAGGCAGGGCGCCACGCGTGCCCGCTGCTCGTCGGTCAGCAGGCGCATTCACCCGCTCGCGGTCACCGAATCCGGTAGGCGGTGGCCAGCACGGAGACGGTGACCTGATCGGGCAGCGTGCCGCCGCCGTTCAGGTCTGCACGACTCACGTGGCGTGCACTCGGCGTCATCGCCACCAGGTCCAGCACATCCGGCCTGGACAGGGTCGCGGAGTACTCCACCTGTTCGGTGACGACGGCCTCGAAAAAGGGGGTGAGCGCGCGGTGCAGGCGCTGTTCCTTGGCCGGGTCGATCGTGACCATCGCAGCCACTCGGCCCCGCAGTTCGGCCAAATGCCTGCCGGTGGGTCGGACCACGATCAGCCGGCCGGTCGGGCGCAGTACGCGGTGGAACTCGGCCGGGTTGCGTGGCGCGAACACGTCCAGCACGACATCGGCCGCCCCGTCGGCCAGTGGGAAGGGGCGGAAGACGTCCCAGGCGACCGCGGCGGCCCGGTGGTGGGCACGGGCTGCCAGGCGCAGTGCGCGCACCGATGTGTCCAGCCCCAGACCACGGGCGCCGGGCAGCTGGTCGAGTACGCCGGCCAGGTAGTAGCCCGTGCCACACCCCACATCCACCACCGTGGCGTGCCCGGACACGGCGTCGGCCGCCAGGCGGGCCCCGACTTCGCGGAGGGGCGCGTAGGAGCCGGTGGACAGGAACCGGTCCCGGGCCTGGACCATGGCTGCGTCGTCCCCGCTGGTGGCGCGGGTTCCGGTCAGCAAGCCGGCATAGCCGTGCCGGGCAATGTCGAAGCTGTGACCCATCGGGCAACGGAGTGCAGCTCGGTCGGGGTGCAGGCGGCGCGTACGGCACGCAGGGCAACGCAGCAGGTCGAGGGACAGATCGAGGGCAGGGGGAAACGGCACGGGCACGAGGCACTCCTGGCAAAGGACGAAGGGAAGGGATCGTGCCTGCGCTCTCAGCGCCTCACTGCCTCAGGAAGTAATGGGCAGAGGGGACTTGGTTCATGCAGCAGGCACAGCAAGGAGGGCGACGCCGTCCGGCATCGCCCTCAGCGCCTTCCGATCACAGGAAGCAGCAGTGCGGGGTGCTCATGAATGCCATGCCGTAAGTCTACGAGTACGGCGTAGGCCTCTCATGCCTCAACAGCGGCTCGCGTCCGTCAGCGCCGCGTCCTCCTCCTCACCGGCCCGGTGGGGGGGGGAAGGCGGTCGGGGTCGCGCGTTCGCCTCGCCGTTTCACCGTGGTGCGGCGGCAGCGGCCATGAGGGCTTGCGCCTGAGTGCGGGCGTGGTCGATGGCGTCCGGGAAGATGCCCAGGCCGTGGGCGACGAGTGCACCTTCGTGAAGGAGCATCAGGGTTCGGCCCAGTTCCTTGGCTCTGTCCAGGGCGATGCCGGCGGCGAGGTCCGTGAAGAGGGCGAGCATTCAGGCCTTCTGCCGGGTGATCGTGGCGTGGGCCGGGTGGGAGGGGCTGCTGATCTCGGCGTGGGCGTTGACCATGCCGCACCCCTTGTGACTGCTTTGTTCCGACCACGTGCGTGAGGCATCGAAGACCGCCAGGACTGGATCCGCCGGCGCCGCCTCCGCCTCCGCTGCCGCCAAGCGCTCGGCGAGGAAGGCACGCCAGCGCTCGTCGCGATCCGCGAGGTAGTCCACGACGAGCTGTTCCTTCTCTCCGGGGCCGCGCGCGGTGCGAACCTCAACGCCTGCTCGCAGAAGGGGAGTTACGTGCAGACTCACACCTGCGCCCCACCTCGGCCAGGCAGGGCGCTCCCGGTGTGCTTCGGCCGCGGGATCAGTGCTTGTTGTCTCCCCGGTCGTTCGGGGTGCCCGTCGCAGGGAGCGTCGGAAGGTAGCGCGGGGTGCGCCAGGCCTGGAGGCGGTGCTCGATCGCCGCGCCGAGGGACAGCAGCGCCCCGTCCTTGTGCGCGCCGGACATCAGCAGCAGCCCGACCGGCAGTTCGCCCACGGAGCCCGCGGGAACGGAGAGGGACGGGTATCCGGCGACGGCGGCGGGGGTGGAGGAGGGGATGACGTCGTTGTCGCCGCGGGCACAATCAGTGGTCCAGGCGGGCGGATTCGTCGGCGCCGCGATGGCGTCCAGCCGGTGGGCGGCCAGCGTGTCGTCGATGGACGCGCGAGAGAGCTTCTTCAACTCCGCGCGCGCGGCACGGTACTTGGGGTCGGTCGTCGGCGGCGCCGCGAGTGCCTGCTCGAACAGTTCCTGGCCCGCGAAGCAGGTGCGTTCCGCCTCGTGAGCGCGGTTGAACGCGATGAGGCCCGCGAGATCGCGCGGCCCCTGCCTGCCCGAGAGATACGCGTCGATGTCGCGGTGGAACTCGGTCAGCAGCGCGGGGAACTCCAGCTCTGCCAGGCGCTCCTGGTAGGGAGGCGTGACCTCGACGACCTCGGCACCGGCACTGCGCAGGCGCTGTGCGGTACGGGTCATGAGCGCGTCCACCTCCTTGCCGAGCGAGGGCAGCCGCCACAGCCCGATCCGCTTGCCGCGCAGACGGTCGGCAGCGTCCGGGGCCGACTGCTCTCCGTACGCACCCGTCTGCCGTGCGGCCGAGGCCGGCTCCTCTTCGGCCGCGTTGGGCACGTCGCGGTCCTTCTGCGGTCCGGCGGAACCGTGCGTGTCGCCCCGGAGCGCGGCGAGTGTCAACGCCACGTCCACCACGTTGCGGGCCATGGGACCCGCCGTGTCCTGCTCGGCGGAGATCGGCACGACTCCCCTGCCGCTCACCACGCCGAGGGTGGGCTTGAGTCCGACGACCCCGTTCATTCCGGCGGGGCACACGATGGAGCCGTCCGTCTCGGTGCCGATCGCGACCTGGGTGAGCGACGCCGCGAGCGCGGCTCCCGAACCGGCGGAGGAACCGCACGGGTTGCGGTCGAGCACGTACGGGTTGCGGGTCTGCCCGCCGACCGCGGACCAGCCGGAAGTCGGCTTCGCCGCACGGAAGTTGGCCCACTCCGACAGGTTCGTCTTCCCGAGGATCACCGCCCCTGCCTTGCGCAGGCGGGTGACCAGCTCGGCATCCGCGCGCGGCGGCGCACCGGCCAGCGCGAGTGAACCTGCCGTCGAGAGCAGTCCCTTGGTGTCCACGTTGTCCTTGATCAGCACAGGAATGCCGTCGAGCGGGCCGCGAACGGTGCCGCGCCGGTGCCGGACATCGCTCGCCGCCGCCTGGGCGAGGGCGGTGGGGTCGGTACGCAGAACGGCATGGATCTTCGGGTCGACCGTCTTGATGCGCTCCAGGTAGGCACGGGTGAGAGCGACGGCGGTGAGCGATCCGCGCTCCATGCGTGCCTGCAACTGGGGGATCGTCACCGTGTCGAGGTCGAGGCCGGAGGCGCCTGCCGCCGGTGCGTCCGGCCGGGGGGATCCGGCGGTGGAACCTGCCGCGGACGCCTCGGCCGGCCCGACCGGCGAAGCCCAGGCGGCGGTCGTCAGGAGTAGGCCCGCGACCAGCGTCGCAGCGGCTTTCCTGCCGATGGGAGAGATCAGAGGGGAAATGCTGGACCTGTGTGCGGTTGTGGGTCGCATGAGGCAAGCCGACTACAACCGCCCGCCCCACGCAAGGGGGTCCTCCGGCCGTTCCCTCGCGGGGGTTGCCACCAGCGGCAGAGGTCCCTCCAGGTCTGTGCGGCTGCTTCGGCGGGGCGCGGACGAGGTCCGGGCGTACGCGGGGGCCGGGCGTGTACGGGGGCCGGGCGTACACGGGGGGCCGGGTCGGTGATGGGGTCCGAGTGAGCCGCTGTCGGTGCTCACGGCAGGGTGCGCCTCCGGAGCGCCGCCTTCGGGCTTCGGGCCTTGGGCCTCGGCAACTGTCTTCGCAGTCAGGCGACTTGTTCGTCGCCCGCTGCCGCGAATCCCCCGCGCGGGCCGCCGCCAGCGGCGGCAGACCCAGCGTCCCCGGGGGGACAGGCCGCCCCCCTCGCGCCAAAGCCCAACCCCTGCTCCACCTCAAGACAGGCGGCCGGTACCTGCCGCTGGGGGGCGATCACATCTCGCAGGACGTGAAGCGCGGTTACTCGCCGCCTGCCCAGGCGCCCGTCGCCGCTGCCTCCTTCGCGTAGGTGGCGAAGCGCTTCGGAGGGTGGCCGGTGAGGCGCAGGACGGTGTCCGTGGGGTGGGCGTCGCCGAGGTCGGTGAGGGCCGTGAAGGCGGTGATCTCGCGTTCGACGTCCTCGGCTGGGCGGCCCTCGGCCCGGCCGGTGGCGCGGTAGGCGTCCCCGTCGCCGTGGAAGTCGACGGAGAGATCGGCGGCGCGGCCGATCTCTCCCAGCGCGTCCGCGAAGGAGAGGGCCTCGGGGCCGGTCACCTCGTAGGTGCGGCCGTCGTGGCCGTCCTCGGTGAGGGCGGCGACGGCCACCGCCGCGATGTCGTCCGCGTCGACGAACGTCTGGCGGCACTCGCCCAGCGGCAACGCCAGCGAGCCGTCGAGTACGGCCTCCCGGAAGATGCCTTCGTCGAAGTTCTGGTTGAACCAGTCGGCCCGTACGACTGTCCATTCCGTCCCGGATTCACGGACGAGTCGCTCGGCGGCCATCAGCCGCTCATCACCCATCTCCTCGATGGCACGGCTGGACAGCAGGACCAGGCGGCGTACGCCGGCCGCGACCGCGCGGTGGACGAAGTCCGCCGGCAGCGTCAGCTCGTGGGGAAGCATCAGGTAGACGCGTTCGGCGCCGGTCAGCGCCGGTTCCCAGGTGGCGTCGTCGCGCCAGTCGAAGGGGACGTCGGAGTGCCGGGAGGCGGCACGTACCGGGTGGTGGGCGTCGCGCAGGCGGGCGGCGACCCGGCGGCCGGTGGTGCCGCGCGCCCCGAGGACGAGAACCGGCGCGTGGGGCGTGGTGGTGGAAGGTGCATCGTTCATGCCTGGTGCAACGACCGAGGCCCCGGTGAATCACCGGGGCCGTCACCATGCCTGGCCTGACGGCCCGTCACCGTACCCGGTCGGACGACCCACCACCGCGCCTTGTCGGACGACCCACCACCCTGCCCGGTCGGACGTCCCTTCACCGCCCCTGGTCGGACTCCATGGCCGCGGACACCTTCTCGCAGAGTTCCGCGAACAGGGCGCTCTCGCCCTCGGTGAGGACCGAGGCGGCGAGCCGTCCGACGTCGTGGTGGCCGCGTGCGATCCGGGCCAGGAAGAGGTGCCCCGCGGGGGTGAGGGAGGTGCTCAGTTCGCGCCGGTCCTCTCCGGCCGTCACCTGCTTCACCAGGTTCAGGTCCTTCAGTACGCGCAGCGCCTTCGAGGTGGTCTGCCGGGAGACCTCCAGCACATCGCTCAGTTCGGAGGGCCGCATGGAGCCGCGCGCCCGCAGAAGTTCGAGGACGTCGTACTGGTGCCAGTTGACGCCCTCGGGGTTGACGCGGGACCGGCGCGCGACGAGCAGGCACTGAAGGTGGGTCAGGGCCGCTTGCAGAACGGTCGGTTCCGGCTGGTGGGCGGGGGTCGAGCCGTCTCGTGGAGTCATGAGTGCTTCCGGTACGGAGGTCACCGGTGGGAGGCCCCAAGGTACCAAGGGGCCGCGCCGGGATCCTCGCGGGTGCGGGAAAAGTGTTTTCCCTGAGGACACCATCTGGGTGCGTGAGCGCGCGAACCGGGGGTATCGGAGTGCGAGAACCAGTCACGGACACGTACCGGCCGCCCCCCTCCGAACGGGCACACAGGACAGTTCGGACGACACGGAAACAGGCGACGCTCCAAGCCTCTTTCCGCTGGCCGGTGTGCACGCGTTATGCACGGAGAATTCGATCAACTCACGGATCAGCGCGGCCATTTGACATCGATGCGAAACCGTGATTAGCATCGATTTCCAGACGGAAACCATATTTCCGCCTTCTCCGCTGACAATGCACCACCCCGAATCCGGTACCCCACGAAATGCGCGGCGCGCGTCCGTGGAACCGCGGGGATCCGTTCCTCCGGCCCCACACCCGAGGAGATCAGCGATCATGGAAAAGAAAGCGAAAGAAGTCCCGTCCTTATCGATCGCGGAATCGATCGCGGAAAGGACCGGGGCGGACTTACCGGCGGAGGATCCGCCGACCTCGGACCCTCCTCTCGTCCTGACGTCCCTCTTCGCACGGGTCGTCCGCGAACACGGCGCTTCCGTCGCCCTGGCGGACGGCGCCGAGCACATCACGTACGACAGCCTCAACCGGCGGGCCAACCGGATGGCCCGGCACCTCCAAGACCGCGGCGTCACCCGGGGTGACCGCGTCGGAGTGCACATGCGCCGGTCCCCCGACCTCTACGCGGTCCTCCTGGCCGTCCTCAAGGCCGGCGGCTGCGTGGTCCCGCTCGACCCCGCCTACCCCACGGAGTACCTGGCCCGCATCCTCGGCGAGGCCCGCCCTTCGCCGGTGATCTGCGACGACCCCGGCCTCCTGCCCCCGGACGTCCGCGACCGCGCGCTCGCCCGGGACGACCTGGTCAGGGCGAGCGAGGGCCTCCCCGACGGCGAAACCGAACCCGGCACCGGCCCTGAGGACACCGCGTTCCTCATGTACACCTCGGGCTCCACCGGACGGCCCAAGGGCGTACGGATCGCGCACCGCGGACTGGCGCGGCTGGGCCCGCACAGCGGCCCCCTCGACATCACCCCCCGGGACCGCCTGACCCAGTCGGCCGCGTTCTCGTTCGCCGCCTCGACCATCGAGATCTGGCTCGCCTTCCTGCACGGCGCCACCCTGCTGCCGATGCCCCCGGGGCTGCCCTCGCTGCCGGTGCTGCGCGAGGCCGTCGAGGAGCGCGGCGCGACCGTGCTCAGCCTGCCCTGCGGTCTGTTCAACGCGCTGGTCGACCAGGAACCGAAGTGCCTGCGTACGGTCCGGATCGTGCTGCTCAGCGGCGACTTCCCCTCCCCCGGCCACCTGCGCCGGGCCCTGGCGCACACCGACGCCGTCCTCTACAACGGCTACGGTTGCACCGAGAACTCCTCCATCACCGCCCTGCACCCGCTGACCTCGCCGGACGACGTCGACGGCGCGGGCGTCGTCCCGATCGGACGGCCGCTGCCGACGGTCACGCTGGACGTGTACGACCCGCTGATGCACCCCTGCGCCACCGACGAGGTGGGCGAGCTGTGCGTGGGCGGCACCGGTGTGGCCCTCGGGTACGCCGACCAGCCGGAGCTGACGGCGGAGAAGTTCACCCGGGACCCGGACGGTGACGGGCTGCTCTACCGCACCGGAGACCTCGCACGACGGAACGGCAACGGCGACATCGTGCTGGTCGGGCGGTCCGACAGCATGGTGAAGATCCGCGGGTTCCGGGTGGAGACCAGCGCCGTGACGCTGGCGGTGCGCGCCCTCGACGGGATCGCGGACGCCGCCGTGAAGGCGTTCGAGGACGACGGCACCCGCGAGAAGCGGCTCGTCGCCTTCTACACCACCCCCGACGGCCGCCCCGTCACCCCCGACGACCTGGTCCGGCGGCTCGCCGCCGACCTGCCCTCCCACATGGTCCCCTCCGCGTTCCGGCACCTGGAGAAAATGCCGACGAACGTGAACGGGAAGATCGACCGCACCGCGCTCACCGTGGAATCCCCGAACAACAAGAAGAACCGGAACGAGAATTCAGAGAAAGGCGAGATGAACATGCAGAATCCCCTCGAAGGCGTCGTCCTCCAGGCCTGGATCGAGATCTCCGGAATGGACGACTTCTCGACCACCGACTCATTCCTGGGACACGGCGGGAATTCCCTGCACTTCGTACAACTGGCCTCCCGCCTCCAGAAGATATTCGGGATCGAGATCACCACCGAGTCGGTCTTCCGGCACGGCACGGTCGAGCAGCTCGCGCGCTTCATCGAGGAGTCCCGCGACGGGGCCGCCACCACCTCTTCTCCGTCTTCGCACGGCTGACGGAGTGTCCGACAGCGGCCGGCAGGACGCGCCGGTCGCCCGACGCCCGCGGAGGGTGGCAAACCCGTGGACAACCCCTTGGTCACGGCAATTCTGGACCTGGCACGGAGAACGCTCGGGTCTCCCGGCCTGGGGCCGGAAGAGCCGTTCTCCGACCACTGCGACGATCCCGCGCTGCTGGCCGAACTGGGCACGGTGCTGCGGGCGGTGTTCGCCCTCGGCCCGCCGTCCGACGGCGGGCCGGGCGAGCAGAGCGCCGTGACGGTGGCCGACCGGCTCGCGCGGAGCCGGTCCGGCTCCGCCGGACAGCACGGGCAGGAGCTGGTGGCCGGATCCGCGCCGCGCAGCGGCGGCACGGCGGAGGCCTCCTTCGGCCAGAGCGGCATCTGGCTCATCGACCAGTACCTGCCGACCCCGCAGGCGTACAACGGGCCGTTCCTGACCCGGCTGCCGTTCCGGCTCGACCCGGAACGGCTCCGCCGGGCCGTGGCCGGGGTGCTGCGCCGCCAGGAAGTCCTGCGCACCACCTACGCGTTGCGTGACGCCCGGCTCCTCCAGGTCGTCTGTGACGACGACACGGCCTTCCACTACGGCGTCGAGCACTACGGCGACGACAAGGAACTCGACGCGCTCGCCCAGCGGGTGGCGAACACCCGCCTCGACCTGGCGCACGGGCCGGTGCTCGCCGTGACCTGCGCGCTCGGGCCGGACGGGGAGAGCGCGATCGTCTGCAACATCCACCACATCGCCTCCGACGCCGCCTCGGCCGGTGTCTTCCTGCGCGAACTCCTCGACGCCTACGACCGCACCGGGCGGGACCTGCCGGTGGAGGCGGTGCCGGGACGACCGAGTTACGCCGACTTCGCGCACTGGCACCGCACGCACCTCACGCCCGAACGCACCAGGCGGCTGCTCGACGAGTGGGCCGGCCGGCTCGCCGGGGACCTGCCCGTACTCGCCCTGCCCGCCGACCGGCCCCGGCCCGCCACGCAGGAACACCGCGGCGGCACGGTCCCGTTGCACGTCCCGGCCGCGGTGACGGAGAAGCTGGAGGGGCTCGCCGAGCGCGAGGGCGTCACGCTGTTCATGGCGCTGCTCGCGGTGTACGGCACGTTCCTCGCCAAGCTGACCCGTCAGGAACGGGTCCTGGTCGGCTCGCCCGTCTCCCTGCGGGACGATCCGCAGACCCAGGACCTCGTGGGCTACTTCGTCAACATGGTCGTGCTGCGCCAGGACGTGACGGGCGCGTCGACCGTGCGCGAGGTGCTGCGGCGGGCGCGCGAGGAGGTGACCGACGCGCTGCGGCTGAAGTGGGCCCCCTTCGACAAGGTCGTCGAACGGCTGCGGCCCGACCGCGGCGGCGGTCACACACCGGTCGTCCAGACGATGCTCGTCCTCACCGACCCCGGCTCCGCCCGCGTCACCCACGACGGGAGTCCGCTGACCGTGCGGCGGGACATGGCGCACGGCGCCAAGTACGACCTTTCGGTGGTGTTCGCCCGGGAGGCGGACGGGCTGCACGCCACGCTGGAGTACGACGCACACCTCTTCGACGAGGCGACGGCGCGGGGCATGGGCGAGCGGCTGGGCAGGCTGCTGTCCCGGTTCGCCGAGGCCGCGCCCGGCACTCCGGTGCGCGAACTGGGGCTGCTGGCCGCCGACGAGGAGCGGGAGGTGCTGGCCCACGACGACCGCGTGGACCGCTCCGCGCCCCCGGTGCCGGTGTCCGAGCTCTTCGCGCGGCAGGCGGCGGCCTCCCCGGACGCCGTGGCCCTCACCGACGGCGGTCTCCGGTGGACGTACCGGGAACTCGACGAGCGGGCCTGTCGGCTCGCCCGGGTCCTGCGGGAGGAGGGGGCTGCGGCGGGCCGCCGGGTCGCCCTCGCGCTGCCCCGCTCGTTCGACATGGTCGCGGGACTGCTCGCGGTCGTGAAGACCGGGGCGTCCTACGTCCCGCTGGACCCGACCCACCCGCCGGAGCGGGTGGCGTACGTCCTCGACGACACCGAGGCGCTCCTCGTCCTCACCGACAGCACCACAGGGGGTCAACTCCCGCCCGGTACAAGGCTGCTGGAGACCGACCGGCAGGCGGAGCGGATCGCGGCGGCCGACCCCGCGCCGCTCGGCCCGGCCCGGACGCCCGACGACGAGATCTACGTGATCCACACCTCCGGGTCGACCGGCACCCCCAAGGGCGTCGTCATCAAGGACCGCACGGTCGCCAACCTGGTCGCCGCCCAGCACCGGATCTCCCCGTGCGGGGCGAGGGGCACCACCCTCCAGTACATGACGCTCTCCTTCGACGTCTCCGTGATGGAGATCCTGGGGACGCTCTGCGTCGGCGGAACGCTCGCCCTGATCCCCGGCGAACTCCAGAAGGACCTGCACCGGCTGGCCGCCTTCGTCGCCGAGCACGCCGTCACCCGCCTGTACCTGCCGTACATCGCGCTCCAGCGGTTCGCGGCCCTCGCCGTCGCGGAGGACCTGCACTGCGACGCGCTGCGCGAGGTGACCTCGGTGGGCGAGGCGCTGGTCGTCTCCCCGCAGATCCGGGAGTTCTTCACCCGGCACCCCCGGGCCCGGCTGCTCAACATGTACGGACCCTCCGAGACCCACCTCGCCACCTGGCACGAGCTGACGGGCCGGCCCGCCGACTGGCCCGAGGCCCCGCCCATCGGGCGCGCGGTCGACGGGATGCGGCTGTACGTCCTCGGCCCGGACCGCGAACTCCTCCCGCCGGGCGTCACGGGCGAGCTGTACATCGGCGGCCCCCACCTCTCGCCGGGATACCGGGGCCGCCCCGAGGAGACGGCGCGCCGCTTCCTGCCCGACCCCCACGGCGGCCGGGGCGAGCTGATCTACCGCACGGGCGACCTCGTACGGCGGAACTCCCGCGGCGACCTGGAGTACCTGGGCCGCGCCGACGACCAGATCAAGATCCGCGGCTACCGCGTGGAGCCCAGCGAGGTGGAGGCCGCCCTCGACGCGCTCTCCGGGGTGCGCGACTCGGCGGTGGTCGCGGTGGAGTTCGGCCCCGGCGACCGGCGGCTGGTGGCCGCCGTCACGGGCGACGGCGCCGACGACGGCGTACGGCTGCGGGCCGCGCTGGCCGAGCGGCTGCCGGAGTACCTGGTGCCCGCGCACCTCGTCCCGCTGGAGCGGCTGCCGACCACGCCGAGCGGGAAGATCGACCGGGCCGGGCTGGCCGGGCGACTGGCCCGGGAGGTGCGCGACCGGCACGCCGACGAAGCCCCGGACACAGCCCTGCCACCCAGGACCGGAACCGAACGCACGATCGCCGAGGCCTGGGCGGACGTCCTGGGCGGCAACGCCCCCGGGCGCGACGGCGACTTCTTCGCCCTGGGCGGCAACAGCATCATCGCCACCGAACTCGTCTACCGGCTGCGGACGTTGTGCGAGGTCGACATCCCGCTGCGCGCCCTGTTCGACAACCCCACGGTCGCCGGAATGGCCGCGCGGATCGACGAGCGCCGGGCGGGCGGCACCCGCGCGTTCACGGAGCCCGCCGCCGACCTGCGCGCCGACGTGACCCTGCCGGACACCGTGCGGCCCGGCGACCGCGCACCGGTCCCCCCGCACGCCGCACGGCGGTTCCTGCTCACCGGTGCGACCGGCTTCCTCGGCAGCTGGCTGCTGCGCGAACTGGCGGCCGTCCCCGGGCACACCGTCACCTGCCTGGTGCGCGCCGAGGACGCGGACGCCGCCCTGGCCCGGCTGCACACCACGGCCGACCGGTACGGCATCGCCGGCACCATCGCCTGGGACCGGGTGCGCGCCGTCGCCGGCGACCTCGCCCGGGACCGGATGGGACTGTCCGAGGCGGACCACGCCGACCTGGCCGAGTCCGTCGAGGCGGTCCACCACGCGGCGGCGCACATCAACTTCGTGCTGCCGTACGCCTCGGTGAGGCCGGCCAACGTCGACGGGCTGCGCGCCGTCCTGGAGTTCGCCGCCGCGGGACGGCTCAAGCACGTGCACCACATGTCGACCGTCGCCGTGTTCGCGCCCGGCCGCGAGGGCGGGCCGATCACCGAGGAGGCGGTGCCCGACACGTGTGAGGGGCTGGGCATCGGCTACACGCAGAGCAAGTGGGTCGCGGAGGGCATCGCCCGTCTGGCCCGGGAGCGCGGGATGCCGGTGACCGTCTACCGCATCGGCCGGATCTCCGGCGACAGCGTCACCGGCGCCTGCCAGGCCGACGACTTCCTGTGGCGGCAGATCAAGAGCTTCATCGAACTGGGTTCGGCCCCGCCCGCCGCGGAGCTGACCACCGACCTGCTGCCGGTGGACTTCGTCGGCCGGGCCGTGCACGCCCTGTCCCGCGAGCCGTCCGCCGACGGCGCCACCTTCCACCTGTTCCACCCGCGCGGCTCCGACTTCACACCCGTGCACGCCGCCGTCCGGGACTGCGGCCACCCGCTGGAGACGGTTCCGGCCGAGGAGTGGCTGACCCGCCTGGAGGAGTCCGCCCGCCGCCCCGGGGGCAACGCCCTCGCCGCGGCCGTGCCGCTGTTCCGGGAGGGTGCGCTGGAGCTCGGCGACAACGCCTACGCCAACGACCGCACGAGCGGGCTCCTCGACGGGCTCGGGCTGCCCTGGCCCGACATCGACCGCCGCTCCCTGACCCGCATGATCCGCTGGTTCGAAGCGACCGGCGAACTGGACCGCGCCCCCACCGGGGACCACAGCGCCTAGACCCCGGTCCTTCCCGCGGCTCCCCCCACCCAGACATCCGCAGGCGGCCACCCCCCACGGGCCGCCTCCGAACGAAGGCCGACAGCATGCCTCGACATCCCCTCCCCGGCGCCGGGCACGACCCGTTGATCGCCTCGATGGTGGCCGGGCTCCCCGCCCGCCAGCAGCCCCGGTGGCCCGACCGTTCCCTCCTGCCCCCGGTGCACGAACGGCTGGCCCGCGAGTCCCCGCTGGTGACCCACGCGAGCGTCCGCGAGCTGCATACGCTCCTCGCGCGGGCCGCCGAGGGCGAGTTCTGCCTCATCCAGGCCGGTGACTGCGTGGAGCTGACCACCGAGTGCGAACCCCGCGACGTGGCGCGCAAGGTGGAGATGCTCGACGTCCTGGGCGACGTCATGCGCACCGGCTCCGGGCTGCCCGTCGTACGCGTCGGGCGGATGGCCGGGCAGTTCGCCAAGCCCCGCTCCGACGACTGGGAGGCCGTGCCCGGCGGGCGGCTCCCGGTGTTCCGGGGGCCGGTCGTCAACGCGCCGGACGCCTGCGAGCAGGACCGCACCCCCGACCCGTCCCGCGTCGTCACCGGGCTGGAGGCCGCCCGCCGGGCGCACACCGCCCTCGACCGGCTCGGCCGCGGCGAGGGCGCCGCACCCGAGGACCGGGTGTGGACCAGCCACGAGGCGCTGCTGCTCGACTACGAACTCCCCCAGGTGCGGCGGCACGCGGACAACGGCAGCTATCTGGCGTCCACGCACTGGCCCTGGATCGGCGAGCGCACCCGGCAGGCCGACTTCGCGCACGTACGGCTGATGGCCGAGCTGGACAACCCGGTGGCCTGCAAGATCGGGCCGACGGCCACGGTCGACGAGGTGCTGGACCTGTGCGCGGTGCTCGACCCGCACCGCACCCCGGGGCGGCTGACCCTGATCGCCCGGTTCGGGGCGGGCCGGGTCGCCGGGCTGGCCCCGCTGGTGCGGGCGGTCCGGCAGGCCGGGCATCCGGTGCTGTGGATGTGCGACCCGATGCACGGCAACACCGTGAAGACGCCCGACGGGCTCAAGACGCGCCGCCTCGACGCGATCATGTCCGAGATCCGGCAGTGCGTGGACGTCCTGGCGCAGAACGCGCAGCGGTGCGCGGGCCTCCATCTGGAGGCCTCCCCCGACGACATCTCCGAGTGCGAGGGCGCGGGCCGCAGCCCGGCCCGCGGTACCGGCTACCGCAGTCTGTGCGACCCCCGGCTCAGTCTCGTCCAGGCCGTCGCCGCCGCCGCGCACTGGCGGCTGCCCGTGGGGGCGGTGGCATGACCGCGTCCCCCACCACCGCTCCGGCCGTGGCCCACGGCCTGCCGCTGCCGCCGCCGGGCCGGCCCTTCGCGGTGCTGCACCGCCCCGGCGCCGACCGTGCGGCCCCGGTGGAGATCCTCAGCGGCCCGGTACGGCGCGCGGAGAACCTGGACGCGCTCGGACTGGACCCGGACGGCACCGAGACCCTCGTCCTGGCCCCCTACCGGCAGATCCGGGAGCGCGGCTTCGCGCACCCCGACGACGGCGAGCCGCTGCTCGCCATGGAGGTGCGCGAGCACCGGCGCGTCCCCCTCGACCGGCTCCTGGCATGCCTGCCGGACCGGGCGCCGCAGGTGGAGGAGACCTGCTTCGACATCGACGACGACGGCTACGCGGCGGCGGTGGAGGGCATCGTCCACCGCGAGATCCACCGAGGCGAGGGCTCCAACTTCGTACTGGCCCGCAGTCTGCGCGGCAGGATCCGCGCCTTCGACCGCACCGCCGCCCTCGCGGTGCTGCGCGGGCTGATGACGGCGGAGACCGGCGCGTACTGGACGTTCCTGATCTTCACCGGGGACCGGTACCTCATCGGCTCCACCCCCGAGCAGCAGGTGCGGGTGCGGGGCGACCGGGTGGAGATGAACCCGATCAGCGGCACCTACCGGTACCCGCGGACCGGCGCCGACCTGCCGGGGCTGCTGCGCTTCCTGCGCGACCCCAAGGAGACCGACGAGCTGTACATGGTCGTCGACGAGGAACTCAAGATGATGGCGGCGCTGTGCCGCGACGGCGTACGGGTCAGCGGGCCGTCCCTGAAGTGGATGTCCCGCCTCGCGCACACCGAGTACTACCTCTCCGGGCGCTCGGACCGTCCGCTCACCGAGATCCTGCGCACCACGATGCCCGCGCCGACCGTGACGGGCAGCCCGGTGGAGAACGCCTGCCGGGTGGTCGAACGCTACGAGCCGCACGGCCGGGGCTACTACAGCGGGGTCGTCGCCCTGCTGGGGTGCGCGGGCGGGCGGCGGCGGATGGACGCGGCGCTGATGCTGCGCACCGCGGACCTCGGGGCGGACGGCACCGTACGGCTGACCGCGGGCGCCAGTGTCGTACGGGAGTCGGTGCCGGCGCACGAGACGGCGGAGACCACCGCCAAGCTGTCGGGCCTGCTGGACGCCCTGTCGGGGCGGCGGTCGGCGAAGGCCCCCGTCCCGGCGTCCGCCGCGGCTCTGGCCGAGGCGGGTCCGGTGCGCGGCGCGCTGGTCGCCCGCAACGAGGGCCTGGCGGAGTTCTGGCTGCACGGGACCCACGACACCTGCGCCGCCCGGTCCGTCGCGGGCACCGAGGTCTGTGTCGTCGAGGCCGAGGACGGCTTCACCGCGATGCTCGCCCACCAACTGCGGTCGCTGGGCTGCGCGGTGCGGCTGGTTCCCTGGCGCCGGGCGGCGCGCGCGGGTGTCGCCGGAGCGCCGGGCGTGGTGCTGCTCGGTCCGGGGCCGGGCGATCCGCGGGACACGGGCAACCCCCGGGTGCGCGCCCTGCGGGCAACGGCCGCCGAACGGCTCGCGGCCGGTCTGCCGCTGGCGGCGGTCTGCCTGGGGCACCAGGCGGTGTGCGCCCTGCTGGGGCTGAGGATGACCCGGCTGCCCGACCCGGCGCAGGGCAGACGGCTGCGGGTCCCGCTGTGGGGCAGGCAGCGCACGGCCGGTTTCTACAACAGCTACGTCGCACGGGCCGACGAGGACTGGCTGCGCCCGCGGGCGGGCGGCGGGCCGGTGCAGGTGCAGCGCGTCGGCGACGAGGTGGTCGCGCTGCGCGGGCCCGCCCTGGCCACGATCCAGTTCCACGCGGAGTCGTTCCTGACCGAGGACGGCCCCGGCATCCTGGCCGACCTGCTGACCGGCGCCCTGGCACCGGCCGCGGCGCGGCGGCCGGACGTCCACGACGGCAACGGGGCCGGTGTGCACGGCACCGGCCCCCGGGAGTCCAGGGGGACCCATGAGCATGCCTGAGCGAGGGGGCGTGGACACCGCGCCCCGCCCCATCGACCCACGTGCCCTGCGCAGTTGCATGGGCCAGTTCGCGACCGGGGTCACGGTGATCACCTGCCGTCGCGGCGACCTCGTGCACGGTACGACGGTCAACGCCTTCACCTCGGTGTCGCTGGACCCGCCGCTGGCGCTGGTGGCGCTGGACCGGCGCAGCCGGGCGGGCAGTCTGCTGCGGGAGAGCGGCGACTACGTCGTCAACATCCTCGACGCTTCGCAGCGCGACCTGGCGATGCACTTCGCCGGACGGCCCATGGCGGAGCCGGTGCCGTGGGTGGACGAGCAGGGCCCGCGCCCGCGGCTGGCGGGCACGGTGGCCCATCTGGTCTGCCGGCCCTGGCAGATCCACGACGGCGGCGACCACACGCTGCACATCGGAAGCGTCGAGGAGTTCGAGAGCCGCCCGGGTCGGCCGCTGCTGTTCCACGGCGGCGCCTTCCCGGAGCTGGTGCCGAACGCATCGCCCGTCGCCTGGTCGCTGTGCCTGGACGGCATGGACCCGGTGGCGCACCTCCCGGTACACGACGAGCCCAGCAGGGCGGACAGGACAGGGGACTGACGCACATGACGGACACGACGCACAGCACGGGCACGGCGGGCACCCCGGGTCCCGGCACCACCGGGGACACCGGACCGCGCCGCACGACGCGCCCGATGACCGGCGACGAGTACCTGGAGAGCATCCGCGACGGCCGGGAGATATGGGCGTACGGGGAGCGGGTCGACGACGTCACCAAGCACCCGGCGTTCCGCAACACGGCCCGGATGACCGCGCGGCTGTACGACGCTCTGCACGACCCGGAGCACCACGACACGCTGACCGCGCCGACGGACACCGGCAGCGACGGCTGGACGCACAAGTTCTTCCGGGTGCCGCGCAGTGTGGAGGACATGGTCGGCGACCGGGACGCGATCGCCCGGTGGGCCCGGATGACGTACGGCTGGATGGGCCGCAGCCCGGACTACAAGGCGAGCTTCCTGGTCACGCTGGGCGCGAACCCGGACTACTACGGGGAGTTCGCGGACAACGCCCGCCGCTGGTACGCGGAGGCCCAGGAGCGGGTGCTGTTCTGGAACCACGCGGTGATCAACCCGCCGGTGGACCGCAACCGGGCGCCGGACGAGGTCGGCGACGTGTTCGTGCACGTCGAGAAGGAGTGCGACGACGGCCTGGTGGTCAGCGGCGCGAAGGTGGTGGCCACGGGGTCGGCGCTGACCCACTTCAACTTCGTGGCGCACTACGGACTGCCGGTGAAGAAGAAGGAGTTCGCGCTCGTCGCCACCCTGCCGATGGACGCGCCGGGGGTGAAGCTGATCTGCCGTCAGTCGTACGAGCTGGCCGCGAACCGGATGGGCAGCCCGTTCGACTACCCGCTGTCGAGCCGCCTCGACGAGAACGACACCGTCTTCATCCTCGACAAGGTGAAGATCCCCTGGGAGAACGTCTTCATCTACGGCGACACCGCCAAGGCCGGCACCTTCCTGAACACGTCCGGGTTCACGCACCGGCTCACCTTCCACGGGGTGACCCGGCTCGCGGTGAAACTCGACTTCCTGGCCGGTCTGCTCCTGAAGGGGCTGGACGTGACCGGGACGAAGGATTTCCGGGGAATTCAGACCCGGGTGGGCGAGGTGCTCGCCTGGCGGAACATGTTCTGGGGTCTCAGCGACGCGATGGCGCACAATCCGAACGGCTGGCACGACGGCGGACTGCTGCCGAACCTGGATTACGGAATGGCGTACCGCTGGTTCATGACGATCGGATATCCGCGGGTCCGCGAGATCATTCTCCAGGACCTCAGCAGCGGTCTCATCTACTTGAATTCGCACGCCAAGGACTTCAGGAACCCCGAACTGCGGCCGCATCTGGACCGGTACATGCGGGGGTCCGGCGGCTACGACTCGGTGGAGCGGGTCAAGCTGATGAAGCTGATCTGGGACTCGGTGGGCACCGAGTTCGCGGGCCGCCACGAGCTGTACGAGCGCAACTACTCGGGCAACCACGAGAACGTGCGGATCGAGCTCCTGATGGCGCAGACGGCGTCCGGCCTGGTCGACGGCTACCGGGGCTTCGCCGAGGAGTGCATGGCGGAGTACGACCTGGACGGCTGGACGGCGCCGGACCTGATCGGGCCCGACCAGGCATGAGCGGCGGACGGCCCGGCGACGGGGGCGGCGGGTGTCCGTGCCGCCGCCCCCGGAGGGCCGGCCTCCTGCCGGGCGTCAGGGCAGGTCGGGCATCTGGGACCGGGTGTCGGGGGCGGGCAGGACCACGGCCAGGGTGAAGCCGTCGTAGCCCTTGGCGCCCACGGTCTGGATCGTGGTGGCGCTCACCCGGGGCTCCGCGGCCACCTTCTCGTGGAAGCGCCGCATTCCGCGGACGCCGCCGTCCGGGTTGTCGGCGTCGGCGACCGCACCGCCGAGCACCACGTTGTCGACGACGATCACGCTGCCGGGCCGGGAGAGTGCGAGTGCCCAGTCGAAGTACTCGGGGGTGTCGGGCTTGTTGGCGTCGATGAAGACCAGGTCGAAGGGCTGCTCCGCGGTCTTCGCGAGGTCGGGCAGGATGTCCAGCGCCCGTCCCACCTTCTGCTCGACACGGTCGGCGACGCCGGCCCGCGCCAGGTGCCCGGCGGCGGTCTCGGCGAACGAGCGCTCCCACTCGACGGTGACCAGCCGTCCGCCGGGCGGCAGCGCGCGGGCGAGCCAGATGGAGCTGTACCCGCCGAAGGTGCCTATCTCCAGAATGCGCTCGGCACGCTGGACGAGGGCCAGCAGATGCAGCAGCTTTCCCTGCGAACGGGAGACCCCGATATCGGGGAGGTCGAATCCGATGTGAGCCTGGGCGGCGGCGGCCAGTGCGGGGTCCTCGTCACCGAGAACCGCGTCCAAGTAGCCGTCCACCGCGCTCCATTGATTTTGTGTCATGACTCCAGTGTTCCCCGTGAGGAGGAAATTCGGTACCCGGACGGAAAAAATTCCGGAAAATCCACGGATTCACTTCTTCCACTTATTTCCGCCGGTTAGTGGACGAGATTTACGGGAAATCGCCTGCCTGAAAGAGAAAAGAACGCACCGCGCGACCCCTTCCGCCGTGACCGCACCGAGAGGAGCGCAGTACCTTGCCGCACACCGGGACCACGAAGGAGCGACCGACGAACCTCGACCTCGTGCCGGAACTGCACCATGTGGGAGTGCAGACGGACGACCTCGACAACTGCACAGCCTGGTACGAGGAGTTCTTCGGCTGCCGGAGCAACTGGACGCTGGACACCTTCTGCGACCTGACGCTGAGCCGCCTGCCCGGCATCACCCGGCTGACCGAGGTGACGGTGGCCGGTCTGCGCTTCCACCTCTTCGAACGCACCGGGCACGACGACGCCGTCCCCGGCGCCAACACCCGCCAGTTCCAGCACATCTGCCTGGCCACCGGCTCCCCCCAGGAACTGCGGGCCTGGCGCGAGCGCTGGCTGCGGCTGTACGAGTCCGGCCGCTTCGCCTTCGCCGGCGACGAGACGCCCACCGACATCGTCGTCGACGCGGACGGCGTCCAGAGCTGCTACGTCCTGGACGTCAACGGCCTGGAGTTCGAGTTCACCTACGCACCACCAGGAGGAGACCGATGAGCACGCGCGTCCACCGCACCGTCACCGAACTGCCGGTGCCCGACGACTGGGACTTCGGGGACTTCCCGTACGGCCTGGAGCCGCTGACCCTGCCCGAGCCGCCGACGCCGGGGACCGAGACCGCGATATCCGACGTGCGGCCCGCCGACCCCTGCCCCCCGGACCTCGGCGTTCGGGGCCCGCGGACCGGACCGGCCCTCGCCGCCGAGGAGATCTCCCACCAGCTGTTCTGGTTCCGCTGGATCACCGGCCACCAGGCGACCTTCGCCATCTGGCAGTTGACGGCGCACGCCCTGCACCAGGCCCGCTCCCGCACCGATCCCGCGCCCTCCCTGCGGGCGATGACGGACCTCACCGACGCCTACACCGCGATGCTGCTGTACACCAGCTCCTGCCCCGCCGACGTCTACACCGCCGTCATCCGGCCGAGCATGTACCTCCAGCACCGCGGCTTCAGCGGCACCTGGGCACCCGACTTCGTACCCGTTCGCTCGCTGCTGCGGGGGAAGAAGACCGAGTGGGAGGGGACACCGGAGGCCGAACGGCTGAAGAAGGCGGTGCGGATGTACCACACCGTGCACGCGGGGGTGGCGGCCAAGCTGGTGCCGGGCGGCCGGTCGCTGCTCCAGGAGTCGGCCGCGGAGATCACACCGACCCGCCCCGAGACCCAGGCGCTCATCTACGACCACTACTTCCTGACCCTGCGGGCGCCGGTCGACGCGACGGAACTGGTCGGCCAGTTGCGGTCCCGGCTGCGCGCGATCACCCAGGACGTGGCGGCCAACGGCCTCTATCCCGGCCTCACTCCGCAGGAGGACGCCGCCTTCCCCGAGGAACTGCGCGGCGAGGAGGTGCGCCGGGGCTACGAGGAGGGCTTCGCGACCGTCCTGGGCCGGATCGACACCGCCGCCGGGCAGCTCAGGCCGCGGGTGCTGCACCACAGCACGCCCTGACCGGACGGCGCCGGCCACGACGCAGCACGGCACGACGCAGCACGGCACGACGGAGGAACGACGAGCGAAGGAGGAGTACGCGTGCGGCACGGAGTGGTGATCCTGCCCGAGCGGCGCTGGTCGCGGGCGCGCGAACAGTGGGTCCTGGCCGAGCGCCTGGGCTTCGACCACGCCTGGACCTACGACCAGTTGATGTGGCGGTGGCTGCGGGACGAACCCTGGTTCTCCTGCGTCCCCACCCTGGCCGCCGCGGCGGCCGTCACCTCGCGGATCACGCTGGGCACGATGGTCGCCACACCCACCTACCGCCACCCGGTGGCGCTGGCCAAGGAGGTGATGTCGCTGGAGGACGTCGCCGGGGGCCGCTTCGTCTGCGGCCTGGGCGCCGGGGCGGGCGGCCTGGACGACCGGGTGGTGGACCCCACCGAGCGGACCCCGCACCAACGCGCCGACCGGTTCGCCGAGTTCGTCGAGGCGCTGGACCGGCTGCTGAGCCAACGGAGCACCTCGTACGCGGGTGAGTACTACGCCTTCGACGACGTGCCGGTGAACCCCGGATGCCTGACGCGGCCCCGGGTGCCGTTCGCCGTCGCCGCGACCGGCCCGCGCGGTATGCGGCTCGCGGCCCGGCGGGCGGACACCTGGGTCACCGCCGGTCCCCCGGGCCGCTTCGACGCCCTGCCCTACGAGAAGGCGCTGCCCGACATCGCCCGGCAGCTGGACCGGCTGGACACGGCGTGCGGGGCGACGGGCCGGGACCCGGCCACGCTGAACCGGCTGCTGCTGACCGGTGCCCTGGTCGGCGGGGTGCTCGACTCCGTCGAGTCCTACCGGGACGCGGTGGGCCGCTTCGGCGAACTGGGCATCACCGACCTGGTGGTGCACTGGCCGCGGGCCTCCTTCCCGTACCAGGGGGATGTGCGCGTGCTGGAGGCGGTGGCGGAGGAAGTGCTCGCCCCCGCGCGAAAGGCGTCGCCACCGGCCGGACCCGTGACGGCACCGCCGGGCGGCGGAGCGGGCACGGGCCCCCACGGACAAGGAGAGGAACGTTGATCGCGTACGAGATCGTCGACATGTTCACCGACACCCCCTACCACGGCTGTGCCCTCGGGGTGGTCCCCGACGCGGCCGGGCTCTCGACGGCGGACATGCTCGCCGTCGCCCGGGAGACCGCCCTGACCGAGACGGCCTTCGTGGTGCCGCCCGGCCTGCCGGGATCGACGTACGGAGTACGGGTGATGACACCGGCCGGCGAGTCGCCCTACGGCGGCCACAGCGCGGTCGGCACGGCCAGCACGCTGGTGCGCGCCGGACGGCTGGCCGCCGGAGAGGCCGTGCAGGAGTGCGGCGGACGGCAGCTCACCGTGATCGCGGGGGCCGACGGCTCCACCGCGTCCGTCGCGGGCGAGCCGCTCCTGCACCCGGAATGGGACCCCGCCCCGCTGCTGGCGGCCTGCGGTCTGACGGACACCGACCTGACCGGCACCCCGCACCTGACGGGCTTCGGACCGGCGTTCCACATCCTGCCGGTGAGCGCCGGGGCCCTGGCCCGCGCGGCGGCCGACCTGACGGACCCGGTCTGGGCGGACTGCGCGGACGCGGTGCTCCTCGCCTGGGACCCCGCGAGCCGCACCGCCGACGTCCGGGTGTTCGCCCCCGGCTACGGCATGCCCGAGGATCCCGCCTGCGCCTCCGCCGCGCTGGGGCTGGGCGTCTGGCTCGGCCGGGAGAAGGCGCTGCCCGGCACCGGAGGCCGACACCGCTACCAGGTCCGCCAGGGCACGGGCCTGGGCCGCCCCGCCACCCTCTCCTGCACCGTCGACCTCGCCGGGGGCCGGGCCCACGCCGCCACCGTCCACGGCCGGGTCACCGCCACCGCGTCCGGCCGGATGACACCCCCCGGACGCCCCTGAGCCGCCGTACCCCCGCGCGGCACGACCGCAGACCAGAAAGGATCTCCCCGGTGCTCTTCCGACCAGAACTGCACGGCACCCGCGGCGCCGTCGCCTCCACCCACTGGCTGGCCTCCACGGCGGGCATGTCCATGCTGAACCGCGGCGGCAACGCCTTCGACGCGGCGACCGCCGCCGCCTTCGTCATCCAGGTGGTGGAACCGCATCTCAACGGGCCGGGCGGCGACGTGCCGATCCTCGCCCACCGCTCCGGGAGCGGCTCGGTCGACGTCGTCTGCGGGCAGGGCCCGATGCCCGCGGCGGCGACCGTGGAGGCCTTCACCGAACGGGGGCTGGCCGTCGTCCCCGGTTCCGGACTGCTGCCCGCCGTCGTCCCCGGCGCCGTCGGCGCCTGGCTCCGGCTGCTGCAGGAGTACGGCACCCTGCCGCTGGAGGACGTGCTGGAGCCGGCCATCGGCTACGCGGAGGGCGGCTACCCGGTGCTGCCCAAGTGCGCCGCCATGATCGGCGCGCTCACGGAGCTGTTCCGCGACACCTGGCCGGAGTCGGGCCGCACCTATCTGCGCAACGGGGCGGCCCCGCGTGCCGGGGAGCGGGTCACCAACCCGGCGCTGGCGCGCACCTTCCGGCGGCTGGTCGCCGAGGCCAAGGCGGCAGGCAGGGACCGGGAGTCCCAGATCGACGCCGCGACGGAGGCGTTCTACGGCGGGTTCGTGGCGGAGGCGATCGACACCTATCTCGCGAAGGCCGAGGAGATGGACTCCACCGGCCGCCGCAACAGCGGCCTGCTCACCGGCGCGGACCTCGCGGCGTGGCGGCCGTCCGTGGAGCGGACCCTGAGCCTGGACCACCGGTCCCTCACCGTGCACAAGGCGGGTCCCTGGTCGCAGGGACCGGTCTTCCTCCAGCAGCTCGCCCTGCTGGCCGACGCCGACCTCTCCGCCGCGCCCGCGCACAGCGCGGAGTACGTCCACACGCTGGTCGAGGCCGCCAAGCTCGCCTTCGCCGACCGTGAGGCCTGGTACGGCGACCCGGAGCACGCGGATGTGCCGGTCGACGCCCTGCTGGACCCGGCGTACACCGCCGCGCGGCGGGCGCTGCTCGGCGCGCGGGCCTCGCGGGAGCTGCGCCCGGGGCGGCCCGGCGGGCGCGAGCCGCTGCTGCCGCCGCTGCACGACGAGAGCGTCGCGCCGGCGGACCCGGCCTGGCTGGGCGAGCTGGAACAGGGCATCCCGGCGATCATGAAGCTGACCGCGGCGACCGGCGACACGTGCTGCGTCAGCGCCACCGACACGGCGGGCAACATGGTGGTCGCCACGCCCAGCGGCGGCTGGCTGAAGAGCTCCCCGGTGGTGCCGGGGCTCGGCTTCCCGCTGGGCACCCGGGGGCAGATGGCCACCCTCACCCCCGGCCACCCGAACACGGTGGCGCCGGGCAAGCGCCCGCGGACCACGCTCAGTCCGACCCTGGTCCTGCGGGACGGCCGCCCGTACCTGGCGTTCGGGACCCCGGGCGGCGACCAGCAGGACCAGTGGACGCTGAGCTTCTTCCTGCACCACACGGAGCACGGGATGGGCCCGCAGGCGGCGATCGAGGCGCGCACCTTCCACACCGACCACGTGCCCACCTCCTTCGCCCCGCGCAGGTTCCGCCCGGGGACGGTGGTCCTGGAGGGCGGCTGGCCCGCGGCGGAGGTCGAGGCGCTGCGGCAGCGGGGACACAAGGTGGACCTGGTGGCCGACTACTCGCTCAGCAAGGTGTGCGCCACCGGTCTCACCGGGGACGGACTGGTGCTCGGCGCGGCCAGTCCGCGCGGTGCGCAGGCGTACGCGGTCACGGGGTAGCAGAGGAGGACATGGAATGGTTTCCCCTGGGAAACCACCCGTCCACATGCGGAAGGTGCTGACATGGCGGCTCACCGGAAGAACCACGACGAGGACTTCATCGTGCTGGGCGAGGCCCGGCAGAACAATCTCAAGGGCATCGACCTGCGCATCCCCAAGGGGAAGCTGACCGTCTTCACCGGGGTCTCCGGGTCGGGAAAGTCCTCGGTGGTCTTCGACACGCTGGCGATCGAGTCGCAGCGGCAGCTCAACGAGACCCTGCCGGCCTTCGTCCGCAACCGGATGCCCAAGCACGAGAGGCCGGACGCGGAGGTGATGGAGAACCTCTCCACGGCGATCGTCGTCGACCAGCGGCCGGTCGGCGGCAACGCCCGCTCCACGGTCGGCACGATGACCGAGATCCTGCCCGCACTGCGGGTGCTGTTCTCCCGCGCGGGCACGCCCAGCGCGGGCCCCTCCCACATGTACTCGCCCAACGACCCGCGCGGCATGTGCGAGGAGTGCCAGGGCCTCGGTACGACGGTCCGCCTGGAACTGAGCAAGCTGCTCGACGAGGACAAGAGCCTCAACGAAGGCGCCATCCGCTTCCCGTCGTTCGCGGTCGGCACCTTCCAGTGGCAGCTGTACGGCGAGTCCGGGCTCTTCGACCCCGACAGGCCGGTGCGCGAATTCTCCGCGAAGGACCGCGAACTGCTGCTGCACGGCAAGGGGTTCACCGTCGACCGGGCAGGCCGCAACGGCGTCTACAAGAACGAGTACGAGGGCATCGTCGAGCGCTTCACCCGCCGCTACATCACCCCCGGCCTCGACAACGCGAAGAGCAAGGAGCGCGCGGAGATCGAGCGGGTGGTGACCCAGGGCCCCTGCGACGTCTGCCACGGCGGCCGGCTGAACGAGGCCGCCCTCGCCTCGCGCATCGACGGCGACAACATCGCGGACTTCTCGGCCATGGAGATCACCGACCTGATCGAACGGCTCGCCCGGATCGACGCACCCTCCGTCAAGCCGGCCGTGACGGCCGCGCGGGCCGCACTGGAGCGCGTCCGGTCGGTCGGGCTCGGCTATCTGAGCCTCGGACGGCAGACCAGGACCCTGTCCGGCGGCGAGGCCCAACGGCTCAAAATGGTGCGCCACCTGGGCAGCAGCCTGACCGGGCTGACGTACATCTTCGACGAGCCCAGCGTCGGCCTGCACCCCCGCGACGTACAACGGCTGAACGACATCCTGCTCGCCCTGCGCGACAAGGGGAACACCGTGCTGGTCGTGGAGCACGACCGGGACGTCATCGCGATCGCCGACCACGTCGTCGACATGGGCCCCGGCGCCGGACGCGACGGCGGCGAGGTCACGTTCGAGGGCACCCCGGCGGGGCTGCGCCGCTCCCGCACCGTCACCGGGAAGCAGCTGCGGAGCGTCACCGGGCTGAAGGAGACGGTCCGCTCCCCCACCGGCGAGCTGACCGTCCGGGCGGCGAAGCTGCACAATCTGCGGGACGTCACGGTCGGCTTCCCCACCGGGGTGCTCACCGCGGTGACCGGCGTGGCGGGTTCCGGCAAGAGCACTCTCGTATCGCAGGCGTTCGTCGCACAGCACCCCGAGGCGGTGGTCATCGACCAGTCGTCGGTGGGCATCTCCTCGCGGTCCAACCCGGCGACGTACACCGACATCATGGACCGGCTGCGGCAGCGGTTCGCGAGTGCCTCGGGCGAGAAGCCGGGGCTGTTCAGCTTCAACTCCGAGGGCGCCTGTCCGGAGTGCGGCGGCAAGGGCGTCATCGAGACCGACCTCGCCTTCATGGACCCGGTGACCACGGTGTGCGAACGCTGCGACGGGCACCGGTTCAACGACGAGGCGCTGCGCCACACCGTGCGCGGCCGGACGGTCGTCGACGTCCTCGCCATGACCGCCGAGGAGGCTTCGGACTTCTTCGACGACGCGCCCGTACGGAGCAGGCTGGCCCTCCTCACCGAGGTCGGACTCGGCTACCTCACCCTGGGCCAGCCGTTGTCCACGCTCTCCGGCGGCGAGCGGCAGCGGCTCAAGCTGGCGCACCGTCTGAAGGAGACCGGCACCGTCTACGTCTTCGACGAGCCGACCACGGGGCTGCACATGAGCGACACGCGCCGGCTGCTGGGCCTGTTCGACCGGCTGGTGGACGGCGGCAACACGGTGCTGGTGATCGAGCACGACCTCGATGTCGTCAAGCACGCCGACTGGGTGGTGGACCTGGGCCCGGAGGCGGGCAGCCAGGGCGGCCGGGTGGTGTTCGAGGGCACGCCCGCCGAACTGGCCGGGGCGAAGGACTCGCACACGGGCCGCAGCCTCGCCGCCGACCTGCGGACCGCCCGCGGGCAGACGTCGTCCTGACACCACGCTCCGCACCGCGACGCGAGGTCGTCCCGGGACCGCTCCGGAAATCCGCCCGCGGACCGCAGCGGAACTCAGCCCCAGAACCGCGACAAGAGCGCAGACGGAAGGAGTCGGAGATGCCCCTCATCCGCGTCACCGTGCTGGAGGGCAGGTCCCCGCAGGAGGTGGCCGCGCTCGCCGAGGCGCTCACGGCCGCCGCGCACGAGACGCTCGGCACACCGGCCGAGGCAGTCCGGGTGATCGTGGAGGAGACGCCGCCGGACCATTGGTTCGTGGGTGGCCGGTCCATGGCCGAACGCCGCGCCTCCCCCTCATGACGCTCCCCGCCGGGGCGGGCGGGGCCGCCGGTTCAGCGGACGGCGGCCCCGCGCGGGCTGCGGTCGGCGCGTGCGAAGCGGTCCCGTACCCGCTCGACGCGCTCCGGGGACCAGGACGCCAGGTCGTCGCGGGTGAGCCGGCCGCTGCGGGTGATCAGGTGGGCGTTGAACTCCTCCGGTGCGAGATCCCCGTACCGCTCCAGTTCCTCGAACCACTCCTGGCTCGTGCGCGCGGTGCGCTGCATGGCCTCGACCTCCGGCAGGCGCGCGGCCTCGTAGGCGGCGAGCGCTTCGGGAACCGTCCCGTGGTCGTCCAGGGCCAGGGCGAGCGCCAGCCCGTCCTCCATGGCGAGCCGGGTGCCCGAGCCGACGGAGAAGTGGGTGGTGTGCGCGCTGTCGCCGAGGAGGGCGATACGGCCATGGCTCCAGCGCCGGTTGCGGACGGAGACGAAGCGGCCCCAGCGCGACCGGTTGGTGCGCAGCCCGTGCCCCTCCAGGACGTCGGCGAAATGGTCGGCGAGCCGGTCGGTGTCGCTCCTCCCCGAGGCGTCCGGCGCGTCGGCGTCGCCCTCGGTGAACCCGGCCGCCTCCCACACCCGGTCGTCGACCTCGGCGATGAAGGTGCTGAGACCGGGTGCGTAGGGATAGGCGTGGGCGTGCAGCGTGCCGTGCTCCGTCTCGGCGACGGCGAAGGTCAGGGCGGTGAAGACCCGTTCGGTGCCGAGCCACAGGTAACGGGAACCGCGTCGGGTGCTCTGCGTGCCGAACTCCTCCCGACGGGCCTCGCGGGTCGCGGAGTTGACGCCGTCGGCCGCCACCACCAGGTCGTACGTCCGGGCCAGCTCGTCCGCCTCGGGCGCACGGGTGCCGTGGCGGACGGTGACGCCGAGGTCGGCGCAGCGCTCGCGCAGCAGGGCGAGCAGGGCGCGGCGGCCGATCGCCGAGAAGCGGTAGCCGCCGTTGCGCGAGGTGTGGCCCCGGTGGTGGACGTCGATCCTCGACCAGTGGGCGCATTGGGCGCCGAGCGCTGCGAACAGCGCGGGGTCGGCCGCCTCGATGCCGCCGAGCGCCCCCTCCGAGAAGACGACGCCGAAACCGAAGGTCTCGTCGGGGGCGTTCACCTCCCACACGTCGATCTCGCTTCCCGGCTTCAGCCGTTTGACGAGGGCGGCCGTGTAAAGGCCGCCGGGTCCGGCTCCGCTGATCGCGATTCGCATGACACCTCACGGGTACTCGGTCGGCTGGCGGGGGTGCGCGCGGGAGGCGGCGAGCGGCCTCCCGACGGGGCTACGTGTTGCCCGTGGGGGCGAAGTCATGAGCCGCCCCGTCCGGCCGAAGTCATAAGGCCTCCCGTCGGACCGAAGTCACGAGCCGTACGCAAACCCATTGCCCCGGGCGGGCCCCCGCCGCGCGGCCGACCGGAAGGGAGTGCGGTCGATGAGGGCGACGACGGACGCGGACGTGCTGGAGCGGCTGTACGGGGCTGATGTGCCGCCCTTCGCGCTGCTGCACAGGCAGCGCCCCGGCCCCGGCCCGCGTGAACGGGCCCCGGTGGAGCTCCTGTTCGGGGAGCTGGAGACCGTTGGGTCGCTGGACGAAGCGGCTTCGCCGGACCGCGCGCCGGGGCCGGGGCTGCTGGCCCTGCTGCCCTTCCGGCACCTGGCCGAACAGGGGCTGCCGTGCCACGACGACGGGACTCCGGTGCGGGTGCTGCGGGTGCGCGAGCACCATGTCCTGGCCGAGGACGTCTTCACCGGACCGCCCCCCGCCGGGGCGCCGCCGGTGCGGTGGCGCGACGCGGGCTTCACGACGAGCGACGCCCAGTACGAGGACCTGGTACGGCGGTTCGTCGCGTCGGACGCGGCCCGGGGCGGACTGAACGTCCTGCTGCGCCGGGACTGGTCCGCGCGGCTGCCGGGATTCCGGCCTGCGGTGGCCGTGGAACTGTTCCGGCGACTGCTGAGCGCGGAGTCGGGCGCGTACTGGACCTTCGTCGTGCACACGGGGGGCCCACGGCCGCTCACCCTGGTGGGCGCGACCCCGCAGGGGCATGTGGGCGTCGAGGGCGGCCGGGTGGTGATGAATCCGCTGTGCGGCACGTACCGGCGGCCGGCGGAAGGGCCGCAGACCGAGGGCCTGCTCACCTTCCTCGCCGACCGCAAGGAGACGGAGGAGCTGGCGACCACGGTGGACGCGGAGCTGGCGGTGCTGTGCGGGCTGGCCGGGCCCGGGGTGCGGGTCGAGGGGCCGTTCCTGCGCGGGATGGCCCATCTGCTGCACACACAGTGCCGGATCAGCGGACCCGCGGCGGCCGGAGCACGGGAGACCCTCGCACGGGGCCTGCTGGCGTCGACGGTGGTGGGCAGCCCGTTCGCGGAGGCGTGCGGGGCCATCCACGGATACGAGTCGACCGGACGCGGCTACTACGGCGGTCTCCTCGCGCTGATCGGCCGCGACGGAACGGGAGCGGAGGAGCTGGACTCGGCGGCGGTGATCCGGACCCTGGTCGTGGACCACCGGGGCGAGGCGCGGCTGTCGGTGGGGGCGACCGTGGGCGGCCGGTCGTCGCCGCAGGCCGAGGCGGCCGAGACGAGGACCAAGGCACAGGCCGTGCTGACCGCCCTCACGGCGCCACCGCCGACCGCCGGGCAGGCGCGCACACCGCCCCTCCCCGTTCCCCCGGACCCCGACCTCGACAGCGCCGTACGGGAGGCGCTGGCCCGGCGGCACGCGGCGCTGTCGTCGTTCTGGACCGAGGGCACCCCCGGGCAGTCCGCGGGCGGCCCCACCGTGCTGGTGGTCGACCCGGGCGACGGCGTCCGGGACGGACCGGACTCCCCGCTGGCGGTCGGCCCGGACGGCGGCGCCCCGGGCGAACTGGCCTCCCTGCTGCACCTGGTGACCGCCGTGCACGGCCCCGCCGAGGTGATCCGCCACGACGCCCCGGGCGCGCCGGGCACCCTGCTCCGGCACCCGGGGCCCGTACTGATCGCGTCCGGGCCCGGCCGCCCCGACGACCCCGGGTGCGCGCGGATGGCGGCGCTGCGTCGCACCGCGGCGCTCCTGGTCAGGGACCGGGCGCCGGGCGGGCCGCCGGTGGCCGGGGTGGGCCTCGGCTTCCAGCTGCTGGCCCTGGCCGCCGTGCCGGACATCCGGGTCGTGGCCAGGTCCGGCGGCACCGGACTGGCGCGGGAGGTGGAGTTCTTCGGACGGCCGGTCACCGCCGCCTTCCGCAACGCCCACACCATCGTCTCGGGTCCGCAGCGGCGCGAGTTGGTCGCGCTGCACGAACAGGCCGTACGGGGCGTGCAGTTCCGCCCGGAGTCGGTACTGACCACCGACGGGGCCGGGGTGCTGCGCCGACTGCTCGGCTGACTGCCCGGCCCCGGCGGCGCGGGCTCCCGGCCCCGGCGGCGCGGGCTCCCGGCCCCGGCGGCGCGGGCTCGGGCCCCGGCGGCGCGGGCTCAGGACGCGTCGGCCGCCTCGCCGAGTTCCAGCAGGGTGCGGGCCGCGGACTCCAGGGCGAACGTCATCGAGCCGCCGTTGGGCTCGAACCCGGCGTGGTCACCGGCGAAGTGGACCCGCCCCTCGGGCCTGCGGATCACCGGCATCAGGGCGCTGTGCCCGCGCTCGGGCAGGATGTACGCGCCCTCGGCGTAGGGGCGCTGGTCCCAGCAGACGGACGTACCGGTCTCGAAGTGGTCGCGGGCGCCCGGCAGCATCCGTTCGACCTCTGTCAGTACGAAGCCGAGGCGCTCCTCCTCGGTCATGACCGACACCGCTCGGGCCCGCCATCCCGTCATCAGGCACTCCAGGATCTTGCGGGGGCCCGGGAGCTGGGGGGTGGCGTCGCGTATCCACCGTATGGGCAGGTCGGTGGAGAAGCTGGCGTTGTGCTGCGGCCAGAACTGGCGGCGCATCTGGAGGTAGACACGGACGATCGAGGCGTACTTCACCCGGCGCATCACGTCGTGCTTGGCGTCGGAGAGGCCCGCGTCGGTGAAGTCGATGTGCCGTATCGCGCTGAACGGGACGGTGACGACGACGCGTTCGGCCTCCAGGGTCCGCAGGCGGCCGTGGTCGAGGAAGGTGACCCGGGCCCGCTCCGTGTCCTGTTCGACGCGCACCACCGGGCGGCGGTAGTGGATACGGCTCTTGAGCCGCTCGGCGAAGGCCTGCGGGAAGCGGTCGGTGCCGTCCTTCACCTTGGCCCAGCGGGGGTCGGCGTTGCCCAGCGAGTGCGGGCTCGCCTCGTGGCGCAGCCAGGACAGCGCGGACGCCGCCTTCAGGTCGCCGCCGCGCATTTCCAGGAAGAGCGGCTCCATGAGGTCGATTGCCGCCTGGGAGGCGCCCCGTTGGGTGAGCACCTCGTGCACGGAGAGGTGGTCGTAGGGGGCGAGACCGTGGGTGACCGCCCAGTCGGGAGCGCTCAGGTCGGGCTGGAGGCTCTCGGCGACGGCGGAGACGTAGCGCTCGATCATGCCGGTGACGCCGAGGTCCTTCTCGTGCGGGTGCAGGTCGAGCCCGGCTCCGGCGACGGCGTCCGGGTCGGGGGTGAAGAAGCGGCCCCGGGCGAAGTAGGAGAACGTGGTGCCGAAGAGGTCGGCGGTGTCCGTCTCGACACCGAGTTCGCGCAGATAGTGCATGGCGTAGTGGCAGTGCGGGGTCAGCGTCATGGCGCCGGCCTCGGCGTGCAGGCCGTCGGCGAACGGCGCCCGCAGCGTGTACGCGCGCCCGCCGGGCCGGTCGGACGCCTCCAGGACCGTCACCTCGCAGTCACGGGCGGCGAGTTCGTGGGCGACGGCCAGTCCGGCGAGGCCGGCGCCGACGACGATGACGGACCGCGGGGGCCGCAGCCCCGGCAGCCCACTGTCGAAGGCACGGCGTACTTCGGTCTGGGTGGCTTCCCGCATGGAGTGCTCCGTTTCCGTGGTTCGGCGGCTCGACGGCCCCGCGGCCGGGCGCGGCAGCGACTCCCTGGCCGAACACCCGTACCCGCGACGCTCTCCGCTCGTCTACCACCTGCCACCGGGGCCATGTACGGACCGCCCGTCTTTGCCCTTCGCCCTCGGCCTTTCGCGGGCCCGGACAGCCCTTCGCGGGCCCGGACAGCGTGCCTCCAACAGGCTGTCCGGCGCGCACGGACCGGCACCGCGGACCGGCACCGCGGACCGGCGACCGGTCTTGACGGGAAGCGGTCCGTCCGCCCCGCAGCGGCCTTCTTCGGCTGCAACGTCAGTCCAGATTGGGCCAGTTCAGCAGGTTCTCCAGGATGGCGCGGTCGCCCTCGCTCCGCAGGCCGTCCCAGGGGATACGGCCGTGCAGCGCGAGCAACAGGTCGCTCGCGGATCCGTGGAGGCCGGCGTCTGTCTCATGGTGGCCTTCGACGAGGTGCGCACCCGACTTCGTCACGTCGAGCACCCATGACTCGCCCTCGGCGGCGTGCAGGCCGATCCGGGCAGGCTCGTGCGGCCAGGGGCCGGCGGTGCCGTGACTGACACCGACGAACTCGGCGATGCCGTCGAGTGCGACAACCGCCGGTAGCTCCTGCGGAGTTCCGGCTGCCAGCTGGGCGTCGAAGGCGTGGACGGCGGCCTCCTGGACCTGATGACGCGCCACGGCACCACTGGTCATCGGAACGTCGGAGCTGCCCCACCACGTCCAGCAGTTGACCGTGGAACCCGCGGCTCGCAGGGCGGCGATCAGCTCCTGGGTGGCTGCGGTCGAACGGGCCAGCAGGTCGGCCGACAGCGTGTCATCGGCCGGTGCCACGATCGGGGGCTTCTCGCTGGGACCGGCGAGGACCGCAGCCGCCCAGAACCGTTGCACCTCGGTGAGGTGCTCGACCAGGTCGCGGAGCGACCAGTCGGGGCAGCTGGGAACGCGGACTTCCAGATCGGGAGAGCTCTCGACGCTGCTGCGCAGTGCGGCGGAGCGGTCCTGGATGAGGGCCAACAGGTCCTGGAACGAAGGTGTCTGGGTCATCCCGGCTTCCTATCACCCGGCGCTGACATCGGCAGTGGTTTCAGGTCGGGGCCACCTCGCCCGCGTCGCGTCTCCGCCGCGCCGGTGGGGCGGTCACCAGCGACGCAGGGTGTGGCTGGGAGGTTCTCCGTACGTTCTGCGGTAGTCGGCGGCGAACCGGCCCGGGTGGTGGAAGCCCCAGCGGTAGGCGATGTCGGTGACGGTGCGAGCGGCGGGTTCGGCGCGTAGCAGGTCGCGGTGGGCGCGTGCGAGGCGGACTTCGGCAGCGGTCAGGTGCAGGGTGACGTCCGGCGGCATGGTGAAGTCGACGTAGCTCAGTCCTCCCGCGCTGATCTGGGAGATCGAGACCGGTGCGGTCAGGGACCCGGTCCTGGCCCGGGGCGGGCGCCCGGCCCGGTACATCGCGGCGATGAAGTCCTGCGCCTCGTCCGGGTCGGTGGTGGCGAACGTGAAGCGCTCGGGCGGAGGACCGTCCACCGGCACGTCGGACATGAGTGCCCCTCTCCTGCTGCCCTGCCTCCTCCACGAAAGGCTACTCGGCTCCTGCCCGGCGAACGGCGGCTGCACGGATTTGCCGCAGATGCTCAACTCCCCTAACGAACAGAGGACATACGGGATCGGAGCGATGGCAGAGAGTTCCGCCGACGCAGCGCCGAAGGCCTGCGGCTGTGGACACGGCACCGCACGGGGCGGGGCGGGGCAGCGGGGTCTGGGCCGCCCCGCCCCGGCACCGGCGGCTTACGTCGCCCACACCATCCTTCCCTCCCCAGCCCCGACCGCGCAGCACCCCGAGCGAAGTCCAGAACGCGCAGCTCAGCGCGGAGGACTGTCCACACAACGAAGTACAGGGCCGCCGAGCCGCCCCGGCCCGTGACACTCTCCGGCGCCCGGAGCGACCGTTGTGCGGAACAACGGCGGTGCCTGCGCCGGGAGCCCGAGGGCCCTGATGGCTGTTGGTTCGGCGGCTGCCTCCACGCCCTGCGGTCACCCTCCGGCACAGTTGCCCCGGCCGGAATTTCAGCGGGTGATCGAGAGGGCGAAGGGCGTGAATCCGCTGGCCCGGATCACGTGCGGGACGAAGAGGATCGCGGCCTCCGTGGCGCGGGCGGTCCGGATCCCGCCGAGGTCCGTGATCCATTCCTTGCGCCAGTTGAGGTCGGCGAGCAGCTCCCGGACGGCTTCCTTGGCCTGCGGATCGTCGCCGGAGAGGAAGGCGGTCGGCGGCTGGGTGAGCGCGCCGGGGGCCGTCATCACCGGGAAGAGCATGGTGTTGAGCGTCTTGACGACGTGTGTCGCCGGGAGCGCCTCCTGGAGTTGCTCGGCCAGGCTTGAGCCGGGATAGACCAGGTCGGCGGGCAGTCCGTCCGGCCCGTCGACGGTGGCGTTGGAGACGTCGATGAGGATCCTGCCCCGCAGTTCCTCGCGCAGCCCGGTCAGGAGTTCCAGCGAGCCGGAGCCCGGGGTGGCGTTGATGACGACCTGCGCGGTCCGGGCGGCCTCGGCGGCGGCGCCCGGCGCGCGGCCCGCCACTCTCACCGCATGGCCTGCCTGGGTGAGGGCCGCGGCCAGGTTGCCGCCGACACGGCCATTTCCGAGAACTGCGATCGTGGTCATGGTGATCTGGTCCTTCCGTACGTACAGGGTGGTGGGTGCGGTCAGCGGGAGAGTGTGGCGACGGCCTCGGCGTGGACGCCGGGCGCGGCGGCCAGGAAGCTCCCGCTCTGCGGGGTCCAGGGACGGCCCCCGGCGTCGGAGATCCGTCCGCCGGCCTCGGTGACGAGCAGCGCCCCGGGAAGCAGGTCCGCGCGGGCGCCGGCGAACTGCCAGAAGGCGTCCGTCCGGCCGGCGGCCACGTTCAGCAGGTGCAGCGTGGCGGGCACGGAAGTCCGTACGACGAGCGCGTCGAAGAGCATCGCGGTGATCGAGGAACCGACGCGCCGCACCACCTCGTCGTCCTCGTCCGGGCGGGCCTGGCTCGTGGCCACGAGGCTCAGGCTGAGGTCCGTGGTCCGGGACACGTGCAGCGGGCGGCCGTCGAGGTGGGCGCCGCCGCCGGTGAGAGCGGTGTAGGTCTCGCCCGTCAGGGGCAGGTGAACCGCGGTGAGCACGGGCTGGTTGTCGCGCACGAGCGTGGCGGTCACCGCCCACTCCGGCAGGGCGTGCAGGTGGTTGACGTTGCCTTCGGCCGGGTCCACGACCCACCACTCGCCGGGCGGCAGCGCGCCGCCGTCCAGTTCGTCCTCCACCCAGCCCGCATCCGGGCGCAGGCTCGTGAGGCGGGGGCGCAGGATGTCGAGGGCCGCGTCGTCGTTGACGGCGAGCGCACGCATCAGCTCTTCGCGACTCTCGTAGCGCACCACGTCGCCGAACCTCTGCCGCAGCACCGAACCCGCCTCGCGCACGGCGTTGGCGGTCTGGTCGAGCAGTTCCGTGTCGGACAGGGAGCCGACGGTTGCAGCAGCGGCGGTGGTCTGAACCGACTTGGACATGGAGAGCTCCCAATTCTTTGGGGGGACCAGGAAGGACCGGGCGGAACCGTGTTTCGTCCGCGCCCACATCCCGAAACTAGAAGGGCCCATCATTAACTTCAAGTGCATGTAAATCACTGTTGGGATGAGCCTCATGCAATTGAAATTGAACCTTCCCGGCGCGTCCCCGCACACCTGAAGGGAAGCGGGGGTTGCGGGGCTGCGGTGCTGCGGTGATGCGGTGCTGCGGTGCTGCGGTGCTGCGGTGCTGCGGTGCTGCGGTGCTGCGGAACACTGCGCGTCACCGCCTGCGGCCCGCGCAACGTGTCGGCACCTCGGCCGGATCCGGCACCTGACGAGGGGCCGGTTCCTGGCCCGTGGTCATGGCCCTGGCCTGTCGGTCACCCGACGGTGGCCGCATCGGTGATCCCGCCACACCGCTGGCTGCCTCGGAACTCCACTGCCCTTGGAAGGCAGACCGAGCGCATACGAGCGAAACGCTACTGGTCGGGAGTGTGAGGGGTGGCGAACACGTCCTTGAGGATCTGCGTCGCCAGGTTGCGCAGCCAGGTGTGGGCGGGGTCGTCGTCGTGGCGCTGGTGCCAGAGCAGGTGCAGAGGTACGGCGGGCAGTTCGAGCGGCAGCTGGAGGGTGGTCAGGCCCAGTTGGTGACAGGAGGCACGGGTGGCCGCGTCGGGCAGGGTGACCACCAGGCCGGCGTCATGGGCGAGTTGCAGTGCGGTGGCTGTGGAGGGGGCGGAGGCGATGACGCGGCGCTCGTGGCCAAGGGCTGCCAGCGCGTCGTCGATACGGTCGCGCAGGTTTCCGCGCCGGGAAACGGTGACGTGCTCGGCCGCCGCGTACCTCGCGACAGTCACCGTCTGTTCGGTGAGCGGATGCCCCTCCCGGACGGCGAGGACCAGCCTGTCGTGGCCGATGAGACGGTGACGGATGTCGGGCTGGGACGGCGGCCCGGCGCTGGAGGCCACATCGACATCACCACGGCGCAGCTCGGGAGTGTCGTCGCCGGGTTCGGCCGTGAGACGCAGTTGTACCCCCGGGGCCTGGCGGTGCACTGCGGCGATGAGGGCCGTCCCGCAGGTAGCGGTGAGGGCGTCGTGCCAGCGGACGGTGAACACCCGCTCCAGGGCAGCCAGGTCGAGTTCCGTGCGGGCGGAGAGCAGTTGGTGCGCCTGCTGTACCAGGGCGTGGACCTCGGTGCGCATGGCGAGCGCACGGGGCGTGGGCGTCATGTGGCGTCCGGTACGGACCAGGATCTGGTCACCGGTGGCTTTGCGGATACGGCCCAGCGAGCGGCTCATGGCCGGCGCGGTGACGTGGAGCCGGGCCGCGGCCCCCGCCACGCTGCCCTCCTCCAGGAGCGCATCCAGGGCGGTGAGCAGATTCAAATCCAATTGCATGGCAGTAACCATACGAGCCAAAACCATGCACTTTCTGTTAACAGCGGAGGCTTCTGGCTTCAAGCTGGGGGCCCGACAGGAACACCAGACATAGGCCCGCGTCCACCATGTTCGGTACGTACGCCACGACCACAGCCACGCCTTCTCACCCGGACCGGCCAAGACCACCTCGCCCAACAAGACCACAGCTCCCAGCATCGGTGGCCAGCGAGCCGAACAGCGGTACCCAGGCCGTGGCCAAGGAGTACGCCTGCGGCGTCAAACGCCACTTCGGACCAGTCGCCCAGGACAGCACCTGCGGCTGGTACCACCAGCCGCCCGGCCCGGGAACACGCAGGCAGACTCTCCAGCACCCCAAGGCGACCCTCTACCGGCCGGGCGGCTCCGCCTCCACCCGAGGCCCAGCCCCGCTCGTCCGCCCCCGGATCCCAGCCCGTAGGCAAGCGTAGGGCTGGGATCCAGGGTGGTCAGGGACAACGGACGGCCGTAACGACAGCGGCACTGTTCGAGGCAATGCCCGGGGCCAAGTGGGGGTGTCTGCTCTCCCCCGCGTATCCGCGCGAGGGCAAAAGACGTTGGAGAGATCATGACTCTCCCCGACGCCGCAGTACCGGCGCCCAGCATCCCCGCCCAGGACTCCGGCCCCCGCCTGGCCCTGTTCACCCACTCCGAGGCCCACGACCTCCTGCGCCTCCTCCAGCTCGTCACGGACGAGGACGACGAACTCGCCGAGGAAGCCAGCTGGTTCGCCCGCCAACTGGAGGCCCGCATCCCACCGGAGAACTGACCCGGCGCCCAGAGCGTCAGCGGGCCGCCCGATCGTGCGCGGCCAGGAAAGGGGCGGCGGCCGGGAGCACCGCGCCGCCGCCCGGCGTCTCAGCAGGCGCGCGTTTCGTGCGGCACGTAGTCGGTGACGGTCCACCCACTCGGCCGCTCCTCCACCGTCGCCGTCACCCTGTAGCGGCGCAACTGCCCACTCGGCGACGGGACCGGCCTGCTGGTCTGCCGGCTCAGGGTCTGCCACTTCGAGAGATCCACACAGTCCTCGACCGTCACGGCCGGGGACGTGCCGTGCTCGTCGAACAAGGCGACCTTCGCGTCGTGGCCCACCTCGCCCCGCACAACGGTGTGCTCGCGGCGCAGGTCGGCCAGGTCCTGGCGGAACCGCGACAGGGCGCCGTCCGTCGCGTACTTCGCCAGACCGGTGCCCTTCGCGTCGGCCTTGCCGTACGCCTTCCTCCGCTCCACCCACATCGCCCTGTACGCGGTAAGCGCCGCCGTCTCATGCGCGGCCCGCGCACCTGCTGGCGGCGCCGTGGTCCGGGCCGGGGCTTCGGCGGTGGGGGTGCGTCGCAGGACGTCGATCGTGGTTACTTCGCGGTGCCCGCCACCGCACCCGGTCAGGGCCAGCGCGAGCGTGAACACGCCGCCAGCCAGCGTCCGCCGTGCCGTCGCACCCATCAGCCGCCCCCGGGATCATCGAGTAGATCGATTAGGCGGTCACCGTAACGCCCCGTCCCCGGGCGTTCACCCACGTACACACAACCCCCGCACCGACTGCCCGCGCCGCACAACCTCGCGCACATGGGCAGGCATCTCCACCCGAAGCGGAGTGTCCAACAGCACGGCACACGGCCGACAAGGGCCAAAACCACTCCGACCGGCAGGAACGAAAATGCGCGTAATACCCGCAGCAGGGCCGGGCCGGGGCGACCACCCAGGACACCGGCTGAGGCTCTGGTGCTCAAGGGAGTCTCCCTCACGGCGGGAAAGGGTCCACTCGCGGCCCGCCTATGGCTTCGCTCCCGCCGGTGCGGACGGCCGACCCCTCCAACAGGTTCAGGGCAGATGGCATACGGCCTCGACATTGTTGCCGTCAGGATCACGGACAAAGGCCCCGTAGTAGGACTCGTGGTACTCCGGCCATAGCCGGGGCGCATGCAGGCTCTCTGCACCAATTGCGAGAGCAGCTGCATAGAAAGCGTCGACAGCGGCGCGGTCGGCCGCGACGAATGCGATGTGCAGCTCCCGCGAGGGTGAGACGTCGGTCGCGGGGACCAGCCACAACGGGTGGCCCGTGACACCGAAGCTCACGTTCGCACCGAACCGCTTCTTCGCCTCGCCACCCAGCGGAGCAAGCACGGCGGCGTAGAAGGCAGAACTGGCCGCGATGTCGTGCACCTGAATAGCTACGTGATCCAACATGCGTCAACTGTCCACTACAGCAAGGAACTTGTCGCACCGTTTCCCTGACCCCCTCTGGGATCAGCCAAGGAGAAGGGGGCGTAGAACGCGGTGCTGTCCGTCGGCAGACGCCGCAGGATGGCGCGGGTGTCGGTCGGAGGCAAGTTCCGGAACGGTGGACATTGTCCGGCGGACGAAAGGTGCGGGCTGCTCGTCGTGCAGCGGTGGCAGGAGGGCGGGTTCGATGCCGGCGGCGGCAGGCCGACCGCCGCGGTGTCCGCGAGGGATACGCCGATCTTGGCGAGCCGCAGCGGCATCAGCGCCTCGACGGATGCCGATCGGGAAGACGTAACTGAAGTTGCCGAAGCCCTTCTCCAGGGCCAGCTCGCGCACCGCCGCGTACGAACCCGCGAAACCGATGCCCGCGACAACCACTCCACCGACAACCACCACACCGATCAGCATTCGGTGCGCCAAGCACAGCCGCGCCTGCTCAGCCAACGTGCGCACCCGCAGGTCAGGCACGTGTCTGCCGCTCCGTTCCTATGGCCAATGACCGCGCCAGTCCGACGCCAACAACACTCCACACTCCATCTGACCTGTTCAAACGCGCACCGCCCAGCCCCGCACCTCCCTCACGGTTCCCGACCACCTCAGACCTGATCCCTCCACCCAACTCGACACCTCGGCCACCGAATTCAACCAGTCCTCCAAAGCTCCCGGATTCGGTTCGAATTCCTGGCCAAGCCGGTGGGTGAGTCGCATTGATGTGCTGGCGTGCTCGGCGGCCGCGACTTTCAGGACCCGTTCACCGCCTCACACATCGACGGGCTGTCTCGTCGGAGTAGTGAAGAGATCCTCCGGCACATGGAACGAACGAAGGAGTAGATAGTGAAGCGCACAAAGTCGCTTTCCGGAATCAGCAGGGTCGGTCTGGCCTTGGGAACTGCCACCACGCTCGTCGTCGGGTTCAGCGGCGTTGCTCACGCCGACGATACGAGGCTGAACCTGTATCACGGTGGGCACAAGATGGGCTATATCGAGCACGAGGACGAAGAGCCCGACAGCTTCAGGGTCTGCGACACCTACCGGAACGGCCACGGTGTGACCGGCAGCCTCTGGATCTTCTTGGTATATCCGGTCAACAAGTGGCACAAGCTCGACGAAGTCAGCGACGGTGGCGACGCAAATTGCGGAAAGTTCACCCATGACCTCAGCAACAGCCTCTACCAGTTGCGGATCGAGGGACACGGCGGTACCGGAATAGCCCTGAAGAACTTCAAGGAATGACCCAGACCGGATAGGAGCGCCTTCTGGGGTGCCCGCTGTGGCTGCGCGGGGGAAGGCCGGCGACGCTAGTGGAGGCCTTCCCCCGCACCTGACCCACAGGACTGGATTTCCCGCATGTGTAACGAGATCGGTGCGTCCGAGACCAGCACGGAAGGGTGCGGATTCTCTGAAGTGATGGTCGGGACCAGGCGGCGAGGCTGTAGTGAAGCCGCATCCGACGGCGGTTCCTTCTCGTCCTTCGCTGCTCGGAACCCTCACCCAGGGCACGGTGCTGCGTGCACTCTTCCATCGCAGCGATACCGCTCTACGTATTCAGTGGCTCCCGCGTCGACGAACTCCTCGGGGTCCCCCCAGGACACAACGACTGGGCACAACGCAAGCACTGCCAGGAGTGCCTGAACCCCCGCCGGGAATTGTGTCCCGAGCACGAGGACGACGATGCAGCCCCGAAAAAACGGGCGGAGTTGGAGGAGCACTTCGACGAACGCAAGGTCGAACTGGGCAACTGTGATCGCACCTATGGATCACCCTGCCAGCATGAACACGCCTGCGTACGATGCCCAACGCTGCAGGTCGCCCCGGCGATGTTGACGAGGCTCGCTGAGATCGAGAAGGACCTGATGCTCCCTCGCAATCGAGGCGAGGAGGAGCAGTGGCTCGGTGAGACAGAGGGCACCGACCTGACCCTGACCTCTGTCCGCACCAAGCAGCCGACACAGCTCGTCTCACGCGCCGAACCCCCGTCGGCCTCGGCATCCCAACACTCCCGCCCCCGAACGGATGACGGCCACGCCCGGACGCCGCCAACGACACCCCCGACGAACAGAAACCACCTCGTGAGTGAATAGACACATGCTCTTCGACTTCACGCACGAACACGACCGTGAACAGCTCAGAGGTGTGTACGGCGGCGATCCTTCCGGGGTCACCGCCGTGGTGCTGCATGGCGCAGGCACCAGCAGCATGGAGCGACTGCTCCCGCTGGTACGGGAGTTCGTGGCTCATGGCTGCCGAGGGATCGCCTTCGACTTCTCCGGGCACGGCGAAAGCACAGGGAAGCTGGGCGAGTTGAGCCTGCGACGACGGTATGAGCAGGCAGTCTCGGTGATCGACGCGTACGGCGGGGCGGAGGGGCCGCTGGTGCTGGTGGGTTTCAGCATGAGCGGGCAGACGGTGGCTGATCTCGTCCGGCACTACGGGGATCGAGTGGGGGCGCTGGGGATGTGCGCGCCCGCCGTGTACGCCGCCGAGGCGTGGGACGTGCCCTTCGAGGACGGGAACGGCCGGTTCAGCGGGATCATCCGGAAGCCGGAGAGCTGGCGGGAGGCGCCCGCCCTTGAGGTACTGCGGGCGTACGAGGGCCGGGCGGTGCTCGCCGTGCCGGGCACGGATGCGGTGATCCCGCCCGCGGTGACCGAGTCCGTGCAGGACGCCCTGGTCGCGCGCGCCCAGTACACGCGGTTCGACCTGCCGGACGCCCAGCACCAGCTGGGAATGTGGTTCCGCGACAACGACGACGACCGGCGGAAATTCGTTGAGGCGGTGCTGACCGGCATCGACGACCGTGGCTGGACGGCCACGCGCGCGTGGGTGACCAAGCAGCTCGACCATGGCCGGACGGTCGCCGATTCCCATCTGCTGTCCGGCGGCTGGAGCTCCCAGATGCGCCGGCTCACGCTCGACGACGACACGGACCTGGTGCAGCGCACCTTCGTGAAACCGTTCTTCCGCCACCACGCACCCGGGCTGCTGGCCCGTGAGGCGTCCGCCCTGGAACTGCTCGCCGAGCAGGAAGGCATCCCGGCGCCCCGTCTCGTCGCTGTGGACGCCACGGCCGAACACTGCGACCACCCGACCCTGTTGATGTCCGCGCTGCCGGGCCGCGTCCGCGTCGACGAGGACGACCTCGACCGGCGTCTGAACCTGCTCGCGGCCCAGCTCGTCCGCGTCCACGACGTCGTACCGGCCGATAGACCGCGCACGTACCAGGCGTGGACGTCCCCGGAACGCGTCCGCGCCCCCGACGGCCCGCTGTGGAAGCGGGCCGTGGACGTGATCCGCCGCGACCCGCCGCCGTACGCCGGTTGCTTCCTGCACCGCGACTTCCACCCCGGGAACGTGCTCTTCACGGGAGCCGGGCCGGGACTGCGGATCAGCGGTGTCGTCGACTGGGTCGAGACCTCCTGGGGACCCGCCGACCTGGACGTCGCGCACTGCTCGACGGCGCTCGCACTGCTGCACGGGCCGGCGTACGGGCTGGACTTCCGCGACCGGTACGAGGCACAAGGCGGCCGGGACCTCGCCGACGACCCCTGCCACCTGTACTGGCGCCTGCTCGACGCCCTGCACTACTGCCCCGACGCGGCCAAGCTGGCCGGACCGTGGCGTGACCTGGGGCGGGACGACCTGACGTCCAAGGTGCTGGGAGAACGGCTGGAGGCGTACGTGGACGGCCTGCTCCGGCGATACGGCTGACCGGCCCCGGAACGCCGGTCCGTCACCGCCCCGAGGAGGCGCAGGCGTCCTGGCAGGTCTTCCGCAGATCCCGCGTCAGCCTCAACCGCATGAGCGTCATCACCAAAGCCGTCCTCGCTGGTCCTCCTCCTCACTCTCTTCCTTGTTGCTTGAACAGGTATCAGGTATAGCGAGACATTTTGCTCACCGCCTGCCAATACTCTCAAGGAATTCGGCCAATTGGTCACGCCATCCCCTAATCGTCACCAATTCATTCGGGCGTATTTATTCGTGACTTGTCGCCCATTCCTGCATAGACAGACGGAAGTGGGCGGTGTTAGCGTGACGCACCTCAGGGGTGACGGTGAATAATCACCCAAGATTCCACAAGGGGACGTAATTGAAATCGAAAAGCCGCATTCTGATAACGGCAGCCGCCACTGCCGCCGCAACCTTGTTCAGCATCACGCAGGCCACCGCCCTGACCCAGGAGCGGGACCTCGCATCCGCGACGTCGAGCTCCACCAGCGGACCCTGGAAGTGCACCAATAATGTTTACGCCGAAGTCTGCTTCAGCGAAGACGGTGACTGGTTCAAGATCAAGGACAAGGAAGCTGACGGGCACTCCGGCGTCGTCCACTGGAGCGTGATCGAGCCGAACGGCTACACGATCAGGTACGGATATATTTACAACGCGTCCGGAAACGGCACGGTCAGGTACAAGAACAAGAACCTCCCCGAAGGCAAGGCCATTCTCATTCAGCCGTGCCACGGAGACTGGGGCAAGGACGAACGCCCGTCCGGCTGCACGGGACAGTTCTACGCGGGAACCTGACAGACGGTTCTGCAAGCCGCTGGGCAACGCCGTCATCATGGGTTCCATTCCCGCATCTACCTACGATGACCGGCCTCCGACCAGATAAATTGGCCGGGGGCCGAACTTGTCTGCCTTGCTATTGTGAACCGTGATTGTCCGTCAGCTCCTGACCGAGCAGGCACGGGAATCTCCTGCAGGAACTACTCGCCGCCGGCGCTGCACCACGTTGAAGCCCTGACCTGAAGAATCGATCTCCATCTGCGCAAGGGATGCCGAGCCGCTATGCGGACCGGCATTCCGGCGTCCCGGGAACGTGAAGAGAATGCCTCTGCATCACCGCGTGCTCTTACTCGCGAGCCTCGCGCTCACCGCGACCCAAATCGTTCTCGCTGTGGCCTACTTCTTCTGGTTCCTTCCCGCTTTCTCCGGCGGAATCGGACCCGACGACGAAACGTATACATCGACTGCATCCAGCAATGTGATCACGTTGATCTCGCTCAGCACGGGCGCGGTTGTCGTGGCCTTGGACTGGTGGGGCTGCCGGGGAATTCTGGGCTCCCTGCGTCACCGCGTGTCCGCCTCCCGACCGCTCACCGCGGCATGCGCGGCGCAACTACTGCTCGTCGGTTGTGCCGTTATGACCCGATGGACACTTCCGGCGGTCGCATGTTGTACGGCGCTTCTGTTGCTTTTGTCGTGCCTTTGGTTCGACCGACGCGGGTTTGCGCAGCGGCGAGTTGATGCGTAATGGCGGCACCCCGGCGGTCGTCCGCTATCACGCGGACAATCCGCGGGTGGCCGTCCGCGAAGAAGACCTCGGGGGCGGCGGCACGGCCCTGCTGGCAGCATTTTCGGGCGGAATGGCCCTGCTCTTCCTGCTGATGTCGGTCGTGGGGCTGGTCCAGAAGTTGCCGCAACGACGGGACTGACTCGACTTCCTGGCCAGGCTCCGCAAGGGTCTGGACCGACGACGAGTCAGCGGAGCCCCAGCAGATCCGGTGCAGTGCGCCGCTGCTCTCCCTCTCCCTGCGCACCTGGGTCGAGGACAACGTGCGCGAGAAGGATCGGCGTCCGACTGCGTCATCCAACGCATGTTGGCTTCACGTGCTGCCCCCCCACACACAGGGCTGACCGACATCTCCCCCAGCTGGGCCGGGCCATGGCCGCGCTGCGAGCAGGGGTGCCGTTGCCGCCCGTGAGCCGGCACGGATGCGTCCCCTGCTCCGCCGGAGCGTGTCAGACGAGGTTGCTCACCCAGCCGGAGCAGGTGCCCGCAGTGATCAGCTTCGTGTCCCAGTGACCCAGGCAGACGCGGAAGCGGATGGTGGCGCTCTCGGGGAAGTTCTTGTTCATGTAGCGGTCGGTGGAGACGCCGTCCGCGTTGAAGATGGCGCCCCAGCGACTCCCCACCTCACAGTCCACGACGGCGGAGGAGCCATCGGACTTCCCGTCGTAGACAGAGAACCAGTCGCCCGTGGGGTCGAAGCAGGCCCGGTACTTGATGCCGCCGTTCTCCATTTTGACGGCGCACTTGACCCACTCGCCGTCGTGACGGGTGACGGTGGCGCGGTCGACCTCCCGGGCGGCGGCGTTGGCCTGGGTGACGGTGAGCAGAAGCGCGGCGGAAAAGGTGCCCGCGACGGCGCCTATTCGCTTGAGCTGACGGTTCTTGAGCACAGGCCTCCTTCGTTGGGCGGTGTCCAACAGGGTGTCGGCGAACGAGGCTAGCTACGGGAAGTTCGTCGATCAAGCATGTGTTCGAGAACGGGTTGGCTCGCTCCGCACTCAGATGGTTGGTATACCCATGTAACTGGGGCAAGCGTGCACTCTGGGCATATCCAGGCTGTCTCGCTCGGATCCTGCATGATGACCAGCGTGAACACGGAAGCCTGTGACCCAGCGGAGTTGGCCGCCCTCCGCGAGATTTTCACGTCCCGTCCCGATGCGCTGCCGCCGATCGGCTCTGCTGCGGTGCGGTCCTTCGAGGCGGAACACGGCATTCTGCTTCCGGAGCCGTACCGCACCTGCGTGGCGGAGGTCTGCGACGGACTGCGTGCGGGACCGCCCCACTACGGCCTGCTGCCCCTCGCGCGAACGCCCAAGGACTGGGGCTCGGGCCGCCCTGAACGCTTGCTCGCCGAACCCTTTCCCCTCACAGCAGCTTGGCTGTGGGAGGCGGAGGGCGACGAGGCGGCTCTGTCTGAGCAGGAGTTCGAAGACCGGACAGCCCCCGTGTACGACCACGGCTCACTGCTGTTGGGCACAGACGGCTGCGGCATGTACTGGCATCTGATCGTCACAGGACCCGAGCGCGGTCACGTGTGGCTGATCGACGAGAACGGCGCGATACCGTTCGGCACCCGGCCCGGTACCTGCCTCATGCCGGGTCCGCCCGGTTTCCTGGGCTGGGCGACCCGCTGGGCTCAGGGCCGCTCCTGGTTCGCGGACGCCTGAGGGCTGTCCCGTAAGTGATCTTGCGGCGCGATGGTCTTGACCGTGGCTGGTGTGGTCACGGCGTCCGTGCCGTCCTGGATGGAGCCGTTCACCGGGCTGAGCCCGCGCACCTTCGGCAAGTTGGTGTCCCAGCTCCGCCGCGAGGGCGCCGACGCTCCGGGCCGGGGGCGACCGAGGAAGTTGGCACTGGAGGACGGGTGCTGTTGGTCGCCGCCTACTGGCGGGCCCACCTGACGCTACGTCAACTGGGCCTGGTGTGCGGGGCGTCGAAGTCCGCCGCCGACCGCGCCATCGCCCGTCTCAGGCCGAAGCTGGCGCTGCAGCCCATTAGGCGGTTCGCGAAGGGCACGGTGCTGATCGTGGACGGCACCTTGGTGCCGACCCACGACCACAAGGTGGCCGGGCAACCGCCGCGGCTCTCGGGCGCGGGCCGAGTCCGGCGCCAAGGCCGCCGTCGGCTAGAGCACCACGTTCGCTGACGGCGGCCACCCAGCCGGGCACCGGGCCGCTCATGCCGCACCGCCGCCGCAGGGGCGAGGAACTGCCCGACTGGGAACAGGCCCGCAACAAGTCCCACAAGCAGGTACGTCCGCGTCGAGCACACCTTCGCCCGCATGGAGACGTACAAGATCCTGCGTGACTGCCGCCCGTGCGGCGACGGCGTCCACCGCGCCATGCTCGGCACCTCCCGCCCGCCCGCACAACCTCAACCTCGCCGGGTGGGCGGGCAGACCGAACCTCTGGCGGACGCCCGCGCACTGAGCGGGTCATCGTGACGGCACCCCAGCATGGGCCCCAGGTAACCCCGCCGTGTCACCCAGCGGAACCCCGCATCAGCTGCGCGTCCCCTCGCGGTATCCCATAGCTGCTGCATCCGGTACGACGAGCAGCTTGCCGGTGGTACGCCGAGCCTCCAGATCGCTGTGGGCCCGAGCGGCCTCGGACAGTGGGTAGCGGGCCGTTACGGTCACCTCAAGCGCCTCGGCGCGCACCCACGCGAACACATCGGCGGCGCGTCGCAGCAGTTCGGACCGATCGGCGATGAAGTGTCCGAGGCTGGGCCGGATCAGGGACAGCGAACCGCCCTGGGCGAGCCGCATCGGATCAAACGGCGGCACGGCACCACTTGCGGCGCCGAAGAGTACGAGATGGCCGCGGGTTCGCAGGCTGGCGAGGCTCGCGTCGAAGGTGTGCGCGCCGACGCCGTCGAAGACAACCGGCAGTCCCTGGCCGCCGTTGAGCCGTCTCACCTCGGCTGCGAGATCCTCGACTGCGGAGTAGAGGATCACCTCGGCGGCCCCGGCACGCTTGACCAACTCGGCCTTCGCCGCGGTCGACGTCGTGCCGATCACTCTGCCGCCGAGGTGGGTGATGAGCTGGGTCAACAGAAGCCCCATGCCACCAGCAGCCGCGTGCACGAGCACCGTGTCGCCCCGCTGGACCGGGTATGCGTCTGTGACGAGATAGTGCGCGGTCATCCCTTGCAGGAGCACCGCGGCAGCGGTCTCGAAGCCGATGTCGTCGGGCAGCGGAACCAGCCGCGAGGAGTCCACGACGGCCCGCTCGGCATAGGTGCCGGGAATCTCCACCCAACCGACCCGGTCCCCCACGGCGACGTCAACCACGTCCGGCCCGACTTCGACGACCGTGCCGGCACCCTCAGTGCCCGGGGTGAAGGGCAGCGGGAGGACGTATCGACCCTCGCGCTGGTAGACGTCGAGGAAGTTGACCCCGGATGCGGCCACCTCCACGACCGCCTCGCCCGGACCCGGCCGTGGCTGGTCCACAACGGCCTCCTGGAGCACCTCGGGACCGCCCACTTCGTACACCTGAATCGCTCGCATGACCCTCCAATAGTGGCTCTCATCCCCACCAACCCCGTTGATGGGGATCCGATTCCCGGCATGCAGATCCCCGGCATGCAGATCAACGCCCGGCGGCGTCAACGCAACGGCAGCAGGGCCCGCCCCCGTAACTCTCCTCGGGGGCGGGCCCTGCGCTGTTCGTTAGGGGAAGGTGCGGTTGGCCGCAGCTCTTGTGCTGGTCATGGTGGGGGTCAGGCGGCCGAGCCGACGTGGGTGACGTACTGGTACTGGCCCCAGTACGAGCCAAGGCCGGCGAGGGTGTCACCCGCACACTCATGTCACCCGGACCGTCATGTCACCCGCACACTCATGTCGCCCACACACACGTGTCGTCCGCGCACTTCTGTCGTCCGCTGCGCGGGAGACATGTGGACGTGTACGGAACCGGAGTGCGCCCTGCCGGTCAGGCTGCTTTCGCCCGCGCGGCGAGCCACCCCGCCATCGCGCGGACACCGACCCCGATGGCTCTGGTGTCGGGGTCGAAGGCACCGTAGTGCGGGACCCCCTCGGTGATGTCGGCCCCCGGGCGGCGTACACCGAGGAAGGAGTACGTACCCGGGATCCGGCGCAGGAACAACGAGTAGTCCTCGCCGTTGAACGGGAAGGCGGCGTGCATGACAGTCACGCCGCCCTGGCCGAGGACACGGCGCAGGTGCCGCCCCAGAGCGAGTGCGTCGCGCTCCGGGCAGACCATGGCGGGGAAAGGTGCCCGGCCGAGGTCGACCACGGCACCCTCGTACATCTTGGCCAACCCTCGGACGGCCTCGCGCACCTCGACGTAACGCTCCTCGGGCCAGCAGCGGTACGACCCGGAGACCGTGACCTGCCCCGTGTCCTCGGCCTTCGCCGCCCCGGCCCAGACGGTGACGAACCTGGCCAGCGGCCCGTTCTTGATCTGTACGTCGGCGACCATCTTCTCCAGGCCGGCGGACGTCTCCGGTGGTGCGACGGTACTGAGTTCCGTGATCTCGGCGGCGAGCCGCTCGGCCCGCGCGAGTGCGTCGGCACCGTTCACCTTGATGGCGATCCCGTCCTGTCCGGGCAGCCCGCTGCCGGGGGTCACGGCGAACTGCCCCACGGGGAAGGGCCCGCAGTGCAGGGCGTGGATCTCCTCGGGTGCGTAATCGCGCAGCACACCGGCATCGATCATCGCGCGGGCGCCCTGGAGGGTCTCCTCCCCCGGCTGGAAGAAGAAGACGACGGTGCCGCTGAGGCGGTGCCGCAACTGCGCGAGGGTCTGTGCGACACCGACGCCGACGGCGGTGTGGACGTCATGGCCACAGACATGGGCGGGCCGGGTGGCCTCGGGGAAGATCCCCTCCTTCGGTACGGCGTCCATGTCGGCACGGTAGGCGACCGTACGTCCGGGCCGCGCGCCCTTCAGCACGCCGACGACGCCGAAGCCGCCGACCCCGGTGGTCACTTCGAGCCCGGCGGCGCGCAGCAGGTGCGCGACGATCCGGGACGTGGCGACCTCTCCCTCGGAGGTCTCGCTCTTCGCCGTCTCCGGATAGGCGTGCAGGTCGCGCCGCAGTTCAACGAGACCGGCCTCGACGCGCCGGACGACGGCGTCGATCGCCTCCTGGTCAAGGGGCCCGCGCTCCTGGCCGACACCTTCCGCGGCGGCGGTTCCGGCGGGCACGACGACACCGACACCGGCTGCGGCGGTCCCGCCGAGCAGGGTGCGGCGGTTGAGGACGGGCTTGTTCGGACGGGTCATTCTTCCCCCCAGGGCAGTTGTCCGAGGGCGCAGCTGAATCACCGGCCCATGTGAAGCTCGCCGTAGTCAATCAAGGGACGCCTCGCTGTGGTCAACTAATCGCAAAGAAACGGCAATTGAGAGTTGACACTCCGTATCTTCCCCGGCGGCTGTGGCGACCGCACCGGAGACGCGCACTCCCACCCGGTGCACGGCGCCCGGAGGGTTTACCGGTCAGCCGCGAGGCGGGCAGGGGACCGGTGGTCCGTGCCGGGGTGGGGCGCGAGTTCCACGTGGTGCTGCGGGCTCGGCAGGAGCGGGCGGGGCAACGGGACTGTTTCGTGCTCGTGGAGCTTTGCGGTCGTGCTGTCCGAGAGGGCTGCCGCGTGCTCGTGGAGCGTTGCGCTCGTGCTGTCCGTGAGCGCTGCGACGTTCGCGAGTTCGGTGGCTATGAGGTCGAGCGCTTCGTTGATGCGGTCGCGGTGCGTGCGGTGGGAGACGACGCAGAGCCGCAGGGTGAAGCGGTCGTCCACGACCGTGCTGGAGAGCAGGACGCGCTGATGCGCGTTGATCCTCTCCAGGAGGGTCCGGCCCGCCAGGTCGGCCCGTTGGGCGGCAGCCGGGCTGTCGTCCTCGGGGCGGATACGGAAGGTCACGCAGGTGAGGTCCGGGGTGCGCGGCACCTCCAGGCCGGGCAGCGTGGACAGCACGCTGTGCACGTGGGCCGCCAGGTCGAGCTTCTCGTCGAGCGCCTCCCGGAAGGCGTCCACCCCGTGCAGGTGCAGCGGGAGCCAGACGCGCAGGCCGCGGACCTCGTGGGTGAGCTCGGGGCCCAGGTGTGCCGGGTCGGGGACGCCGGGGACCGGCGTGGTGTCCTGGAGGTAGTTGCCGCTTCCGGCGTGCGCCGCTTGCAGGGCGGCGCGGTCCCGTACGACCAGGGCGCCGGTGCCGAAGGGCATGAAGAGGCTCTTGTGCGGGTCCAGGGTGATCGAGTCGGCGAGTTCCATGCCCGCCAACCGCTGCCGGCCGCGCTCGGTGAGCCGGAAGAAGCCTCCGTAGGCGGCGTCGACGTGCAGCCACAGGTTCTCCTGCTGGGCGAGGGCGGCCAGCGGCGGGAGCGGGTCGATCGTGCCGGTGTCGGTGGTGCCGGCCGTGGCCACCAGGAGGAAGGGCCGCAGTCCGGCCGCCCGGTCGGCCTCGATCATCCCGGCGGCGGCGACCGGGTCCATGCGCAGGTCGTCCGTGTACGGCACGAGGCGTATGTGAGCCTCCTTGATGCCGGCCAGCCGGGCGGCCTTGGCGACGGAGTGGTGGGCGAAGGCGGTGGTGTACACGGTGCCCGTACCGATGTCCTCGCCGAGGCGGTCGTGCCGGGCGGCGACCACGGCAGTGAACGTGGCCATGGATCCGCCGCTGGTCAGGAGCCCGCCGCTGCCGTCCGGCAGCCCGCACACCTCGGTCGCCATCCAGCGCAGCACGCTCTCCTCCAGCGCGGCGAAGCCGGGTGCCATCGCGGCCAGGCCGCCGTAGCGGTTGGCGGCGCGGGTGTAGAGGTCGGCGAGCGCGGCGGTGTAGAGCCCGCCGCCCGGTATGTACGCGAGGAGTCCCGGGCCCGCGGTCTCCACCGCGCAGTCCGCGGCCTCGTCCAGCCGGTCGAGCAGTGGCTTCAGGTCGCCTCCCCGCGCGGGCGGCGGTGCCAGGAAGGACGCGACGCGATCCGCTGCGGTCTCCGGCGCCGAGGGACGCTCGGGCAGCGCTTCGATGCGGTTGATGACGCGGTCGAGGACGAGTCCTCCCGTCACGGCCATCGCGGTGCGGTTCAGTTCCAGCGGCAAGTGGTGCATGAGTGGTCCAAGGAAGAGAGGTGCTAGGGCTGCTGCGCATCCCGTGGCCTCGGCCGGGACGCGAGGACCAACATGCACCAAATCGCGCCGCATGCGATGAGGTGACGGACGGGTATGGACCGTTTTGGCGCACGATTATGCGCCAGATTTAGCATTACGGTGTCTTTTATGCCAAAGCCCCTCTATGACCTCATTGACCGGTTGATTCTGGATCACCTCCAGGAGCACGGGAGGACCTCCAACGTCGAGCTCGCCGACGCCGTCCGGCTGTCGCCGACGTCCTGCCTGCGGCGCACCAAGGCCCTGGAGCGGGACGGCGTCATCGCGGGCTACCGCGCCGACCTGGACCGCGAACGCCTCGGACTCGGCCTGACGGTCCTCCTGATGCTCAAGACCGAGCACTCCCGGACCACCTCCGAGGTGGTCGAGAACGCGCTCAAGGCGATCCCCCACGTGGTCGCCTGCCATGTGACCTCGGGCAACGCGGACTTCTTCGTGGAGCTGGCGGTGCCCGACCTGCACACCTTCGAGAGGGTCCTCAAGGACCGGATCCTGGCCATCGGCCCGGTGCGCGAAGCACGCAGCACCATCTCCATCCGCACCGTCGTCGACCGCGGCCCGCTACCGCTGGACGCCTGGACCGCCCCCCGGGCCGACACGAGGAACGGTGCCCGTCCGGGCGCACGGTGAGGGGCGGGCCGGCCGGTCTGGGCGCACGGTGAGGGGCGGGCCGGCCGGTCCGGGCGTCGGCGCTCACTCGTCGCTGTCCGCCTTGACGAGTGCGGAGGGCCGGGCTTCAGTTGCCGGCTCCCGATCGCCCGCCGTTCCTTGACGCCCGGAACAGCCATCGCCGGCCGGGGCCGACGAACCTCGGGCGCAGCCGGGCTTCGTTCAGTGCCTGAGCCATGTCTGCCGGTACATCGACATAGAGCCCGAAGGCCCCGTCGAGTTCCTCCGCCTCCTTCTGCCAGAAGGCAAGGCTCTCCCGGGCCTGCTGCGCAAAGGGGTGGTCGTCCCCCATCGCGCGGGCCGCACGTCGCACCAGGTCGGCAAAAGCGGCTGCGGCCCCGGCCGCGTCTCCCCTCTCCCCCAGGAACGACGCGGAGCCGGCGCGGTAGGCGAGCGTCTGCGGGTGGTCCTCGCCCACCTCGCTGTCCATGTACGACATGATGACGGAATCGGTGAACTTGATCGCGCCCACTTGCCCCTTCTCTGCCTGCAGGCGGGGGAAGTCGAGGTAGGCAACGGGAGGGATCCGGGGATCCTGGTCCGCCAGCACATGCGGCACGTGCCTCTTCAGATCGGCCTGGGCCGCGAAGGCCGCGGGGCCGTCCCCGGCTTCTGCCAGCATGCGGACCAGACCGAGGCGGACGGTGACGGTGTCGGGGTGGGCATGCCCCAGGACACGGTCCATGGGCTCGACCAGTTCGGCGTAGGCGGCTGCGGCCCCGGCGGCGTCTCCCGCCTCCCCGCGCCAGCGGGCAAGGTCGAGGCGGACGGCAAGAGTACGGGGATGCTCCGGTCCCAGTGACTCCTCCAGTACCAACAGCACGCTGCTGAAGAGCGCCACGGCCTTGTCCGCGTCTCCTGCTTCTCCCGCCCAGCGGGCCCAGCCGGTGAGCACGTCGTGAGTGAACCTGGCACTGAGGCTGGGGATGCTCGCCAGGTCGGCGTAGGCGGCTGCGGCCCCGGCCGCGTCGCCCGCTCTTCCTGTCCAGTGGGCGAGGCTGCAGCGGGCGTCGAGGGTGCTCGTGTGGGTGCCTCCGAGCTCGGCGGTCGCCCTGTCGACGAGTTGTCGGCACTGGTCGCGGGCGGCGGTCGGCTGGCCTTCGGTGCCGAGGCTGGCGATCGACCGGAACACCACCAAGTGCACCGCGGGCCGGTGCAGGGCATCCCGCGCGCAGGAGGCGAGGACCGAGGAGTTGGCGCGCAGCGCCTGTCCGAGCCGCTCGTCGCGTTCGAAGTCGGGCCAGGCGGCGAACAGGGCGTCGGCCGCGGTCCGGGCGGTCCGGGCGTGCTGGTCCGGGGAGAGGGTGTCGCGCACGGCGTGCTGGAGGAGCTGGTGGACGCGTACGGCGGTGACGGGTTCGTCGGGCGTGTGGGTGATGAGGCTGAGGCGTCGTAGTGCGCTGACGGCCCGTGCGGTGTCGGCGGCGGAGACCGGGGCGGTTTCGGACGGGGCCACTCTCACCGGCTCGGGAGCGGCCTGTGGCGTACGGCACTGGGCGAGGTGGGCGCGGGCGGGTTCGCTGGTGAGGACGGATTCGGGGATGCCGTTGGGGTCGAGGAACGATGCCAGGTGCAGCAGCGGCCGGGCGAGGCCGGCGGGGCGGAGCGTGTCGGCGTGCTCGATGGACAGGTCCCACGCCGCGGCGACGGTGTGCGGCTGCTGGTCGGGCAGGAGGTCCGGGGCGAGTTCGCTCAGTGCGGTGGCCCGGTCGGCGAGTGCCTGCCGGTAGGCGGTGATGGTGGTGCCGGTGTCCGCGAGGTAGGCGGCGGCCTGGGACAGCGCCAGCGGCAGATGTCCCATGTCCGCGGCCAGGGACAGGAGTTCGCCGGGGTCGTCGGACTGCGGGTAGGAGTACGCCGTGAGGGTTTCGGTGAGGTAGGCGACGGACTGCTGAGGGCTGAAGAGCCCGACCTCCAGGCGGGAGCGGCCGGGACCGGCCAGGGCGGCGTCCTGTCGGCGGGTGGTGACCAGGGTGCGCCCGTGCGGGCTGTCCGGCGGCCACAGCCCGTGCAGGTCCTCGGGGCGGGTGAGGTCGTCCAGCACCACCAGCCACCGCACGGGTACGGCCGCCGAACGCTTCGGGGTGAGCCAGGACAGGAAGGCCTGGGCCGCCTGTTCCGGGTCGTCCAGGTCGGGGGCGCACAGGTCCCGGGCGGCCTGGGCCAGGCGGTCCACGATCGCGGGCCGGTTGGCCGCGGTCACCCACACCACCAGGTCCACCGTCCCCGCCACCAGGGCCGTGCGGGCGTAGTCGGCGGCGAGCTGCGACTTGCCGACTCCGCCCAGCCCGACCAGCACGCCCCCGGCCGCGGGTCGTCCGTACAGTACGGCGGTGCCGCCACCGGCCAGCAAACGGTGTAACTTCTCTTTCTCCGCGCGGAGTTGGAAGGAGCGCGCGGCTGGCGGAATCGGCCCGATCAGCCGCGCCTCGGCCGTCGCCTGCCGCGCGCGGCCGTTGTCGTACGAGGCGCGGTCCGAGGACGGGCCGGAGCCGTCCTTTCGGGCGGCGGCGAGGTCCCGGAGGTCGAGCAGGGCCTGCCCGTCGATCCTCAGGACGGCCGCGAGGGCCATCACGGTGTCGGCGCTCGGGAGCGGCCCGTCGGGCCGGAAGAACTGCTGCACCGTGGTCCGCGAGATCTTCACGCGCCCCTGGCCGGTGCGCTCGGCCAGCACCTTCTTGGACAGCCCTGCGGCGTTCCGGGCACGCTCCACCTGGTGGCGCAGCTCCGCGCGCGCTTCCTCCGGCGTCATGGCCATCTCCCGCTCCCCTGCGCTGTGTTCACCTGTGCACCGCATTGTTCAGGATCGTCCCGAGCGCACTGCGGTGAACACCGAAACCGCGACTGTTCCGGTCGTCGGCATCCGGCCGACCGGACCGCGGAGGACCCTCATGAACCTCACCACCTTCCTGCTCGCCCTCGCCCTGGTGCTCGTCGTCGCCGTGCTCGCCGCTGCGGGCGCGGCGAAGCTGGCCCGACTGGACGGCGCCGGCTATCCCGCCGCCCTGACCCGCGCGGCCGTGGCCTTCACGGCCACGCTCACTCTCGCCGCGGTCCTGGCCGGCGCCTGCGCGGCCCTCCGGTGACCGGGGCCGGCGCCCTGGCCGAGCACGCGACACGACCGGGGGCGCCGGCTTCCCCGAACACGGGCCCAGGCACGAACGTGTCCGCCTCCCCGCGTCTCCGCCTCCCCACATCGCATGCATCCGATTGTTCGCCGCCCTGAACCGGGCTGATGAACAACCGCACGGCGCGGTGCACTGGTGTCCCAGCCACCCGGGAGGTGTCACACCTCCGGCACCGCGAAGGAGTACGGCGTCGTGCGATCCCTTCTGGTCGAGGTCCGCTCCAGCGCCTTCGGCCTCGCCGGACGTGTGAGCACGGTCCTGGCGAGTGCCCGTGGACGGCCCGTGGGCGATCCGCCCGCTGTCGCACCGCCGGGCGCCGAGGAAGAGAGCTGCGGTGCCCCGGCGGAGAGTCTGGGGCTGGACCCGGTGCGGGCGAGGAACTGGCAGTCCTGGCTGCACGCGCTGGGCCAGGACGCGGGTCCGGTCGACGGGCAGCTGAGCATCAGGAGCTGGACAGCGGCGCAGCGCGCGTTCCGGTTCGAGCATGACGCCCTGGACGGGATCGTCGGCCCGCGGACCGTCGCGGGGCTTCAGCTGCACCTCACCTACTGGGGCGGCTACCGCCTGGTGCCGGACGGGATTGCCGGGGCTGCGACCAGGGGCGCGTTCTGGGACTTCAACACCCCTCCGCCCGAATAGGCGCGCGATCCGGCCGCGAGTCCCGGCGCGGCCGGGGCCCCGTCAGCAGGTGGGCCGGTAGGGCACTTCGGGCAGTCGGGCGGCCCAGTCCGCGCGCGGGAGTCCGCCTTGGGCCCGCCGGCATACGGCCTGTGCGGTACTTCCCGTACCGATCTCGTAGCGCTGCAACGGCGTACGGGCGCCTGCCGCGTACACCACGTCCCCGCCGGGCGCGAAGGACACCGAGGTGATCCGGTCTCCGGGAGTGACCAGCCCCGCACCGATCTGCTCCCCGGAGGCGGTGTCCCACACCTGGAGGGTGCCGTCCGCTCCCGCGACGGCGAGGAGCGATCCGTCGGCGGTGAAGCCCAGCGCGGTCACCGCTTCCGCACGTCCGCGCACCGAGCCTCCCCGGGTGCCGGCCAGCAGGTGCAGGCGCTTGGCCGCAGCTCCGTCCCACAGGCCGACCTGTCCCAGTACGTCGCCCACGGCCAGGAAGCGGCTGTCCGGGCTGAAGACGGGCGCGGTGAGGTACGAGCCGATCGGCAGCCTTCGGGGCCGCTCGTCCGATCGCAGCGGAACGAGGTGTGCGTCTCCGCCCGCGGCGACCAGGACGGCGAGTTCGTTGTCGGGCCGAAAGGCGACTCCGCCCATGCCACTGACGGGAACAGCCCTGGTTCTCGACCGGCGCAGGTCCCGCACCTCGGTGCTGCCCTCCGTCGACGTCACGAGGAAGTGCGCGTCCGGGCTCAGGGCGAGGGACTGAAATGGCGCTGTGGGCAACGGTGTTCGGACCGGTGTGCGCGTCGTGCTGCTCCACAGGTGCACCCGGTCGGCGAACCCCTTGCCCGGCCTGCTCCGGGTGCCGTAGGCCAGCACACTGCCGTCCGCGCCGAGCGAGACGGGGAGACCGGTGCCCAGCACCGTGGCCGCGGAGTAGGGGTCGGGGACGATCTCGGGAACGGTGGCCACGGCCTGCGGGCCTGTGGAGTTCCGGAGGTCGGTCAGCGCGAGTTTCACGGTGTGGTGGTCGCTGCTCGCCGTCGCCAGGAACCGGCTGTCCGCGCTCAGGAACCCCCTGTTCTCTCCTGCACCACGCTGCCACGAGGAGGCCACCGCGGGTGCGATGTCGAGCGTGCGCACGGTCGTCCCGGTGGGGCCGCCCCGTCCCAGGTAGCGGATCACTCGCGCGGTCATGTCGAGGCGCAGCTGGGTGGCGTGGTCGCTGTCCAGGGAGTACCGCCACAGGGGACGCTCGGGCTGGTCGGTGCGCCACAGCACGATGGCTGCCGCGCTCGTCGCGGCGAGGAACCGCCCGTCGTCACTGGAAGTGATCTCCGTCAGCGGGGTCACCGAGTCGGCCTCCCCGGACTCCGGCCCGGTGCCGTCCGCGGCGGGTTGGCTCAGGGTCGGCAGTGGACGTCCGGTCTTCAGGTCCCACCGGTCCACGCCGCTGCCGCGGATCAGCGCGGCCGTCCCCCCGGCGAGTACCGGGGCACCTCGCCGACAGGTCGCGCCGGAGATGCTGCGCCCGGGGAGGTGGGGTCCCCCGGTGCCGGTGTTCCACAGGAGCAGGGCCCCCGGCTTGTCCGGACACGCGGCCAGGATCCGGCCGTGGACCACCGCTCGCGCGTTGGGGTCGGCCGGCCTGCGGGTGATGAGCTGCCGCCGCCCGGCGTCCCACAGCTCCAGCAAGCCGTTGCCGTCCTCCCCTACGGGGCTGAAACCGGTGGCCAGCAGAGTGCTGCCGTGGGCATCGAGGGCGAGGCTGCCCCAGGCCGTGCGGAAGGGCTTGCCGACAGGTTTGAGGGCGGTGAGGTCCCACACCTGTGTGAAACCGGAGATGTCCTGCACCGCGACCCTCTTGCCGTCCCCGCTGAGTCCGCTGGCGGAGGCTTCCGGCCCGACGGCCACCTTCCGTTGCCGACGGGTGGTCGTGTCCCAGACGACGAGCTGTCCGCCGTTGCGGGCCATGAGCGTACGGCCGTCCTTGTTGAGGGCCAGCTCCTCCGGATCACCCGTCACCGGTACCTGGAAGGCCGCTGTCTCCTTCTGGCCCAGCGCGGACAGGAGGGCGGAACGTGTTTCGGGCGTCTCGCTGACACGCCAGGCGGCCACGCTCAGGCGCATCGCCAGCTGCGGGTCGCTGAAGCGCAGGCCGTCCGCGACCGCGGCCAGCCGCTGTGCCGTCGCCCTGATGCGCTGCTCGTCGTTGGTCCTGCTCTGTCGCCACGCCATCACGCCTGCCGTCAGGGCCAACACCAGGAGGAGGGCCAGCGTGACCGTCAGACCGCGCAGGACGCGGGTCGCGCGCGCTGCACGCGCCCTTTCCCGGTCGCGCTCCGCGAGGCTCGCCGCCAGGAAGGAGTGCTCGCACTCGGTCAGCACGCCGGGATGCCGCGCGGGGTTGAGGAGCTCGTCCGCCACCGACAGCAGCGTGCCCCGGTACAGGGCGCCGGGGTCCCGGTCCAGCAGAACCCAGGCACGAGCGGCCTCGGTGAGCCGGCGGTGCGCGACCAGGCGCTCCCGGTCCTGCGCCGTCCACTGCTGCAACCGGGGCCAGGCGGTGATCAGGGCTTCGTGCGCCAGGTCGACGGTGCTGTCGTTCATGGTGATGAGCCGGGCGCCGGCCAGCCGCTCGAGTACGGCGTCCGTGATGTCCGGGTCGGTGGTGTGGAGCGCGGCCCGGGACTCGGGGTTGCGCGTGTCCGGCGTTCCCTCACCGGGTGTGATCAGGCGCAGCAGGATCCGCCGCGCGTGCGACGCCTGTACGGGGGTCAGACCCGCGTAGAGCTCTTCCGCGGTACGGGCGAGGGCGGTGTGGATGCCGCCGGCCGCTTCGTACGCCCGCAGTGTCAGGGACCGGCTGCGCCGACGGCGCCAGGTCTCCAGCAGCGCGTGCGCGAGCAGGGGCAGGCTGCCGGGCTCCTGTGCGACCTCTCTGACCAGGATGTCCGTGAGCGCGCGTTCCACGACGAGCCCGTGCGCCTGAGCCGGTTTGACGATGGCCGCCCGCAGGCCGGCGGCGCCCATCGGCCCCACCGCCATGCTGGACTCGGCCACCACCGCGGCGAGTTCGGGGTGGTTCAGGCAGCGGGCGTAAAAGTCCGCTCGAACGCCGAGCACGACACGCAGCCGACTGCCCGCGGCCCGCGCGGCCAGCAGCAGCGCGATGAACCGGTCCCGCTCGTCGGAGTCGTGGCAGAGGGTGAAGACCTCCTCGAACTGGTCGACGATCACGCAGGTGTCGCCCTCGCCGTCCGCGGGCACGAGTGCCTGCGCCGCGGTACGCAGCGGATGCGGGCCGGGGGTGAGGATGCGCACCGCGGCCGGACGCGCCCCTGGGTCGGCCACCCGGCGCAGATGGGGAACGAGGCCCGCCCGCAGCAGGGACGACTTCCCGCTGCCGGACGGCCCGAGCAGCATTGTCAGCCGGTGCCGTCCCACCCGCTCCACCAGTTCGGCGGTGTCGCGTTCACGGCCGAAGAAGAGACCCTCGTCGTCGGGCTCGAAACGGGCCAGGCCGCGGTACGGCGCGTCGGTCGTCCCGTCCGCCGTGCGAAGAAGGTGTTCCGCCTCCCGAGCGGCGGTTTCGCGCCAGCGCCGCTCCCATTCCTCCGCATCCCCCGTACAGGCCCGCACGTAGGCGAGTGTGACCGCGAGGGACGGCAGCTTCTCGCCGGCCGCCGCCTGGGACAGAGCGGTCACCGAATAGCGGCTCTCCCCCGCCATCTGCCGATACGACATCCCCCCGGCGTCCCGGCGGAGTTCACGCAACGCGAAGGCGAACTCCTGCACCGGGCCGGCCCCCGGGTCAACGGGCTTCTCCCGGCGCCCCATTCCAGTTCCCCCGAACGTCCGGACAATCGGCCGCCGCCACGGTACGGAGCTGCACCGGCCTCGACAAGCGCCTGCCCGGCCAACCGGCATCCGCCGCCCGCCAACGTCCGCCACACCTGCGTCGAACTCGCCTCTGGACCTGCCGCCGGGTCCGCCACAGCGGTGTGTGCACCCTGTGCCGGATGCGCGAGAGCGATCCAGGCTTCCTCATCCGCGGCGGTGGAGGTTGCCGCAACGCCCTCCGGCTTCTCCAACAACTGCCCGCGTGCCCCCGCTGCGGCCGTACGACCGAAGCGGCGCCCGAAGCCACCTCCTATGGCTTCGGGCGCCCCCGCTCCTCATCACTCCCGTCGATGTGCCTACCCGCCGAGGAGCGGCGTCAGGATCAGCTTGTCGATGACGAGGTAGGCCAGGAAGGAGACGGGGACGGTGGCCAGGAGCGTCAGTCCGCGTTCTTTGTGGGTGCGCCCCATGAACAGCGGCACGAGCACCGCGACGGCGAGGCAGGCCCATGCCTGGGGGGCGTACTGCAGAACCCAGGCGTAGTGGAGGCCTTCCATGCCGAACACCCCGGCCAGGGCGGCAAGGCCGATGACACGGCGGCGCGGGCTCTCCCCCCGCCACCACACGGCCGCCACCCCGAACAGAGGGCCGGCGATGAACGCCATACCGACCCAGACCAGGGGCGCGAACAGGGAGCCCATGCCGTCGCGTCCGAACTCCGCGTAGCCGTAGTACCCGACGACGAGCCCTGACTCGGCCAGCAGACCCGCAACAGCGGCGGCGGGCAGGCTGACCTTCCGGGCCAGCAGCGCGCCCGCGACGAACGCGGAGACGGACCAGACCGCACCGGAGTTGGCGATCTGATCCCACGGGTTCGGAAGCCAGCCCTGGGCCAGATTGGTCAGGATGCCGAGAAGAATTCCTCCGACGAAGGCCGACGCCGTCGCGTGGACCCAGGCTCTTCCGCCCGTTGCGGGCACTGAGGCGGTGACGGGGGACGCGCTCATGGTGGTGCTCACTTCTCTGTCCAGGACTGCATGGCTCACACCTCTTGGTGCAGTTGTTAAGGATGCGCAGCACCCACGGTGCGTTCCATGCCGCTGATCTCAAAGCAACGACATTCCCCTCCCGCGGGCCCCCACATCCGCAATTGAGGGACCCAAGGGACCGGCCGCCCGAACAGTGGGCCGCGCACCCTTTGCCGGAATGGAACATGTGAGTGAACACAGAGTGGCGGAAAGCAGAACTGCGCGCACCGCTGCACTGCCCTTCCACGCCCTGCCCTGCCCCGGGCACTGACCCCGGTACGTATCGCACCGCCGGACGTCGAGGCGCGGGCCGCCAGTGGCGGCCCGCCCGAATCGACCGGGTGTGCACGGTGCCACTGCGGGCCCGGTCCAGCCGCGCCACAGCACGAAATCCGGCGAGCCCGGTGACTGGCCGAGCGCATTCAGCTCAGCAGGGCCCAACCGGCGAGGCCCGCTGCCCCCGTACTCCGCCCGGCATTCGCCGCGTGATGTCATCGTCCACTGTGACGGTTCCCGTGCGACAGAAGGACTGAGCTGTGCCCGACCGACCTGAGATCGTCTGTATCTGCGGCTCGACCCGGTTCGTGGACGAGATGCGTGCAGCGAACCGTGATCTGACCTTCGCAGGTGTTATCGTCGTCGCGCCGGCCGAAGCAAACGAGTCGATCACCGACGAGCAGAAGATCGCGCTGGGTGCCCTTCACCTGCGCAAGATCGACCTGGCCGATCGGGTGCTGGTCGTCAACCCAGGTGGGTATATCGGTGAGTCCACGAGCAGGGAGATCGCATATGCCCACGCCGCCGGCAAACCGATCTCGTTCACTGATCCCGTCTGACCAATGGGCGGCGCTTCGCGGTACGCGTAAGCAATGAGTCCTGGTCGGGCCGGAGCGTGTTGCTGAAGGATCTTCGAATCACTCATCGAGTGGGCTGAACAGGCGCCCGACGTGGCTGAGGAGGCCCGATACCGCCACCCAAGCCGGCCGCTCAGGGCAGAACCAGCCGAGCCCCCATCTCTCCGCCCCAGCCGGAGCCACACCCTTCTGCGATGGGCGTGGCTCCCTCCGAGGGCTGCCTGAGTTGGGCCCGCATCCACCTGGTGTCCGGACAGCGGACCAGCCGGGGTGTCCGCTGTTGGACCAGCCAGTGCGACCTCCGGCCGACGGAGAACAGCGGCCGATGACTCACCCAACGTCCACACGGGCGATGTGGACCACGCGGTCGCCCTGCAACCAGAGAACCTTCCGCAGGCCGGACACGCCCCCCTCTACGAGACGACTGGGCGCAGCGACGCTGGGGATGTCGCTCACAAAGCACAGTTCGAAGGTGGAGGAGGTTTCGTTTGGGGGCTCGGCCAAGGCCCACCTCGCCAGAGATCGGCCGCCTACGGCGTCACGGGAATGTTCGTCAGTCCCTTGCCTCCGGTCACCGTGTTGTCACGGTGGACCGTGGTCCGGCAACTGGCGCTGTTGTTGGTGACGTTGATTGCCAGCTGAGTTGCCCCGGAGGCGCCGGTCAGGGTGGACTTGTTGCCCCGGAACACCGTCCCGCAGCCCCAGCCGGCCTGCTGGGTGTGAGTCTGGTACCCGTCGTTGGTGGAGTTCTTTCCGGTGTTGTTCTCCACCAGGACGTCGTTGCCCTTGATGTCGACCCAGGAGTCGTCGTAATGGGCGCCGGTCAGGCCCGCTCCGTCGAAGGTGTTGCCGATGATCCGCGCTCCGGTGGTGCCTTCCTTGATGTCGATGCCCTCGCCGCCGACGCCGGGGCCAATGGTGTTGCCGACTATCTGGACGTTGTCGCTCTTGTCGCTCAGGGTGTTGGCGCTGCCCACGTACACGCCCTCTCCCATGCCCGAGCCGTCGCGGCCGGTGTCGTAGATCCGCGAGTTCTTGATGATTCCGTCGGCACTGGACTTGCGGAAGTGGACGCCCTCCATCGAGAGGCGATGGACCACCACACCGTCCACGACGACTCCGCGGGCGGCATCGATCATGATGCCCTTCTGGCCGCCGGTCACGGTCAGACCGCTGACGGTCCAGTACGAGGCACCGTTGAGGTGGAGACCGTAGCCGCCGCTCGCGGTGAGGACCGCCCTGGCGGAGCCGGTGAGCTGGATGCGTGAACCGGCGGTCGCCGCTCGGGTCGCCTTGAAATTGCCGGTGTACGTGCCGTCGGCGAGGTGAATGGTGTCGCCGGGCACCGCCGCGGCGAGCGCCGCCTTGAGCTGGGCGGAGGTGGATACCTCAACGGTGGCGGCGCGGGGCGCGGCCTGGGAGGTGCCGGTGAGGAGTGCGAGCATGCCGGTGCTGAGGGCGAGGGCAAGGGCGAGTGGGGTGCGGCTACGGGTATACGTGTGCACGGGAGCGCCTCCTGTGGAGCTGAGGTGGACGGACGGAGCGTTGTCATCGACATGGGTTCTCGGTGCGTCGTTCACTGTGCGGACTCTGGTGCTCTGTAGGGATCCCGGTAGGGGGATCTCGGCCCCGCGGGCGTCTCGAAAGTCACGCAGGTGCGTTTGTTGACGATGCAGTCGTATGACGCGCACTGCATGACCGCGCGCGGACCTTCTGCTTCTGCATGAGCGATAGCGGGATGGAAGTAGACCCGCTCGCGGTCGTCCTTCTGGGCCTTTGGAAGGCACTGCCCCTGGCACCGGTGGCCCGGCCCTTCGGGAGCTTCGGGTCCAGACCGGCGGGCGAGTCAGTGCCGTTGACGTCCTCCAGGGTCAGCAGGCGTCTGGCAAGAAGGTTGCCCGGCTTGCGGCGGGCACACAGCCGCACCCGGTCAAGCTTGTCGCCGGTGCCGGAGCAGCAGCCGACGATCCCCACGGTGCAGCCGAGGCCGTCGTCGATGTCCTCGATGTACTTGTACGGGGCCTTCCAGTCGAGCGAGGAGTTCTCCGCACCCGACACCAGGTTCATCGCCATCCCCCTATGCGCCGGATCGTCCAGCCTGATGCAGCCGCGTCGACCTGAGGCACGCCCAGCAGTGCGGCGGAGACCGGGACTCCGGCCATCCCCGGTGCGACTCGGCACGAAACACCATGCGCAGTAGTCGAGTTGACGAAGCGTGATGCCATGGATGGGCTCCCAGTGAACTCGTGGGGGGGTGGTGAGCACTCCACTTTCTCGTTAGGAAGGTTTCCTACCAGATGGATTTGCGTACGCGGAACCTGTCGTACCGAACTTTTTTGAGGCGCTGCGACGGGTTTGAAATCGCAAGGCATGCCTCGGCCGCTCGCCCGGAACTTGCCGTAGCTCCACAGCGAAGCAGGCGTCGGGCCCGTACCCCTTCGTCAGGGCACAGCCAGAACCCGATGGCGGGTACGGGAACGAAGCCGCCGCACAGCTGCGCTCCTCGCCCCTTCGAGACGCCCACCCACGGACGACCTGCGCGGTGACGGTCAACCGCCACTCGTAGCATCTGCCACGAGGTCGGCCAGCAGCGCCATCAGCTACCCGCTCACGGCATCCTGGGTCGCCACCAATGCGGTCGGGGGACACTTCCGCGCGGCCTGCATCTGACCCCGTACGCTCAGCGGGCAAGCCTTCCCGAAAGCGAACTGGCTCTCCTCGTCGAGCACTCCGATGACGAACCACACCTGGTACGACGACCAGCGACAGCACAGTAGGGGCGGTAAAGCACGATGAAGGACTACGTGGCGGACCTGCGCAGGCTGGTCGGCACCCGACCTCTGATCTTTCCCGGAACGTCCGTCGTGGTGACGGACTCCGCCGGACGCGTCCTGCTGCTGGAACGAGTGGACACCGGTGGCTGGGGGCTTCCCGGAGGAATCATGGATCCCGGGGAAACGTTCGAGGAGACGGGTCGCCGCGAGGTAAAGGAAGAGACGGGGCTGGACCTTGGCGAGCTGAACCTGCTCGGGCTGTACTCGGGGCCGGAGTACTACTACCGCTATCCCAACGGCGACGAAGTCTTCAACGTGACTGTCGCCTACACGGCCCGCCTGCCGGAAGACGTCGCCATCACCCTGGACATTGCCGAGAACCGCAACTGGCGCTTCTTCGACGTGGCCGAGATCCCGGACACACTGATCGCTCCGGAACGCCCCATCGTGGCGGACTACGTCAAGTCGGCACGGTGACTTCGGCCGCGCCCGGCTGCAACGCAGGCACCGTTCACCCGGTCCAGCCTGGGCGGCAGTGATAGACAGCCACTGTGGCGACGTTCGTGGTGATGGTCGATGGAGAAGGCGACTTCTTCCGGCGCGAGCGCGCGGTCACGAAGTAGAAGTAGCGGTAGTGGACCAGGTACATGCTGCGCCGGTGCTCACACACCGCGCACACGTTGCAGGGAGTGAAGCCGTCGGCGACGCAGATCACCCGCAGCCCGTTCCAGAGCACCTGGGCCGCCGCCGCAGTGACCCCAGGCCGATCACAGACCAGAGGTGCGATCTCTGCCCGGTGGCCCATCAACTACCCAAAGTTGAAGAGCCCTTGGTGAATGACGCCTTCACCGAACCGAGCTCACGCGGTTCACGAGGCTTTCAGCCCGAGGTGGAAGCGCAATAGGCGAATCCGGTCCCGGTCGAGTACGTCTTCGGCGTCGCGTAGTTGTCTGCTCAGTGCGTCGGCGGTACGACCTTGCGGCATCGAGTACGTGGCGGCGGCTTCGCGTGTGAGCCAGGTCGCGATGTCGTTGCGGGCTCGGTCGCGCATCGAGGACATCGGGTCTGCGACGAGTTCGAGGTTGATGAGCAGTCGAGTCCAGGTGTCCCGTTCGTGTAGCAGCCGGTAGGCGGCGATGCGGATGTGGTGCGGGTTGCTGGCGGTGAGGAGTTCCCGGAGACCTTGCAGGTCAAGGCGGCACGCCAAGGGGTGCAGCGCGATGGTGACCTGCCGGGTGACCGCGCCGGACGGGTCGGTCAGCATGCCGGAGAGAACGCTTGGGTCGGCTGCGCCCAGGCGGCGCATTGCGCGCACCGCTTCCATCCGTCCGCGGGGCTCCGGGTGTTTGAGCCAGGGAGAGATGGTCCTGGCGTCGTCAGCGGTCCCGGTCTCACCGAGGCCGGCGATGGCTCCTGGCTTGGGGCGGGGCTCCTTGGCGAGACGCCGGTATTGCTCCACCGGGTCGGACCCGACGCGGCGCAGCGCGGCCTGGGCGACCGCCCGCGCCGTCGGGTTGCGGTCGGCAAGCGCGTCGCTGGCAGGGCCGATGTCGCCCGTGCGGGCCAACACGTCCACCGCCTCCGCACGTACCGCTGCGGTGCCACTCGACAGCAGTGGACGGACCCGGCCGACGGTTCCGGCCCTGACCGCGGCTCTCACCGCGGCTTCGGCGCATCGAATCCGGGTCGGCAGGTCACCGTCGCGTTCGGCGGCGTGGAGCATCTGCGCCAAGTCGAGCCGGTCGGCGGCAAGCGCGGCCCGATGTGCGGCGCGGCGGGTACGCCAGTCCGGTGCGGCAAGGGCAGCGGTCAGTATCTCCACCGGGCCTTCTCGGAACACGGTTTCGATACGGTCGGCCAGCCAGCGGCCCTCCCTCCGTTCCCGCAGCGCCAAGGCAACCGGTGCGACCGCAGTCAACGTCGCGCCGACGGGCTCGGCAAGGTGGCCCTGGAGCGCCGATCGAGCACGGTCACGGACCTGCGGCACCCAGTCCGAGGCCCGCAGCGTCAGCGCGGCCAGCGCCAGCATGTCGTCAAGTTCGGCCAGACGGACCACGGCGGCCTCACGGACGTGGCCGTCGGGGTGGAAAGAAGCCACCGTGAGTCCCAGAGGGGAGGTCTCGCCTTGCACCAGCAGTTGCACCGCGTCCGCTGACCAGCGCGGAGCCTGCCACCACGTACCGCGTGTCACCACATCGAGCATGAGCCACAAGCGGGGGGATGCCCGCAGCAGGAGCTGTCCGGTTTCGGCAAGCAACTCGGGGTCACCGTCGCGGTCAATGGCGAGCAACAGACGGGACAGTTCAGCAGCACCACTTCCACGCGCGGACTCAACGGCGGCCGTGGCGTCGCGGAGTTGCCGCACAGTCGGCCGGTCGGGCAGGTGGTCGTCCGACAGGTACCCGGGGGCGCCGAGAACGTCGGCGCGGGCACGGAGTCGCCGCAGCAACTGCTGTCCGATGCCGGAGGCCACGGCGTTCCTTTCCGCTTCAACGGTCACGGGCCGACCGTTCGCACGGTCGAGACCTGAGGTTCCCCGCAGCCCACGGGTAGCGCAAGCCGATTTTGGTGTGCAGGAACGTCCGGGCTTTCCGGGAGCCGCTCTTCGTGGCTCGATGGCGCTTGTTGGCCGTCGCCGAGAACTGGAACTCGGTGAACACCGTGCTGCACTACGGCAAGGACAACGCCCTGACCGGCACCGACCGATGCCAGGCGCCAGACCCCCGCCAGAGCTGATGGTGCCCCCACCTGCCCCCGTCCGGGAGCAGCTCACGTACTGCTGAACAGCCGATCCAGATGTACGTCGATCGCGGCGAGCGCCTCCTGGGGTTCGATCACGTCGAGTTCGATCAGGGGGGTGAAGCCGGTGAGGGCGAGGAGCAGGTTGGTCTCGGTCGCCGGGTCGCGGGCGGAGTCGATGTGCCCGTCGGTGATCGCCTGGCGGACCAACTGCTCGACGAGCGAACGCCCTTGGACGAGACCGCGGCGTGCCTGCTCGTGCACGGTCCGGTCGTGCAGCGCCTCCAGGACGTAGGCGGCGCTCATCCGGCTGGTCGCGCGGGCGTCGGCGTGCAGGGGGAGCATTTCCGCGAGCGTCAGCCGCAGCACGTCACGGGGGTGCGGACGGGGCCCGAGCTTTTCGAGCCCCTGTTGCACGCGCACCGAGGTCTGCTCGGACGCGAAGTCCATGGCGAAGGAGAGCATGGCGGTCCGGGAGGCGAAGTAGTGCTGCAGCTGCCCGAGTGACATGCCCGCCTCCTGCGCCACCACGCGCATCGTCAGCTGGGTGACGCCGCGCCGTTCCACCACCCGCCACAGTGCGCGGGCGATCGCTTCGCGGCGCCCTTGGTGATCCACCTGTTTCGGCATCGCCGACCGCTCCCTCGCGCTCTGGACTATTCCAATACAGTCGACATAATACACATGACCCATAAAAACTGGGGTCCACCCGAGGGAAGGAGTCGTCATGTCCGAACAGCCGAAGGTGCGGACCACGGAAGGCGTGGTGCAGGGGCTCCGGCGGCAGGGGCACGCGGTGTTCCGCGGCATCCCCTACGCCCGGCCCCCGGTCGGAGCGCTCCGCTTCGCCGCGCCCGCGCCGCCGCGACGCTGGGAGGGAACGAGGCAGGCGGTCGAGTTCGGCCCCGCGGTGCCGCTGTCCCTGCCGATCGACGTATCCCCGCAGGGCACCGACTGGCTGACGCTCAACGTCGGCACTCCGGATCCCGGAGCGGCGGGACTGCCGGTGCTGGTGTGGATCCCCGTGGGCGGTTACCTCTCGGCGGCGTCGAGCGACCCGATGTTCGACCCGGCAGCACTGGCCGAGGCGGGAGTCGTCGTGGTGACCATCAACTGCCGGGTGGGCGCAGAGGGATTCACGTTCCTCGACGACGTACCGCCCAACCGCGGCTTCCTCGACCAGATCGCGGCGCTGGAGTGGGTACAGCGCAACATCGCCGCCTTCGGAGGCGACCCCGGCCGGGTCACCGTGGGCGGGGTGTCCGCCGGGGCAGGCTCGGTCGCCGCCCTGCTGACGATGAAGTCCGCGCGCGGCCTGTTCCGGCGGGCGATCGCCCATTCGGTGCCGGGGCTGTACAGCACCCCCGCGCTGGCACGGCAGGTCACCGCCGCGTTCACGGACCGGCTGGGCGCGGCGGCCCCCACCGCCGAGGCCCTGCGCGACATCGACCCGTGGCACCTGGCCGCCGAGCTCACCTCCTTCAACGCCGGCCTCCACGCGCACCGGGAGAGCTGGGGACGCCTCACCGAGACCGGTACCGCGCTGTGCCCCGTCGTCGACGGCGAGGTCCTCCCGGAAACACCCTGGTCCGCGCTGACCGGCGCGCACGCGAGCGGGACCGAACTGCTCGTCGGCCACGCCCGGGACGAGTTCCGGTACTTCAGCGTCGTGAGCGGACTGTACGGCACCTTCACCGAGGGGGACGCCGACGCAGCGCTGGAGCTGCTCGCCCCGCAACCGGACGGTGCACGGGCGTACCGTGCCGCGTTCCCGCAGGCGGGCCCGGAGGAGCTGGTGGAGACGGTGTACTCCGACGCCCTCTTCCGCATGCCGTCGCAGAAGCTGGCCGAGGCGAACGCCGCAGCCGGCGGCACCTCGTACCTCTTCGAACTCTGCTGGATCGCCCCGGCCCTCGGCGGCATCATGGGCGCCTGCCACAGCCTCGACATGCCTCTGGCGTTCGGCACGCTGGACAGCCCCGTCGGCACCCAGCTCATCGGCGAGGAGCCGACTCCCGAAGCCCGCGTACTCTCCCGCGAACTCCAGGAGACATGGGTACGCTTCGTCACCACCGGCGACGCGGGCTGGCCCGCCCACCGGCCCCACGAACGTCTCACCCGCGTCCTGGACACCGAGTCGAAGACACTGCCCTACCCCGAACAGGCATCCCGCCAGATCTGGGAAGGCCGCTCCCCCGCCCCCTTCGACCTTTCGTGATGGTCCGGGTCGACTCGACTTCTACGACGGCGATGCCGCCACTCACCTGACCAGCAGGGACAGCGCGAGCCGGCGCACACCCAGGCTCCGGCCGACCCACTCGCAATCGGAATCCGCCGTGCGGGGTGAGCGCGAGCCCTGTAGGTGTCGAACGCTGTCCTGGACGACGGTCGGGTCGCCTTCCAGGGCGAGGCGGACCCAGGCCCGGGGCATACCCTCAGGCACTGGCGACCAGTTCCACCAGGGCCACCAACCCCCGTACCCCTTCGGACACGACGACCCCCTGGTCGGCCTGCACCTGCGCCAGGAAGGCATGGGCGGCGTCCCGGGCCTCGCCGACCGGCGTGTTCTGCCCGAAGTCGCATGAGAGGGACAATCCAGCAGGCCGTCCGGGCTGCCCTGCCTGCCGTCAATGGCAGCTCCCCACAGCCCGTCTCACTCTCCGCCGACACCCACCAGACCGCGCTCCTACCTGCCGCCCGCCCTCCGGCCCGAGGGCCCGGTGGGCCCCCGTGGGTCACGCGTAGGTAGCCGCCATCATCTCGCGGTACCAACGCCCCGGCGTGGTGACGCACTTGTCCGGGTCCATCGGCCGCGACCCGCGAAGGCCCGTGATCGGTTCGACCCTGGCGTCGTGGTTGGGCATGAAGAAGTACGGAAGTGACAGGCGTGAACGCCCGTCGTGCTGGGCCGGGTTGACAACCCGGTGCAGGGTGGACGACCAGTGGCCGCCGGTCCAGAACTGCATCATGTCCCCGATGTTGATGACGAAGCTGCCGGGGACGAAGGGCACGTCACGCCAGCCGTCATCCTCCCCTCCCGGGGAGCCTTGCTGGTCTTCGTGGGCCGCAGGAGCGTCGTGACGTACCTGGAGGCCCCCCACTGCGTCCTGGTAGAGGACGGTCACGTTGCCCCAGTCGGTGTGCGCCCCCTTACGGAGTTGGCCGGGCAACGCAGGTGCGGTCTGCGGGTAGTAGTAGTTGGCGACGATCGTCGAGATGTGCCTGTCGACCTTGTCGTCGAAGAAGTCGGCGCCGAGGCCCAGCGCGAGCCCGAACAGCTCCATCAGCTGCCTGCCCAGGCTCTCCATTGCCCGCAGGTAGGCGAGCCAGGTGCTCTTGAGATCCACCGGTTCGGCGGGCCAGAGATTGGCCCGGACCCAGGGTGCCGAGGTGTCGCCACCGCCCTCGGCGCGCCGCCGGTCCGTGTCGTACTCCCCCAGGGCGTTGGCGGTGAAGACGTCGCACAGGTCCGGTGGTGCGTCCAGACCCATGCTCTTGGCCGCGCTGCCGGCGGAGGGGCGCAGCCCGCAGGTGTCCGGACCGCCGACGGCCTTCTCCCGTTCCTGCCGGGGGAGGGCGAAGAACGCCTTGGTCGTCGCGTACATGCGGTCGATCAGAGCCTGCGGCACTCCATGACCCACGACGACGAAGAACCCGGACGTCTCACAGGCCCGGCCGATGGCCTGGGCGACGGCCTCGCGGCCCGGGTCCGTGCCGGCCGCGGACAGGTCGATGACGGGTACGTACCCGTCCACGACGGTGACGAGAGCGAGCGGTCCTTCGGCGTCCACATGCTGGTTCATCGGGTTCTCCTGGGAGAGGAAGGGTGGCTGCCGCATCACCTTCCACGGGCTCGCCCTCCCTCCCCAAGCCATACCCTGGGCAATGCAAGAAACCGGCGCCGGAAGGGGACTTGATGGTGGATTCCAGCACCCCCTACGACAGCGACATCGACGACCTGGAGCAGCGCCTCGTCCGGCTCCTCCAGCTCGACGGCCGGATTCCGCTGAGCCGCGCCGCACACGCGCTCGACGTCTCCGAGCGCACGGTGGCCCGCCGCTACCAGCGTCTTCGAACCCTCGGACTGCGCGTTGTCGGCCGCCCGGTGCCCTCCCGGCTCGGTCTGACCCGCTGGTTGCTCTGTCTGCGCTGCGCTCCCGGCACGGCGGACGCGACCGCGAGGGCCCTGGCCCGCCGCCCGGACATCAGTTGGGTGACGGTCGATTCCGGCAGTACGGAGATCTACGGCGCCCTGAGCACCCGGACCGCCGCCGACCGTGACGCGCTGCTGCTGCGGAAGCTGCCTCGCACCCCGCACGTCGTCTCCGCCAGTGCGCACTGCATGATGCGGACCTTCATCGGCGACACCACCACATGGCACGCCACCCGCTTCGGAGCCGCTGGACCGTCGCCGACGGAAGATCCGGGCAGCCGACGAGCCCCGTTGCCCCTGGACGCCACCGACCGCACCCTGTTCGCGGAGCTGGCCCGGGACGGCCGGGCGACGCTGCCCGAGCTTGCCACGGCCACCGGCCGTGCGTCGTCCAGCGTTCAGCGGCGCCTACGCCGCCTGTGCGCCGAGGGAGCGTTGGCGTTCGCCGTCGACTTCGCGCCGCACCTCCTCGGCTACCACATGAACACCCACCTGTGGCTGCGTGTGGCCCCCGCCCACCTGCGTACAGTCGGCGAGGCCCTGGCCATGCACCCCGAGATCCCCTTCGCGGCCGCCGTCACCGGCACCGCCAATCTGGTGGCGAGTGGCATCTTCCAGAACCCCTACGACCTGTACGAGTTCCTCGACCGGCGCGTCGGACCGCTCCCCGGCATTCTGGACGTCCGGACCACCGCACCCCTGCAAGAGGTCAAACGCATTGCCCCGGCGCACCTTTGACGAAGAGGGGGACGCCGCCTCCGGGCCCCCGAATCTCCGGCGCCGTGGAGCGTCCGCAGCCAGCCACGGGCAGGTCGTGCAGCGCATGATGTCCAACCACCGGCCCAAGCGGCCAGAACACCACCACCGCCCACGCCCACGCCCACCAAACCACCCGTCCGGGCCGCCCACACCCACCCCACCGTGAGCGGCCCGACCACAAGGCACCGGACAAGGCAACGGCGCTGCGCCTAGCTGAGCGTCTTCAGTGCCGCCGCGTCGTACGGCTTGAGTTCGTCGAAGCGGCCCGAGAGGACCTTCTGTGCCCACAGCGGGTCCTGGAGCAGGGCACGCCCGACAGCGACAATGTCGAACTCGTCGCGCGCCATGCGCTCAAGCAGGTCGTCGATGCCCTTGGTCTGCGACCCCTCTCCCGCGAAGGCGCGGATGAAGTCGCCGTCGAGGCCGACGGAGCCCACGGTGATGGTCGGCTTGCCGGTGAGCTTCTTGGTCCAGCCCGCCAGGTTCAGGTCCGAGCCGTCGAATTCGGCGTTCCAGTAGCGCCGGGTGGAGGCGTGGAAGGCGTCGACGCCCGCAGCGGCGAGCGGTTCGAGGATCTCCGCCAGGGCCTGCGGGGTCTCGGCGAGGCGGGCTTCGTACGCCTGCTGCTTCCACTGCGAGTAACGGAAGATCACCGGGAAGTCGGCGGAGACGCTGCCGCGGATCGCCGCGACGATCTCGGCGGCGAACCTCGTCCGGGCGACCGGGTCGCCGCCGTACCCGTCGGTGCGGCGGTTCGTTCCCTCCCACAGGAACTGGTCGAGGAGGTAGCCGTGGGCACCGTGCACCTCGACGCCGTCGAAGCCGATGCGCTCGGCGTCCTTGGCCGCCTGCGCGAAGGCGCCGATGACGTCGTCCAGGTCGGCCCGGGTCATCGCCCGGCCCGCGCCCTCGGTGCCGTCGGCCGCGATGCCGGAGGGGCTGACCGTGGGAGCGTCGGCGAACGGCGGGCTGCCCTCCTTGCGCACCATCCCGATGTGCCACAGCTGCGGCACGATCGTGCCGCCCGCCGCATGCACGTCTGCGGCGACCTGCGCCCAGCCGGCCAGCTGCTCCTCACCATGGAACCGCGGTATGCGATCGCTGTCGCCGGCCGACTGGTGACCGACGTAGGTGCCTTCGGTGACGATCAGCCCCACACCCGCCGCGGCCCGGCGCGCGTAGTACGACCGGACGTCCTCGCCGGGGACACCGCCGGGAGAGAACTGGCGGGTCATGGGGGCCATCGCGATGCGGTTCGGCACGGTCAGGCCGTTCAGCGCGACGGGGCGGGACAGGATGTCGGCTGCGTGGGATGCGGACGATGCGGCGTCGGTCACGGGGGACTTCCTCCTCAAGTACCCGGAGGTACGCGTGAGAGTTCGGATTCCCGTGTGCCAACCGTGCCGGACGCCGACGCATTCCGGGATCGAGGCCCGCTCCTGTTGTGATGCGGGCCACGTCCGGGGCGCGGTGCAGGTCACGGGGGTGGTGGGGCGTCCATGACCTGGGTACGCGACGACCCCCGCCCCTTACCGAACCTCGGGTCGCCCCTCACACGCCCTTCATGGCCGCGCTCGGCTCACGGGCCTCGCCAGAGGTTGGCGAAGGCCGCGTTCTCGATGGTCCGCCTCTGCCGTACGGCTTCCAGCTCCATCAGAGCGTCGTTGACCACGGCCACCACTGTCGTCACCGCCTCGTCGCCGAGACCGGGTGCGTCGTCGGGACCAGCTGCGCCGCCGGGACGGATGTCGTCGCCGGGACCGCGTGCCTCGCCGGAACCGGCCGCGTCGTCAACACCGATTTCGGCGCCGGGGCCGGATACGTCGCCGGGGCGCTCCGCGTCGAGGCCCACCGCCGAGGCGAGGGCCACCAGGACGGGATCCTGCTCGTCCCAGCGGTCCGCCGCACGCCGGCGTGCCGGAGTGTCGGCTGTTTCCATGCGCTCCGGGGCCAGGGACCACCGGCCGCCCCGCTTGCGCGTCAGCTCACCGTCCGCCTCCAGAGCAGCCTGGTACGTGGCCGAGAGGTCCTGGCCGCGACGCCAGAGCCAGTCCTCGATCCGCTCGTACGGAGCCTGCCGGGTGACACCTGCCGCGGCCTCGGCCATGATCCGGTCGTCCGGCGACGGGGCTTCACCGGGAACGATGCGGTCGCCGTCCACGACGACCGCCCCCGCACCGATGAGGTCGATCAGCTCGGCACCGGCGAGTGCGAGCGACAAATCCCCCTGCCCCACGGAATCCGGCGACTTCGAGTCCATGACGATGATGAACAGGTCCTTCGCCGTGCTCATGCACGCTCCCCTCGATACGATCGAAAACCGCGCCCACCGCGGTCGCCGACCGTGCCGACTCGCGCGACGGGCGCATGTCGCGCCAAGTGCCAAGTATCGCCCGCGCGGCAGTATCGCCGGAGCCCTTGGAGTGTTGCGGCACCCGATCGCCCTGTCGACCAGGTGCCAGGCGCCTGGCACCTGGCAGTCTCGCCGTCACCAGCCGCCGCCAAGGAGGCCACCACCTCGTGGTGAAACCGGCCGACGGCCACTCGGCAAGCCACCCCTGTGACAACGGCCCGCCCCGGCATGACATCTGCCGAGGCGGGCCGTCTCACGTCGTAGCCACTCCACACGATGCGGCCCGGCAGCAACAGGCACCAAGGCCGGACCTCGCGCCATGCCTGCGGCTGCGCCTTCGCCTGCCTACCGATGACTCAGAAGCCGCACGGCACGCTGCTCCCGAAGTCACTCATGGTGTCGGTCCGCAACCACCCTTCGACACCTGTGCGGGTGTTCCGCGCATACGTCCAGGCATAACGCTGCTCACCCTGCCAAGCGCCGTAGGTGTAGCAGTGGTAATCAAGCACATCACCTCTTGCTGCCAGGCCGTTGATGGAACAGCCAGTATTGGAGCCCGAACGCATGTTGGCTCCGTTGGCGGTGGCGTGCCAGGTGCTGTTGTCCTTGTCACTGACCCTCTTGCCGCAGGCTGCGTATGCCTGGGCTGGGGCTGCACTGACCACGGGGACGAGTACCCCCGCCGTGACAGCGAGCGCTGCGAGGAGAATCCGTGGCTTTGCGATCCGCATGAGAAACCTCCGCCGGGTGAACGACCAGATGGACAGCGGCTCCGACGAGCACGCGGATCAGGACTGTACGAAAGCTCTGTGCACGGCACATCAACTCAGGGGTGGAAGCAAAGGTAAACCCCTGCGGTAGCGGCCCATGAGCTAGTACTCCAGTTGCAGATGGCGATCTTCATGGAGCAATGCTCATGACCTGTGGATCGACCTCGGGCTGGACGCGAAGGGCGTACCTCCCCGAGTGATCGACTTCTGGTCATCGAGTAGGCCCGCGTTCGCAGCGCGGGTCGGGAAGGCACGCCCGTGCTCAGCGTAGTGAATGCCGATGGTTCGTCCGAGTCCGGCTCCCTGATCGACGAGATCGTGCGCGAGGGCGCCCGGCGGATGCTCGCCGCCGCGCTGGAGGCCGAAGTCAACCAGTACATAGCCGATTTGGCCGCCGAAACGGACGGGGTCGGGCGGCGCCTGGTGGTCCGCAACGGTCACCACCGTCCCCGCACCGTGACCACCGCTGCAGGCCCCGTCGAGGTCACGGCCCCGCGTGTGAACGACAGGCGGGTGGATGCGGCCACCGGCGAGCGGATGCGATTCTCCTCGAAGATCCTTCCGCCGTGGTGCCGCAAGTCCCCGAAGATCTCCGAGGTTTTGCCGCTGCTCTACCTGCATGGACTGTCGTCCGGCGACTTCGTGCCCGCGCTGGAGCAGTTCCTCGGCTCGGCGGCCGGGCTGTCGTCGGCCACCGTGACCCGGCTGACCAGGCAGTGGCAGGACGACCATGCCGCCTTCCAGCAGCGGGACCTCGCCGGCAGCGACTACGTGTACGTGTGGGCGGACGGGGTGCACCCCAAGGTCCGGCTCGGGCAGGCGCACTCCTGCGTCCTGGTGCTGATGGGGGTGCGCTTGGACGGCATCAAGGAGCTGATCGCGCTGGCAGAGGGGCTGCGCGAGTCGACCGAGTCGTGGGCCGACCTGCTGCGTGACTGCCGCCGCCGGGGCATGCACGATCCCGAGCTGGTGGTCGGCGACGGCGCGACGGGCCTGTGGACGGCGCTGGCCGAGGTGTTCCCGGCTGCCCGGCATCAGCGGTGCTGGGTCCACAAGGCCCGCAATGTCACGAACGCCCTGCCGAAGTCCGCACAACCGGGCGCGACGAAGGCGATGCAGGAGATCTACAACGCCGAGGACCGCGCGCACGCCGAGAAGGCCATCGAGGCGTTCGCGAAGACCTACGCCGCGAAGTGGCCCAAGGCCGTCGCGAAGATCACCGACGACGCCGAGGAACTGCTGGCGTTCTACGACTTCCCGGCCGAGCACTGGATCCACCTGCGGACCACGAACCCCATCGAGTCGACCTTCTCCACGGTGAAACTTCGCACCAAGGTCACCCGCGGTGCGGGCAGCCCGGCCGCAGCCCTGGCGATGGTGTTCAAGCTTGTCGAGTCCGCCCAGGCCCGCTGGCGCGCGGTCACCGCGCCCCACCTCGTCGCCCTCGTCCGGGCCGGCGCCCGCTTCGAGAACGGTCACCTCGTCGAACGCCCCGAGGAACCCGTCGCAGCGTGACGCACCTCAACCGACCTACAACTCATGGCAGTTGCTCATGGAACCGGCCCCCGGTGGCGCTACGCTTCTGTGCCGTGAAGACGCGTCTCGACACTGCTCGGATCCGGGCGGCTCGCCGGGTAATCGACCCCATCTTTCTCGACACTCCGCTGTATCGCTGCGAGGCGCTGGAGCCCGGCCTCGGGTGCACGATGAGCATCAAGCTCGAAACCGCGAACCCGGTCCGCAGCTTCAAGGCCCGCGGCACCGAGGTAGTCGCGAGCCTGCTCCCCGACAACGCCTCGCGAGCCGTGGTGTGCGCGAGCGCGGGAAACCTTGGCCAAGCCCTCGCGTGGTCCGGTCGCGGCCGTGGGCTCGACGTCACCGTCGTGGCATCCCGCTTTGCGATTCGGGCCAAGCTTGATCGCATCCGCGCATTGGGTGCCGAGCTGGAGCTGGTGGACGGCGACCACGAGATGGCTCGCGAGCGGGCGACAGTCATCGCGCGCTGCGACGGCATCCGGTTGGTCGAAGACAGCCTGGACATCGAGACCTGCGAGGGCGCGGCGACCATCGGCCTGGAACTGGTGGACACCGCGCCGTCGTTCGACACCGTCCTGATCGCTCTCGGCGGCGGGGCGCTGGCCACCGGCGTGGGTCATGTGATGAAGGCATTGGCACCCGAAGTCGAGGTGATCTGCGTCCAGCCGCTGGGCGCACCGGCGCTGACACACTCGTGGCGCCAGCGGCGCGTCGTCACCACCGACTCGACCGACACCATCGCTGACGGCGTCGCCGGCCGACGTCCCATCCCGGCCGTCCTGGACGACCTCCTCCTGGTCGCTGACGACGCCGTCCTGGTCCAGGAGGCGTCGATCATCGCCGGTATGCGGATGCTGCTCGACCACGCCGGCCTCGTCGTCGAACCGTCAGCCGCGCTCGGCATCGCGGCGATCCTCGAAGACCGTGACCGCTTCGCCGACCGACACGTCGTCACCATCGTGTGCGGCAGCAACGTCGACGTAGACGCCTACCACCGCTGGGTCGGCACGGCTCCCATCCACAGGTCTTGACAATTCCTCATCTTCATGACCGGGCGGCTGGTTGTGGGTGGTGACTGGTTCGCTATCGACGCTGGGGGCGGATTTCGCCGGTGAGCAGCTCGTGTGCGAAGAGTGTTTCCCAGACATTACGAAGGCCTACTGTCTCTCCCTCGTCCACGAAGTCTCTTCAGCAGAGCTAGTGCGCTGGATCGGCGGCCATGCCGAACCCGCACGCACCGACATCACGGCACTGGTCGAATTTGCTTCTGGCTTCTACTCCCGTTCAGGGGCACGCGGATAGTTGAGCATGACGCAGGTCGGCCCTTGAGCCCTGAAGGTGGAAGCAAATGGCTGGATCTGGGTGAGCTAGCAGCGGGTACTGCCGTCCTCAGTAGGCGCTCGGTTGATTTCCCACTCCGACGAAAGCAACGCCACCAATGACGGCGCGTTCCTCTGCGGACGAGTTCTGCCGTGTTGTGCGAGCCACTCCCCCACGGCCAGGAGATCGGGCTCCCGGTGAACGCGCCATCACAACGCTTCCCATCCCTGCAGCCGCGACTGCGGCAGCACGCAGCATCAGTGCGGCTCCCCTGTGGGCTCCATCGTCCCCTTCATTCGTCCCAGACCAGGGTGTAGTTGGGGATCTGTTCCTGGCCGGATTTCACTTTCGCCCCGCCCGGGGGAACCTCAGTATTCCCTCTGGGCATGATCCCGAAGAGACAAGAGCCACACCAGAAGGAAAACAGGCCCACTCCGTCTTCGAGATCCTCGACGATATAGACCAAGTTCAGAGTCCGCTCACCGCACTCCGGACAGGGCTGCCGAGAAATTTCTATCGGGTTGGCATACGCCACTTCATGGGCATAGCTCCAGACGGGATAGGACGAGTTCTCGGGCTTTCTCACTGCATACCCTTCCCTCACGTGCTGCCGTCACCGCTGTACGAACACTATGGCGCTCTTCTCTCATACTCTGGCCCTGCTGATCCGAATGCCGATCCCGCCTACAGGGACTCTCCACTTCGCATTGATGCGGCAGACGCACTCCGTCACACGGACCGGATCCCACTCTGGGGTGCAAGGCCATCCAGAAGCCATGGAGAGGCGGAGAAGTCGCGTCCGGGCCAACGATGGTCAGCCATTTTCCTGGTACCAAATTGCCGTTCCGTAGGCGAACCACCCGCGCCACGCCCCCGTGCCGTCGCCCCACAGTGCAGTGACGCCCACGACTTCGTCCGCTCCTTCGGCCGCAGCGATCACGGACAGGGACGAGAAGGCCGCGTCCAGCGAGACGGCTCCCTTGTTCGTCGAGCAGGTCGCGTGCTGGTGCCAGCTGGCATCGCGGGTCGGAGAGTTCAGAGTGCTGGTCGGAATGGGGAACGGCAGTCGGTCTGGTGGCGTGCGCATGCCCTGATCGTTTCAGTGGCCCGGTGTCTTTGGCCAGGGCCAAGAACGAGCGGGGTGCGCCGAGACTCGGTCGCCGGTACGGAGGTCCGCGAGGTCGTCGTCACGTGCCCACCAGTTCTCCGCGCCGCGCCGCCACCCGGACCAATCCCTGATCCACGGCCCGCCAAAGCCCGAAACCTCCTGCACCTCGCCCGGCGACCTGCGCGAGGGTGACGGGGCTCTCCTCGACAGCGACGTCGACCGCCGGGACCACGCACCCACCGGCGACCTCGGCCCCACAGGACGGCAACTCGGAGCCTTCCACGGCCGGACGGGCGCCGAGGAAAGTGCAGTGGGCTGCCAGCGAGGCAAGTACCGGTGTTCCCGGTGTACAGGAGCCCAACACGGGCCGGGATTCGCCGGAAATCCCCGTCGGGGCTTCAGTCCTCGGATGCCAGACGCGCCGGAAAACCACCCGTGGCGACAGGGCCCCAGCGCCTGGGCACCACCCTGATCAGCGACTTGCCCTGCTTGACCATCGCCTCGCGGTACTCATTCCAGTCCGGGTGCTCGCCGGAGATGCTGCGGAAGTACTCCACGAGCGGCTCGACCGAGTCGGGGACATCCAGTACTTCCGCGTCCCCGTCGACCTGTACCCACGGGCCGTTCCACTCGTCGGACAGCACCACGACGCTGACCCTCTGGTCACGGCGGGCGTTGCGGGTCTTGACCCGTTCCGGATAGGTGGACATGACGAGTCGGCCTTCGCTGTCGACGCCGCACGTCAACGGCGACGCCTGAGGGGAACCGTCCGCGCGCCGCGTCAGCAGCAGCGCCCGGTGCCGGGGCCGGACGAAGTCCAGCAGTCCGGCAAGGTCGACCCTGGAATTGGTGGCGATCGAACGAGGCATGCAGCAAACCCTTCACGAATTGGGCCGGGAACCGGAGTGGTGCCGAGCCGTTTCAGTTCTGCGTCCGAATGTGCGGACCCGCGAGGAGGAGGTCGCGCACCTCGCCCGGGACCGGACCAAGCCCAAAACCACGTACAGCAGCGATGGTTACCCATCCCCAGAGGCATGACCGACGCACGCTCATGCGTACCCCATGACCGTCGACGCTCACTCACGCGCACTGAAAACAGTCTGCAGGCAGCAACGGGCAGTACGAGGCAGCCACAACCGTGGATACAGTCGCTTCGGCAGCGTCCTCGACGTCAAAAGACCGGCCCGGCAATGCCCCGGAAGTCCCCTCGTACCGCGTACTCTCCTCAGCTCCACTCCGACTGTGTGCAGGCGTACGGGCCCGCGTGCGCGCCGCTCAGGAATGGTCGGCCGCCCGCTCCCGTACTTGTACGCACTTCGAAGGCGCTACCCCGCAGGACCCAGCCCACCAACCACAGGTGGGCATCGGCCGAGGTCGAGGTACGGGTGAGTCGGGGCTGTCCGCACTTCCACAAGAAGCCTGCCTCCGATCCTCACTCGGGCGCTTCGATAGGGTCGCGGCATGATGGAGGATCCCGTGACCGCGCTGCCAGAGGCTGAGTACCAACGCGTATGGGACCGCTTCTACGAGGAATTCAACTTCCGTCCGAGCACGAGCTCGTTCAAGTGGCCGGGTATCAAGGAGCCCGTGGCGTCGGTCACCTGGAGCCTTACTGGACTTGACGACGATCCGGGGTACGAGCGCCTGGACCGCCTGGTCGAGGCGGTCAAGCAGGGCTTGGCCTCCTGCGCCGGCCCACAGGGCACGCTGTTCGCGCTCGACTGGCAGCACACGTCGTATCGCTTCGCGCCGCAGGCGGTCGGTGGTCCTGGACAGGCCGCTTGGCCTCTGAGCCCGTACCCCGACGGGGATTACTACATCTACCTCTCGGAAGACTTCCGCTACGGCAGTTTTGGACACCCTTGGGAGGCGACCCTCTGCCTGTTCGGTGAGGAACTCCTCGACGCCGTATCCGTCGAGGTCGGCAAGGTCCTCGGCCCTCCGGTCCGCAGGTCCGGCAAAGCAACAGGGCTCGCCTGAGGTCGTTGGGCTCATTCGCTCGTGCGGATGCGTGCCACCAGCAGAGCGAAAGGGAGCGTCCGTACATGCTCGTCTTCAGCAGTTACACACGACAGACGTGACCTTCGACGACACCTGAGCCATACGGCCGTTGCTGGCTTCGAGACGCCGACTTCTCTGCACATCGCCCGCAGATGGGGCGCGAGCTGAGTACGAGTACTCATGTGTGGGACACGGTCGGCTGACAGGCTCCGCGGCATGACGAGCGGCAGAGGGGCGCTTACGGCCCTGCATCTCTTTCTGGTCTGGGCGCTGATGATGGTTGCGATGCCGGTGTTCGGCTTCGGACTGCTCACCTCGGGCTGGGCCGGTGGGACCGGTATGACTGTGCTGCTCGCCTTACTGGGGGTGCCGCTGCTGGTGGGAACTCTGTCGACGACCGGCGTTGCGGTGCAGACCGTGGTACCGATGTGCGGCTCCGCAGGGCGGCGGATGGGCTGGGCCGTACTGGTCTTCATCCTCGGAACCCTCGGGGTCCTGGCAGGTCTGGCCGCTTACAGCAAGGGCGTTGACCTGGGGAGCGCCGGTGTCCGGATCGCGCTGACGGGCATGCCCTACGCCGTGGCCGCCGCGCTATTCGTGCCGGGGCCGTGGGTGCGGCTGGGGGCGTTGGCCGTTGTGGCGGCCGCGGTGGCTTACGGGGGTTACATCGGCCCGGCGCAGGAACGACAGCGCCAGAATGCGGCGGAGGTCGCCCGGTACTGGGAGAAGAAGGAACTGCTGTACCTGGGCGCTGCCCCGTCAGGTATGCAGGTGTCGCATGCAGAGGTGGGTCCCGCCTCCTTCAGCGTTGACTACGTCCCCGTCCGGGCGGGGTACGAGACCGGTTGGGTGGGTCTTGTGGTGCGCCCGGTGGACGCGGAGTGGTCGGCATTCGCGTGCCCGGAGCCAGCGGAAAGGAGCGTGACCTGCACGGTGGACGCACACGGCGAGATGCGCACGGTACGCGATCTTTCCGGTGGCGTCCGTGGTGTCACCCTCAGCCGCCGCCACCGAAGCACGGAGATCGAAGTCACCAGCCAGACCCTGGGTGAACCCGGGCTGCGCCGCCTCCTGAACACGCTGCACCCACTGACGGAGGCGGAGCTGGAGAACCTGATGAGCCAACAGAAGATCAGCCAACGGCTGTGACTCATGCTCACCCGGGGTGCCGCGAGCTTGACGTCACCGTGACGTTGAGCGCCTTCAGTCGCCCGAAGCCCGGCGCAGCGCAGCGCGATGGCGACGGTAGTAGGAGAAGGTAACGGCTGCGGTCAGCGGTCCCCAGAGGACCAGCGGTTGATAGAGGATGCCGACGACAAGGCTTCCGGTGGGTGTCATGTCGTCGTGCGGGTGCGTCCACCACCAGGGCATGGTGGCCCAGATCAGAGTGAGAGCCGCTGAGCCGAGGAAGGCGGGCACGACTGCGGCCAGGGGGCGGACCCGTCGCCCTCCGATCAGCGGTATCCAGCCTGGTACGACCTCACCCCACGGCCGCACCAGACCGATGACCAGGAACGCGACCAGTTCGCTGACCACGCTGAGCGTCAGCATCCACACCTTGGCGCCGAACGTCTCGAACGGCACAAAGCCCGCTTCTGTGTACCCAGCCGGGTGTCCGAGCACCCAAATGATGCGGATCAGCCCGCTCGGCAGAACGACGAGCGCGGTCAGGTGGGCTGCCCAGACCGCCCAACGGGGCGGTGCAGCCAGGGATGCGACAGTTGAGGTCGTCGGGTGAATGCTCATGCGACTCATCTTCAAACGGCCCTCAACGCCAGCCATCAGCCTGCACGGCTGTCATGAATGGCCGCTGGAACGAGGCCTGCGCCCTGCGATCAGCCGCGCGGCGGAACCACCGTCATCCTCCGAGAGGATGCACTCAACCACACCGTCCGCGCCTCGCCCTGCCGGCTGGGGGCAATCGCGCTGCGGTGCATGAGCAACGGACATCGCGAACAACTGACGCGGCTACTCGGGCTCTGTCTCGCACTATGCCGACGCCAACCGGCCGTCCAATCGGCTCCGCGGCCTGTTCACGGTGGTACCCCCGCATCTGGAACAGTGCCCTGGGCCTACGCGTGCAACCCCGGCCCTCCTGGCCCTGCTGGAACGGTTCGGGTCTCCGGCCCAGATCCGTCTGTCCGGACAACAGCGGATTGGCACCGCGGTGGCGCCAATTCGCTACGAGATCCTATGGAAGTTCGCCCGCCATGGCCCACTCAGGTGGGCTCGCGCGCAGCCGGCGACTGCGGGCAAGTCGGCCGCCGAAGGTTATCCGGGGAGGGCCCGCAGCAAGTGGCGCAGGCCTGGGCCCGGCGTTCCCGGACGTGTGGCGAGGTAGGTCGTGATGGCTGGGGTGGCCAGCGGGCGCACTGCCACGCGGGGAGTCCGTGGGAGGCCCCACACCTCGTAGAAGACCGTCCAGGACGGCTCCGAGGAAGTGGCGATCGAGGTCAGCGTCTCCTGCAGTCCGGTGAAAGGTGGTCCCGCGGGAGGTAGCGCATTCGCGGCCCGGAAGGCTCCGGTGACCAGGTCGTGGAAGGGGCCGTTGTCCTCGCGGGCGGCGAGCCGGAGCGGTAGGTCGCGCAACATGCTTGGTTCCAGGTGGGGTTCGGCTGCCAGTGGGTGGCTGTCGGGGAGTGCGGCGTAGAGCGGGTCCGTCCAGACCGGAATGGCCGTCAGTCCCGCTGGGCAGGCAGCTGCTCGTACCAGCGCCGCGTCCAGGTCTCCGGTCCGTACGGCGTCCAGGCGCTCGGCGACGGGCAGGCTCCGCAGACGGATTTGCAGCGAAGGGGCTTGGGCGGCGAGGCGGGAGAGGAGATTGTCGAGGCGGCCTCCCGGCAGGTGGAGGGTGCCCAGGCGCAGAATTCCCTCGTCGCCTGCCTGGATGGCATCGGCGAGGCGCGCGGCGCTGTCTGCGGCGGCGAGTACGGCGCGTGCTTCGGGCAGCATCCGCTCGCCCGCGGCGGACAGCCGTACACGGCGGGTGGTGCGCTCGAAGAGGAGCATGTTCCACTCCCGCTCCAGGCGGCGTATCTGCTGGCTGACCGCGGAGGGCACGATGTGCAGCCGGTCGGCGGCCCTGCCGAAGCCGCCCTCCTCCGCCACGGCCACGAAGTACTGCAGCTGCCTGAGTTCCATGCCGCCTCTTCACGGGATTCTTCACGATCGGTGAACGCTGTCTTTGGCAACAGCCTGTGGTTGATCTCTTCTTCCCGGCGTCGAATGGATGTCGTCAGCGACGGACGGCCTCAACACGTCCGCGCACCACCCCCACTTGAACACCGAAGGGCGACCAACCATGGACGAGAACCGTCACGTGCTGGCTGTGAACATCCAGGATTCGGAGCACATCTGCCTTCCCGACGGAGGCCGGTTCGTTCTGCTGGCTGATGCCTCGGACACCGGCGGGGCGCTGGGGGCGAACCGCCTCACCCTTGCCCGTGGAGCGACCGGGGCATCCACCCACCACCACGTCCGGTCCACGGAGCTGTTCTACGTACTGGACGGTGCGGCATGGTTCACGGCGGAGGGCACCACGACGACTGTCGAGACCGGCGGGCTGTTCTGTGTCCCACCAGGGGTGCCGCACGCCTTTGGCGCGGCTCCCGGCTCGACGGCCGACCTGCTTGTTGTCCTGACCCCTGGCGTCGACAGATTCGACTATTTCCGCGCCCTGGGACGCATCCGAGCGGGAGAGGAGTCGTTCGATCAACTCCTGCCCCAGCAGGAACGCTTCGACGTTCACTTTCATCTGTGAGCGACGGTGTGGCCCCCCCCCCCATCGGTGAGGGTCGCCGCCCCGAGGAACGGTGCCTCGTCCGACGAACGAAAGGGACTGCTGGGAGCCCAGCGACATACTGAGATTCGAGTAGGCCGCGTACCACGGGAGATTCCCGTGAAGTTGGTTGTTCTGAGGCCCTTGGGGGGGGAGGGCAGCGATGGTCAGCTATGCGGCCTTCGCGCTGGCGAGCGTTGCCGGCGACCTCGTACTCAGCCACCGTGGAGACAGGGAAGTCGCGCCAAGAGGAGGCCGCCTTCAACCGTGAAGGAAGTACCTGCCCGTGCGTCCCAGACGTCTACCCAAGCCCCTGCACGACCCCGGCCGCCCACAGAGCAAGGTCACGGGCAGTTCCCCCGCCACCGCACCCCGTGCTGCTGCCGCAGCCGGTGGATCTCCCACCACGCCAGGGCCGTCACCGACACCGGTCCCGCGAGGAACGCGCAGATGGCGACCGGCACCGGGCCCGGGGGGCAGTCCGCCCGATGACAGAACGCGGACGGCGAACACCCAGGCCAGGACAGTGGTGACCAGTGCGGGCAGCAGCGCATGTGCGGCGGACAGGTTGAAGGCGTGCCGCAGCGCCGGTCCGGTGGCGAAGCAGAGGAAGCAGCACATCCACCAGAAGGGTGCCCAGCACACCAGCAGCCCGGCGCCTCGGAGCAGCAGTCCCAGTGGTCCGTCGCCGGTGTGGGAGAGCAGTCCCATTCCCTTGCCCCCGGCGATGAACAACAGCTGTACGAGCGCCCAGGCGGCGAAGTAGCACAGGGCTGAGCGCCCCGCCGGCCAGAGGTGAGCCCCCATGGGACGGCGTGTGCCCGGCCTGGCGATGCCGACCAGCAGCGCGACCGCCACCACCGCGCAGATCAGTGCCAGCCAGGGGGCAAACACCGCCCGTTGCAGCAATTGCCCCTGTGCTCGCCAGGCGTCGCTCCAGTCGCCGAACGCCACGAGCAGCAGCCCGGACGCTGCGATGGCGACCCAGGTCCGCACCCGCTGCACCCGCAGCAGCGTCGGATCCCCGAGACGCTCCTGTGGGAGCACGGGGAAGACGCGACGTGCCGTGCGGCGGGTGGTGCGTGCCAGCTGGTAGCCGACCAGCAGCGGTACCGTCGCCCACCACTGGCACGGGAGCAGCAGCACCAGCAGGACGGCGGGGTGCACCTGCTCCCGGCTGCCCCGCAACACCACGCCCAGCAGCGGCCATTGGCCCTCGCGCACACGCCGCCACAACGGAGTGTACGGCCGTGGCGGAGGAGGCCCGGGGGGGGGCGGCGGGGAAGTGGCGCGGCCGGACGGGTGGGCGGGGAGCGTTGGTGCTCAACGGGCGTCCTATCCACGGTCCCGGAAAGGACGCGCCCCGCCCCGGCCTCGGTTCCGCCCCCGCCCGTGCGCGGTCGTCAACCCCAAGGAAATGTCTCTCGTGGCCTCGCCGACGTGTTCGGTGTTCGGTCGAGCGGCAGTTGGGGCTCAGGACGTGGCGGGGGGGGGTCGTGCGGGGGCGCTCGTCACGCCGTTACGCCAGCAGCTGTTCCCTGGCGAGTCGGCGGTACAACGGGCTTCTTTCGAGGAGCTGTTGATGGTTTCCGGTGGCGGATATGCGTCCCTCGTCCATGACGGCGATGGTGTCGGCGTCGGTGACCGTGGAGAGGCGGTGGGCGACCACCAGGACCGCCCGACGGTTGGCCTGGTGGAGGATGACGCGGCGAGTGGCCGCTTCGCTCACCGCGTCGAGGTGGCTGCTGGGCTCGTCGAGGAGGAGAACGTCCGGGGTCGCGAGCAGCACCCGTGCCAGGGCGAGGCGTTGGCGCTCGCCTCCGGACAGGGCGCTGCCGCCCTCGCCGACCACCGTGTCGAGCCCCTGCCCGCCGTGCCGTACGAGGTCGTCGAGGCCCACGGTGCTCAGCGCGGCGCGCAGTTGGGCCTCGGTCGCGCGGGGGGCCTGGACTCGGAGGTTGTCGCGGAGGGTGCCGCCGAGGGCGAGGGCGTCCTGCTGGACGTAGCCGAGGCGGGCACGCAGTTCGTCCCGGTCGAGAGTGGTGATGTCGCGTCCGTGCAGCAGGATGGTGCCGGCGTCCGCGTCGTAGAAGCGTTCGGTGAGGTCGAGCAAAGTGCTCTTGCCGGCCCCTGAGGGGCCCACCAGGGCGGTCATTCCCGTACGGGCGACGTCGAGGGTGACGTCGTCGAGGGTTCGCCGGCCGCCGGGCCGGGTGAACGTGACGTGTCGGTAGCCGAGCGCCGGTCCGCCGTGCGAAGCGACGGTCCGGGTGGGCGCGTCGTGGGCCGATGCGATCGGCAGGGCACGTCCGTCGTCGACAGCTGTTTCCGTCGGCGTGGCCGATACGTCGTCTCCGGCTGTTTCGGTCCGCAGGGCACGTACGTCGTCTCCGGCTGTTTCGGTCGGCAGCGCCAGTACGTCGTCGATCCGCTGCCATGCGCCGAGCCCCTGCTGGATGGCGCTCCATGCGCTGAGGGTCTGCCCCAGAGGAGCCAGCAGGTAGAAGAGGTACATGACGAAGGACAGCAACTGGGCGAATTCGAGGCTGCCTTGGGCGATGCGGACGCCTCCCGCCGCCAGTACGGCCAGGAAGGTGGCCTGGACGAGTGTCTCGGCCAGCGGAGCGAGGGCGCACTGGAGGCGTGCGAGAGCGAGGGTGCGCCGGTAGACGGCGTCGGTGCGTTGGGCGACCGTTGCCACCTCGCGGGGGGTGGCGCGCGCGGCTCGTAGCGTCCGCAGTCCGGTGAGCGCCCGGTGTACGGCCTGGGTGAGCTGACCGAGGGCTTCCTGGAGTCGGGTGCTGCGTTCTCGCAGGGCCCTGGTGCCCGCCAGCGCCACCGCGAGTGCGGCACCGAGGCCTGCCAGGGTGATCGCGCACAGGACCGGGTCGACCAGCGCCATGGCGATCAGCGCGCCGCCCATGAGCAGCATGCCCGCCATGAGGTTGACCACCCCCGCGCTGATCGCGCCCTGGAGGGAGGCGGTGTCGGCGCTGACGCGGGAGAGCAGGTCGCCGGAGGGGTGGGCGTCCAGGGTCGCGAAGGGCAGTCGCAGCACGTGGTCGGTCAGCCGGGTGCGGAGGCCGGCGACCGCGCGTGCGCCGACGGTCTGCAGCACGAGATCGCGCATGCCCGTTGCCACCGCCGCGACGATGACGAGGCAGGCCAGGAGGAGGGCGGGGCCGGTGGGCCGGGAGGGGGCGGCCGCCCCTTGGACCAGGCGCTGCATCAACAACGGCTGGCACAGGGAGGCCGCGGTGACAGCCAGCGAGAGCAGGGCGGCGCAGGCGAAGAGCGCCTTGTGGTCCCGGACTACGGAGGTCAGGAAGCGCATGGCTCACAGGGCTCGATGGGAGTGGCACGGAGAAGTCGGGGCGGGGTGCCCGCGTTCCGGGTGCGCGGGCTGCTACCGGTGCCCGCGTACGGGTGCTCGCGGTGCGCGGGTACAGGTGCTCCTGGTACCCGGGTACGGGTGCTCCCGGTACGCAAGTACGGCTGCCCGCCGCACCGCAGTGGGAGGTGGCCGCGTGCCGGGGTGGGGCGGCGCAGCGCCGCCCCACCCCGTCGCGGTGCTCAGCAGGTGATGCTGGTCCAGGAGTGGCCGCACAGGATGGTGGTCCAGCTGCTGGCCTGCGGTCCGGCGTCCGTGGACTCCTCGGGGGACTCCAGGGCCTGCAGATCGAGGATGTAGTTGTCCATGACGGGTCTCCTTCGTGTGCTGTGGTTTCGGTGAACCGGTGGGTGGGTCACCGGTCGGACGACGTCGTCCGGCCGGTCCTCCCGCCTGCCGTGCCGGGCACGGGCAGGAAGGGAAGCAGAGGGGTGTCGGGGGCGGCCAGGCTTCGCAGCAGGCGCAGGACTCCGGCGGAGCCCGTGGCGACGTCCATCGACAGCCGCAGGTTCTGGTCGCCGGGAAGGACGAGACCGTGTTCGTCGCGCAGCGCGTGCAGGGTCAGTGAGGGCACTCCCGGGGCGGTGCGGGCGGGGGTTCGTTCCGGCTCCGGGAGGTAGCGGGCCAGCCGGTCCAGGGCGTACACGAGTCCGGCCCGGCCGTTGAACAGGCCGGCACAGATGGTGGCGTCGTGCTGCGCGCCGCGCAGCAGGCGCGGCACGGCACCGCGCAGTTCGTCGTCGCCGGGGCGGTGGCGCAGATAGTGGTCGGCGACCAGGGCGATGCCTGCCCCTCCGGTGGCCAGGTAGGGCAGCAGGCGGTTGTGGTTGCGTACGAGCAGGGTGTCGGGGCCGGCGGGCCGGCACTGCGCGAGGTCGTGGTCGAGGGCGGCCCGTGCGGCGCGCAGGCTTGCGGTGTCCGCGGTCGCCTCGTAGTGGTGCAGGAGGAAAAGGGCGGTGCCCGACCAGCCGTGCAGCAGGCCCGCCCGGAAGTGTTCGGGGGCGTTGCCGGGGCCCGCGGCGCCGGGTGCCGGGGCCGCTGCCGCGGTGCCGGTCAGGTAGGTGCCCCGGTGGACGGCGGTGCGCAGTTCCGCGGCGGTGCGGTCGGCGAAGTCCCGCAGGGCTGTGTCGGCGTGGTCGTGGTGGAGGAGTTGGAGGGCGACCAGGCCGGTGCCGGCGAGCCCGTCGTAGAGCTTGGCGGAGCGGACGGTGCCGGTCAGGCAGGGGGCGAACAGGTCTCTGGCCTCGCCGGGTGATCCGAGCCGGGCGAGCGTGTGCACCACGCCGCTCAGGCCGTCGTACAGCCCGAGGGCGGGGCTGGTGTTCCGCTGGGCCTGGCACACCATCCACCGCACGTGTCCGGCGGGGATCTCGGCGCCCTCCTGGTGCAGGGTGTCCAGCACGCCGGCGGCGCCGTGGGCGTACCCGAGTGCGCGGCCCTCGAACTGGGCGATGTCGCCGGGGAAGAGGCGGTCCTCGCGCTCCGGGGTGGCCGAGGCCAGCAGGGAGGCGGTCAGCGCTCGGCGGGTGCCGGCCCAGGAGTCCTCGGCGTCGTGGAAGTCGCCGTCCCGCAGCCGTGTGTCGAGCCGGGCGTCGCCGTCGAGGTGCCGGTACAGCGGTTCGAGGCGGGCCAGTTCGCGCGGGGCGAGGGGGTAGCGCGTGCGCACGTACCGCGCGAAGACGGCGCCTTTGCCCGGGGCGAGCGCGAGCAGGCTGTTCAGCGGCAGGTAGGCGAAGAGCTGGAGTCCGGCGAGCGCGTACCTGTCCTCGTCCGGGCCGTGCACGTCGTCGGGGGCGGCGAAGCCGGCGGCTCCCATGGCGCGGGGCTCCGGGTCGGCGGCCGGGGTGGCTATCTCGTGGTCCACCAGGCTCACCGTCAGGTCGTCGTCGACGAGCACGTTGCCGGGGTGCAGGTCGCGGTATACCCATCCGCGGGCGTGGATCTGCCGTATCAGGTCCTCGACCTGGTCCAGGACCGTGCGGACCTGGTGCTGGTAGGCCGTCGTCGCGGGGTCGCCGGGCAGGGAGCGGGCCGGGTGGTGGATCGTCAGCCAGGTGTGGAAGGAGACGCCCGGCATGCGTTCCTGGGCCAGGAAGTAGTGTCCGCCCGCCGTGTGGTGGCCCCGGACGCGGGGCACGCCCGGCAGGCCCGCGAGTGCGCGCAGGACGTTTTCCTCCGACCGCAGCCTCGCCACGGCGTCCCGGCCCTGCCGGTCGAGTCCGGCGTGAGGGCGGGCTTCCTTGAGGACGACCGGTTCACCGCCGGGGTGCTTCTCCGCCCGGTAGACCCCGCCGCCGTTGGAGAAGTGCAGCGGGGTGATCGCGGTGTACGGGAAGTTCCCCGGGGGCTCCGTCCGTCCTCTCGCGGTCACGGCCTCCCGCAGGAAGGCGGGTGGGGTCACCCAGTCGGGCAGGACGAAGCGGGGCAGCCGCCGGTCGGGGACCAGGGTGCCGTCGGGGGCGCGCAGGGCGGGGGTGCGGGCGCCATGCGCCGTGGTGACGTAGCGCTCGGTGAAGCTTCCGTAGCGCAGGTACACCGGTCCCTGGCGCCAGCGCAGGTCGCTGAGGATGTAGGGGCCTTCGCCGCCGGCCAGTACGGCGTCCAGGTCGAGGGTGACGCGCTCCAGTTCCGCTTCGTCCCGGGGGTACACGGTGAGGAACTTCCCGCTGGCGGCACGCGGCGCGTACTTCGTGTTGTGCTGCAGCAGCACTCGCGGGTTGCGGAGGTGCTTGAAGGACAGAGCGTGGTCGAAGCAGTAGCGTGCCGTCTTCTCCAGGGTGTGCGGGGCGTTGCCGGGGGTGGCGGTGACGTGGATCTTCCAGCCCTGGTCGGGGAGGGCGGCCCCGGTCGGCCCCAGGTGACGCCACGGGCCGGTGGCCCGGACCCGCCAGGACCGCGGGGGTGCCGCCAGTGCGGCGAAGTCGGGCCCGCCTTCGTACGAGGCGAACTCGGGGGCCTCGTAGTACCGCGGGTGTGCCACGCAGTACATCGGATAGCGGATGTCCACGCCGATGCCTCCTCGTTGAGATCTGCCACAACGTGCGCAAGATCCGGACATTTACGAAATCGAGGAAAACTCTAGACTTGCCCGTTGTGGAGATACCTTGACGGAAACCTGACGGGCGTTCTCCGCGCGCTCCAGGCACGGATCCGGCCACTGACCGGCCTACGCCCCTGCCCCGGAGGGCTAGGGTTGCGGATGTCGTCTCCGTCGGTTGCCCGCCGACCAGAGTCACGGCGGTTCGCACCGCCCCTGATGTAGTGAGACGAAGCTGTGTTGCACATACAACTGCTCGGCCCCGTGAACGCCTGGGGCGACGGCGGACTCCTCACCACGAACTGCCGCCCGCAGGAACGCCTGGCACTGGCGGTTCTCGCCGACCGGGCGGAGCACGTGGTGGCCCGCGAGTCGTTCGTGGAAGGCATCTGGGGCGCCCTTCCCCCGGACAGCGCCTTACCCACCCTGTACAGCCACATCAGCAGGCTGCGCCGCCGACTGGGCCCGCACGCCGGCCTGGTGCGCGCCCACGGCGGCTACCTGCTGGAACTGCGAGGCGGCACGGTGGACTCCCACCGGTTCCGCTCCCTCCTCGAACAGGCCTCCCGCACCGGCACCTCGCCCCTCGACGCGTGCGATCTGCTCGAACGCGCGCTGGGGCTGTGGCGGTCGGTGCCTCTGGGAGGGCTCAACGCACCGTGGGCGGTTCGCCACCGGGACCAACTGCTGCGGCTGCGGCTACGGGCCCTGTTGCGGTGGAGCGACGCCGCGCGGGCCTGCGGACGGGCCGAGCACGCCGTGGACGCCCTCGCGGAACTCCTGGACGAGGACCCGCTGTGCGAACCGGCGGCGGCCCGCCTGATGGCGTGTCTGCACACGCTGGGGCACGGAGCGCAGGCCCTGCGGTGCTTCGCCCGGCTGCGCGAGGACCTCGGCCACGCGCTGGGGCACTCCCCCGGCGGCCAGGCACAGGCCGTGCACGCGCTCGTCCTGCGCGACGAGCCGGTGCCGGCCGACCTTTCCTCCCTGGTGGCACAGCGGCAGCCGCCCCCGCGGCACACCCTGTGAGCGGCATCACGCCTTCCGCGCGCGATCCGCTGCGGCCACGTGATCCACAGCGGCGGCACGCCGCGTAAGAGAGAACATGCGGGCAACACGATGGAGGCGCCGGACCGGGAGTTCGCCGCCGCCGACCGACCAGACCGACCCGGGCGGCCCCCTCACCGACGCCGATCTCCTCGAACGGATCGCACAGGACGACGTCGCGGCCCTGCGTGCGCTGCACGACCGGCACGCCACCTGGCTGCGGCTGCGGCTGACGCGCCGCTGCCCGGACGCGGACGCCGTCGAGGAGGCAGTGCAGGACACCTTCGTCGGGGCCTGGCGACACGCCGCGGATTTCCGCCCGGAGGCGGGCACGGCGGGCAACGACGCCGGCGCTTGGCTGTGGACGATCGCCCGGCACAACCTGGTGTCCGCGCTGCGCCGCTCCGGCGGCCGCTGGATCAGCGAGCACGTCGCCCGGGAACCGCGCCTGACCGGTGACCTCGCACTGGTGTCGTCGGCCGAGGACACCGTTCTGCTGGCGGTGGAGCACGGCGAGCTGGGCGGTGCGCTGAACCGGCTCTCGCCCGAACTGCGCAGCGTCCTCCAGGTGTGCGTGGTGGACGGTCTGACCTGCAAGGAGGCAGCCCAGGTACTTCATCTGCCGGAAGGGACCGTCAAGAGCCGGATGCGGCGCGCCAAACAAGTGCTTCGGGAGGAGCTGGCATGAACCCCCACCCAGTCGGGCCCCCTCCGGGCTGGCACGTGTCCCGGGAACTGCTGGAGACCTACGCGAACTCGACCCTCGACATGTCGGCGGCGCTGTCCGTGGAGACACATGTGGAGCGCTGCGCCGCCTGCCGCGCCCTTCTTCCGCCGCCCGCCGTCGACCCGCCGGACAGCTGGCTGCTCATCGAGCGGCGGGTACTGGCCCCCCGCCGTACCCGCACCGAGCGGGTCCTCGCGTCGGCGGGCGTGCCGGCCCCGCTCGCCCGGCTGGTCGTCGGCACCCCTTCCCTCAGCCGGGCCTGGGTGCTGGGGCTCGTCACCGTGCTCGCCCTCTCGCTCGCCGCCGCCCGGCTGCTGCACACCGGGCACATCGGGGTCTGGCTGTTCCTGGCCGTCGCACCGGTCCTTCCGGTGGCGGCCGTCGCGGGCACGTACGGGCCCCGGGTGGATCCGGCCTGCGAGGTGCTCGCGGCGACCCCACGTGCCGACGGGCGTCTGCAACTGGTGCGCGCCATCGCGGTCCTCGGCTGCGCCGCGGTGCCCACCGCCCTGGTGGGTCTGGCCCTGCCGGGGCCGTGGCTGCCGGCGGCCACGTGGCTGCTCCCGGGTCTCGGACTCAGCAGCCTGTGCCTGTGGCTGTCCGTACGCCTGACGCCGCTCTTCTCCGCCGCCTGGACGACAGCGGCGTGGGTCTTCGTCCTGACGCTGTGCGCCCTGTGGCCGCACGCCGGAGCGCTGGCCCCGTTCGGCGCGGCGGCGCAGGGCTGCTGGGCCGTCCTGGCCGTCACCGCGCTGGCGGCCTGGACCCGCACGATGCGGGCCACCCGCTGACCCGGACCCTGTGCCCCACCGTCCTCCCCCTCTCCCCTCCTTTTCGTTCCTCGATCCCTTGTCTGGAGCAGACATGTCCACCATCCGCGCAGAATGCCGCGAACTCGGCATCCGCTACGGCAGCCGCCGTGTCATCGACCGGGTCGATCTGGCACTGCGGGCCGGCGTCACCGGGCTGCTCGGCCCCAACGGCGCGGGCAAGACCAGCCTGTTGCGCTGCCTCGCCACCACCCAGGCACCGACCAGCGGATCCGTGCGCCTCTTCGGCCTGGACACCGCCGTAGCGCCGCAGCGCACACAGGCCAGACGACAGCTGGGCTACCTGCCCCAGGACCCCGGCTTCTACCCGCAGTTCACCGTCTACGAGCAGCTCGACTACATCGCCGTGCTCAAGGAGATCGACGAACCCGCAGCCCGCCACCGGCAGATCACGGACGTGCTGGACCAGGTCGGGCTGCGGGACCGGGCGGCCGACAAGGTCCGCAAGCTCTCCGGCGGCATGCGCCAGCGCCTGGGCCTGGCGCAGGCACTGCTCGGCGCGCCCGGTCTGCTCGTGCTGGACGAGCCCACCGTCGGCCTCGACCCGGAACAACGCATGCGGTTTCGTACCGTGGTCTCCCGCCACGGAGCGGCCGGTACGACGGTGCTGCTCTCCACCCACCAGACCGAGGACGTCGCGGCCCTGTGCGACCGGGTGCTGGTGCTCGTCCTCGGCAGCCTCGTCTTCGACGGCACGCCCCAGGAGCTCGCCGACCACGCCCGGGGCCGGGTCTGGCTGACCGAGGACCCGCCCGCAGGGTCGGAGATGGGCTGGCGCGGCCCCGACGGCCGGTACCGCCTGCTGGGCGAACGTCCACCGGTCGCCGCTGCCGAGGAGAGCGCCCCCACCATCGAGGACGGCTATCTGCTCCTGCTGCACACCCACGGCCGGCGGGCGGCCACGGCATGAGCACCGCCACCGCCCTCGCCCCCGCCGGTCCCGCCCGCAGGGCCGCCGCCCACCGCGCCCTCTCCACCACACGCACCCTGGCCCGGCTGGAGGTCCGGCACCTCCTCACCAATGCCTGGCTGTGGTGCGCACTCGCCGTGGGAGTGGCCGTCCCCGCTCTCATCACCTTGCGCACACCACAGCGCGCGGAATGGGCGTACGACACCCAACTCGCCGGCACCGGACTGCTGCTGCCCGCGCTCGCCCTCATGGCCACGGCCGGTCTGGCCGCGCAGCGCGAACGCCGCAACCACCTGCCCGAGACCCTTGCCGCGCTGCCCGCATCCGTCTCCGCACGCACTCTCGCGACCGCGTTCGCCCACATGGCCGTGGCCCTGGTCACCACACTGGTACCGCTGGCGGCCTTCCTGCTCTGGCGCCATCTGGTCGCGGCCCCGCAGGCCGGTGTGCCCGACGTGGCCGCCCTGTGGTGCGTACCGGCGGGGGCGCTCCTGCTGGTCGCCCTCGGCATCGCCCTCGGCTGCTTCTTCACCAGTCCGCTGGTCTTCCCGGCGAGCGTCTTCGTGCTGCTCGTCCTGCTGGCCAACCAGGCCACTCCTTTGTGGCCGCTGCCCCTCACCTCGCTGCTGAGCGGCACCACCGCCCTGTGGCCGGGCCTCTCCCGCCTCCTCTACCTGCTGGTGGCCGTGCTCCTCCTGCTCGTGCTCGCCCTTTCGCGGCACCGTCGCAGCGGTCCCCGTACCGCCACCGCGGCACTCGCGCTCCTCGGGCTGGTTCCCCTGGCGCTCACCGGCTCCGCCGCGGCACGCCGCCAGGCGGACGACCCGCATCGCACGTGCACCGCCCACCACGGCGTGACCTACTGCCACTTCGACGGCTTCGCCCCGTGGATCCCGCTGTGGGCTGCCGCCGCGGAACCCGTTCGCGGGGCGGTCCCCGGCCCGTTCCGCGCCGCCTTCCCCACGCTGACCCAGTACCGCACCACCCTCAACGGCACAGCGCCCGGAGCCATGGGCACCCAGTGGGCGACCGCCGACCGGCAGGTGTCGGACCGCGGGACACTCGCGGGGCGCCTCGCCGCCACCACCGTCGGCCTCGCGCCGGACTCCGCCTGCGATGCCACCGGTCAGGCCCGCACCGTACTCGCCCTCTACCTGACAGGCCACGCCGTACCGCTGCCCGAACGAGTCGTATGGGACCCGGACGAGGACCTCACGCTGCTGGGCCGTCTCACCTACACCCAAACCGAACTCGCCCTCGCCCGACAGGCCCTCGCCGCTCCGGGCACACCGGCCAGGGTCGCCGATCACTGGGCGGCGCTCGTCCGGCCGGACGCCACCACCGACGACGCGGCCAAGCTCCTCGGGCTCAACCCCACGGCCCCGCAACCGCCTTCCGGAAAGGCATGCGCATGATCGGCCCCCGCACCCGGACGGCAGCGCTGACCCGGCACATCGTCCGGGCCACCGCCTGGCGGCCGATGACCGCCACCGCCCTGCTCATTCCCGTGGTCGCCGCAGTGCTGCTCCTGATGTACGACGAACATCTGATGCCGCCTCAGATCACCGCGAACCTGCTCCGCGCCACGGCCGTCCTTCTCGCCACCGCGGCCGGCACTCTGCTCGCCGACCCCACGGTCGCCACCACAGCGGCCGTACCCAGCCCCCGCTTCCTGCGACAGACGATGCGCCTCGCCCTCGCGGTAACGCTGGTCGCGCTCGTCTGGGCACTCACCTCGTGGTTGCTGATCACCTTCACCCCTCCGCTGGATCCCGGGACCCTGTCCGGGCTTGCTCAGGAAGCACTCGCTCTCACCCTGATCACCCTCACCGGCACCGCTTGGCGGACCCGCCACCACAACGACCCCACGGCACCCCTCGTGGGTCTGGGCCTCACCCTGGTGTTCCTCACCGCGACCGCCCCACTGCGCGGGGACTGGTCCCTCTGGGCCACCCCGGGTACCGGGCACTGGGACGCGGTCCACGCCGGCTGGACCGTGCTCGCCGTGGCCGCGGCCCTGGTGCTCGCGCCCGCGCTCGGAGACACGTACGGCCGGGGGTTCCGGGGAGGCCGAGGCGGGAAGACGCCGCCGCGGGAGGGACTCGGCGGCGCTTGACGGTACTTCGGTGGCTTCGGTGCCCGGGTTTCGCAGGCGTGACGGTGTCTCGGTTGGAGTGAATGCTCGTTGAGGGCGTTTTCCCGACCGTGGGGAGCTTGGTTCTCACCGTCCCAGGGGCGATGCGGCGTGCGGTGGTGCGTCTACGCCGATGGAATGCAGGTGGTGGGCTTCGAACCGGAGCCGGGGGCCGGGGGCCGGGATCCGCGACCGAGAGGATCGACACCGCAGGTCGGGTCTCAGGGCCAACGTTCGTTGTCGGGGCGGCCGTTGCTACTCCAGATCCGGATCCTGGACCGACCTCCCCTGCTCCGCCTTCCGCGCACCCCAGCACGTTCACCCACCCCCACTTCACCTGAACTCGCCCACCACCTGGATCTCGCCGACGATGTGGGCGTTGAAGTCGTCCAGCTCCTCAGCCGGGACCCAGAGTTCAAGGATCGTCCGCCCACCGGCCTGCTGGACGGGATAGCGGCTCAGGAACTCCGTCTCGACCTCGAATCGGGTGACGAAGCCGGCACCGTCGTGCTTCACGTTCCAGTCGCGGGCGATCCTGATCGCGTAGTCCTCGTTGAGGACCGGATAGAAGATGGGCTGCTCGGGCAGCCGGGGCGGCCACGCACGCCAGTTCAGCGCGCGGACCAGGTCCAGCTCCTTGGGACCGGTGGGGCGCCAAAGGGTCGTCGTGGCTTGCTGGCTGGTCATGTGAAGGGCCCTCTGAACCTGGGAAGCCGCTGGTACGGCCGGACGGAAGACCGGACCCTACCGGCAAGGGGAACGCAGCAGCTACCCGGTTTCCGGATGGGGCAGCGCCTCGCGGGCTCGGCGAACCCCCGGTCGAGCGGCGGAGAGTCTCACCACGCCTTTGTTCAACGCTCTTCAATGAGGGTCCTTGGTCCCTGGCAACAGGACTTTCGCTCCGCGTTCGGGAAATGGTGCGAAATATAGGATCCGCATAAGTAGCGATCACTCACCATGCCCTGTCGGGAGACCCTTCCATGCCTCGGTTCAGCATCGTCGTACCCGCGTTCCGCGTGCAAGGCTACTTGCGCGACTGCTTGGACTCCGTTCTCTCCCAGGTCTTCACGGACTTCGAAGTCATCGCGGTCAATGACTGCTCGCCCGACGCCTGCGGACCCATTCTGGACGAATACGCCCTGCTGGACCCCCGGGTGCGGCCGGTGCACATGCCGCTGAACGTCGGACTGGGGCGAGCCCGGAACGCCGGCATGGCAGTGGCTCAGGGTGATTATCTACTCTTTCTGGACAGTGACGACACCCTGGGAACGGGTGCCCTGGCCGCCATTGACGAGCGTCTCCGTACAACAGAGGATCCCGAAATCCTCATCTTCGACTACGAACGCACCTACTGGTGGGGGGCCGCACACCGCAACGTCCTGGCCGAACTCCTCGAAGAGACGGGGCCAGAGGTATTCGAGCTCAGGGACCGGCCCGAACTCCTGGACCTGCTTCAGGTGGTGTGGAACAAGGCATACCGGCGGGACTTCGTCGAGACGCACGGGTTCCAGTTCCCCATCGGCTACTACGAGGACGCACCCTGGACGTACTGCTCATTGGCTACCGCCGGGAGCATCGCGGTGCTGGACCGAGTATGTCTGCAATACCGCCAGCGACGCCAGGGCGGCAATATTCTTCGTACAACGAGCCGCAGACACTTCGAAGTCTTCGACCAGTACCGGCGCATCTTCACCTATTTCGACGAGCGACCCGAACTGGACGAGTGGCGGCCGTACTTGTTCCGGAAGATGGTCGACCACTATCTGACCGTCCTCGCCAAGCGTGACCGGCTGCCCGAGGGCACACGCCGAGAGTTCTTCGGACGCGCGGCAGCCGACTACCGTGAGCGCTTGCCGGAGAACTTCGTCCTGCCCGACGGAACAAGAGCACTCCGCTACAAGGCTCTTGCCCGCAAGTCCTACACAGCGCTCACCGCGATCGACGACTCGGGGTCCGGCCGCCGGCGCACGCGAGTAGGGCTGCGGAAGGCCCGGCGGAAGGTCGGCCGGCGAACCCTGGCCACGTACTACCGCCTCCAGCGTGGACGCCCCCTCGACAATGACCTCGCTGTTTACGCCTGTTACTGGAACCGGCTCCCTGCCTGCAACCCTCTGGCCATTTATCAAAAGGCAAAAGAACTGGCCCCCAACGTGCATGGGGTGTGGGTGATCAAACCCCAGCAGGCCGAGCAGATGCCGGACGGTATCGATTACGTCGTGCTGAACTCCCCGCGCTACTGGGAAGTCATGGCCCGAGCCAAGTACTTCGTCAACAACGTCAATTTCCCCGACCACTACGTCAAGCGCCCCGGCCAGGTGCATCTGCAGACGCACCACGGAACACCGCTCAAACGAATGGGCATCGACCAGGCACGCTACCCCGCGGCCAACAAGGGAACGAGCATCAAGAAGCTCCTCTCCCGCGCCGATCGCTGGGACTACAGCCTCTCGGCGAACCAGCACAGCACGGAACAATGGGAACGTGTCTACCCCGCCAACTTCGAGCACCTGAACACCGGCTACCCCCGCAATGACATCTACTACACCGCCACCGCAAAGGACATCGCGGCCGCCCGCACTCGCCTGGGAATACCCCCCGGCAAGAAGGCCCTGCTCTACGCCCCGACGATGCGCGACTACCAAACCGGGTTCGTCCCACACGTCGATCTGGAGCGGCTGTCGCGCGAGTTGGGCAATGACTTCGTCGTGCTGGTACGCACCCATTACTTCTACCAGCAGAACTCCGCTCTGCAGGCGCTTCAGGACAACGGAACGCTGATCGACGTATCGGCCCATTCTTCGGTGGAAGAGCTGTGTCTGGCAGCCGACGCCCTGATCACCGACTATTCGTCGATCATGTTCGACTACGCCAATCTCGACCGACCGATCATCATCTACGCCGACGACTGGCACGTCTATGTGGAAACACGCGGTGTCACCTTCGACCTGCTGTCCGGACACCTGGGGGACTCCCCCGGCGCCCTCGCCACGACGCCGGACGAACTGATCTCCATCCTCCGCGAGGACTGCGGCGACAACCAGGAAACCGCGCGCCTCCGAGCGGCTTTCCGCCAACGCTTCTGCCAGTTCGACGACGGCAACGCCGCTGAGCGCGCGGTCCGCCGGCTCTTCCTCGGCCAGGACCGCGTACCGGAGATCGTCCCCTTGCCCGAACGCATTCCCGCGCCTGCTCCGCAGCCTCCGATGGAGGAGGAGCGGAACCGTGCCACGGCGGTCGGCTGAGGGCTGTATTTCGCGGCCCCAGGGAATTCGTCGGTGACGTTGGCGATGCTGATGGTTTTGCCGCGCGTGCGGACGGTTTCGTGGCCTTTCGGGGGGGCGGTCGCGGACCTCGCGCGCGCGTCGGGACGTTGCCGCAAGCGCGGCGGACACCACGACGTGGCCATCACTGTGCCGGGCGGCCTTGGCGCGCCACGCGAGAACCAGCGCCCGTACAGGGGTTGATGGCCGTGGCGGCGGCAGTGACCGAGTCGGGACCGGGGTCGGTTGCGCGGCGGCAGTGCCAGCAGTGACGGCACCCTGCGCTGCTACCCCTTCCCTCAGCACCGCTACCCACACAAGCGCAACAACGGGTCGCCGCCGACCCCGCACCGGGCCGACGGCGACCTGCGGAGTTGGGACCACCGCCCGCCCCGTGCAAATCCGATGGCACCGTTTGCCTTCCAGCGGCAAGACTGCACTGGTGAACACCCGGCCGCCCTCGCCCGATCCTCTGCCTCTGCCGTCTCCGGACCCGCGTGCCCGCACCCTTGTCGTCGACTATGCGGGCATGCACGCTCTGGTATCCGATCTGGCCCTGCCCAGTGGCGCACCGATGTACGTCATGAGCGCGTTGGAAACCTCCCGCGAGCTCATCCGGCACTCCTACTACCGGTACGAGTTCGCCACCGTCGCCGTCACGCATTCCCTCTTCGCCCTGGAGCACGTCCTCACCGAGCGACTTGCCACCAACGAACCGCTTCATGGCCTGATCGCGCGGGCAGCGAACGCCGAACTCATCCCGGCCGCAGTCGCCGCCGAACTCGACCGCGGCCGACTGCTGCGCGAGGGACTTGCGCAGGGCTCCAGGTCAAGTGCCGCCCTCTCCCCGCTCAGGGCCCTCGACCTGGTGCGGGCCGTCTTCGACGCCGTCTCCCTGCTCCTTCGCCCACCTTCCGCAGCAGAGACGACAGCCACCCACGCGAGTGGCCCACGCCCCGCAGGTGGACTCGTCCGGCTGTGGGAGGAACACCGACGCGCACCGTTCCCCGACGACTTTCGCGGCGTGGACCTCGACGGCGTGGACCTGGTCCTCCTGGACAGCGACACCGCCGGCCTCGTGCACAGGGAGTTGAACGGCGGACTCGACGACAGCGGCGTTGCCGGCCTCTGGGATTGCGTCACCGACCTCGAAAGGATCGAGCCCCTGATCAACGAAGAGTACTGCGCCTCCTACTTCACAAGCCTGCGGACCATGGCCCGTGCCGTGGCAGCGCGCCACACCCCCGCAGCCACCTGAGCCTGCCTCTGTCCTAACCGGCGAAAACTCGGGCTCACGGCTTCACTTCTCCTGGCCAAGGCCGGCTGCCAGGCCAAGGGGACGAATACCCAGTGAGTACGGCTGTCAAGGTCTCCCCTCCCAGCATGCCCCTATGCAGGGACCGCACAGGCTCGGAAACTCGTGGACATGTCAAAAGAAGAGCGTCCATGGAACCGGCGGCAGCCCGAGCAAGGTCCATTACCGAGGCCGCCGGAGACCAACCGCCTCGGACCACGTCCTGCCAGCAGCGTGGCAGGCTTCACCTTCTTGATCGTCATCACCGTCTGGACCTTGCTGGCCTGGCAGTGGACGGACAGAGGTTGTCACTTCCCGAAGGTCTACGTACTCGTTCTTTCCCACGGAACTCCGGATGACTTCCATCAGGAGGGCTGCAACGACGAGTTCGACGACACGTACCCCATCGATCTCAGCTGACCCAAGGGCGGTTCATGACAACCCTTCAGCCTACGGATGCACCATTCCGGGCGATGTCCCGCGCCTGCTCAGCGGGCAAATGATCTCGCAACCCGATTGTTTCCCTCTCGCCCGCAGTTCCACTACGCGCACGCTGACGGGCGCACGCCGCTGCACGACGGGGCTACGTCCCACCCTGGTCTGCAGGCCCGGTTCGGAGATTGGCTGGCTATTGGGCGGCCCCGGCCGTGTGGCGGCCGGTCGGCTCCCGGCGCTGACAAGTCGCTCCTCAGGGGAGAGTGCACGACGAACCCAGAACGCACCACACAAAGCAGATAGCAGGCACACCATGACAGTTCAGGACCATCGACCCTGGTGCGGGTGGTCAGTTTGGCGGTCTCCTGACGGTATGTCTCTTGTGCTGCATGCAATGACGATCAATGCTCTGCACCCAGCCGCGCTGGCCCAGTTCTGGTCCAACGCCCTCCCCCTTGCCGGGGAGCCGGAGGATTCAGGTGGCGGCACTGTGCGCGTTCCGCTGCCGGGGGCGCGGCCGGATCTGCTCTTCGCTCCAGCCGATACCGACAAGGCGGCTGCGGGCCGGATCCACTTCGACCTCACCTGGATCGGCGACCCCGTCGGCAGGCAGGCCGAAATGGTCCGGCTCATGGCCCTGGGAGCGGGTTTCGTGGAGGACTGCAAGGACGAGTCCTACACCTGGAGCGTGATGACGGACCCGGAAGGCAACCCCTTCTACCTGTGAACCTCTGATGCGCTGCGGGCACGGCACCGCAAGGCGTGACCGGCAGGGGCGAGAGGGGAACGAGGCGCCGCGCCAGAGCGGTTGAGCTGAAGGGCCCTGTCGGCCGCCCCCGCAACGTCGAGGCGAATCCTGGTGCCTGAGCGCCTACTTGTGGTTGCTGAGGAAGGCCGGGATGTCGGCTCGGGTCGGGTAGTCGGGCAGCGGTGCGGGCTTGTCCTGGAGGAATGCGCCGATGACGGCTGCTGCTCGTTGGTCGTTGCCATCCAGGCCGTTCCACATGTGGTGGCCGACGCCGGGCATGTACTGGGTTCGCCGGATGGCGGGATTGTCCGCGAGGACGGCTGTCTGCCACTGCCGGACCTGGGAGGAGCACTCGGCGATCATCAGCATCGCGGGTGTCCTGGAGCGCCGCAGTTGGGGAGCGAGGGAGGGTGCGTCCTTGATCGTTTGCTGGATACGGAGGCTGGCGGCGGCGCTGAAGGAGAAGTTGCGCGCCGTGTCCTCGACCGGGATGCGGTGTGCGTCGCGTGCGCAGTAGGCGGATGCGGTGTCGCTGCCGAGATCGGCGGCGGTGAAGGCGTTGTCGCCCTCCGCCTGTCCGACCAGCCCGTTGTCAGGGTCGAGCAGCCCGAGCCGCATGAGGCCGAACGCGACCGCATAGCGCGGGACGCGCGTGGAGCGGGGTCCGGTCATGGCCGGTGCGATGCCGCGGGCCGACGGCCGGCCATTTTGCCCCACGATCCGGGCGGCGGGCCCGTCCATCGGGCCTGGTTCGGCGATGACCGCCCGGCGCAGGTGGGCAGTCATGGCGGGGTCGGCCAGCGCGCGGGTGAGCACGACGGCGCCCGAGGAGAATCCCAGTACGTCGGCGCGGCCCTTGCCGAGCCTGCCGACGAAGGCACCGAGGTCGCGGACGGACCGGGTGATCGAGTACTGGTCCATGGGCAGCAGGTCACTGCGTCCGCCGCCCGCCTGCTCGTAGGCGTAGACGTCGTACCCCTGTCCCGCGAGTCGCCGCAGGAAGCGGTGGTCGAGGACCGAGATGCCGCGCACCGGGCCGCCGTTGAGGTAGACGAGCGGAACGCGATGGCGCGGGGTGTTGCCAGTGGGCGGGTAGTGGTAGACCGCGACCCGGCTGCCCGTGGACAGGCGCCAGTGTTCTGTGGCGACGAACGAAAGGGCGGGCGGGTAGCGGCGCGTGGTCGGGACGGTGGGAACGCACACCGTCAGCGTCAGGGCTGCTGCGACGGCCACCGGCAGGAATGCCACCAGCCGTCGCCTCCCGGAGTGGCGGCTCCCGGAGTGGCGGCTCCCCCGCCACAACGCCACGAGAACCGCGGCCCCCACAGTCGTGGACCATGCGACGAATCCCGATCCCGCACCGTCTGTGGCGACGATCAGCGCCAGGGATAAGGCGATGGATCCCACCACCGCGGCGATGGACACCAGAATGCGGCCCGCAAGGCGCGAGGGACGTATGGCGGATGGTGACATGGCGAGTTCTCCCTGTTTTGAAACACCGTTTTGAAACGATGTTATCAGCATGGGTAAACTGCTCCCCATGGGAAGGCCGAGAACGAACGACGCCGCCGTCAGAGAACGGCTCGTGGCATGCGCGACCGAGATGTTCGCGACCCGCCCCCAGGAGTCGGTCACCGTCCGCGCGCTTGCCGCCGCCGCGGAAACGTCGACGGCGGCGGTGTACACGTTGTTCCAGGGGAAGGAGGGGCTGATCCGCGAGGTGCGCGACCAGGCGGTCGCCGGGCTCTTCCAGGACCTGAAGGCCGTTCCTCGCTCGGAGGCCGCCCTGGGCGAGCTGTATGCGTTGGCCGCGGCGTACCGCCGCTGGGGACGCGAACACCGCCACCTGTACACGGTGTTGTTCGGAGGAGCACAGTCCTTCGTCCCGTCGGACCGGATCGGCGACCGGGACCCGGTACGACCGCTTGTCGCGGCGATCGACCGCGCCGTGGCGGACCGTACCCTCGCGGGCGACACCACGCTGATCGCCGTCTCGCTGTGGGTCGCCCTGCACGGGCTCGTGTCCCTCGAACTCACCGGGAGCCTCGACGGCACCGCGGCCGACACCGCGTTCCGCTCAACGATCGATGCCGTACTGCGTGGTTGGGCATCCCCCGCCGCCTTCCCCGGCCTTCGGCTCGAAGGCCCCACCCTGTGAAGCGGTTGCGGCGCAACCACATGAGCACAGGCGGCGCGGGGACGACCAGTCGATACGTACGCGCCACGGCAGGTCGCTGCGCGGCGCCGCGCGCGCCTCTTCCTGCCCCTCCCCCGACTGTCCCTCCGCCGACTTGAGCTTCAGAGCTTGCGTCGCGAGGAAACGGTCATGCTTCGATGCGCAGCCAGGTATCGCCCGTACGAAGCCAGATCGAGCCGTCGCGTCCCTGCCCGCAACGCAGCACAACCCGGCCCGGCACCCGAAGCCTGCGGTGGCTGGTGACAGTCCATTCGCTGCCGTGACACTCGGCGCGTGTGAGCTCGACGGTCCGCTTGTGGTGCTGCCGACGGGTGAAGACGGCGCGGTTGCCTCGGACGGCGAATCCGTCGGGTTGCGGGACCGGGCTGGCAAAGGTCGACACCTCCCCGGTGGCCGGGGTGATACGCGTCAGGTAGGTACCGGACGGGCCGGTAGAGCCGTACCACACGAGCCACACGTGTTCCTGCTCCGTCGCGGCGGTGCACCCTTCCAACGGTTGGCCGGGGAGCCGTCCGTCAGGGGACCACACAGCTTGGCCCTCCAGATTCCAGCCTGCGAGACCGCCTACCGACTCGGGGTGTCCGCCGTAGATGCCCTCGTCTCCGTAGGCCGTCCAGATGCCCCCGTGGATGTCGGTGACCAGGGCGGGGATGTCATCGCCGACGCAGAAATCCGCTTCAGGGGTGCCGGAGGAGGAGAACACCACCGCGTTGGACAGCCAGAGCTTCTCGGCCTCGCTCCGGAACGCACGGCCACTCACCAGGAGGAACCGGGAATCCGGGAGCAGGGCCAGGTGACTGGGCCGCATGCGGATGTCCTCCACCGGCAGCCGCCGCTCCTCCTGACCGATGACCGTGACCAGTTCACCCGTGAACGGGACCTCCGCCCGCCACCCGACCCACCCCCTCGGGTACCGGCCGCGATCGAGGTACCGCCGGTGCACCAGCATCACTGCGAGTTCACCAGCAGGTCCAACGGTCCACCACAAGGCGCGGAGCCCGCGTGCGGCGTCAGCGGCAGGAAGCCGCCACACCCGGTTCACCGCAGCATCGGAACGAGCGCTCAAGGGAGGGAGATTCACCGGCAGTCGCCTCTCGTACTCCGGGAGCCGAGCTGCCCGAAGAGCGCCACCCTACCGGCCTTGATCCAGTGCGCTCCGACGGGCAGGACGATCCACCGTCGATCCACCTTCGACGACGGGACAGAGCATCGGGCGCCCGCGAGCAGCGCCAGGTGCCGGGAGACGGGCCGGGCGACCACCCATCCCACCGGGTCCCTGACACACGTCAGTAAGCCCGAGCCCGGCATTAACCTGTAGAGGTCTTCGCCGCCCGTCTCACATACTGGCACGATGAGTCCGATCTCCGCACACCATCGGTTCCGGGACCCCCGGAGCACGCGGTACGACTTCCTCGCATCCGTCCTCGTGCGCTGCCCCACCTGCGACAAGGTCGCGCGCATCGTGGCCGGACCGGAGCCGGCCGGGGCGCACGGTCCGGGCCTCTCTGCGTCAAGGCGTCTCGTCTGCCGGAACTGCGGGACGTCGAGGGAGTCGAACCGCGGAAACACGATGTCGTACCGGGGTCCGTACGAGCCGGCCGTAGACCCGTACTTCGGCCTGCGGCTGTGGCTGCGGACCGAGACCCGGCACGGGTGGGTATGGGCCTACGACCTGGAACACCTGGACCTGATCAAACGATTCGTGCAGGCAACGCTGCGTGAAGGGATCCCCTGGCACGACAGCGGCCGGAGGATGACCGTGGTGGCCCGCCTGCCCGCATGGATGCAGCAGGCCAAGAACCGCGACGAGGTGCTGCGGGCCATCGCCCGCATCCATGCCTCACTGCTCCACAGCTGACCCAGGAACACCAGCAAGCGGCCCCCGACCGCAGCGCGGACACCGGTCGAACACGGCGTGGCAAGGCTGGCGCCGTGCCAGAGACCCGGGCTCCGCGCATGCTCTCTCCCAGGTCCAGGGCGTCTGTCGAAAGTGGATCTTGAGCTCTAGATGATCAAGTTCCTGTGGTTCTGGGTCCGGTTCGGCGTGCCGGGGTGGGACGCACTCGTTGACGACGGGCCCTGGAGCCTGGTCTACGACCTGGCCCGCCGATGCCAGGCAGCGCCGGAACCACCTTGACGTACGCCCTGCGAGTTCCGACGGGCGTGGGCTGTTTCGGCTAGCTATGGTCGTAAAAGCCCAAGACCGCCGATGCCACGGAAGGACGCCATGACCGAACACCTTCCCGTCAGCGGCGGGACGATTGCTTACGAGGTGAGCGGCTCAGGCCCGCTGGTGGTCCTCGCGCACGGTCTTGGTGACAGCCGTGCCGCCTATCGTGCGGTGACCGGGCCCCTGGTGGCTGCGGGGTATCGGGTCGCGGCAGTCGATCTGCGCGGCTGCGGCGAGTCCAGCGCCGACTGGGCGGACTGGAGCCGCACGGCCATCGCCGGTGACCTGCTCGCCACGATCCGTCGCCTGGGCGGCCCCGCCGTACTCGTCGGACACTCAATCGCGGGCGGTGCCGCGACCATCGCTGCCGCTCAGGAGCCCTCGCTCATCACCGCGCTGGTCGAGCTCGGCCCTTTCACTCGCAAACAGGAGGTCGGCCTCGGTGCCCTGCGCGTCACACGCGTACGACGGGGCATGCTGCGCCTCCTCGGCGCGGGCCTGCTCGGCAGCGAACGGCTGTGGCGCTCCTACCTCGATGTCGCCTACCCCGGTACGAAGCCCACCGACTGGGCCGAGCGGCTCGACCGCATCGACGCGATGCTGCGCGAGCCGGGCCGGATGAAGGCCATGCAAGGCATGATCCGCAGCGCACCGACCGACGCCGGCGAACAGCTCGCCGAGGTCCGCTGCCCGGTTCTGGTCGTGATGGGCTCCCTCGACCCCGACTGGGTCGACCCGCACGCCGAAGGCTTGGGGATCGTGGAGGCCCTGCCGCCGGGGCTGGGCCGCCTCGAAATGATCGAGGGCGCCGGACACTACCCGCACGACCAGTACCCCGAGCGGACGCTCTCGCTGATGCTCCCCTTCCTCCGGGAAAGCGCCGCTCCCGCTTAGCCGAAGGTTAAGCCTTGTCGGCACGGACTCGGCTGGGGCGGGTCCGTGGCCGCCCGGCACCCGGGCGGACGACGCGGACCCTTTCCAGGACAGGTTCAAACTGCGGGGAGTCACCGCGATGTCCGGCCGTGATCACGACGGACATCGGCTTCTGGCCCTGCTCGACGGCCAGGTGCAGCTTGGTGGTCAGACCGCCGCGCGAGCGCCCGAGACCGTGGCCGTCCGGTTCGACGGTGATCCCACCGGGCGGCTCGGCCTGGAGATCCCCCTTCTCCGCGCTCCGGCGGCGTACTGGTGGGCCCCGCAAACGGTGGAGTCAACGCTGAGGTCCCAGGTGAAGAGGTCCCTGGCGTCGGCCTGGACTTGCAGATCGCTGAAGAGTCGCTGCCGGGTGCCGTCCCGCTGCCAGCGCCGGAGCAGGTCGTACGACCTCGCCCAAGGCTGGCATCGCTCCGGCAAATCCCGCCCTGGGACACCGGTGCGGGTACGGAACCGTACGCCGTCGATCAGCTGCCGCACGGTCCGTATCGGCGGGCGCCCCTGCTTCTTACCTTGAGGCAGTAGCGGCACCCTAGTAGCCGGTTGTGCCGTCGAGCAGCTCGCGCAGGATGTCCAGGTGGCCGTTGTGGCGGGCCGTCTCCTCGGTGAGGTGGTGCAGGATCCAGCGCAGGTCGACGTGGAGGCCGTTGCGGATGGTTCCTTCGGCCCGCTTGTCCAGGTCGTTCTCGGCGACCAGTTCGCGGTAGCGGGCGCTCTGTTCGGCGTACTCGTCGAGCAGCTGCGAGAGCGGGAAGTCGACGGCGATCCGCATCTCGCCGTCGGGGTCCTCATCCGTCATGGGGGCCAGGTCCTCCTCACCGAGGAAGACCACCTGGAACCAGTAGTACTCGACCCAGCGGAGGTGGTTGATCACTCCGCTCATCGTCATCAGCGGCGAGCCCGGCAGGATCGCCTTGCGGGCGTTCTCCGCAGAGACGCCTTCGCACTTGGCGCGAGCGGTGCCACGTGCGTAGTCGAGAAACGTGGTGAGCTGGGTGCGCTCGTCCCACGCGGGCGGTGTGTCATCGATTCTTGTCATCGCGCGAAGCTTCCCTGATCACTGCCACCCTTGTCGAGGAATTTCAGGTCGGCCCCCCACCTGCGCCACCCAGTTCCCTGTCCGGCGGGTCGATACAGCGGTCCGTCTCCGGTGGTCCGCCCCGGCATGATCCGCCGGACAGATCTAGGGGGTGTCTGACAATTCCGGTCTGATTCAGCGAGATTCGGCTGAGCTGGCAATCAGGAGGTGCGCCGATCGGCTGGGGGGACTGGGCAGTGGCTACGAACGGCGGGCCAGTAGATGGGCGTCGAGGAAGCCCCGATCAGAGGCTGGATCGTGGAGCAGCCGGGCAAAGGAATCGAGCCCGGCATCGCCCAGCAGTTCGGCGAGGCGATCCACCGGCCAGCTGTAGGCGGGCGCCACCTTGTGGTCGAACCGGACCGGTTCTTGTCCGTCGGTCCCGAAGAAGGAGACCAGGAGCAGACCGTCCGGTGCCAGGACGCGTACCTGTTCGGCGAGCAGCTCCGGTAGCTCCCCCGGAGGGGTGTGAATCATTGAGTAGTGGGCCAGTACGCCGCCGAGCGCGCCATCCTCGATCGGCAGGGATTCCATCCGCGCCTCTTGGAAGCGCAGCGCCGGATGGGCCTGCCGGGCGTGGTCGACCATGCCGGGGGCAAGGTCTAGTCCGAAGGCGTCCAGGCCGAGTTCGTGCAGCATGGCTGTCAGATGTCCGGGCCCGCACCCGACGTCCGCTGTCCGCAGGTTGCCCGTCGCGCGCACCAGTTCGGCGAAGGTGCCGATCATGGCCCGGGAGAAAGGCTGTGTCTCCAGCCGGTTTGCGAACAGCGATGCGTACAGCTCGACGACACCGTCGTAGGCCGTCCTGGTCTCGTCCTGATGATTCGCCACGGGCAGGACTCTATAGCCGGTCTGATAATTGATCTTGTGGCAGGTCGAGGTGAGTTGACGGATGCGGCATGGAGGCGGATAGAGCCCCTTTTGCCTCAGGTGGACGGACGGGGCCGCCCGTGGCGTGATCACCGGCAGGTGGTCAACGGGGTGCTGTGGCGGCTGCGGACCGGGGCTCCGTGGCGGGATCCTCCCGACCGGTTCGGGCCGTGGCAGACCGTCTACGAGCGGTTCGCCCGCTCCGCTCGCAGGCGCGCCAGGCCCTCGGCCGCTCCCGAGGCGGACTGACCACCAAAGTCCATCTCGCCGTCGATGGCCGGGGCCTGCCCCTGTCGATTGTGCTCACGCCCGGCAACGTCAACGACGCGACGGCGTTCGGCCAGGTCCTCGACAGCATCCGCACCCCGCGCCTCGGCACCGGCCGCCCGCGCACGACACCGGACCGTGTGCTGGGTGACAAGGCGTATTCCAGCAGGGCCATCCGCCATCTGCTGAGGCGCCGGGGCATCGCTGCCACGATCCCCGAGCGCCGCGACCAGGCGGCGAACCGCCACCGACGCGGAGCCCTCGGCGGCCGGCCGCCGGCCTTCGACAAGGTCACCTACCGCGACCGCAACGTCGTCGAACGATGCTTCGCCCGCCTCAAGCAGTTCCGCGCGATCGCGACCCGGTTCGACAAGCTCGGCGACCGCTACCGTGCCGGAGTTGTCCTGGCTTCCTTGATCCTCTGGCTCCGCGAGTCCACGGGGTAATCATTTGTCAGACAGGCCATAGGACCTGTCGCTCCGGTCACGGGAGTCGGACCGGGCTGGGGCCGGCCGTCCCATGGCGGACCTTCGATGGCGGACCTTTCGATGGCTGATGCCGATTGCCGAGGTACGGGTGTGTCGGGTCCGTCCAAGAGTGGCCGCGAAACTGACCCACAGGGACGCAAGAGTCAGACGCCCAACCAGGGGCTCCCCGGCCGCACGGCCCTCCTCCGCAGCAGCTCATCCGCCCCGGCCCCGAAGGACATGGGGATTCGGAACATACGAGTTCGTAGGACTCTGCAATTGTCCGCGGCGGGACGTACCGTACGCAGGCAATAGCACTGGAGGGGAGATCATGGGCGACTGGTTTCAAACGATCGTCGACACCGAGGCCGCACCGGAAGAGGCGCAGGCTCTCGCAGGGAACATCCTCGATTGGCTGATTGCAGACGGTGTCGTCGCAGCGGAACGCACCGACTGCGTACTCGGCGCGGACGCCGGGCATCCGCCGGGGACGCGTTTCGCCGAAGCCGTCGAGGACCCCGATCCCGAGCTGGTCAATGTGTGGAGCAACGGCCTGCATGTCGCCGTAGGACGTACGGTCTTCGATGCCGGGCAGGGCGAACCCTCGGCCGTCACCTGTCCGCACTGCGCGGCGGAGACGTCCCTCGTGGACGAGTACTGGTCACCCATCGACGAGGCGTGGGACCGGTTCCGGGACGCGGTGGGTTCCTGGGCCGACGGGGACGACGAGCCCGTCGCATGCCCGTCCTGCACCCGCACAGCCCCCGTGCACACCTGGCTCTGGGCCGACGACTACTTCGCGTTCGGCCATCTCGGCTTCACCTTTTGGAACTGGCCGGTACTGCGCCCCGAGTTCGTCGCGGAGTTCTCACGCCGTCTCGGCGGCCACCGCACCGTACTGCTCGGCGGGAAGCTCTGACAGGGGGATGTTCCTGTCGTAGCTGACGGGCAGGCTCCACCGCTGCTCGCCCTTCCATTGTCAGTGCCCGGTGCCATAGTCCGCACATGACTAACGATCTTGAGCTGGACGACGTCGGCTGGGCGTCCCTGGACGACGGCGAGAACATCCCCGCCCTGTTGCGGGCCATGCGCTCGCCCGATCCCACGGCACGGCAGGCAGCACACACCGCGTACTTCCACGCGGTCAGCCACCAGGGCGACCTCTTCGACTGCACGACCGTCAGCCTGCCCTTCCTCTTCACCCTGGCCGACGACCCTACGACCCCGGACCGTGCCGAGGTCGTGGCCCTGTTGCTCGCCCTCGGGCGCTCGGCGGTCGAACGGGACGACGGCGGCCTCCGGTTCGGCGCGGACGGCAACATTGCGACGGCGTACGCGGACTGCGCGGCGATCATGCGCGCACACGCCGATGCTTTCGTCGCCTACTCGTCGGACCCGGACCCGCGGGTGCGACGGGAGGCCATGGAGGGGCTGGGGCTCTTCCTCGACGACCCCGAGCAGGCCACCGACGTCCTGCGCGACCGGCTCGGGGCCGCACAGGAGGCCGCGGAACAGTTCCTGGTCATCGAGACGATGGCAACCCTCGCCCTCCGGCTTCCCGCCGCGGAGGACACCGTCGCGGCCCGGCTCCGCGCCCTGGCCGACGACCCGACAGCGGACACAGCCATCCGGTTCGGCTCCCTCGTGCAGCAAGCACGTTGCAACCCCGAGGTCATCGGCGCCGAAACCGTAACCACGGCGATCGACCTGCTGCGCCGCCTCACCCCCGCGCCGTCACCGGAGCAGCCGAAGGGGCCCGGCGAAAGCGCCTGCGGGTCCGGGTCGGGAACCTGCCCGTGCGCAGTGGCCGAAAGGGCCGCGAAGGAACAGGCAGAGGCCGTGGCCCAAGGCACACCCCCTCACATAGCCGCCGCATTTGAGGACCTGGCCCAGCACGGCCGGGCCCACGCGGCCACCACCGCCCTGTTGCACACCTTCCACGAGGCACTTGGGTCCCGTGTGCCCGAGCGCACCGCCCTGCTCACCGAACAGCTCCGCAGCCCCCACGGCGGCACCCGGTACGACGCGATCGGCATGGCCGGGCGGCTGATCAGTTCCGCGCGGGGCGACCACTCGGCGCTCGTCCTGCTGGTGGCGGACCGCCTGAGCCCCGAGGACGCTTACACCTCCGCCGCGGCGGCCGCGTGCCTCGGAGGTCTGGGCACCGCTGCCGAACCGGCCCGCGAGGCCCTCGCCTCGTACGTCGGCACACACCGCGACGCACACGGACCTGACGTGTGGGCAGCGCCGCAGGCGCTGCTGCGCCGCGCCCACCAGGAGGCCGTCCTGGCGCTGGCACATCTCGGTGACCCACGTGCGCTGCCCTGCGTACTGGTGGGGCTGGACAGCGGTGTCGACGCCTGGCGGGCCGTGCAGGTCGCAGGCGGCATCGGCGAAGGTGCCGCACAGTTGGTCCCCCGCCTCGCGCGGTACCTCACCGGCGTCGACTTCTCGCAGGAGTGGCCAGTGACGAACCCGCACGCCCTGGCGTCCGCGCTCGGCCGACTGGGCCACCCGGGGGCCGTCCCCGCCCTGGTGCACGCGCTCACCGAGTCCGTACGTCACGAACAGTGGCGCACCGCCGTCTCGGCCATGGAGGCGCTCACCGCACTCGGCTCATCGGCAGCAGCCGCTCTCGGAGTGCTGCGGCCTCTGGCAGACGCGGAGGAACTCTCCGTGCGTACGGCCGCGACAGCGGCGCTGTGGGCACTCGAAGGCGACGCGGCGGACCTCGTCCCACGGCTGATCGAACTGCTCGACACCTACATGGCGACCGACGCGGCCGATGTGCTCGGCCGGATCGGGCCCTCAGCCGCACCCGCACTGCCGCGCCTGAGGGACATCACGGCCAGACGCCGCGAGTGGGTCCGCGTGCACGCCGCTGCCGCCCTGTGGGACGTCGGAGGAGAGAACGAGGCCGCTGTGGTCGTCGACGCCCTCCTGGCAGCGTGGGAGGAGAACGACTGCACCGCGACCTTCGTCCTGACCTGCCTGGACCGGATGGGTTCGGCGGCCGCACCCGCGCTCCCCCGCATCCACGACGAACTGTCCCGGCCCCACAACAACTCCTTCAGGAGCGCGTCCACCGATCGCGAACTGCGGCGACTGTGCCAGGCGCTCCTGAGCCGCTTGTCCTGACCGAGCAGACCCGCCCGGACGGGTGTCTCGCGTGGATCTGCGGGCGGGCCGTACGAAGGTGCCGACGACGTGGAGTCCGGCTCGGACGGCTGTGGCGGTCTTCTGGCAGCGGGTTGCCGACCGCACCGGCTCTTCAGCCGGTTGTCACAGCGTTCGACGGTGTCGCGTCGCTCGTAGGCCTCGCGGTCGGAGACGGACGGGCGCCCGCCGTGGCGGCACCCCTCTCCCCGCGTGCCTGAGCAACACGCGGTACAACGCACACCGGGCCGTGGTCCTCCGCGAACACCGCCGCGTCAAAGGCTGCAACGGGCTCCAGTGGGCGGGGATTTGAGTTCGAGGAGATATTCGCTGACGACGTCATCAACGCACTTGCTCCCGCCGAGCAGATAGGCACCGTGCTGCTTCCCGTCGACTGTGAGCAGGCTTCCGCCGAGAGCCCGTGCCAGCGCGATGCCGCCCTCGTGCGGTGTCACAGGGTCGCCGGTGACCGACACGACAAGCGTCTCGGGGAGGTCTTCGACGTCGGCGAGCCAGGGTTCGTCGCGCGTGGGCGGTGCCGGCCAAGCCTCGCATTCGTTGTGGTAGTTGCCGGCGGTGAACACGTCGAGGTCGAACATGGGGGCAACCTTCCCGATCTTGCGAGCGAGGGCGGTCTGTTCCTCCGGCGTCAGGCGGGGTGAGTCCATGCAGCGCACAGCGATGTTCTTGTCGAAGTCCATGCTGTAGGACCCGTCCGCCGTGCGGCCGTAGAAGGTGTCGCGCAGGGCGAGCATCTTGTCGGCGTTTCCTGCTTCGAGCGCGGTGAGGGCGGAGATGATGCCGGGCCAGTTCTTCTCTGCGTACAGTCCGCCACTGATGCCGAGATAGACGTCCCAGATGCTCAGCTTCCGGCCGTCGGTGGTCGGTGCTGGTGTCGCGATGATCGGCTTGACGATCTCGTGCAGGCGGGCGTTCGCGGCCGTGGGGTCGGGGCCGAGGACGCAGTCGGGCGATTTCGCGCAGTGTGCGGCGAGGTCGTCGAACCGTGCCTGCAGTCCGGTGAAGGAGGCGAGGCGTGACTCGCTCGCCGTCAGGTCGGGCGACACGGCCCCGTCGAGGACGATCGCGCGGACCTTGTCGGGGTAGGTCGCGGCGTACATGGCGCCGAGCTCCGTACCGTAGCTGTAGCCGAGGTAGGTCAGCCGGTCGTCGCCGAGCACCTGGCGCATGATGTCCATGTCGCGTACGACGTTGGTGGACCCGACATTCACGAGGTTCGCGGCACCGCCAGACCCGGTCTGGCAACGCTCTGCGAGTTCGGCCGCCTCCCCGGCGCTCGTGATGTCGTACACCGCGCCGAACCTCGGCACGTCGCCTGCGTCGTACTCCTTGTCGCTGTAGCAGTCGACGGCCGGGGTCGACGACCCGACCCCGCGAGGGTCGAAGCCGACGATGTCGAACCTTTCCGCGACGGGACTGCCCTGCCACAGTCGCAGGGTGGACGCGACGAGGCTGGTACCGGAACCTCCGGGCCCGCCCGGATTCACCAGGAGCGAGCCCTCGGGTTCGCCCGAAGCGGGGAGGCGCGTGAGCGCGATGTGTGCCCTCGCGCCCGACGGCTTGTCGTAGTCGAGGGGTACCTCGACCGAGGCGCACTGGAGCGCAGGGTCCGCGGACCGGTTGGTGTCCGTGGTGCTCGTCGTACCGTTCTCGCACTCGGCCCAGTTGAGATCTTGGCCGAGATAGGCGCCGAGATCCCTGCCGGAGTCAGGTGGAGGAGCGGCGGGGGCGTGTCCGGTGAGCAGGAGGAGGAAGGTCGCCGCGGCGGCGCCGAGCACGGTTTTGCGGTATCGGGATCGCGGATCTGAGCGCATGTGTTTCTCCTGTGTTGAGCTGCGGTCGTGCATGGGGGTGCTGTTGCGGTGGTTGAGGGAGTGTGCGAGGTCGGGGTGGTGAGGTGATGGCGGACGGGGCGGCAGCGTGGCTCGTCCGTCCGCGCGAAATCGACCGTGGTGGAGGGAACTGTGTTTCGCCCATGCCGTCAGGTCGGTGGGTGAGGGTCCGGGATGACTCGATCAGCTCAAGGTCGCTTGTGGGCAACGAACTTGAGTGGTTGAGGGGCGCGTTTCAGCAGATTCGCTGTCGGCACGGTGGCGGCGCGGGCAGAGGCAGAGAGGGTGCGTCCCGCCTCGGGGTACTGGTGGGAGGGCTGGGCGCGCCGGTGCTCGGGCGCGCGTACGTCGTACCGGTGGAGCGATACGTGTTCACACATGTGATCCACACCGGCCGTCGCCGTCGGCGCGTCAAGGCGACCGATCGAGAAACGTGTGTACTGCCGTGCGTAGGCGTGCGCGGCGCAGTGACAAGGAGGGGCGGAACGGAGGTACTGGTGAGCGCGGCTCCGGAGCCGGCTTCGCACGCTTTGCCGCATCGCCGTCGCGCCCGTGCAAGCCGTAAGGGTCCTTCCGCACCGCGCCGGCCCCCGGGGCTTTTCAGGTCGTTCATGTCTCCCCTGTCCGGGGTCGTGACGGGGCAGAGCACCGCCACGACACCTGGTTAGCATGTCCGTGCTAAATAAAGTAGCACGGGCATGCCAAAACGGGGACTAGGATGGGTGCATGCCCAAGAGAGCCAACCCAGACGTCCGCCGTGAACAGGTCGCCGACGCCGTGATCGAGGAGATCGCCGAGCACGGGATCCGCTCGGTGACCCTCGCCCGGATCTCCGCACGCACAGGCCTGGCCATCGGGAGCATCCGGCACTATTTCGGCGACACCGTCCGCGAAGTCATGCGCTTCACGCTGGGCGTCCTCATGCAGCGCGCCGCAGGCCGCGCCACGACCATGTCCGACGACCCGGTGGCGCGGATCGTGGATGTGATCGCATTCGCCGCTCCGACCAGTGAGCAGGAGCGCCGGGAGAACATCGCTCTCGTCGAATACCGTGTCATGGCTCGCACGGACGAGGAGCTGGCGACCGACATCGCTGCCACGTCCCTCGCAGGCGCGGGGGTGATCCGCTCGTTGCTGCGCGATGCGCTGGCCGACCGGACGATCGACGAGGACGCGCTGCGCCGCGAGGCGCTCCTGCTGTTCGCCCTGGTAGAGGGCTTTTCGTTGAGTTCGGCGCTGCTCTCCGCCCCGTTGCACGAGGCCGACATCCGTGCCGTCGTGACGGCGTCCCTGCAACGTCTGCGCGACGCACTCCCCCCTTCCGGGGAAGCCCTGGAGGAAGTGGGTGGAACTCCTGGGGCCAACGAGGAATCACGGGAACACCTCTGACGCGCTCGCGCTGGTACTCGGGAAGCGGAGCAACGTCGAGAGGCTCGCTCGGCCTGGGGGATTTGCCTGCGTCGTGGGCGTGCCGGGGCCGCCATCCGCGTACGGCACAACCTCTTCGCTCATCTGACCGGGCCGCCAATGCCCCATGGCCCCATGGCCTCATGGCCCCATGGCCTCATGGCCTCATGGCCTCATGGCCTCATGGCCTCATGGCCTCATGGCCTCATGCGACGCCGGTGAGCCAGTACCCCCTTCCGGCTCAACCCGCTCGTCCCGCAGGCCCCGCACCAGGGGCTTGTGCCCTGGAACGGCACCCCGGTCAGACCCGCCTCCTCGCCCTCGGCCGAAGCACTCCCTAACATCGCCAGCAGAGCCTTCACCCTTGGGAGCTTGGGAGCGCGGATGAACAGCGGTACTCGCCCGGAGCCTGGGCTTTCTCCCGAAAGGCTCGTCTTCTTCACGGACGCGCTCTTCGCGATCGCCATGACACTGCTCGCAGTCGAACTGGAACGCCCCCACGCGAAGGAGTTGGCGTCGGCTCGCGCATTGGGCCACTTCCTGGTGGAACAACGCGGCTCCTACCTGGCCTTCGTGCTGGCGTTCGTCCTGCTCTGGTCGGTGTGGCGCCGCCATCACAAACTGATGGACGAGGTCGTCGTGCTGTCGAAGTCCTTCGTGGGCTGGCACGCACCGTTCCTGCTGCTGGTCGCGTTCCTGCCGTTTCCGACAGCGGTCATGGGCACCTCCATCACCAACCCCTTGGCACAGACCCTGTTCGCCGGAACGATGGCCGCGATGCTCCTGTGCGAGGCCGTCATCAAGGAGATCGCCGCCGGCTCGGGCCTGATCGACGGAGACCCCGCACTCATCCGTCGCCACGCCAACGGGTCCTGGGCGGTGGGTGCGTGGTTCCTGCTCAGCGCCGGTCTCGCCTGGCTGGTCTCGTACGCCTTCGTCCTGTGGTTCGTCGCCCCGCTGGCGGCTACGTACGGTGGTGCGCTCATCTCCCGTCTGCGCGCCTCCCGCCCGGAACGACATGAACCGCCCGGGGCGCCAGCGCCTCGCGGATCGAAGAGGAAGGAATAGGAGGAACGAAGAGGAGGGGGAAGAAGAGGACGAGGAACAGGCAGGTACGCAGCGGCTGTTGCGGCCCGCTGCCTCGCCCGCGTCCTCGTGCTCCGCACCCCGGGCGGCAGCGCGGTCAGTACGCGGTTCTCGACCGGCGTCCGGCGGATCACGGCGATCCAGTTCGCTTACGCCAGACCTGATGTTCGGCGAGGTGCTGGCCGCGGGGCCGCGTCCTTTGGCAGCTGTCCGCCGTCACCTGGGCACTGCGGGTGCCCGACGTTGCAGTGGAACGCCGCCCTCGCTGCGTCCGTGCCGAAGGTTTGACGATTTGCGGTTCTGGGCCAGCCCCAGGACCGCCCGCGCCACCCGCACTGCCGCGTCAGGCACTTGGCGGAAGCTCGGGAAGTCGTTCACATCGACGACCACGGGGCCTTCGGGGCCCAGCAGCACGTCGATCCCGTACAGGTCCAGGCCGAACACCGACCCGACCTCGGCGGCTATGTCGGCGATCTCCTTCGACAGCGGAATGCCCCGTTCACGTACAGTGCGCTCGGGGTGCAGGGGGGAGTTGCGCTCCGTCGCGAACAGTTCGCCGCCGACCGCGTAGACCTTGATGTCGGTCCCCGAGTTCGGCACGTACGGCTGGGCGATGAGCATGCCCTCGCCCGCGAGCAGGGGGAGCTTCTCCTCCAGTTGTGCCGGCGAAAGGACCAGGTGCACGGCTCGTCCGGAGCTGCCGTCGGCAGGCTTGACGACGAGGGGGAAATCCGCGTCCGGGACCTCGCGGAGCAGTTCGGGTGAAGCCGCGGCGTACGTGCGCGGCAGTGGAAGCCCGCTGTGCGCGCCGATGGCGGCTGCCAGTGCCTTGTCCCGTACGCCGCGGATTGAACGGGCGTCATTGATCGTGGTCACCCCCGCGGCGGCCGCTGCTTCGAGCAGGACCAGTCCCGGCCCTCCCGAGACCGTTTTGAGGACCCAGGCATCGTGGATGCCGGCCTCCACTGCCCCGGTCATGCGAAGCAGCGAGCCACCTGGCCGTATGACGTCCACTTCGTGGCCCCAGGAGATCAGCTGCCGGATCACCTCGTTGGGCATGCCGTCGTGGCGGTAGCACTCCTCCAGCAGGAAGCAGAGCCTCATCGGGCGTCACCCGCTGTCTGCCGGGAGTCGACCGATCCGGCCGGGCGTGCTGGGGTGTCGGCCACGGCCGGCCCACGCGGGCCGGGAGCCTCGAATCCGACGACTGTTGCACGTTCCCTTGAGGAGCGATCGAACAGGACCAAGGACGTCAGCCCCAACTCGGCCAGGATGTCTGGCTGGTTGAGATTCACCAGCAGCTTCATCAGCCCTCGTTGGTGAACGGAGAAGACTCTCCGTGAGACGAAGCGCTGGCGGGCATGCTGTCCTGACAGCGCCTCCAGAGGGCCGACGTCGAGCATCACCATGTGCAGGGGCCGGGTGGCGTGTTGTGCGCGGCGGGCCAGCCATCGGCGCATCCAGACCCTGCTCCCACAGTCGTGGATGAGCAGGGGGCCGGTGCCTCGCATTTCACGGTCCGTCCACCGCATGTGCTGGAGACGGGCCCACGGCCGGTACACGGCGTAGGGAAGCCACGACGGCATCCGGGCCTCATAGGCGGTACGGGTTTTACGGGGATCAATGACCGTGGCGGCACGGGACCACCGGTGCAGGAGGGTGCTCTTCCCGCTGCCGGGAAGTCCCGCGACGACGACCGTCGCGTTGCGCGGGTAGGAGAGCCGTATGTCCGGCCCGGATGTCCCTCGGAAGTCGAGGATTCCCTGGGGGCTTATTCGGAACGGAAGCTCCCTCTCGTCGCCGCGGTTCGGTTCGTACGTCCCGGGCAGGGCGAGGCCGGTGGCCGGCAGGCCTGGAGACGTCGTACCGCCCGGTCGCATCCTCTGGGAGTGCCCGGTGCCGAGGGGCGTGCTCACAAGCACCCAAAGCGAGGGGTGACGACGGGACGGCCGAGTTCACTGCGGTACGGCACGCGGGAATACCACCGGTGGCGGCAGGTCGGCACAGAGCTACTCCCTCTCAGGACAGCCGAAGTGCTGTCGGTGGACAGCGATCCACCATGCGACTCCCCCGCACTGATCGGGGTCAGACGTCTGGTAACCACGACTGACACCCTTCTGAATCCTCAGCACGTTGGTGGCCGGTCCCCCTGTGGAGGTGAGCGCGGGTCGCCGATGGCGTCGCGAGCGCCAACCGTTGATTCTACGCGGCCGTAGAGCGAACAGTTCCATGCGCTGACCATGGTTTGCCCAAAAGATGCAGCGGGCGCACGAGTGATTCCCGTGGCCGAGGAAGGAGCTTGGGACGGTTTCGCGGGGCCGTACCGTTTTCGGGTGGGTGAGTGAGCGGGGCTCGATGGCTGCTGCTGCCGACGCCATGACCGGCATGCGCGCCGTATTCGCCCTCGTGGCACCGGGGCGAGCCTGATCGGCGGACTGTGCACATTGGCATAGCTGTTGCGGTCCGTCGACAGGGCCTAGTACGCCGAAGTCGCCGACCGGCCGGAGCCCGCGCCGCCGCCCTCACCACACCACACCACACCAGAGACACGGCCAAGCCCCGAGCCTCCGCCCTCCCGGCATGTCCGACTCGCAGGACACCGGAGCCTTGCAAGCGCCGAAAACGGATGGTCGGCAGGGCTCCCGCCCGGCCATCCTGCCCTCATGGGAGACAGAGCCAACGTCATCGTGCTCCGCGAGAACGGCACACACGAGCTGTACCGGACCGGCTGGGCGGTCGGAATCGACCTCGACCTGCTGTACGGGCCGGGTCCGGTTCTCGGCATGCTTCCGGAACTCCGCCAGGACGGCTGGTGGCTGGACGACAGCATGGCCCAGGGCGGGATACTGCTCGACCTCGGCCGGAAGGTGCTTCTGTTCTTCGCCTGGCAGGGACCCAGCACCGAACTCCGCCACCGTGCGGCCGTGTTCGCAATGATCCGAGCCGCGTGGCCGGGCTGGGAGGTCCGCTGGCTCTACGACGGCCCGGCCGAACTGCGCGAGTACATCGGGCTGGATCCCGAGTACGTCCGCTGCCGCGATGCGGCCCCGTCCGTGGCCCCGCTCCTCGCTCCTGACGACGAGGACCTGGCCGGGGCCGACCCGGGCGGTGTGCTGATCACAGCCGGCACCGACCACTGCCACGTCGCCTCGGACGCCTTCGACCACCCCGTCCGCGAGGGCGCCGCCCTGCTCCACCGCCTGTCGGACGCCCCTGGCCACGGTGTCTGCCGCCTCCACGTCAATTCCGGCATCCACCTCGACCCGCAACGCCGCCACCTGGGCTGGTGGTCCCTCTACTCCTCGCCACAGGCCTACGAAGTACCGGAGCTGTGGCCGGGCTGGACGGTGGAGTTCTGGCAGGACGACTGGGAACGGCACGTCAGAGCCAGCGACCACTTCTCTCCGGCGCCGTTCGACGCCGGAGGGGATGCAAGAGCCGCGGTGCTCACCGAGGCCGAGGAGCGACGGGCCCTCCGAGCACGCAACCGCGCACTGGCCACCCGCCTACGCACCGCACCCACTCGGTCCGAACCGGCGTGACCGCAATCGGTCTGATCTTGGACACACGAGTGCCAAAGCCTGTCCGGCAGTCAGTGACGGACCGGGATGCGGTGGACCGGAGGTGAGCCGTCGGTGGGGACGGAGCCGCGCATCGCCAGGACCTCGCCCGTGTCGGCGAATTCCCAGTGGGTCGCATGCTTCCTGTCCGTGGACGCCCACTCGACGCGGTCGACAGGGCGGCGCAACAGCTTCTCAAACCAGTCGGCACAGCGTTCCGCAAGCTCCTCGACCGTGCCGGAGGCCCGGAAGAAGCCGTGCTCGGGCGACTCGTGAAGGTTGAAGAGCTGGTCGCGGACCTTCCCGGCCAGCACGTGGGTGCCGTAGAAGTGCACGGCCCACTCGGCGAGCACCAGTCGACGCGCTTGGTCAAGAAGGCCGATATGGACGAGGAACGAGGACTCGCCTTCGGGCCGTCCGACCTGACTGGAGGCCCACTGCACCCGCCATTGAGCAGCCCGGGTTCGCAGAGCTGCCAGGAAGGCGAGTTCGGCCTCGCCGAAGTCCCAGGGCTCCTCGCCGTACTCCTCAGGGTCCTCGACCTCGAACCAGTTATGGACGTCCACGGGATGACTCTAGTGCCGCATCAGGCAACGTTTGTCCCGTAGTTGGTGAGAGGATCGCTCGGTGATCGGGAGGGGTTGAGTCTGAGTGCCTCTCTTCGTGGACCAATGGGGGTAGTGCTGATGTCTGGCGGGCCGTGGACCGGCGACGATCGAGGTCACAACGATGAGTGTCATGCGCGTTGGATGGCATCGTTGAACCGGTCCACCGGCGAGCCGGACTATCAGGACGACTGGTACGACTCCCAATGCGGCGGCTGCCGGTTCTGGGTCACGCTCAGTGGCGAAGTCGGGCGGGACTACGGGGCCTGCACCAGCTCCCTGTCGCCGTTCGATGGGCGGGTGCGCTTCGAGCACGACGGCTGCGACTGCTTTGCCGCCCGTGAGGATGCGTCGTTCGGATAGTGCCGGTCAGGCGACGTTGGCCCTGGCCACGACTTTGCGGAGCCGAAGGTCGGCGGTGTGCTTGTTCCGCCAGACATCCGATGCGGTTGATCTGTCAAGCGGTGTCGGGTGTCGTGGGGGTGGTGGGGAAGGCAATTGCCTCGTTGTAGTCGGTCCGGCCGGTGAGGCAGTGGTGGAGGCAGCCAAGCATGCGATTGAAGAGGTTTCTCTGAGCTGCGGTGTGCCGGTCGCCGACCTCTCTGCGACGGTCGTAGTGGACGCGGCCCCCGTTGCGGCCCTTGGACGGCCTCAGGCCCTGACTGCCTCGTTTCGTACCGAGGCCATGGCCAGGACGCCTGCGCGGCTCGAAGTCCCGCAACGGTCGTACGCGTTCAGGGTCGGTATACGGCGGCGGCGGACAGGCAGATGGCGGGGCCAGAGGCGGGTGGCGGGATTCCGGGGGGGGCGGGCGTCCGCGCCTGGGCGCAAGGTACCGCTCCCGTTCGCGGAGTCGTCCGACGTACGGCCTCCGTCACCAGCGACCGGGACGGGTCGGTGTGAGGTCCGGTCGTGGAGCCCGGCCGGTCCGGCCTCCGCCTTGCGCAACGCCCGGCCAAGAGACGACGCCCGACCCGCGAGCACGGCTGGAGCCCTGCTCCAGGCTGTCGCCGACAGGCACCGCGTCCCGCATCGGCAATCACTCACACGCCGGAAGGGTCGAACAGGGCGCTCAGCCGGTCCAGACTCCGGCGCCCGGACCGGCCCACCCCCACCGGCACCAACGCCGCCCGTCCCGGCACCCGCACGCCTCCGGTGAGCGCCACTCGCGTACCCTCGCCCTCTGCGACGGCAGCCACGCCCACCAGCAGGAACCTGCTCTGCAGCCAGCACCAGCCGGGGCGTTGGACACCCTCCAGGCGAGCCCGGAAGCCGTACTTGCTGCGGGCGACCGCCGTCACCTCCTCGCCGTCCCGCCGGGTCACCCGCACCCCCCGCATGTCCGGCAGGACGCTGCCCAACCCGCCCTCCAGATCGGCGAGGAGGGGCCACACCCGCTCGACGGGCGCCTCGATCAGCCGCTCGCTCACCTGGGCGCCGCGCACCCCCGCGGCGAGGACGTGCAGGCGGCGTACCGGGTCCAGGCCGTTGACCGGCCAGGGGATGTCGCTCTGTGCGTAGGTCATGACGTCCATGCCTTCCGGAAGGTGTCGCGGGCGCGCGAGAGCCGGGACTTGACGGTTCCCACGCGCAGGCCGAGCAGTTCTGCGGCGGAACGTTCGTCCAGGCCCTCGATGTCGCGCAGGACCAGGACCGCGCGGTGTTCGGCCGAGAGCCGGTTCAGGACATCGCGGATGTCGGAAGCCAGCTGGGGATCGCCACGGGCAGGCAGGTCGCTCAAGTCGGCCGTGACCGAACCGGCCGAGCGGCGGGCGACCCGGACGGCCTCGCGGACGGCGATCGAACGTACCCAGCCGTACAGCGCCGCTGGTTGCTTGAGCGTGCGCAGCGCGCGGAACACGGCGGTCAGCGCCTCCTGCGTCGCGTCCGGCCCCTGGTCGAGGGCGATGGGGGCGCAGATCCGGCCCACGTACGGGGTGAGCTCGTCCAGCAGGGCCGCCATCGCGAGGGTGTCGCCGCGCTGGGCCGCGCGGACTCGTTGGACAGTGGCTTCGTCAGGCACGGAGCGAGTCTTCCAGAGCCGCCGAAACAGCGGGCCGGGACTTCGCCACGCGCAGGGCCGCCGCGGCGAGGACGAGGCAGAGCGGTGTGTAGAGGGCCAGGTTCAGCCAGTAGAAGGCGGAGTCCCTTCGTGACCAGCCATAGGAGCCCGGCGAGACCACGGGCCGACAGCCCCGACAGCACGGCGAGCAGGCCGAGTTGCAGCAGGCGGGTACGGCGCCTGGCACGTATCAGGACGATCCCTGACGCGGCGAGCAGGAGCAGGGCGAGTGGGACGACCACCACGGGTGTGAACGGGGCTTCGAGCCCCAGGACCGCATCCGACAGGGACTTCTCGTCCGGCGCCGGCCAGGTGGAGCCGGTGGCCCAGAACAGGTGCAGGGCGGCGTCCATGGCCAGCACCGAGGCGATCAGTGTGGCTGCGCGGCGTGCGGTGTGGTCGGCGGTGGACATGGGGCCTCCAGGAGACGGGGATGCGAGTGGGACACCCTGCAGAGGAGGCGTACGGCGGAAACGTTCCCGGGCGCGCGGAAATTCTTCCGACCGTGCCCGTTCCTGGGCGCGCGGAAATTCTTCCGACCGTGCGGTGGCACGTACGTCGTCCAGGGCTCCCGAGGCGGCGCCTTCCGTCTGCTCGGCTCGTCCTTCATCGGCTCCGGCCTGCGCGACGTCGAGGCCCCCTGCCCAGCGCGTCATCCTGCGGTAGCGCCGGGACGCCCTGGGCCCCGCCCCAGCGCGACTGCATCGCCTGATTGCCTGTGCTGTGCGCCGAGGACACGCACCGCCCTGGCGCACGTCCTCGCCGCACAGGCCCGGCCCCCGGGAACGGCCTGCTTCTGGTCCGCCCGGTCACTGGCATCGCCCGTACGGATACTGCGCACCTGCGCCACCGACGTGGCCGCACGGATCGGCCACGACCGTGCCGTCGTCGTCCTCGACACCGCCCACGAAGGCTCGGCGCTGCGAGTCGCCACGATCCCGCGTGGCCAACGCGGGCGGCCGACGACACGAACCCCCCTCGGACTGCGCCGTCGCGGTACAAGCCCTTCGTCACCGACTCTGCGGCGCCGGCGTGTCGGTGTACCGCCTCGCCAACGTGGGCCGTCGGCCGCTCACCTCGCCCCGTACGAAGACCGACACGGCCTCCCTCGGCAAGAGCCACACCTGATCCACACCACATTCGGTTCGCACGAGCAGGGTGGACGTGCCCCTGAAGCAGTAGCAGAGTGTGGCCAGTACGGCTGCCGAGCGCGGCCCTCGGCAAGCGGCCGAGGTGGGTCCGGATCACGCCGTATCGGGGCAGGTCCATGGCACGTGGGGCAGTACTCCGGAACCGACAGCGGTCGTCCGTTTTTCCGGGGCAGGTCGCCCGGTAGTGCCATGTTCTTCGGCTCAGGAGGAAGACCATGATGCAGCGTCATTGCGAGGCCGGAACGGGTGGGGCGCGCGTCGCGAGACCTTGTGGTTGACCGGGTTGTCTCTGGCGGGGCGTGCCGGGGCGGTTCGCTTCTGAGAGCGCGAGACCTGGTCGGAAAGCGGGGTTGCTGGAGCGGGTCGGCGTCTCACCTGGTCCGCATGAGCCCCGGGCGTTTGGTCCTGGGGCGAAGTGGCCCGTGGCCGCGTGCACTTCCACAAGGAGTTGAGGCTGTACGACTGCTCAAGGCTGTCGTGCGACCCGGCCTGAGCAGCGCCGCTCTGGAGCCTCACAGGCTGATCACCGCACCACCGGCGGATTCACTCGGAGAGGATGACACCCGCATGGACACCGTCCCGCAGACGAGCGGTCCTTACCCGCAGCAGCATGAGTGGTGGCGGTACGGCAGCCGCCAAGGGGTCAGCATGTCCCTGCCGCAAGGCACGGAGCAGGAAAGCAGGATGGGTCGGCCGGGCCCGGGACAGTCGTACGGTCGGCAATTGCAGCAGGAGTCGGTGGTGTTCCCGAGCGCCGTCGACAGTCGGGCCCTTGTCAGGGCTGTCGCCACGAACTACTGGGACGTTCCGGCTCCGCTGCCCGGCCAGCCGTCAGTCATGTACCTGTTCGTCAACGGCAACTGGCACCAACTCCAGAACGTGAACCAGTCCCTCCGTAGCCAGATCCAGGAAGCATTCGCCCTGGGGCATCAGGTCGTCGTGGTCTACGACAACGAGACTGGCCTTCTCCTGGCCGTCGTGGTGAACAAGGTGTGACACCAGCACCCTCACAGCGGCACTGGGCGACAGGACGGGTACAGCGAATTTGGGTGCTCCCGGGGTGTGAGGTGAGGGGCGCGAGGACGCGGATGGCCAGCCCCGAGGAGGCCGAATACGGAGCAGCGTATTCCGGCCGAGCTGCCCACTCCCAGGAGAGAACCTGTCGCACTCGTCCGGCACGCTGCTCGCCATGAACGAGTACCTGGGCCTCCGATGCCAGTGCTGACCTGTGCCCCCCCCGGAAGCCGCACCGGGAAGCCTGTCGTCCTGGAGGCTCTCGCAGGAGGGGGACGAATTTCTCTCGACCTCTGTGGCGGAGGGGCCCGAGCACTGGATGGTCACCGTCTGCTCGCGCAACGGGCCCTGGTGGCACAACGCAGGCGAAACGGTCCAACTCGTTGCCGAACTCTGCGACGGCACACCGGAGCCATGGGTGCTTCCGACCATCAGGCCCGAGGTCACCGGCTGGGTCGATGCGCGGGACGCGCTGATCGACAGCGAGACATGACAGCGGAACAACGGAGCGCACAGCGGATGGCGGCGCAGGAGCGATGCACCTCGCTGTGTTGGTGGGATGCCCGGCGCACTGCTGCGATGAACTGTGGACTTCAGCAGGGCTGCTCAGCGCCTGTCCGGCGGATCACGCAGGTGGGGCAGGCACGGATGCATTGGCCGGGGAAAATCGCTGGACCGGCCTGAAAGGACCATGCGACCGTCCTGGCATGTCGAGCATGATCGAGTTTTCAGAGTCCTTCGGGCCGTTTGAGTCGTTTGAGTCCTTCGACGGGACCGCTGTCAGCTGGCGGCGGCTCGGCTCCGGGCAGCCGGTGGTCATGGTCCACGGTTCCGGCGGTGGCCTGCACTCCTGGCAGCCGGTGGCCGAAGTACTCCAGGACCGGTTCGAGCTGTGGTTGCCTGCCCGGCGAGGGTACGCGCCGAGCGGTCCGGGCCGATCCCCGAAGCGTTTCGCCGACGAGGTGGGGGACCTCAAGGCGCTGATCGAAAGGATCGGCCGTCCCGTGCACCTGGTCGGGATGTCCTACGGTGCCACCGTCGCCCTGCACGCCACGGCGTCCGGACTGCCGGTTCGCTCCTTGGTGTTGTGGGAGCCTCCGCTGTACGCGGCCGGCGAGGAACTGGCGCCCGTACTGGCCGAGTTCGAGGAGCTGACCGCGCGCGGCGAGCGGCGGCTGGCCGATCGGCTGCTGGCGGAGAAGGTGGCCCGCGTCCCGGCCGCGCTGCTGGACCTCATGGACGCGGGCGAGCCCGACGACACCGAACCCGCCGAGGTACCCGGCTGGTTCCGTGACCTTGAATCGATGGCCGCCGATTCGGTGGATGTCGAACGCTGGTCCGCTGTTTCCGTCCCGACTCTGCTGATGCGGGGTGCCGACACCTGGCAGCCGATGCCGGCGACGCTCGACAGGCTCGCGGCCGTGCTGCCCCACGTCACCTACACGACGTTCCCCGGCCAGATGCACTTCGCGCCGTCGGTTGTCCCCGAAGCCGTGGCAGCGGAGATCACTCGCTTCCTGCCACGTTCCTGAAGCCGCCCGGGTGCCGACCCGCTGCCTTGAGGACCGGGCTGGTTGACGGTGGTTCTACTGCTGCCCGACAGAGCACGCTGGAGGCCTTCCACCGCCTCGGCGCGACGGACAAAGGTGTCGAACGGTTCCCGATGGTGGCTTTCGGCGTCCCGCCGCAGGATCAACTTTCGCTATTTGAAGACCTGTTGATGCGTAGCGAGCCGGACGAGTGGTGACTCTGGGAGGAAGTGGGTGTCACCGGGGCGATCGATCAGGTCGGGCCGAAGGGGTAAAGGCCAGTAGCGTTCTGCCGCGAACCCGTTCGTGCCGCAGCTGATCGATCCGGCACCGTTCCGGACGTACAGGTACCGCTTCTCCCGGACCCGGTGCATCGCGCGGGCCTGGCACGAATAGGGTCTCGGCTGGTGCACCGGACCGCGACCGCCCCGTACCGCGTGTCGATGCCCCACATCGTCGGTGCGGGGCACAGCGGCACTTCGCTGCGGTGAGGTGTGCGCCCGATGGGGCCGGATCAGCGGGTGAGGCGGGAGTAGGGCTGGCGAACAGGGCCGTGTCGAAGTAGAAGCACTTCAGGTCGCGCAGGATGTCTTCGGCCTTGCGGGTCCGGTCGACGACCGTGGAGGTCAGGCCGGAGAAGCGGAAGGCGGCGTACGGGAGGAAGCCGCCTCCGTGGGAGAGGAGCACGCGCACGTTGCGGTACCGGTCCATGACACCGTTGAGCACCATGTTCAGAGCGGTGCGCGTGGCGTCGAGGACGTAGTCGGCAAGCGGGGCGGGAGTGCCGGGAAGGAGCTCCATCGGGGGTTGCGCGGGGTGGACTAAGACGTTCGCGGCGCGGCGGTCCAGTTCGGCCCACAGGGGCTCGAGGTCCGGGTCGCCGAGGTACTTGCCGTGGGCGTTGGACATCAGCACCACGCCGTCGGCGCCGAGGACGTCGAGCGCGTACACCGCCTCCGCGACCGCGGCGTCGATGTCGGGCAGCGGGATGCCGGCGAAGTGACCGAAGCGGTCGGGGTGGTCCTTGACGACCTCCGCACCGTACTCGTTGACGGCGCGGGCCAGGTCGCGGGCGACCGCGTCGTCGCCGAGGTGGACGCCGGGCGAGGTGACGGACATGACGCCGGTGGCGATGCCCTGCTGGCCCATCATCGCCAGCGCACTCGCGGGGCTCCAGGCCGGGATGGCCCAGCCCCCGGAGTTCAGGCCACGTGCAGCCAGGGTCTCGGCCCAGACCGGCGGAACGATGTGGTTGTGGACGTCTGTGCGTGCGGCGAAGTCCATGACTTCCAGCCCTAAAAGCTTAGCTTGCTAATGGCATCACTTAGTAAGCTAACAGTCATGCGAGAGACGAGCGACCACAGAGCGGGCGACATTGCGGACCCGAACGACGACGAGGCGGGCGTGAGGGAGCTGGCGCAGGCCGCTGACCGGCTGTTTTACGCCATGCGCCGCTCTCGTGCGGCCACCATGGGCCACTCCGGGGCCGGGCTGTCCATGGCACAGGCCACCCTTCTGGAGCCCCTCGCCGCCGACGTCAAGGGCGACGGGTTGCCGGTCGGAAAGCTCGCCGTCGCCGCCGAGGTGAGCGTTCCGACCGCCACTCGCATGCTCAAGCAGCTCGAAGGTGCGGGCCTGCTCACACGGGAACGCTCCCCGCACGACGAGCGCCAGGTCCTCATCCGTCTCACCACGGACGGCGCCGAACGACTCGCGGCGATGCGGACGGAACTGCGGGCGCGCCAGGCGGAGGCGCTGGCGCACTTCACGCCGCTGGAACGCCACGAACTCGCCGCGCAACTCCAGCGTCTCGCCGCCGTCATCGGCGACACGGTCCCCCAGCCCGGCGAGGGGGAGGCCGTCCGGCGGTGACACCCTGCGTGGGTCGCGGGTGCGGCCCCCTGCATGTGACCGTCACGCTGAGCCGCTCGCCGAGCCGGGAGCGGCGGGCCCGGTTCGATGCGCTGCGCGTACGGCGACCGACGGCCGGGGGCGGCGGGCGCTGAAGGCACGGCGCACTCCTGCACACCAGCCGGGCCCCTCGACAGAGTCGGCGCTCGGCACCCTGCCCACCAGCATTGCCACTCATCCGTGGCGTGGCGGGTCGCGGCGGCTACTCCCGTCGCCCGGTTCTTCGCAGCGTTCTCGTAGCCCTCGGTGACTTCTACGGGCCGCGCGTTCAGCGGGTCGAGGGCCGGCGGTTCATCGAGTCGAGTCGAGTGTCGACCAAGGAGGCCCACCGCGCAGTGCGCGCAGGAATTCCTCGCCGAAACGCCGCCCGTCCGGAAACTGGTCGCCACGCTCCCAACGCCACGCGGCAACCATCGCGAGAACGAGCTGGCGGCACTCCCCCAGGAGTTCCTGGTCCACGTTCGGGTAGTGCGCGCTGACCGCCTCAGGAACGTGTGCGAGGTCGAACTCGACGGGTCCGCGGCAGCACGTCTCAAGGTCGATGAACACCGGGCCGTTCCTCGTGCTGAGTACGTTGCCCGGATGCGGCTCGCCGTGGAGCAGTTGCTCCGCGGTGCCACGCTTCTCGACCGCCCGTCGCAGACTGGTGAGCCTGCCACGGAGAAAGGCGCGGTCTGCGTCGGCCAGTTCCGGCGAGCGGTCCGGGGCGGCGACCACGTCTTCCGCCTCCGTGATCCGGTCCGTGAACCTCGGGCTCGACACATCCACCTTGCGCATACCAGCGTGCAACTCCTCAAGTGCCTTGGCGTAGGCGGCTGGTGAGAATTGGGGCGTCACGGGCTCGTAGTAGGTCCACAGCGTCACCGCGAAGCCGTCCTGCGTATACACACGCGGGTCCGCCCGCGGCTCCAGGGGACAGACCGGGCATCCGGCTTCGGTGAGCCGCTGCGCGAGATCGACTTCGAACTGTGCGACCTCCTGTCCAACAAAGGCGACCCGGGCAAAGGTGCCGCACGGAGTCAGCCGCAGTGCCAGCTTGTTCGAGTTGTGGAGAACGATCGCGTCGTCTGCGGGCAGGCCGAGTGATGCGGCGACCGAAGTCGCCGCCGCGATCGCACGTGCGATGTCGGTCATCTCCACCCGCGAATCTTGGCACGATGAATGACAGGACCGTCAAGGGCGGCTCCGCCGCCGTGATCTCGCCGACCGGCCACCTGGAGATCATTTCAGTTGCCCTCGCGCCTCCCCGCAACGATCCTGGGCTTCGAGCAAGCAAGGGGGCCAAGGTGGGGCTGATGCTTTTCCCGAACCACGACGACGTGGCGAGCCCGGACGTCTCCTGGTCCTACACCGGCTTCAGCATGTTCAGGAAGTGGCTGGCACAGGCAGAGGGATTCACGCTCGCCGAAATGAACGGCTTCGGCGGAGATCGCCCGTGGTGCGGCGTCTCCACCACGCTGGCGCCACTGCTCAACCATCCGGACGATGACGGCCCCGACCTCTCACCCGCACAATGCGCGGCCATGCTGCCCCGGCTCGAAGCGATTCGCGATCAACATCAGCCTGACGACAGCGACGACGTCCTTCGTCGACGCATCGAAGACGTCAGGGAGCTGATCGCCGTCCTGCGGTTCTGCGTGGACAGGGACGTTTCCCTCGTCTTCGGCTAGCCACGAGAGCGGGGAACGACCTGGCGTCGGGGGAACGGCCCGTGGTCGCGAGACCGCCGTTACTTGATCTGCCGCCAGGTACCGCACCCGGTCGACCGGAACGTGCGGTCGCCCGCCCGGCTCCGCACTCTTCTCCTGCTGCACCGTCATCGATGCGCACATGTTCGCCACGTACGCCGAAGCCTTCGCATACCTCGGGGCGATCTTCCAGCCCTCATGGGCCGCCCGTCCGTCCAGATCACCGGCCGCACCCGCCGAGTACTGCCCCCGGCGGAACCACCTTGTGCTCCGCAGGCTCCTGCGTCCCCGCGCACCCCGCATCCAGTACCACCACGGCCGCCGTCACCGACGCCCTCACCCCCGCCCTCGCGCACACACGTCTCATGCGCCGCACAATGACACCCCCACCCCACTCGAATGTGAACCGCCGCGCAGTCTCGCGGCTCTCCAGAGGCGCCGCCATGTACGCACCCGACAGCGGCCCACGGACATTTCGTATCCCTGCCGGGCCGGCCCCCGGGGGCCGGCCCGGTCCCCGTTCAGCTGAGCCGGGTGGTGACGTACACCTCGATGGCGTCGCGCTGGAACGCGGCCAGGCCAGGTGCGATCGCCTCGTACGCGGCGTGCCAGGCGATGTTGTCCGCGCAGGAGCGCCCGATGGCGCGGTACTCCTGTGCCGTCACGGGCCGCAGTTCGGTCATGGCCCGGTACTGGGTGTCGATCTGGGCCTGCACGGGTGCGGCGTCGGCGGGGTGGCCGGCGGCCATCAGTTCGGCCAGCAGAATCATCTGCGCCGTGCGTTCACGCTGTCCGGCCTCGATGTCCTGCGGGGTCATCGCGGCGACCGTGCGGGCGACTACTTCGGCATGCTCGGGGAAGTCGCGCAGGGTCTCCTGGTACTGGGAGGGCTCAATGCCCTCGAACAGGTTCTCCGGTCGGTTGATGGTCACGGGACTGCCGTCCTTCCTGGACTGTTCCAGTTCGGCGATCGTGCGGGAGACGGTGCCGGCCAGGGCGTCGAGCCGGTCCCGCTCGGCGAGCAGCCGCCGGTGGTGGCCGCGCAGGGCGTCCACCTCGTCGACCTGCTCGGCCAGGATCCGTCCGACCTCGGAAAGCCCTACGCCCAGTGCCCGCAGTACGAGAATCTGCTGCAACCGCAGCAGCTGGTGCTCCTCGTAGTAGCGGTGGCCGTTGGCCCCGGTCCGGGCCGGCGGCAGCAGACCGACCTCGTCGTAGTGCCGCAGGGTCCGGGCGGTCACGCCCGACATCCGAGCGACCTCCGCGATGGGCCAGTCCATTGCTGTCTCCCTCACGATCGCGTCACCGGGCCGGTTTCTCCGGCCCTGTTCAGGACGGTAGAAGCTGCCGCAACGGCAACTGCAAGCCCTCACGCATGCACGCACCCGCATCGGTGCGGCGCGTCCGTTACTCGCGGAAGTAGTGCTTGCCGGTGCAGCCCTTCAGCGCTCCGTTGTTCCAGCCGCAGACCCGGAAGTAGGCCTTCCCGCCGCTCGGGGTCCTCTTCTGGATCGTCTTGGTGCCGCCGTTGTAGGCGTGGACCTTCTTGTACAGGGCGCCGTTGCTCTTGTAGACCCGCAGCTCCGACGAGTAGCCGTCGAAGTTCGCGTCGTCGAGGGTGAGGCTGTCCACATCCGCGCCGCTGGAGGTGTGGTCGTCCCAGATCACGTCGGCGTAGCGGTGGTTCTGGATGTACGCGTGCCAGGTGTAGCCGTCCGGAGTGTCGTTCGCCTTCGCCCTCGTCTGGGCGGTGCTGCCCGCCTCGGATCCGGAACTGTCGGCGAGCGCCGACGGCGCGCCGAGTACGCCTGCCGACAGCAGGGCTGCCGCGCCGGTAGCGACCAGCGTCCGCTTGATCTTGCCTGTCTGTGCCATGTGTTTTCCCCGTTGCTCGTTGCTGTTGACTGCTGCCGGCACAGGTGTTGGTGCTGTGGTGCCGGCGCTGGCATGAGCATGCTGCTGACAGGGAGACGGGATCCATGTGTTTCGGCCGAGTCCGAAAGACTCGGCGTGCAGGGCTTACGGGGTGGCCGTTTTGGTGAGTACCAGGGTCGGCGGTCCGTCCGGGTCGGGTTGGATGTCCACCACCAGCGGGCCTCTCGGGAGGATCTCCTTGCCGCCGACTGCCACCCGGGCATTTACGTAGAGCTGGATGTCGCTGATCTTGCCCCGGCCACCGTTCTTGGTCGTCAGGTAGGCGTAGCTCATGCCCGCGTCGACGGACGTGCCGTTGTCAACGAACTCCCATCGGCCACTGAAGTCGAGCGGGTCCGTACCTCCGCTCCCCATGGCTTCACCTGCCGAGATGTCAGAGGCGGTGAACGTCCCGTCGGAATCGAGCCGGATCTCCGCGCCCGTCTTGTCGCTCCGGTACACGCCGGGCAGCTCGTCGGCGTCGATCGGGGCCGCGCACCCCGACGTGAGTACCGCAGAAGCGGCCAATGCGGCGACGAGCCACCGCCCGCCCATCCCCTTGATGATCACAGACCCAACATATCGGCATCGCTCACAGCAGTGTCGTCCTGGTGGACAAGCTCATGCAGGGCCCAACGAGAGACGTGTGTCGAGTTTCCCGGCGAGAGAACGGCTGGCGCCATGACGCCCATGCCCAGTTGAGGAGTTGGGCGCCCGGCGGGGCACAGGAGTCGCGCAGCGGTCGTTCCCGTGTGTGCATTCAGCGCCGGTCCTCACCCGGTCCGTACGACGGGGACAGGCGGGCGGCGCGGGGACCTTGACGGTCTTCCCGGGCGGCCCGCCCGCCTCGGAACCCTCAGCCCACGAAGCACGCCGAGACGTAGCCGACCACGCCCGTGCGCTTGTTCTGGACGAGTTGCCAGGCGACGGTGTTGCTGCCGTCCGGGCACTGGACGCGCGGACCTGAGTCCGCCTGGTACCAGTACGCGCAGTCGCCCTGGTTGGCCCAGCCGACGTGGCTGCCGCCGGGCTTGTTGCGCATGTGGATGCTGGTGCCCTTGAAGTCGGTGTGGGGGCCGCCGATCTCGCAACCGGCACGGACCTGGGCGGCGGCCGGGGCTGTGGGGGACGCTGCGGCGGCGTTCCCGGTGGTGAACGGAGCCAGGAGCAGCGCGGAGCCCGCGACCGCCAGGGCGGCTGTCCTCTTTGTTCGTTTCATCATGAACGCAAGGATTCCCAACCGGGACGGACCCGACAAGACCGCCTGGCCGACATCCACCTGTCCGGGCAAGGGATTCGCCTGATCCGGGGAATTGCCTCAGGGTGGGGCATCAGTCGCGTGACATCGGAGAATCCGGTGCGGCTGCCCGCACGGACAGGGTGCCAGCACCCACGCGCACCCACGGCACAATTCGATCCAGCCGTGACCGGTCGAGCTCAGCACCCTCGGTCCGTCCTCCGCGCAAGCCGGGCAGCCGGGCAGCTCCGCACCGTCCAGAATCGCGTTCTGCCGCCGGACGTACGCGGGCAGGCGCAGCGACGGGTGACGGGAGGGGTCTTGGTACCAGACCCGGTCCGGGCCGTCCCAACTGGTGCGCAGCCACCACGGTCGCGGGTTCGGTGCGGCCCGTCGCCCGGCCCGCTTCTCCGCCCGGCGCTGTGCGGCGTACTCCTGCGCCCGCGCGAGCCACAGCACCCTTGCCTCGTGCAGTTCCTCCACCGCCCGCACCAACGCGTCCGGGTCCGACTCCAGCCGCGCAGTGATCGCGGCGATGCGCGTGAGGTGGTGGTACGTCGCCCGGAAGCCGTACGGCGCGAAGAGGACGAGGCAGGTCCGCAGCGCGCTGTGGCGGCGGTGGAGCGGGAGGCGGGTGTCGTGCACGCGTGCTCGGTGGGTCGGGAAGCTGGTCATGGTGCGGGCGCCAGGTCCAGTGCCCGCGCCAGGGCGGCGGTGACGGCGGCGGGTGCGGGCAGGTGTTGTTCGGCCCAGGTTCCGGCAAGGTTGAGGAAGTCCTCCAAGTCCTGCTGGGCGCCTTCGACGAGCGTGCGTACGTGGTCCACCGGCAACTGGATCACCGGGCTGCCGTCCGCCCCGTCCGCCCCGTCCATCCCGTCCGTCCCGTAAGCGTCGAAGGTCAGCCGGACGACGTCGCCGACGCGTTCGGCCATCGAGGACGGGTCGTGCCCGAAGGAGGCGGAGCCGTCGCCGTCGAGCATCTCCAGCCAGTCCCGCCAGGTCTCCAGGCCGTTGCAGCAGCCAGGCTCGACGAAGACGGTGGCCGTGGTGGTGTCGAGCACCCGGAACCCTCCGGCTGCGAACAGGTCGGGCATGGTGAGCAGCCCGTGCAGGAAGACGCCGAGGGGGTCGGTCGGGCGCGGCCCGTGTTCCTCCTCCGGCTCGAAGTCGTTGCAGCGGGCGATCCGCATCACCGCCGTGCCGACCTCCTCCGGAGTCAGCTGCCCGTTCAGCACGAGGTAGCCCCATGACTCGTACGGGACGACCGGCCAGAGCGCGAAGTCGTCGGCAGCGAGGATCTCCAGAACGGGTTGCATCACCATCACAGGGGGATGATGCCGGACCCCCCTCCGGCACCGCCACGGCTTTCCGGTGCGGCGTCGGGCTTGGAGCAGGTCTGCTAGCTGGGAAGTTTCGGGGTGTCCGCGTCGGCTCCGGTGCCGTCCTTCGGCGCGGTCGTCGAGTCGGGCAGGAGGAGGCGGAACGCGCAGCCTTCGCCGGGGCGGTTGTCCAGCAAGGACCTACGTCTCGCCCCTAGTCAGGGATGCCCGGCATGCCCCAATGGGCGCCTCTCTCCTGGACATCCGCTCTCGGGCACGCCCTCCGCCACGCCGCGACTGCCGGGGGACTGCCGGGGCGCCCGTAGAGGATCCGCTTCCCTTGCAGGCGCAGGCGCAGCTTCGCCGAGTCGACGACGTTGTCGCGGACGATGAGCACCCGGGCCACGTGGTGCGGGTCGTGTTCGGACATCCGCCCGCCGGCCTGCCGGAGGCAGAGCCTGGCACGGCCGTCGGCCTCGCCGCCGACGATCCGCACCTCGACAAGGCGCCGCCGGTCCCACAGCCGGTACGAGATCTCCGCGAGCACATAGACCGCAGCCGCACAGGCCGCCCACGTACCGTCGGAGTACCCCCACAGCACCAGGACGAACAGACCGGCACCACCGGCCGTCACCGCCGTTCGCCGCAGCGTCGCAGCGGTCCGCGTTCCTCTGTCCGCCGCTTCCCAGAGCAGATCCTTGCCGCTGATGACCATTCCGTCATCATGAGTTCCACCCGGCGCCGTGAGAAGCCTCGGAACCAGGGTGGGTCGCGCTGCGAGCCGGTGCCACGGGTGAGTCCGGACTCGGCGGTTGCGAGCGTCCTTGGCCGGCACGTCGAGAACTTGCTCAGCGATCGACCGTCCGGCGCGCGTCCGTCGGCCAGGGCCGTCCCTAGCTGGACATCGCCAGCCCCAGCAGCAGCGCCCACAGCAAGGGCAGCAGGACCCACCCCAGCGCGAGCGAGGCCATCACGATGCGGAACGTCCGCAGGGACCGGCGGTGCGGCAGCAGCCAGGTGAGGGCGAAGAGGACCAGGGCCGTGTAGATGACGAATCCGTACTGGTCCATGCCGTCGTTGGCCTGGATCAGGCCGAATTCCACCCCGAGGATCGGAAGACCGAGCACCGACACCACAAGAGGTGCCTTCCACCAGGTCTTGTGGAGGGCGGGCAGCTCTTGGTTCTGCGTCGTCGTCATGCACCCCACCCCATCAGCATCCGTCGCCCGGGGCATCCGTAGGCGTACTCATCCGATCTGGGCCGATCCGCCCGACTCCTGCCGTACGCGACCAGCCCCCGCCGCGCCGGATGCGTCACGGTCCGCCAGACCCGCCAATCGCGCTGGTGACCTCGCGCGATACGCTGGCATCCCATGGAAATCAGCTCCGCTCCGTGGTCCTTCGCCCTCGTCGTAGGGCTTCTCACTCTGACTCCCGGTCTCGATACGGCGCTGATCCTGCGCACGTCCGCCCTCGGCCGGCGCAGGAGGGCGTGGGGTGTTGTCCTCGGAATCCAGACCGGCACTCTGGTGTGGGGTGTGTTCACCTCCCTGGGGGTCACCGCGCTGCTCACCGCCTCGCATCTCGCCTACACCGCGTTGCGCTGGATCGGCGCCGCCTACCTCGTCTGGATGGGGTTCCGGATGCTCCGGGACACCTTCCGGGGGCTGCCCACGGCGGACGCGGACGAGTCCGAGCCGGCAGATGGAGCGGACTCCGTCGGCGGCGGCTGGCGGCAGGGGACCCTCACCAACCTGCTGAACCCGAAGATGGGCGCCTTCTATGTCGCCGTCCTGCCCCAGTTCATCCCCGCGGGCGCCGACCACCTCACCATGGGCGTACTGCTCACCGCGGTGCACATCCTGATCGGTCTGTTCTGGTCCGCCGTCCTCATCGGCTTCGCCCGCGTCCTGCGGGGATGGCTCCGCAAGCCGCACGCCCGCCGGCTTCTCGACAGGATCACCGGCACCGTCATCGGGATCTTCGGCGTCAGGCTGGCGCTGAACCAGTGAAGCGCTCAAGCACGGAAGCGCCGTCCGTCCGGACGTCGCGGTCCGGCGAGCGGCTCAGCGCCGGTTGTGACGGCGGGCGGCCTCGGCAGCGGCCACCGTGCCGCCGAAGTCGTGAGCGAAGCCGTGCGCGAGGAGGTGCGCGAAGCTGTGCGCGAGGAGTTCTGCGAGGAGGTCCGCCGGGCAAGACGCGGCGCGCGCCGCCCTGTGCCGCCACGCTGCGCCGGACCGACGGCGTGCACGCGGTCGCCGCACCCTCCGGCCCCGCGTGGCACAAGGACGGCTCCACGCTGCTCACGGTGATCCCGCGGCGACGAGGGCGGCTCCCGGGCGGGTGAGGACACGATCGCCCGCGTCGTCGAGCAGGTGCCGGACGGGGTGCTGGTCGGCGGGAACGTCACCCAGCAGCTCGACTACGCCGACGTCACCTACACCGCGTTCCCCTGGATGCCGGCCGCGCTGTCCCTGGTGACGTACGTGATGCTGGCCCGCGCGTTCCGCTCGCTGCTGCTCCCGCTCAAGGCGATCGTCCTCAACCTGCTGTCCCTGGGCGCGGTGCTCGGCGCGATGGTGGTTCTGTGGCAGTGGGGCTGGGGCACGGAGGCGCTGCTCGGCATCCGGCCGGACGGCTCCATCGGGACCTTCGTACCCGTGACGATCTTCGCGTTCCTGTACGGGCTGTCCATGGACTACGAGGTGTTCATCCTCGCCAGGATGCGCGAGGAGTACGACCGTACGGGCTCGACCCGGGCGGCCGTGGTCAACGGCATCGGACGTACCGGACGGCTCGTCACCTGCGCCGCGCTGATCCTCTTCTGCTCCTTCGCCTCCATGGCATCGGGCGGCGAACTGGACGTCTCGATCTTCGCCTCCGGCATCGCGCTGGGCATCCTCCTGGACGCCACGCTGGTCCGGGGTCTCCTGGTCCCGGCGGCCGTCGCGACGATGGGCAAGTGGAACTGGTGGCTGCCGACCGCCGCCGCACGGCTCCTGCGGGTGGCGCCTTCACCGATGCGGGCGGAAACGCGGTGGGACGGGGCGGCGGACGCGGCCGGGGGCGGGGAAGGCACTGGGGGCGCGGCCGGGGAAGGGGGCGGGGACGCGTGGGAGGCGCGGCCCGGTCCCGGCGGTCCGACGACTCCGGCCGGACCGAAACTCCCGAAACCGTCCGCCCCTGCCCAAGGCCCAGGACGCGCGGTTCGTGAACGATGACGAGTCGGTCCCTACGTCAAACGCCCCGGGCTGTGTCGCCCTCGTCAGGTCGCACCTGCGTCAGGTCTCACCTGCCTGCCTTCGCAAGGTACGAGAACGCCCCGGGAGTGGCCGACCTCCAGGAACTCGCCCGCGCCCAGCAGCCGCCCTCCGCGGCAGCGGCGGCCCCGCGCCGGGCCCGACCGAAACCCATTGCATCTTTGTGAACCCCCGTGAAAACAGGGCGCATTCCCATGGCTACTTCAGGAAACCGCATCTAGCCTCTGCCGTCGGCGCGCGACCACATGCGTAAGGCATGCATACGTACGGCGAGGAGCCCGATGTCCCGGAGAACACTCAGCAGCACCCTTGTCCTGATCATGAGCGCGGCGGCGGTTCTCGTCGCCGGTCCGGCGTACGCGGACGAGATTCCCAAGGCGCCCGGCCACCGGCTGGTCAAGCAGTACGAGGGCGCGCCCGCGGTCGCATCGCCCGTTCCCGGCACGCCGCCGGCGCAGCACCCCTTCCTCGCCGCCAACGGGCGCAGCGGCATGCACGGCGACGCCTGGGGAAGCGGCACCTCCCCGTGGTCCGGGCCGCTGGGCAAGCAGCCCGCGGTGAGCAGCGCGAAGATGGCCGCGCTCGGCGGCGAGTGCGCGACCGTCACCTTCGACAAGGGCGGACGCATCGTCACCGTCTGCGGCACCTTCACCGGGTTCCTGGTGAAGCTCCTCGATCCGAAGTCCCTTGCCACGCTTGCCGAGTACAAGCTGCCGCAGCGCTCCTCGACCGTCGAGGCCATCACCACGCTCGACTTCTCCAAGATCTTCAAGGACACCTCGGGCGGCGCCTACTCCTACCTCGACAACGAGGACCGCCTGGTGCTCGCGGACTCCCGGCAGCACATCCTGCGCCTCGCGCACGAGCAGGCGGCCGACGGAAGCTGGAGTTTCCGGGTCACCGACGACTGGGACCTCACCGGGCAGGTCCCGCACGACTGCGTGAGCTGGACCAACCTGTTCCCCAGCGGTGAGTGCGACCCGGTCACCTCGGTGATGCCGGACTGGTCCGGCCGCGTCTGGTGGGTGACGCGGCAGGGTCGTGTCGGCACCGTCGATCCCGGGTCCGGCGCGATCCGCTCGATCCGGCTGGACGGGGAGGAGATCCAGAACTCCTTCTCGGTCGCGGACGACGGCGTGTCCATCGTGACCGACCACGCCCTCTACAGCTTCCGTACGGCGGCCGACGGCACGCCGCGCGCCGTCTGGCGCCAGACCTACGACCGCGGCACCGGCACCAAGCCCGGTTCCGTGAACCAGGGTTCGGGCACCACGCCCGACCTGTTCGGCAGCAACGGCAAGAAGTACGTCGCCATCACCGACAACGCCGACGACCGGATGAACGTCCTGGTCTACCGGCGCGAGGACGGCATCCCCGACAGCGACCGGCTCGTCTGCAAGGTGCCGGTCTTCAAGTCGGGTGCGTCCACCACCGACAACTCCCTCATCAGCTGGGGCAACAGCCTCGTCGTCGAGAACAACTACGGCTACGAGAACATCACTTCGCTCACCTTCGGCCGTACGGTCGTGGGCGGCGTCAGCCGCATCGACGTACGGGAGGACGGCAGCGGCTGCGACCTCGCCTGGGAGAGCGACATCCACTCCCCCTCGACCGTGCCCAAACTGTCGACCGCGAACGGGCTGCTCTACTTCTACGAGAAGGACCGCAACAGCCTGGGCGTCGACGCCTGGTACCTGACCGCTGTCGACTTCCGCACCGGCGAACGCAAGTGGAAGCAGCTCACCGGTACGGGCATCGGCTACGACAACAACTGGGCCCCGATCACCATCGGCCCCGACGGCACGGCGTACGCGGGGACCTTCAACGGCTTGATCGTCGTACGCGACACCGCCCAGTGAGCCGAGCAGGCGAGCCGGGTCCTGGATGCACCGTTGAACGCGCCGCGCGGGGCACCCGGGGCGAGCGGTCCGCGTCGTCGGTGGTGCGTGTGGGCAACGGCTGAGTGACGCGGAGAGCGGGACGGGGGCGGTCGGACTACGGGCCGCCCCCGTCCCGACCACCACCGTGGGGTCGGCTGACGCTCAAGCCCGTACGACGGAGAGCAGCAGCGGCGTACGGACACCGAGGTGGGCGGCGCAGTCGGCGATGGTCGCAGCCAGCCACCCGACCGCGTCGCAGGACCACGCGGCGAGATCGCCCCGCAGAGTGATGCCGTGCCGAGGTGGCCCGTTCCAGAAATCGTCGGCGAACGGTGGGGGCATGATGTCCTTGCCGACGCTTGCCATTTCGCCGTACTGGAAGACGTCCTGCGGCAGGTGGCCGAGGTCGTGGTGGAGCTGTCGTGCGACCGAGGAAATCGAAGGGTTGCTTCCGCTGTTGACGCCGATCTCTACCGGCACCCGGGCCCGCGGGTCGCACGCGCTGAACCAGTCGCAGGTCTCCAGGGCGGGGACGGGTGCGTTGCTTGGACGTGATGCGGGGTCGAGTCCTTGAAGAGGGAGCAGGACTTGCACCGCGGACAGTTGTGCCGTGCCGATGCGTGCGGTGGTGTCCTCGGCGCACCGTAGGAACGGCTGCACGGGCAGAGGCCGGTCACCCACCGGCGTACTGCACTCGACCTGGAACCGGGCGAAGGGTTCGGTGGCAGCCGGGTGGGTGCTCACGTCGGCGCTGTTCATGGCCCACAGACCCGGCGCATTGGCCGCGCGTTCGTCCTCCGCGGCACTCGACCGTTCGTCGAGCCAGCCCATGGCGACCGACCGCTGGTGGAACAGCTGGTAGGCATCGTGCTCGGATTCGGGGTCGCGCCAGGAGTGCGGGACCAGCTCGCCATGAAGGGCGACGAACATGGGCCCCGCCGTACGGTAACCCGCGGGATCGATTCCTGGCTGGATGACGGCCCGCTGCTCGGACAACTCAGCCCCTCCGTTCTGCCGTGACTTCCACCCTGAACTCCTTGGTGGGCGACCACGCCGAGCTGCCGCCAAGTGTGATCCGTGGAGTACTGGTGGATGTGCTTGCTCAGCTTGGCAGGGTTGTTGAACAGCTCCCTCCTTCCACAGCCGTGTTCGGACTCGTCGATCCCTGTTGTCGAGTGTGTGTGGGGGGGGGTGTTCCGCCGCATACCGGTGTACACGGAAGTCCGCCGACTCGCGGGAGCGACGCGCTCCCGTGTGCTCTCCAGGCGCACCGGCCCATGAGGGCAAGGCCGCTGCGGGCGCCGCGATCAGTGGCCCTCCGCCAGACTCCACCCACGCGGCCTGCGTCTCCCCTCCCCCGGACGTCGACACTCCGCTCCACCTCCCTTCAGGCGATCCGCACCCGGGCCCCTGAACGCCGTGGCATGACAGGGCCCGCAGGCCGTGCTGCCCCGACGCCGGGCCGGATTGGCTCTTGGCCCGTCGCCTGAGGTAAAACACTTCAGCGATCGAACAAGATCGCGAACTCATTCGGTCATCGGGGGATTGACATGCGGTCAACTCAACGCATCATCAGCAGTTTTGCGGTCGTCGTCGCGCTCGGGGCGGTCGCCGCGTGCGGTCCGAAGGACACCGCCGCCGACGGTGCGGCGCCCGCGGGCTCCACCGCCAGCGCCACCGCCACCGCCCAGCCGTCGGGGAAGCCGTCCGCCGACGAGGGCTCCTCGGGCGAGCCTGCCAACGACTGCGGGAATGCGCCCGTGCTGCCGGCCGGCCACAAGATGGTGGCGATCACCGCGCCGCCGTCGAAGGGCTCGATGACCGCGCAGGACACCCGGCCGACCTGCACGCCCAACGACTGGATCTACCAGGGCCAGGGCGAGGCGAAGTACTACCTGTTCGCACCGAAGGTGAAGGCCGAGCTGTCCGCCGGTCCCGGCTCCACGAAGACGGTTCCCGTCGGGGAGCTGTGGGCGCACGCCGGTGACTGCTTGACGAACCAGGCCACGGTGAAGTCGCCGTACAGCTGCTCGGGGAACATCTACGACATCACGCTGGACGGCGAGGGCAACGTGACGACCATCAAGGAGGTCTGGCACTCGTAGCCCTCCCCCGTCGCAGGAGGGCGGGCCGCGGGTGATGACGCCGCGGGCAGCAGCCGGCCTGTCGGGCGGCTGCTGCCCGGGGTTTTGGCCCGACGGCGAGGTCCCGGCTCGATTCCGTGCCGCCGCAGGGTGGGACACGGGCCGGGTGACCGATGATTTTTCCGTGCCGTGGTGGTCTGTACTCCGACTACCGACTCGCGGGAGGCTGACGCCATGCGGAAACTGACCTTTGCCATGAACCTGAGCCTGGACGGTTACATCACCGCACCCGGCGACGACCTCGGCTGGAGCGTGCCGAGCGACGAGCTGTTCCAGTGGTGGTCCGACCGGGTGGCGTCGACGGAGCTGGCGCTGTACGGGCGCAGGCTGTGGGAGACGATGAGCTCCCACTGGCCGACCGCCGACAAGGAGCCGGGTGCCACACCGGCGACGATCGAGTACGCCAACCGCTGGCGGGACATGCCGAAGGTGGTGTTCTCCTCCACGGCCAGGACCGTCGACTGGAACACCCGCCTGGTCACCGGCGACGCGGTCACCGAGATCGGCAGGCTCAAGGCGGAGGACGGCGGCCCCATGGACATCGGCGGTGCCACCCTCGCCGCGGCGGCCATGCGGGCCGGGCTGATCGACGAGTACGTGCTCGTCACCCATCCGGTCCTGGTGGGCGGCGGAACACCGTTCTTCACGGCCCTGGACAAGTGGGTGGACCTGACCCTGGTGGAGACCCGGAAGTTCCCCGACGGCCTGCTCCTGACCAGGTACGAGACCAAGCGCTGAGCCCGCGCGTACCCGGCAGAAGGTGCCCGGCAGAATGCGGTCATGAGCACCTTGCAGTGGTACCGGTCCATGCTGTGCGAGGAGTACGGCGACGAACTCACCTCGCGCGTCCTCGACGATCCCGCATTCGCCGGTTTCGTCGGCGAGGTGCACGCGCTGGAGGGCGGTGAGTTGGAGGGAGTGGCCTGCGAAGTCGCGTACCACGCGGTGGACCACCTGTACGAGCATCCGGAGGACTCCGCGAACGACGCCTACGCCGAACTGAGACGGCGCATGCGGGGATGAACTTCGCGTCCCGGCATCCGGTGCGCACCAGGCACCCGAACCGAGGACCCGGCGCGGGGAGATGCCGAAGTCGTGGCGGGTACGGCGCTTGCAGCGGTGAGCCCGCGGCTTCGCAGGGGCCGCACCCGCCACGGGTGGGGCCCCTGCGGCTGCCCCGGTGGGGTGTGTCAGCGGCACAGCAGCGCGGCACGCAGGTCGAGTTTGTGGTCGAGGCGGGTCAGGTCGCGGCCGGTGAGGGCCTGTACGCGGTCGATCCGGTAGTGGACGGTGTTGACGTGCACGTGCAGGGCCTCCGCGGTGCGGGTCCAGGAGCAGTTGTGGGCGAGGAAGACCTCCAGGGTTTCCAGCAGCGTGCGGTGTGAGTCCGACGGGTTGTCGGCGAGCGGGCCGAGCGTCCTGGCGCTGAAGCCGCTTCGTACGCGGGCGGGGAGGCCGGTGAGCAGGGAGTCGAGGGCGTCGAAGTCCTCGGCCAGGGCGACGCCGCCGGACGTGGGTGAACGGTGGCGCGCCGCCGCGAGCGCGTAGCGCGCTTCGAGGAGTGCGGCGTGCAGGGACGCCGGTTCCGTGACGGGGGCGCTGACACCGGCGTACAGGGGTGTGCCGGGGCGGCAACCGTGCAGCAGGGGCCAGGGTTCGTCGAGCGGGAAGCCTGCTTCGGCGTGGGGGTGGACTACGGCCACGGCTTCTTCGGCGCCGGTGGTGCCGAGCGCGAACGCCACCGCGGGGAGGTGTCGCAGCGCCTCCCGGAGCGCTGCCTCGACCCCGTTGCCGGGGCCGCGTCCGCCTGCCGCCGCGGTGACCACCCGCCACGGTCCCTCGGCCAGTGGCGCGCGGGAGGCGAGGGCGTGTGCCGCTGCCGCCGTGTCGGATGCCTCGATGGAGTTGATGATTTCCTGTGTGCTGCGGCGCTGGTCCGCGTGCCGGAGGTCGTGGTGTTCGCGGTACCGGCCGAAGACCTCGGCCAGCTCGTGCAGTGCCCGGGGCGGGATGCCGCCGGAGTGCGGGACGTGGAGGTGCCAGGCGTCGTACGCCGTGGAGCGGGCCTGTATCCGCAGGCTTTCGCCGGCCGGGCCGCGCAGGTCCTCCGCGGCCCGTGCCGCGGGCAGTTCGGGGGCCCGCGTGGTGCGGGCGAGGGTGCGGCCCGTGCTGGTGAGCAGGTAGGCGGGCGGCGTGCCGAAGGGGGCGAGCCCCAGTTCGAGCAGTTCGGCCGCGTCCGTTCCGCGGTCCGCGAGCCGGGCCAGGCCGGTGCGGACGTGTTCGGGCAGGGCGAAGTGGTCGGCCGGGCGGCGGCTGAGGTCGCTCCACCGGTGCCGGTAGACGATGTCGGTGATGGCCCGGAAGTTGGTGTGCGCCGGTACGGACAGCAGGGCGAGGCCGTGCGTGCGGCAGGCGTGGACAACATCGGCGGGAACGGATCCGTGGGTCTCCTCGCCCGCGAGCAGGGCAGCGGCACCGGAGTGCGCCAGGGCGGAGACGAATCGGTTCGCCCTGCTCTCGCCGTCCGCCGCGCTCCACCACACCAGCCCGCTGAGCACGATCTCGCCGGGCTGGACGAAGCGGGCGGGGTCCTCCAGGTCGGTGGCGGTCACCCCGCTGACCGTCCGGTTGAGCAGGTTCGCGCCACCCCAGACCAGGGCGAGATCGAGCCCCTTCATCTGGAGGAGGTCTCCGACGTGCATGCGCTGACTCCTTGTGCGGGCACCGGACCCTGACTCCGGCTTCTCACATCCACCAGGTGAATACGGGCAGGGGCATCGTAGGTGCCAGGCCGGGGCAGGGGAATGCGTCCTGGTGGATCCACCAGGGCGGGCGGGGTGCGGGGGCGGCTTTTCCGTGTGGTGGACCAGTCGTTTTCGGCCGTGGGCCCCGCTTAACTGAGGCAGGCAACCAACGGGCATACGGCGGTGGGGACATGGATCTGAACACGGTGCTGGACGTACGGGACGCACGCCGTCACGAGCCCTGGCGGCCGGGCGACGCCTGGCTCGGCGGCGGCACGTACCTCTTCTCCGAACCCCAGCCGCACCTGCTGCGGCTGGTCGACCTGAGCCGCATGGGCTGGGAGCCGGTCCGGGTGCGGCCCGACGGCTCCCTGGAGATCGCGGCGACCTGCACGATCACGCAGCTCTCCCGGTTCGGACGCACGCTGGGCGCACCCGCGGCCCCGCTGTTCGAGCAGTGCTGCCGGGCCTTCCTCGCCTCCTTCAAGATCTGGAACATGGCGACCGTCGGCGGGAACCTCTGCAACGCCCTGCCCGCCGGCCCGATGATCTCCCTCACCGCGGCCCTCGACGGCGACTGCCTGCTGCTGGCACAGGACGGCTCGCTCCGGCGGGTGCGTGCCGCCGACTTCGTGACCGGGGCCGGTCGGAAGGTCCTCGCGGAGGGCGAGTTGCTGCGTTCGGTGACGATTCCCGCGCGTTCCCTGCGCTGCCGCACCGCCTTCCGGCAGGCCTCGCTCTACGGTCTGGGACGCTCCGGGGCGCTCGTCATCGGGACCCTGGACCCGCTGGACGGTTCGCTGGCCGTGACTCTCACGGCCGCGACCACCCGCCCGTTCCGGCTCTGGTTCGCCCTGCCGCCGGACCGGAAGCGCCTGCGGGCGGCGATCGAGTCGGCCGTCGGTGCGGCGGACTGGTTCGACGACATCCACGGGCTGCCGGACTGGAGACGGCACATGGCCCTCCACCTCGCCGAGCAGATCCGCCGCGAACTCACCCCGGACGGTGTGCGATGAGCTTCCACCTGCACGTCAACGAGCAGCCCTGCGACGCCGAGCCCCGGGCCGGCCAGTGCCTGCGCACCTATCTGCGCGAACGCGGCTGGTTCGGGGTGAAGAAGGGCTGCGACGCCGGGGACTGCGGCGCCTGCACCGTCCACGTGGACGGCGAGCCGGTGCACAGCTGCCTCTATCCGGCCGTACGCGCCGAAGGGCGGTCGGTCACCACCGTGGAGGGCCTGGCCGCACCGGACGGCGAACTCCACCCCGTACAGCGGAAGTTCCTCGACGCGCAGGGCTTCCAGTGCGGGTTCTGCACCGCCGGGTTCCTCATGACCACCGCCGCCCTCGAACAGGAGAGGGGCCGCGCCCACGACGACGGCAAGCTCGACGACCTGCCCCGCGCCTTCAAGGGCAACCTCTGCCGCTGCACCGGATACCGCGCCATCGAGGACGCGGTGCGCGGCGTCAGGCACACCGAACGGCCCGACGCCGGGAAGGCCGTCGGCAGGAGCCTGGGCGCACCGGCCGGCCCGCAGGTGGTGACCGGTACGGCCCGCTACACCTTCGACGTGGAGATCCCCGGCCTGCTCCACATGAAGCTCGTGCGCTCCCCGCACCCGCACGCCCGCATCCGGGCCGTCGACACCTCCGCCGCGCTGCGCGTGCCAGGGGTGCGGGCGGTCCTCACGCACGAGGACGCGCCCGCCACGCTCTACTCCAGCGCACGCCACGAGCACCCGACGGAGGATCCCGACGACACCCGCGTCCTGGACGACACCGTCCGCCACGTCGGGCAGCGGGTCGCCGCCGTCGTCGCCGACAGCGAGCAGGCGGCCGAGGAGGGCTGCCGGCGCGTCGAGGTGACGTACGAGCAACTCCCCTACGTCATCGACCCCGAGGAGGCCATGCGGCCCGGTGCGCCGGCCATCCACGCGGGCAAGGGCGCCGAGGCGCGCATCGCCCGCGTCGAGCGGAACATCGCCGGGGAGGTGCACGGCGAGATCGGCTGCGTCGAGGACGGATTCGCCGACGCCGCTGTCGTCCACGAGGAGACCTTCCGCACCCAGCGGGTGCAGCACGCCAGTCTCGAAACCCACGGCTGTGTCGCGTACTTCGAACCGAAGGAGGACGGCGGCGGGGAGCGGCTCACCGTCCGCTCCTCCACCCAGACGCCCTTTCTGACCCGGCGCGCCCTGTGCGCGCTGCACGGTCTCCCCGAGGACGAGGTACGGGTCGTCGCGGGCCGGGTGGGCGGCGGCTTCGGCGGCAAGCAGGAGATGCTGACCGAGGACATCGTCACCCTCGCCGCGCTCAAGCTGCGCCGCCCGGTCAAGCTCGAATTCACCCGCGCCGAGCAGTTCTTCGGCGCGACGACCCGCCACCCGTTCACGGTCCGCGTCAAGCTGGGCGCACGCGCCGACGGGACACTGACCGCGATCCGGATGCGGGTGGTCGCCAACACCGGCGCCTACGGGAACCACGGCCCGGCCGTCATGTTCCACAGTGTCGGCGAGTCCTTCGCCGTCTACCGCGCCCCGCACAAGAAGGTCGACGCGTACTCCGTCTACACCAACGCCGTCCCCGCGGGCGCCTTCCGCGGCTACGGCCTGGGGCAGGTCACCTTCGCCGTCGAGTCCGCCATGGACGAACTGGCCCGCCGCCTGGACCTGGACCCGCTCGCCTTCCGCGAGAAGAACATCATCGGCCCCGGCGACCCCATGCTCAGCCCCATCGGCGAGGAGGAGGACCTGCACATCGCCTCCTACGGCCTGGCCCAGTGCCTGGGCATCGTCCGCGAAGCCATCGCCGGGGACCGGAGCGCCGACGACGTGCCCGAGGGCTGGCTCACCGGGCAGGGCGCCGCCATGGCGATGATCGCCACCGGCCCGCCGGGCGGCCACTACGCCGACGCCACCGTGGGCCTGCTCGCCGACGGGACCTACGACATCGCGGTCGGCACCGCGGAGTTCGGCAACGGCACCACCACCGTCCACAAGCAGATCACCGCCGGGGCCCTGGGCACCACCGTCGACCGGATCACCGTCCGGCAGTCCGACACCGACGTCGTCCGCCACGACACCGGCGCATTCGGCTCCGCCGGGACCGTCGTGGCCGGAAAGGCGGTGCTGCTCGCCGCGGAGTCCCTGGCCGGCCGTCTGAAGACGTTCGCGGCCCGGCACACGGGAGTGGCCCGCCACCTGTGCACGCTGGGGCCGGAGTCGGTCGACTGCGCGGGCCGGGTCGTCACGCTGAAGGAACTGCACGAGGCGGCCCACGCCGCGGGCGCGCAGGGCGAGTTGACGGCCGAAGGACACTGGGGCGGCTCTCCGCGCTCGGTCGCCTTCAACGCCCAGTGGTTCCGTATCGCGGTCGACCCGGACACCGGCGAGATGAAGATCCTGCGCAGTGTCCACGCCGCCGACGCGGGCAAGGTCATGAACCCCTTGCAGTGCCGCGGCCAGGTCGAGGGCGGCGTCGCGCAGGCGCTGGGCGCCACCCTCTTCGAAACCGTACGGCTCGACGAGCGCGGCGAGGTGACCACGGCCGCTTTCCGCCGCTACCGCCTCCCGCAGTACGCGGACGTGCCGCGCACGGAGGTCCACTTCATGGAGACCACCGACGCGATCGGCCCGCTCGGGGCCAAGTCGATGAGCGAGAGCCCCTTCAACCCGGTGGCACCGGCCTTCGCCAACGCGCTGCGCGACGCCACCGGCATCCGCTTCACCGAAACGCCGTTCACCCGCGACCGGGTCTGGCAGGCCGTGGACCGGGAAGCCCGGACCACGGACCGGGAAACCCGGGCCACGGGCGGGTAGCCGACGCCGCTATTTCCACACGACGGCCACGACCACCGCGGCTGCCGTGACCGTGGCCACCGCGTAGAAGGCCCAGGCCGCTCTGGTGCGCATTCCTATCAGCGCGATGACGGCCACCAGGACGTCGAGGCCCAGTTTCACGCCCATCTTCGCGTGCGGCACCGACAGGTCGAGGGCGAGCCGGGTCCAGATGAGACCGGCCCCGGTGACCAGCTGCACGACCGCGCTGGACACCATGTAGCCGCCGGTCACGGGGTCCTTGCCGCGCAGCTGGTAGAAGATGCCGCCGAGGATCGCGGCGAACCCGAAGAAGTGGAAGACGAGGAACACATACCGGAGGGTCTCCATGACGGTGGTCTTTCTGTGCGTGGGTGAGTGGAGGGGAGGGGGAAGGGGGCGTCGGGTCAGCCGGTGACCGTGGCGCGCTCGCCCCGGCGCAGGCGTAACCCGGCGGCACCGGCGTACGGCACTCCGGCGGTGGTCCACGGCGCGACGTTCATCAGCAGCTCCCTGATCGAGTTCCTCTGCACCCGGGACGAGGCAGTGGAACGTCCTGTGACATCGCGGCGCCAAGATCCAGGGAGACGTGGATCACACTCCGCCGGGGTGTGATCACGCACCCGCTTTCCGTCGAACCTCCCTGGCCGGGGCGGGAAGTGCCATGATCCATCCGGAGTGTTCGTACAGGGGGGAGCAAGGCATGGGCAGGACAGAGGAGTTCGAGGAACTGAGACCGCTGCTGTTCTCGATCGCGTACCGGATGCTGGGCAGTGTCGGTGAGGCGGAGGACGCGGTGCAGGAGACCTGGCTGCGCTACGACGCCTCGTCCGTGCAGCCGGTGTCGGTCAAGGCGTTCCTGTCGACCACGGTGACCCGGATCTCGATCGACGTGCTGCGTTCCGCGCGGGTGCGGCGTGAGGCGTACGTCGGGCCGTGGCTGCCCGAGCCGCTGCTCGACGACCCGTACGAGGAGCCGGCTCGCGCGGCGGAGCTGGCCGACTCGGTGTCGATGGCGGCGCTGCTGCTTCTGGAACGGCTCAGTCCGCTGGAGCGTTCGGTGTTCGTACTGCGGGAGGTCTTCGCCTTCACGTACGAGGACGTCGCCGCGGCGGTCGGCCGTTCGCAGGCGGCGTGCCGCCAACTCCTCGTACGGTCACGGCGTCACATGCAGGAGGGCCGGCCCCGGTTCGAGGCGGATCGCGAGGAGCGCGACGAGCTGGCCCGGCGGTTCTTCGACGCGATGGCGCAGGGCGACATGGACGGGCTGCGGAGCCTGCTGTCCGCCGACGTCGAGCTCGTCGGCGACGGGGGCGGCAAGGCGCCGCAGCTGGCCAGGGCCGTCGCGGGCGCCCGGAACGTCGCGCGGCTGCTGGCCACCGTGCAGCCCCTGATGGCGCGTACCGGCATCACCTGCACGCCGCGCCCGGTCAACGGCCAGCCGGGCGCGCTCTTTCGGGATCGCGACGGGAACGTGCTGCGCGTCTTCGTCCTGGATGTGCTGGACGGGGAGGTCCGCACCGTCCGCTCCGTCTTCAATCCCGACAAGCTCGCCCACCTCGGCCCGGTGGCCGACGCCTGGGCCGTCCACCGCGAGGTGCAGGAGGCTCGCCGGAGGCCCGGGTGAGCAGGGGGCAAGGCCCGGACCCGGCTCCGTTGATCCGTCCTGACTGTCTGGCAGGGGGTCAGGCGGAGGGTGCGGGCGGGGGCCGCAGGCCGAGCCACTGTTCGGCGTCCCAGGCGTGGAACCGCTCCACCTCGGTGAAGCCCAGCTTCGCCGCGAGCCGCATCGAGGCGATGTTGGCGGTCTGGGTGTGGAGCACCACCGGTTCGCCGGGCAGGACGCCGTCGAACCAGCCGAGTGCCGCCGCGCACGCCTCGGCGGCGTACCCGGATCCCCACGCCCGGGGCAGGAAGAGGTATCCGAGATCGACCTTCCCCTCTGCTGCCGGGCGGCCGTGCTCCGGTGCTCTCCTGAGCAGGACCTGGCCGATCATCGCCCCGTCGAGCTCGACGACGAAACCGCCGGGCCACCGCTCGGGCACCTCGGGCATCCTGCGCTCCAGCTCGTCACGCGGCCGGGGCGCGCCGAGATAGGTGTGCACCTCCGGCGACGCCAGCAGCTCGATGAACGCCGGACGGTCCCGGGCCTCGGGCGCGCGGAGAACGAGCCGCGCGGTCGTGAGGGGTGCGGGTGGCCATGTGACGGAGCCCAGTTCGGTCATGGCGGGCAACCTATCGCGCGCCCGAACAGATCGAACAGGGGTGGCCTCCTGTCCCTGGGCGGCGGCTCAGCAGGGCGCGGCATCGCCCGGCATCACCTGCGCCAGGGCCTCCCGCAGATCCCCGGCCGTGCGGTACAGCACCGTGGCCATCCCGAGCGCGCCGGCCGCGTCGGTGTTCTCCTGCCGGTCGTCCACGAACAGGCACCGGTCGGCGCGTACTCCGGCCTCTTCCGCCGCCATCTCGTAGATGCGCGGGTCCGGTTTCGCGACGCCGACGCGTGAGCTGTTCACGACGCTGTCCGCGAGATCGGCCAGCCCCAGCAGCTCAAGGTCCTCGTCGAGCCAGGGTGTCGCGTTCGTGACGAGGACGACGGGGCGGTGCTCCCGGACCTGGCGCAGGAGGCCCACGACGGCTTCGTCCGCCCAGAAGCTGGATTCGGTGAACGCCTTCGCCAGCGCCTGGGCCTGGGTCGACGGCACCCGGGTGCCGAGGTCACGAGCGATCGACCGCGCCCACTGCTCTCGGGTGATCTGCCCGAGCAGAAGCGGCAGGTCGTTCTCCGGAGCGAATCCGACAGCGGCCGTGGTGCCCGCCGGGAGGCCCGCCGCTTCCTCCAGGCGTGTCACCTCTGCGGTGTCATAGAAGCGGATCACTCCGTCGATGTCGCACAGAACGGCATCAATGGGCTGGTCACGGGTGCTTGTCGTCGAGGTGGTCACGCCGCATGCGTATCACTGCCGTGCTGCGGCGCTCCACTGCGGTCCCGGTTCGTCGGCGTGCACCGACTTGGGGCATCCCGGTCGTGTTCGGGTCCGGCAAGCGCTACTTCGGATCGGATCGGCGAAGCGCCGACGCCGCCGCCGTCGAAGCCCGGCTGCTGCCGTCGCGGCGCTCCCGTGCGTCCGCCTCGCGGTGATGGCGGTGACGGCGGTGATGGCCACGGCGGGCGTGAGCGGGAACGGGAGGGGGCCGGGGCTGTCGTCGCTGGTCAGCGGGGGTGGTCGGGGTGGTGGGCGGCGAGGAGTGGAGGGCGGGCGGCAGTACGATTCAGGCCTTGCCTCGGGGGCCGGGTGTGGCAAGGCGCGGGTGCCGCAGAAGGGCACCTCCTGGGTAGCCTCTGGGGGCTTTGTGCTGTTGCTCGACCTCGACACCGTGTCACCGCGCGAGCGGGTGGAGGCCTTTCGGTACGCGCTGACGGACTCGATGGTGCCCAACGACGTCTTCCACGAGGAGCCCGCCGACGGCATCCGCGCGCGCATGCAGGCGTGGCGGGTGGGGGACCTGGACCTCTTCGCCACGCGCAACACCGGCTTCGGTGTGCGGCGCACCGACCAGCATGTGCGCCATCACCGCAGCAGCCCCGTGGTGTCGGTGTCGCTCCAGACGCTGGGAGTCCACCGGGCCGAGGTCGCGGGTACGCGCAGGCTGCTGGGGCCCGACGACATCTGCGTCTTCCACGAGCTGTCGCCCCGCGAGTACGGCTGGTCGGGCGACGGTGCCTCGCAGGCGATGATGTTCGACATGGACCGCCTCGACGTGCCGACGGAGACCGTCGTGCAGGCGTCCCTGCGGTTGCGGGCCAGTCCCATGTACGGCCTGGTGCTCGACCACCTGCGGTCCGTCTGGCGCGATCCGAGCCGTTTCGACGGCGATCCCGGGGCGGCGGCCCTCGCGACCGCGACCACCGGGCTCGTGCGCGCGCTGCTGCTCTCCGCTGCTCACGCCGAACCCACCGAAGCGGTCCGGTCCGCTCTGGACGAGACGCTGGTCACCCGGGTCAAGGCCTACGTCCGTCGGCACCTCGCCGACAGCGGGCTGACGCCCGAGCAGATCGCCGCGGCGCACGCCATTTCCGTACGCCGCCTCTACCAGGTGCTCGGCGCGGAGGGCATCAGTCTGGAGCAGTGGCTGATCGGCGAGCGGCTCGCCAAGGCGCAGCGGATGCTGGTCCAGGCGCGCTACGACCGGCTCACCGTCGCGGCGGTCGGCGCGCGGTGCGGGTTTCGCAGCCCGAGCCACTTCAGCCGCCGTTTCCAGGCCGCGTTCGGGGCGGCGCCCAGCGAATGGCGCCGGCGGCGCGGCCCCGGGGACGCGCCGGTGGCGGGGGGCTGATCTCCGTGCTGGTGGCCGGGGGGGGGCGGTCTCGGCCCGCCGGGGGGGGGTGGGCCGGTCGCGGCGCCCGGCGCGATTGCGGGCGGGCCGTCAGACCGCGTGCAGGGAGGCGTGCAACGTGTCGGTGACCTGGATGCGGGCCGCCCGGGAGGCGTCCGTGCCGCGCAGTACGTCGAAGAGTACGAAGCCGTGGATGGTGCCCTGGTAGCGGACCGACACCACGGGCACGTCCGCCTCGCGCAACAGCGCCGCGTACGCCTCGCCCTCGTCGCGGAGCACGTCCGCCTCGGCGGTGAGGACCAGGGCGGGCGGCAGCAGGCGCAGCCGGTGGGCCTCGGCGCGCAGCGGTGAGACGGTGCGGTCCAGGCGGGTCGCGGGGTCCGGCGCGTACTGCTGCCAGTAGCGGTGCATGGCGGCCCGGCTCAGGAAGTAGCCGTCGGCGAACTGGCGGTAGGACGGCGTGTCCATCGCGCCGTCGGTCACCGGGCAGACCAGCACCTGGTGGCGGAAGCGGGGCCCGCCGCGCTCCTTGGCCACGAGGGTGAGGGCCGCCGCGAGCTGGGCGCCCGCGCTGGCGCCGACGACCGCCATGCGCGCGCCGTCCAGCCGGGACTGGGCACCGTGCCGGGCGATCCACCGGGCGACCGTGAAGGCCCGTTCCACGGCAGCGGGGTACCGGGCGTCCTGCGGCCCGTCGTGCTCGGGGACGACGACGGCGGCGTCCGCCCCGAGCGCCAGGTCCGCCACCAACTGCCGGTGCGCGGTAGCGTCGGTCAGCATCCAGCCCAGTCCGTGCAGGTAGAGCACCACGGGGAGGGGCTCGTCGCTGCCCGCGGGGCGCAGGATGCGCACCCGGATGCGCCTGCCGTCCTCGTCGGGCAGGGCCAGCCACTCCTCTTCGACGTCGGGGTCGTCCTCGCCGCTGCTGTCCCAGAGGGCCGCCATGCGGGCACGGGAGGCGGTGTCGGTTTCATCGCGGATGTCCGGGGAGGACGGCCAGGCGTGCGCCCTGAGGAAGTCGCGGGCCCCTCGTTCGAGGGCAGGCGCCGCCATGGCGGCGGGCACGTCCACGGGTTCCACGGGGCCTCCTGCGCGGGTACGTCACGGGCCGTCCACCGAACGCCCCGGCCCACCATAGGTGCTGGTCGGGGCGTTCGGGCCGGGCAGCCGTACCTGTCCCTGTCCCTGCGTGCACACTTCGGGGGCGTCGGCCGCCGGGAGGTCCGCGGCCGCACCGGGCGGCCCCGGGGCCCCACCGGGCGGCCGGACGCACGCCGGTGCCGCCGCCCCGCGGGCCCGTCCCGTGACGCATCGGGAACGGCACAGTCATTTGACCTAACGCCCCGCCGGGCGGCCGTCGCAGAGTGCGGTGGAGGGGGCGTCACCGTGGCGACCCGCTCAGGACGGAAGGATCCCTGTGAGTGCGAGGTCTGGGCCCGTGGCCGCTTCGGTCACCGCCGCCGCCACGATGGTGGCTCCGGCGCTCTCGCGGTGGCTGGCGCCGGTGACGACGGCGGACCCCGGCCACCGGGCGGTCGGGACCGTGACGGCGCACCACTTCGGCTACGTACGGATGCTGAGGTGTACCACCGGGCCGCTGCGTCTCGTACGGGACGCACCTACGGTGTCGGACGGGTCCGGGGACGCGGTCGCCCTGCTGGTCCAGCGGGGCGGGGTCCTGGAGCTGTCCCAGGACGGCCGTACGGCCCGCGTCAGCGACGGGCAGTTGGCGCTCGTCGATCTGCGCGGGGACTTCTCGCTGACGTCCGGCGCGGACGCCTCCTACGTCCTGTTCCGGCTGCCGGTGCACGCCCTGTACGTCTCGGCCGGCGCCCTGCGCTCGGTCACCGCGCGCGTCTTCACCGCCCCCGGCGGGCTCGCCGTGCCGTTGCCGGCACTGCTGTCCCACCTGGAGCGGACCGCTCTGCGCGATTCGCCCGACCACACGCCCGCGGCGGTGCGCGAACGGCTCGGCGGGCTCGTCACCGACCTGGTGGCCGCCCTGGTCGACGAGGCGGGTGAGGCCGGTGACGTCCCCTCGGCGAACGGGCCGGGCCACCTGGTGGCGGCGGTACGGGCCTACATCGACCGGCAGTTGGGCGACCCGGACCTGTCGGCCGAGCAGATCGCGGCGGCACACCGGATCTCGGTGCGCTATCTGCACCGCCTCTTCGAGGGCGAGGGCGTCACCGTGGGCAGGCTGATCCAGTCGCGCAGGGTCGAACGGTGCGCGGAGGAACTGGCGCGGCGCGGCCGGGTCGGTCCGTCCCTCGCGGTGGTCGCCGCCCGTTGGGGCTTTCGCAGCGCGGCGCACTTCAGCCGCGCGTTCAAGGCGGTCCACGGGTACCCGCCCGAGCAGTGGCGCCGCCGGGTGTCGGCCGGGGAGCTGCCGGCCGGAGTGCTTCCGGTCGGAGTGCTGCCGGCCGAAGTGCTGCCGGCGCAGGGCGGGGCCACGGGGCACGGGGAGCCGGCGACGGGAGGCACGGCGGGGTCCGCGGAGGTGCGCTGAGGGAGCGGGGCCCGGGGGGAGCGAGCGCGGTCGACTGTGGCGGGGAGCGCGCGCGGTCGGCTACGGGGCGGGGTTACGGGCGCGGTCGGCCCTGAGGCGGACGTACGAGCGCGGTCAACTGCCGGGCGGCTGGCTGCTGGCTGCTGGCTGCTGGCTGCTGGCTGCTGGCTGCTGGCTGCTGGCTGTACGGTCTGCCGGGCGCCCCTTCGTGCCAGCCCGCCCGGCATCCCTCCGTATCCAGGCCCGCCGCACGCCCCTCCGTACCGCACCGTCCGACGTACGACGCCCCCAAATCCGCGCCCCGCTGCGTCCTTCAGGCCGCGTCGGCCCTCGCCGCGTCCGCCGGGGCGACCCGGCAGTCGCGCCAGTCGCTCGGGGACATGCCGTACACCGCGCGGAAACTGCGGCTGAAGTGGGTGGGGCTGGCGAAGCCCCAGCGGCGTGCGACCGCCGACACCGTGATGTCGGCGCGGCCCGGACGGGCCAGTTCCCGCCGGGCCTCCTCCAGGCGGCGGTGCTGAATCCAGCGGCCGATCGTCCTGCCGTGGCCCTCGAAGAGCTTGTGCAGATAGCGGATCGAGATGTGCTGGGCGGCGGCGACCGACGCGGGTGTCAGGTTCCGGTCCCACAGATGCGCGTCGATGTGCGCGCACAGCCGGCGTACGAGGTCCTCGCGGTCCTGCGCGGGAGAGCCGCCCGCGCGGGCCGCCGCGCCGGACGGTGTGCCCTGGCTGTCGTCGACGGCCAGCAGGGGTACCAGTTCGGCGATGCTGGTCGCCAGCCCGAGGGATTCCGCCGAAGGGCGCTCGGGGGATGTCCTGGCGAGTTGCGCCACCAGGGGGCCGAGCAGCGGCGCCACCGGGCCGCCCCGGAACGGTGACCGGTCGCCCAGCGCGCCTGCCTGGGCGTCGGTGAGGCCGAGCGCGCGGCGCTCGATCCGCACCAGGTGCAGCTCGTACGTGGCATGGCCGTGCGGCGCGCCCTGGGTGTGCAGCGCGAAGGGGGCCGTCCCGTCGCGGACGAACAGGTCCCCCGGCAGGCAGGGCACAGCGGTGCCGGGGCCGACGAGTTCGGCCCGCCCCAGGGAGAGCAGGCCGAGCGTCAGGTGCGGGCCCGGGACGTCGTTGCCCGGGGCTCGGACCACGGAGGGGGCGCGGCCCCGGAAGGTACGGACGGAGAGAAAGCCGGAGGTGTCCCCGGCGGCGGGCTTCGGGTTCATACGGCCCCCTGGGAGAAGCTGTCGTGCTGTGTTTGTGCAGGTGGAAGCGTTGTGTTCGGTGGGTGTACGCAAGGGTCAGCCTGGCCCCCGCCCGCACCGTGCGCGAGGCCGTCGGGCATGCTCTTCGCTGTGGGGCACGGACCGTGCGCGCAGGGGCATCGCGGGGGCTGCGCCGCGACGCGGGAATCAGGGGCGGCCTGCCGCCGGGAGGAAAGTCGGCATCATGGGTGAGGGTTCGGGCGGCGCGCTGTTCGTCGGCCGGCAGCGCGAGCGTCGGCTGCTGGAGCGTGCCCTGGACAGCGCCCGGTCCGCGGCGACCGGTTCGGCGCTCGCGTTGCGCGGCGAGGCCGGGATCGGCAAGACCGCACTGTTGGACTGGGCCGCCGCCCGCGCGGAGGAGCGCGGCTTCACGGTGCTGCGTGCCGCCGGTCACGAGTCGGAGACGGGTGTCGCCTTCGGGGCGCTGACCCAGGTGCTCGGGCCGCTGTGGCCGGACGCGGGCGACGGTACCGCGGGCGGGCTCGCGGACGTGCTGCACGGAGGGCAGCGGGAAGCCCTCGAAAAGGTGCTCGGGCTGAGCGCCGGCCTGCCGCCGGACGGTTTCATGGTCGGCGCCTCCGCGCTCGCGCTGCTCGCCGCTCTGGCGCGCGGACGTCCGGTGCTGGTGCTGGTGGACGACCTGCACTGGGTCGACTCCTCCAGTGCGGCGGTGCTCGCCTTCGTGGGGCAGCGGATCTGCGGTCTGCGGGCGGTTCTCGTGTGCACGGGCCGGCCCGGGGCTTCGGCGTGGGAGGGCTGGTCCGGGCATCCGGTGGACATCGGCGCCCTGTCCGGCGAGGACTCGCGCGCGCTGCTGCGGCACTGGCATCCGGGCCTGGCGGGTTCCACCGTGGACCGGGTGACGGCCGAGGCCGCGGGCAACCCGCTGGCGCTGGCCGAGCTGCCCGGTCAGCTGGCGCACGAGCAGCGCTCCGGTGTCGTACCGCTGCCGGACCAACTGCCGCTGGGGCAGCGGCTGGAGGCGCTCTTCGTGCGGCGGCTGGAGGCGTTGGGGCCCCACGCGCGGGAACTGCTGCTGCGGGCCGCGCTCGACAGTGCGGGGGCCGCCGGGGCGGCGGGCGGTTTCGTCCGCGGGCCGCACGGAGCCGGTTCCGGCGCGGAGCGGCTGCTCGCCCGGGTCGAGGCGAGCGGACTGGCCCGGCTGGACGACACCGGTCGGCTCGTCTTCCGGCACCCGCTGGTGCGCAGCGCGGTGATCGCTTCCGCCTCCGAGAACGAAAAGCGCCTCGCCCACAGCGAGTTGGCGGCCCGGATGCGCGGGAACGACCCCCGTCGGCTGCTGCACGAGGCGTCCGCGGCCGAGGGCCCTGACGAACCGCTCGCCGTACGGCTCCAGGAGGCCGGCACCCATATGTCGCTGTGCGGCGGTGACGCGGAGGCCGCGCTGCTCCTGGACCGGGCGGCGGCCCTCTCGGCCCGCCCCGACGACCGGGTGCGCCGGCTGACGTGGGCGGCCGTGATGTCGGCCAGGGGCGGCCGGCTGGCGTACGCGGCGCGGCTGGTGGACGCGTTGCGCGAGGAGCGGGTGCCGCCGGACATCGCGCCGCTGTTCGCGTACGCGGTGGTCTACGTCGACCAGAGTCATCACATCGACTTCGCGTCGACGTTCGAGCTGCTGCCCGGGGCGCTGGCCGCGCTGCGGGACGCGGGCCCGCGGCCGGCCGGTACGGGGGCAGCGCCGCGGGACGGGGCCGTGGCCGGTGGGGTCCGGGCCCCGCACGACCTCGTCGAGCAGATGGTCTTCAAGCTGCTGCTGGCCTCCGTGTACACCGGTGACCCTCGGGGGTGGGAGGCCCTGGAGCTGCACCGCGACCATCTGTCCCCCGCCGCACGGCTGTGTCTGCGGGCCTGGGCGGATCCGCCGCGCACCGCGCACGGTGCCCAGGGGGAACTGCGCGGCCTGGTGGCACGCGCGTCGGCCTGCGGCGAGACCGGCAACGCGTGGCTGCTGCTGTGGGCGGCGACCGCCGTGGACGGGGGCGACGCGGACCTGTGGCGGCTGTTCAGCGGCGAGCACGCGTACGCCACGCAGGGGTCCGTCGCCAAGGCCCGGTGCCACCAGGCGTTCCTGGAGGGCCGCTGGGAGACGGCCGGGGACGCCCTCGCGGCGGCGGAGACCGCGGCGGAACTCGGCTACCACTGCAACGCCCTGCTCTTCCGCCACTACCACGCCCACTTCCTGGCGGGCCGTGGTGACGAGCGGGGGCTGCGCGCGGTACGGGCCGGCATCGACCGGACGGCGGAGCAGTCGCGGATGCGGTACGTGACCGAGCACCTGGACCGGCTCGAAGCGCTGGTGGCGCTGGCGCACGGGCGCCACGAGGAGGCGTACGCCCGGCTGCGCCGGACGATGCCGCCGGGCGGTCCGGCCGAACTGCCGCACGGGCCCTCCTGGTTCCACGTGACGCTCTTCGACTTCGTGGTGGCGAGTGTGCGAACGGGGCGCAGGGCGGCGGCGCTCGCCCAGGTCGCGGCCGGGCGGGCGGCCCGGATGGACGAGATCTCGGCGCACCACGCCTTCCTCCTGGCGGCGGCGACGGCCCTGACCGCGTCGGGGGTGTCCGACACGGACGACGCCGCGGCGGACGCCGCGTACGCGGCGGCGTGTGCCGTGCCGGACGCCGGGCGCTGGGTCTTCGACCTGGCGCGGCTGCGGCTGGAGCACGGTTCGCGGCTGCGCCGCCGGGGCCGGGCGGCCGAGGCGGGCGAACCGCTGCGGGCCGCGTTGCGGGCGTTCGAGGAACTGGACGCGGCCCCGTGGGCGGACCGGTGCCAGGCGGAACTGCGTACGGCCGCGGGCGCACCGGCCAAGGCGTCTCCGGCCGCCACCGGCTCACCGCGCTCGGCGCCCCCGGCCGCCTCTGACAGGTCTGCCACCACGACGGCCGCTCCCGCCGGGCTCACGGACCGGGAACTGCGCATCGCCCGGCTGGTCGCCACCGGGCTGACCAACAAGGAGGTCGGCGCGGAGCTGGGACTGTCTCCCAGGACGGTCGCGGCGCACCTCTACCGGATCTTCCCGAAGCTGGGCATCACCTCACGGGCGGCTCTCGCCCGCGCGCTGCGGGAGCACTGAGCCGAGGGCCCCGTCCGCCCGCTCCGGCACGGGCTGCGCGGCCCGTCCGCGAGTCCCGGGCGCGCTCCTCTCGTCGAGGGCGCGGGCAAGGGCGGCGCGGGTGGTGACGCCCAGCTTCGGGAACACCTTGTAGAGGTGGGCGCCGATCGTGCGGGGCGAAAGACCGAGCAGCTCGCCGATCCGGCGGTTCGTCAGCCCCTGGGCGGCCAGCTCGGCGATCCTCAACTCCTGCGCGGACAGGGCGGCACCGGCCGGGGCAAGGCGGTCCGGGGCGGGGTGGTCCGGCCGGGCCCGCCGCGCCGCCTCGGCCGCCTCGGCCGCCTCCAGTTCCCGGGCCGCCCGCGCTGCCCAGGGCTCGGCTCCCAGGCGGGTGAAGGCGGTGAGCGCGGCCCGGCAGTGGTCCGCCGCCGGGCCGTACGCACCCTGCTGCCGGAGCCGGCCGGCGTGTGCCAGGTGGGCGCGGGCGAGCGGGAAGGGCCACTGCTCCGCGCCGGGCCGCGCGTACACGGCCTCGAACCGCTGCCGCGTCTCGTGGTCATCGGACACGAGGGCCTCGGCGAGGGCCAGCAGGAAGGCGTGGTGCGCCGGGCCACGGGAGTTGCCGGCGGTGCGGGCCGCCCGCAGGTACCGTCGTGCCTCGGCCCGGTGGCCGCTGTCGACGGCGGCCTGGACGCGGTCCACCAGGGACAGGTGGGACCAGAGGGTGCGTCGCGAGGCCGCACCGGGCCGGGCGAGGAGCCGTGCCTGGTGCCAGGCCTCGTCGGCTCTCCCGTGCGCGAGCGCGCACAGCACCCTGAGTCCGCGCAGTCGCTCGTCGACGGCCCCCGTGCCCAGTGCCCCTGCCGAGTTCCCGAGGCCGACCTCCAGTGCGGCCAGGCCGGTGGCGTCGCCCCGGGCCGCGAGGATCTGCGCCTCGTTCAGCCGGAACTGCAGGGTGTGGAAGGCGTAGCCGTACTCGGCGGCGGCCTCGGCGCCCTGCCGGGAGGCCTCGAGGGAGGCTTCCCAGCGGCCGTGCAGGAAGTCCTCGTGTGACCGCAGCCCGTCGATGAACGCGTGGGTGGAGAACGCGTAGTGCCGTACGAACGGCTTCGCCACCGCCTCGTACGCGCCGACCGCATCGACGGCGGCGGCCGTCCAGAGCAAGGTCCAGGCGGCTGCGGTCTCCCGGTCGCCGGGCAGGTCCGCCACCGCCTCCCGCAGTGCTGGCGGCAGCAGGTCCGGGGCCGGTAGCGGTGCGCCGTGCGGGACGGGCTCCGGTGGGCCGGCCGTTTCCGCCAGGCCGTCCGTCCAGGCCCGCAGGCACAGGGCCGCGGACGGTGACACCGCCGGTGCGTGCCGTGCCAGGGCGGCCCAGGCCCGCTCGTCGCCGGTGTGCACGGTGACGACCGTCAGCAGCAGGAAGGCCGGTTCGAGCAGCCTGTCGCGCTGGTCCTGCCCGGCCGGTGAGACCAGCAGTTCCATGGCCGCGGGCAGCAGTGCGAGCGCGGGCGCGGGGTCGGCGTGCAGGAGGAACCGGGTGCAGGCGACGGTGAAGGCGTACGGGGCGGCCGGGCCCGGCGTCCCGGGGCGGGTCTCCGACTCGGCCCGGCCGAGGAGTTCGACGGCCAGCCGCAGGCGTCCGGCACGGGTGGCCATGAGCGCGGCGTCGACCAGGCGGGCGGCCCGGTCCGCGGGGTCGGGGCTGAGGGCCGCCGCGCGTGCCATCGTCCCGGCGGCTTCGGCGTCACCGCCCTGGGCGGACAGGCGGTCCGCCTCGGTGCACAGCAGTGCGGCGAGCCGGGGGTCGGTGCCGATCGCGGCTGCCGCCAGGTGCAGGATCTGCCGTGTGCTACCGGCGGGCAGGAGGTCGGCGAGCAGCCGGTGGGCGGCGCGGCGTCGGGCGGGCGCGACGAGGTGCACCAGTCCGGCACGTACCAGCGGATGGTGGAAGACCACGAGGTCGCGGTCCGCGTCGAGGTGTGCGAGGCCGGAGTCCTCCACCCGGGTGCGCACGTCCGCCCAGGAACCGCCGAAGAGGCCGCACGCGGTCAGGTCCCGGAGCGTGGCGACGGAGGGGACGGCCGGTCCGCCCAGTGCGGCCACGAGGAGCAGGTTGCGGGCGGTGTCGGGCAGTTCGCGCAGTCTGTCCTCGTAGAGACCGCCGATCCGGGGGCCCAGCGGCAGTTCCTCGAAGGGCTCGGGGAGCACGGCGGCCCGGGGGTCGACGAGGAGGGCGGGGTGGTCGGGTGCGGCGGCCCTGATCTGTGCGGGGAGTTCGCGCAGGGCGAGCGGGTTGCCTCCCGCCACCCGCAGCACCCGCTCGCGCGTCCGGTCGGGCAGCCAGGGGTGGCGGGCGCGCAGCAGCGCTTCGGCGTGCTCCTCGCGCAGGGGGGCCAGGGGGACCGTGCGGTCCCAGGGGGCCTCGCCGCCATCGGGGCACCGGGGCGGGGTGCGCCCGTCCTCCGCGGTCCCGGCCGCTTCCCGTCGGGTCGCCCCGATGAGGACGAGGGGCAGCCGGGCCAGGTGCCGCCGCAGGTGGCAGAAGACCGCGGCGCTGGAGGGGTCGGTCCAGTGGATGTCGTCCAGGAGCAGGACGAGGGGGGTGCGGGCGGCGGCACGGCCGAGGAGGACGAGGACGGCGTCGGCCACCAGGAAGCCCTCCGGCGGCGCGCCGTCGCGTACCCCCAGTGCTCGTTCCAGGGCGTTGCGCTGCTCCTCCCCGAGCGTGGCGAGGGTTTCGCGCACCTCGTCGAGCAGCGGCCAGAGCACTTGGTGCAGGGCGGCGAACGGCAGTCCCGTCTCCGCCTCGGCGCCCGTCATGCGCAGCACCCGAAGTCCGTCGCGGCGGGCTGCCGCGTCGGCGACGGCCAGCAGCGCGGTCTTGCCCATGCCGGGGTCGCCCCGCAGGAGCAGGGAGGTACCGACGGGCGTGGTTCCGGCGCCCTGCGCCGCTGCGCCACCGCCCGGGGCCCTCGCGGAGCCCGCGGCCCTCGCCAGGGCCGCCTCGATGACCGCGGTCTCCGCGCCGCGCCCGGTGACCCCGATCTCCTCGCCCGGTCCGGCCGGCTCCGGACCGTCCGCGGTCCCTGCCCCGCGCACCCCGCTGTTCAACGCTGTTTACCGCCCCTGTTCCCACCGCGCCCCCGCCCGACCAGTAGACCAGACCGGGCGGGCGGCGACGGGGCGGCGGACGGCGGTCGGTGCGCACCCGGCGGGTCCACACCCGGCCGGTCCACACCCGTCGGTCCGCACCCGGCCGGTCCGCGGACGATGCGCTGCGGGAACAGGGGCGGTGCACTGACCGTCAATCGCCCCGTGCCGACCGCTTCTAGCGTGAGGTGACGGCCGGTCCCCCGGAGTTCCGGGCGGGACCGGCGCCGTACCGCCGGCCAGGCCGGCATGTCCGCACACAGCTTTCAGGAGACGCCCATGTCCCACCCCGCCGAGCCCCTCCCGCCGGTCAGCCCGGTCCTGGAGCCCGCCGCCGCCGCTTTCGCGGAGGCGACCGCCAACCCGCCCTACCTCTTCGAACTGCCCCCCGCCGAGGGCCGCAAGGCGGTCGACGAGGTGCAGTCCGGCGAGATCGCGAAGCCCGCGGTCGACGAGGAGTGGATCACCGTCGACGGCGGCCCCACGGGCTCCGTCCGCACCCGGATCGTGCGTCCCGCCGGTGCGAGCGGGCCGCTGCCGGTGATCCTCTACATCCACGGCGCGGGCTGGGTGTTCGGCAACGCCCACACCCACGACCGCCTGGTGCGGGAACTCTCCGTCGGCGCGCACGCCGCGGTGGTGTTCCCCGAGTACGACCTCTCCCCCGAGGCCCGCTACCCCGTCGCCATCGAGCAGAACTACACGGTGGCCCGGTGGATCGTCCGGGAGGGCGCGGCCAAGGACCTGGACGGCACGCGCCTCGCCGTGGCCGGCGACTCGGTCGGCGGCAACATGGCCGCCGCGCTGACCCTGATGGCCAAGCAGCGCGGTGACGTGCCGCTGGCGGCGCAGGTCCTCTTCTACCCGGTGACCGACGCCGCCTTCGACAACGGCTCGTACCGGCAGTTCGCGACCGGGTACTTCCTGCGGCGCGACGGCATGCAGTGGTTCTGGGACCAGTACACGAGGGACGAGGCGGAGCGCGCCCAGATCACCGCCTCCCCGCTGCGGGCGACCACCGAGCAGCTCTCCGGTCTGCCGCAGGCCCTGGTCATCACCGGCGAGGCCGATGTGCTGCGCGACGAGGGTGAGGCGTACGCGAACAAGCTGCGCGAGGCGGGTGTCCCCGTGACGGCCGTGCGCTTCCAGGGCGTCATCCACGACTTCGTGATGCTCAACGCGCTGCGCGGTACGCACGCCGCCGAGGCCGCCATCACGCTGGCCGTCGGCACGCTGCGCGGCGCCCTGCACACTTCCTGACCCTTCATCGACCCATCTGGAGAAGAACCCGCATGAGCACCACTCCCACCGTCGTCCTCGTCCACGGCGCGTTCGCTGACGCCGCCAGCTGGAGCGGCGTGGTCGCCGAGCTGCAGACCGACGGCATCCCCGTCGTCGCCCCGCCGAACCCGCTGCGCGGCCTGGTGTCGGACGCCGCGTACATCGCCTCCGTCGCCGCGCAGATCGAAGGGCCGGTCGTCCTGGTCGGCCACTCCTACGGCGGTGCGCTGATCACCGTGGCGGGCGCGGCGGAGAACGTCGTCGGCCTGGTCTACGTCGCCGCCTACGCCCCCGAGGAGGGCGAGAGCCTGGGCGAGCTGCAGGGCCGCTTCCCGCTGTCGGAGCTGGTCGGCAGCCTGGTCGAGCGGAAGTACCCGGTGCAGGGCGGTGCGGACGCCGTCGAGGTGACCATCGGGGCCGACGCGTTCGCCGGGATCTTCGCCGCCGATCTGCCGGCGGACGTGACGCGGGTGCTGGCCGTGTCGCAGCGTCCGCTCGCCACCGCGGCGTTCACCGAGACCGCTTCGGCCGCCGCGTGGCGCACCAAGCCGTCCTGGGCGCTGATCGCCGCTGCCGACCGGGCGATCAACCCGGACGTGGAGCGGTTCGGTGCCGAGCGTGCCGGGGCCACGGTCGTCGAGCTGCCGGGCGCCTCGCACGCGGTCGCGGTGTCGCAGCCCAAGGCGGTCGCCGACCTCATCCGTGAGGCGGTGCGCGCGACCGGCTGACCCGCGCCCCCGGGGCCGGACGCGAAGGCGCTCCCGTACGCGTGGTCCTGCGTACGGGAGCGCCTTTCGCTTCGCGCCGGTCCGTTCGGTCGTACGGGGGCGGGCACGCCGGGCCGCTTCCCGGACGTACGGGGCGGCCACGCCCGGCCACTTCCCGGCCGCCCCGCCCCTAACCGGGCTGCCCGGGTCCGTCGCCCCCGCGTGCGGCCGGTTCGCGGGTGACGGCCACGAGTGCCAGCAGTGCTCCGGCGACGAGGACCGGCGCGGGGGACCAGGTGGCCGCCACGACGCCGGCCGCGGCGAGCGGGTAGAGGATCCGTTCGGTGGCCGCGCCGCGGTGGGGCCGCAGGTGGATCGCCCACACGGTGAGCAGGAAGACGGCGGTGGGCACGGTGACCGCCGCTGCGGCGGCGGTCGGCGAGGCGTGGCCGCCGCCCGTGATGTGGTCGGCGTACCCGGCCATGCCTGCTCCCGCCGCGGTCGCCGACGCGAACACCAGGTAGTGGCCGTACGCCCAGACGAAGCGTCGGCGGTGGGTCCGGTGCGAGGTGGCCAGCAGGGTGTGCGCGGGCCTGGCGAAGTACAGCCACCACATGCCGTAGACGAGCAGCAGTCCGCCGCCCGCCAGCGCGTAGAGCCCTCCGCCCGCGTGGGGCCGGTCGAAGGCGCCGCGCACCGCGAGGGTCACGGCGACGACGGACTCGCCGAGCACGATGAGGGTGAACAGTTCGTAGCGCTCGGCGATGTGGTGCGGGTGCCAGGGCGTCATCCCGGCGGACTGCGCCCACACCGGCACGGACACCTCGGCCGCGATCATCACGACGATGCCGGGCAGCCGGGCCGCGTCCGGAAGCGCCAGCAGGGCGACCCAGCCGACCTGGCAGGCCGTCACTCCGGCGGCGAAGCGCAGCGCGGTGGTTCTGCGGGCGGGGTCGGCGAGGGCCGCGCGCAGCCAGAGCGCGGCCAGAGCCGTGCGCAGCACGACGTACCCCACGGTGATGATCCGCAGATCGCCGTTCTCGAACGCCCGGGGGACGCCGGCGGCGAGCACGAGCGAGCCGGTGATCTGCACCAGCACGGTCAGCCGGTAGGGGATGTCGTCCGGGTCGTAGGCGGAGGCGAACCAGGTGAAGTTCATCCAGGCCCACCACACGGTGAAGAAGACCAGGGCGAAGCTCAGGACGCCGGTGGCCGCGTGTCCTTCGGCGAGAGCGTGGTGCAGGCTCGCGGCGGCCTGGGCGACCGCGATGACGAAGCAGAGGTCGAAGAGGAGCTCCAGCGAGGTGGCCGTCCGGTGCGCCTCACCGGGGTCGCGGCCGGACATGACCCGCCAACGCCCCTTCTGTACGGGGGCGTTGGGGGTGTTCGCGGGGGCTCCGGTGAGGCTCAGCGCAGTGCTCCGAGTGCGGCTTCCACCGTGCGGTGGAAGGTCGGGTAGGTGTAGATCATGTGCCGCAGCCGTGCGACGGGGACCTCGGCGTGGACGGCCAGGGCCAGTCCATAGAGCACCTCGCCGCCCGCCGGGCCGGCGGAGGTGGCCCCGACGAGGACTCCCCGGTCGGCGTCCTCGACGAGTTTGACGAACCCCTCGTTGCCCGGCCCGTGGACCCAGCCCCGGGTGGAGGAGGCGATGCTCTGCACCCCGATACGGACCCGCAGCCCGCGCTCCCGCGCCTGACGCTCCGTCAGTCCGACCGCGCCCAGCTCCGGATCGGTGAACGTGACGCGGGGCAGTGCCCGGTAGTCGGCGTCGGGCCCCGGCCGGCCGAGGATGTCCCGGACCGCGATCTGCGCCTGGTACATCGACACATGGGTGAAGGAGCCGCGCCCGGTGACGTCGCCGACCGCCCACAGCCCCTCCCCCGCCCGCAGCTGCCCGTCCACGGGTATCGACCGCGCCTCCGGGTCGAGGCCCAGCGTGTCGACGCCGAGCGGGGCGAGATCGGCCTGCCGGCCGGTGGCCACCAGCAGCCGTTCGGCACGCAACGGCCGTTGTCCGTCGTCGAGGCGGACGACGAATCCGCTGCCGTCGTGCTCGACGTGCCTCGCCCGCGCGCCGGTGAGCACGGTGACGCCGTCCGCCCGCAGGGCCTCCGCCGCCAGTTCGCCCGCCTCGGGCTCCTCCTGGGCGAGCAGCCGCTGCTGCCCCTCGACGACGGTGACCGCGCACCGGAACCGGCCGAAGACCTGGGCGAGTTCGACGCCGATGGCGCCGCCGCCGAGCACGATCATCGACGCGGGCAGTTCCCTGGCGGCGACGGCGTCGCGGTTGGTCCAGTACGGGGTGGCGGCGAGCCCGGGTACCGCGGGGATCCGGGGCCGGGTGCCGGTGGCGAGGACGACACCGCGCCGCGCCCGGTACGTGACGTCGCCGACCGTCACTCGGTGGGGTCCCGCCAGCCGGCCGCGGCCCCGGACGAGTCTGCCGCCCTTGGCGGTGAGGCGGTCGGCCGCGACGCGGTCGTTCCAGTCGTCGACCGCCTCCTCGCGGATGCGCCGGGCGACCCGCCCCCAGTCCGGGGACGCGCTCGCCGGGCCCGCGAGTGCGGGCGCCCGGCCCGCCTCGGCGAGCAGGTTCCCGGCCCGGATCATCATCTTGCTCGGTACGCAGCCCCAGTACGGGCACTCCCCGCCGACGAGTTCCGCCTCGACGCCCACCACGTCGAGCCCGGCCTCGGCCAGGGTGCCCGCGGCGTACTCACCGCCGGGCCCGAGGCCGACGACCACCACGTCCACCTGTTCGTTCCTGCCCACCACTGCTGCTCCTCGCTGCGCGGGCCCCGCCGGGAGCGGGACCGTCCGGGCGAGGCTAGGTACGGCCGGGCGCGGACCGGTGTCCGCGAGCGCACGAGGTCTGGCCCGAGAGTGAACGGCTGCCCGCAGCCCCCTCCAGCCTCGGCTCCCGGCCAATACGGCACCACGGCATCGCGGCACGCAGTGCGCTCACGGGCAGCCCCGCGTGCACTGCGCGTCATCCCCGGCCGCGCCCACGCACCTAACGTCACCTGGGCACGAACCACCGCAGCACGCCCTGGAGGCGCACCATGACCACCAACTCCCCCTACCCGCACAGCAGTCAGCCCCGGCTGCACCAGAAGGGCGAGGTGATCCAGGAGTTCGGCACCGTCAAGCAGTTCCCGCTCGGACTGTCCTACGAGGCCCGCATGTACTCCTGCCAGCGGCTGAACCGGGTCCTGGCGGACACGCAGATCCTCTACGGCCTCTACAAGAAGCACCACTGGCTGATGCGCGGGGCGACCTTCTACCAGCTCCACCTGGTGCTGGACAAGCACGCGGGCGAGCAGCTCGCGCTGGTCGACGCGCTCGCGGAGCGGGTCCAGACCCTGGGCGGCGTCGCGGTGGGCGACCCGAGGCACGTCGCCGAGATCACTTCGATCCCGCGCCCGCCGGACGGGGTCGAGGAGGTTCCCGGCATGCTCTCCCGGCTGCTGGAGGGCCACGAGACCATCCTGGTCGAGGCGCACGACGCGGCGGCCAGAACCGGTGAGCTCGGCGACGACGGCACCAACGACCTGCTGGTCTCCCAGGTGATCAGGACCGGTGAGCTCCAGGCGTGGTTCCTCGCCGAACACCTGGTGGACACCCCGCTGGTGCGCGCCTGACGGACGGCCCGGCCCGGGGGTGCGGACCCCCGGGCCGGGCCGTCCCGCTACGCCGACTCCGCGCGGACCAGGTCCGCCAGGAGGGCCGCGAAGAGCTCCGGGCGGCTGAAGTACCCGACGTGGGAGGCGGCCAGGGTGCGGACGTCGAACGGGTTGTCCGGGGTCCGTTCGTCCGCCTTGCGGATCATGTGGTCCTGCACGGCCGGGGGGATGCTCCGGTCCTCGGAGAGGCGTACGAAGGTGTGGGGCACCCTCCCCCACCGTTCGGGCCGGACCACCGCGCCCTCCTCCAGGACCGCGTAGTTCTCGTCCGAGTCCAGGGAGTCGAGCAGCAGCCGGAACTGGTGGTCGGTGGAGTCCGCCATGACGGCGGCCTTGAGCTGGGAGAACAGCCCGGGGTCGGTGTGCGCCGCGCGCCAGTTCAGCCGTACCACCCCCGGGCCCGCGGCGGCCGGCACGGTGATCCGTGCCGCCGCCGCGTCCAGCAGGTTGTCGTCGAGGACGTCCCACTCCTCGGTGACCATCGACGGGTCGCCGAGGCAGACCGCGGAGAGGTAGACGACGCGGTCGAGGAGTTCGGGCACGGCGTTCGCGACGGCGGTGACGGTCAGGCCGCCGAAGCTGTTGCCCACCAGGACCAGTGGCCCCGCCGGAGCGAGCCGGTGCAGGACGTCCACCACATGGCGCACGTTGTCCCGCAACGTGATGCCGCGCAGCGGAGAGGGGGCGGTGGCCAGCGCGTCGAGGTCCTGCGGCTGCCGGTAGTAGGCGGCCGGGCGGCCCGCGGGGTCACCGTGACCGGGCAGGTCGACGGCGTACGAGCGGTGCCCGTGCAGGGCGAGTTCGTTCTGCAACGGCCCCCAGGCCCGGGAGTTGCTGGACCCGCCGGGAACGAACACGAACGTGGGGTGTGCGGTGGTGCGCATGAAGGAGTCCTCGTCATCCTGAGGCGAACGGTGAACGTGCGCGGATGACCGGGTGCCGACGGAACGCTCGGGTCAGCACCGGGTCCGGGACGCCGAACGGATGCGCAGGGAGAGCCAGTTGCCGATACCTGGGGACATGATCAGGACCTTAGACGGCACCCGGCGCACCCCGCCACCGAAATGTGCCGCCCGAGCAGGGCCCGGGGGCCGGCCCCCGGTCAGGTGCCCAGTGCGTGTCCCGTCGTCGCGTCGACATGCGCGGGGATCTCGTCGTGCCGGTCGCCCACGGTCGGTGTGCCGGTGGGCTCGAACATGAGGATCTCGGCGCCGGACGGAGCGTACGGCCGGTGCTCCGTGCCGCGGGGGACGGTGAAGACCGCCCCGCGCGGGAGCAGGACCGTGCGTTCCCCTCCGGGCTCGCGCAGGGAGATGTGCAGCTCTCCTTCGAGGACCAGGAAGAACTCGTCGGTGTCGTCGTGGACGTGCCAGATGTGTTCGCCCTGGACCTTGGCGATACGGACGTCGTAGTCGTTGACGCGCGTGACGATGCGGGGGCTCCACAGGGCGTCGAAGGAGGCCAGGGCCTTGCCGAGGAGGACGGGTTCGCTGTTCATGGGCCCATCCTGGGCGGTTCCGTCGCGCCGCCGTGAGTGCTAGGAATCGCACATGGCGAAAGAATCCTCGCACGCGACTCGCGCAGACGTGGCTCGCGCAGACGCAGCTCGCGCAGACGTGGCTCCCGCGGACGCAGTCCCCGCCGTGGCGGTCCCCGCGGACGCGGCTCCCGTGCCGGACGTGCACCGGGTCGTCGTGATCGTGGACGAGAACTCCAACCCCTTCGAGCTCGGCTGCGCGACGGAGGTCTTCGGTCTGCGCAGACCGGAGATCGGCCGGGTGCTCTACGACTTCGCGCTCTGCTCCCCCGAGCCGCGCACCCCGATGCGGGACGGGTTCTTCACGCTCACGGGGGTCGCCGATCTGTCGGCGGCCGACACGGCGGACACCTTGATCGTCCCCAACCGCCCGGACACCGAGGTGCCGCGCCGCCCTGCCGTACTCGAAGCCGTCCGCCGGGCTCACGCCCGCGGTGCGCGCCTGGTCGGCTTCTGCAGCGGCGCCTTCACCCTGGCCGAGGCCGGGGTCCTCGACGGGCGCCGGGCCACCGCGCACTGGCAGTGGGCGGATTCCTTCCGGGCCCGCTTCCCCTCCGTCCGGCTCGAAACGGACGTGCTGTTCGTGGACGACGGCGACATCCTCACCGCGGCGGGAAGCGCGGCCGCGCTCGATCTCGGGCTGCATCTGGTCCGCCGCGACCACGGCGCGGAGGTCGCCAACGCGGTGAGCCGGCGCCTGGTCTTCGCTGCCCACCGGGACGGCGGGCAGCGGCAGTTCGTGGAGCGCCCCATGCCGGACCTGCCGGACGAGTCACTGGCACCTGTCCTGGCCTGGGCCCAGGAACGGCTGGACGCACCGCTCACCGTGTCCCATCTCGCGGCACGTGCGGCGGTGAGTCCGGCGACCCTGCACCGCCGCTTCCGGGCGCAGCTGGGCACGACGCCGCTGGCGTGGCTGACGGGGGAACGGCTCGCCCTGGCCTGCCGGTTGATCGAGCGGGGCGAGTCCCGGTTCGAGGTGGTCGCACGGCGCAGCGGGCTCGGTACCGCCGCGAATCTGCGCACGCTGATGCGCCGCGCGACCGGCATCACCCCGTCGGCGTACCAGCGCCGCTTCGGGCCGGACGCCTGACCGCGGCCGTCCCCCTCTGTCCCCTCGGGGATGCACGACTCGGAGATGCGCGACTCAGGGATGCACGACGAAGGTCCTCCCCGCGTTCACCGTCGGTGCGGCGGCTGGGGCATGATGCCGGTCATGGTGACAGCACGGCGCATCGAGGGCTTTACCGCGACCGGTCGGCCGGTTTCCACGCCGACCACCAAGTTCGGCGGCCGGCCCGGGTGGCTGACCGGACCGCAGTGGCCGATCAGTGCGGCATGGGACCGGCCGATGCGGTTCGTCGGCCAGATCGAGCTGGGCCCCGTCCTCGGAGCGGCCGGCCACGGGAAGGTGGCCTACCTCTTCGTGACCCACGCCGACCACGGCGAGGACTCCTTCTTCGATCCGGACGTCATCGAGCCCGACGGCGGCGAGAACGCGGTGATCGTGCAGCCGGGCGGCGACTACGACGGCCCGGTGCTCCCGCTGACGACCGGACCGGGACTGTACGACGGCGACGGGTCGGCGGTGGAGTTCACCGTCGGCCTCCGACCCGTCGACGAGCCCGGTTTCCTGCCGGACGAGCAACTCCGCGCACTGCCGGCCGCAGACCGGGACCGCTACGTCGAGCGGACCGACCACGACAAGATCGGCGGCACTCCGCTGTTCTTCCAGGGCGACCAGTGGCCGGACGGCGGCCCCTGGCGGCTCCTGCTGCAACTGGACGCGAACTGGGTACCGTTCCGGCTCCACCTCGGCGCGGCACCGCGGCTGTTCGCCTTCGTGTCCGAGGACGGTGTCCGGGGGCGGCTGCTCGTCCAGGACTCCTGAACCGGCGGCGCTGTCGCAGAAGTGACATGTCGCGATCACGACAGCCGCTGAGGGGCGGTGTTCGCGCCGGTTCACCGGCGGGGTGAGGCGGCGGGCGCGCAGGTGATCGGCACCGGGGACCCCACCGGTACGCGTGGTGGAACGCCGCGTGTCGTAGAAGCGACATGTCGTAAGCGCGGCAGCGGACAAGGCTGGTGCGGCGATCACCGGGGCCCGAGTCTGGAGCCGCACCGCGTGTCCGTTTCCTTGCCCCCTGGAAAGGTTCCGATGCACAGACGGCTTCGCCCTGCCGCCGTTCTGGCGGCAGGCGTCCTCATCGCCACCCTGGCCCCCACTTCCTCCGGCGCTATCGCCGCCCCCGTTCCCGCGTCCCCCGGCGGGAACGCAGCCGACCGCCCCCAGGTCGCCTCCGTCACGCTCGTGACCGGTGACCGCGTCCGGCTGGAGACCTTCCGCGACGGCCGCAGGGCCGTCTCCGTCGAGCCGGCCCCGGGCGTTCCGGAGGCCGACTTCGCCCAGCTGGAGATCGACAAGCAGTTGTACGTGCTGCCGCGCGCCGCACTCCCGTACATCTCCTCCGGCAAGCTGGACCGGCAGCTGTTCAACATCACCTCCCTGATCAAGCAGGGGTACGACGACGCCCACAGCTCCGCCATCCCGCTGATCGCCCGCTACACCGGCGGCACCGACCCCACGGCCAAGGGGGCGCCCACCGGTGCCCGCAAGGGCCTGGTCATCAAGAGCCTGCGCGGCTCGGCACTGAAGGCGGACAAGAAGCAGGCCGGGCGCTTCTGGAAGGCCATCGACGACGACGCGCTCGCCGGGAGCGGCGCGAAGAAGGCCGCCGGGAACTTCAGGAACGCGGCCTTCGAGGGCGGCGTCGAGAAGCTGTGGCTGGACGGCAAGGTCCAGGCCTCCCTCGAACACAGCACCGCGCAGATCGGTGCGCCCGAGGCGTGGCAGGCCGGTTACGACGGGAAGGGCGCGACCGTCGCCGTCCTGGACACCGGTGTCGACGCCACCCACCCCGACCTGGCCGGGAAGCTCGGCGAGGTGCGCAACTTCACCACCGACCCCACCGCGAACGACGGCCACGGCCACGGCACCCATGTCGCCTCCACCGTCGCCGGCAGCGGCGCCGCCTCGGACGGGAAGCGCAAGGGCGTGGCGCCGGGCGCGCGGCTGCTGGTCGGCAAGGTGCTCGACGACAAGGGCTCAGGCCCGTACTCCGCCATCATGGGCGGCATGGACTGGGCCGCCCGCTCGGGCGCCGACGTCGTCAGCATGAGCCTGGGCGGTACCCCCACCGACGGCACGGACGTTCTCAGCCTGTTCCTCAACGACCTCAGCGAGGAGACCGGCGCCCTCTTCGTCGTCGCGGCGGGCAACTCGGGCGCCGACTACACCGTGGGCTCCCCGGGCGCCGCGGACAAGGCACTGACGGTGGGCGCCGTCGACCGCGACGACAAGCTGGCCGTCTTCTCCAGCCGCGGCCCGCGCGCCGGGGACAACGGCGCCAAGCCCGACCTGACCGCGCCCGGCGTCGGCATCACCGCCGCCCGCGCCGCCGGCACGTCCATGGGCACCCCCGTGGACGCGGCCTACACCGCCGCGTCGGGCACCTCCATGGCGACCCCGCACGTGGCGGGCGCGGCGGCGATCCTGGCCGGGCAGCACCCCGGCTGGAGCGGCCGGCAGCTCAAGGACGCGCTGATGAGCACGACGCGCACCGCCCCCGGCCAGACGGCCTACGAGCAGGGCACGGGCCGGGTCGACGTGGCCCGTTCGGTGCGCCAGCAGGTGCGCGCCACCGGCACCACCACCTTCGGCACCCTGGCACCGGACGCGGGCAAGCGGCAGGTGGGCGTCACCTACACCAATGACGGCGACGCGCCCGTCCAGCTCACTCTGAGCACCACCTTCGACAAGCTCTACGGCACCCCGGCCCCGGCGGGCGCCCTGAGCGCACCCCAGCAGGTCACCGTCCCCGCGCACGGCACCGCCGACGTGACCGTCACCCTCGACGCGTCCGCGCTGCCGGAGGGCGTCTACGGCGGCCGTCTCACCGCGACCTCGGCCGACGGGCAGGCCGTCGCGCACACCGTGCTGTCCGGGACGAAGGACCCGGTCACGCACAAGGTCACCGTGCGCGGCGTCGACCGGGCCGGGCAGCCGGCGGGCATCTGGCCGCTGATCATGCTGGGCCCCACGGGCCGCTTCGACGTCATCCAGGATGTGCCTGCCGGGCAGAGCCTGACGTTGGACCTGCCCGAGGGCGACTACTACCTGCACGGCGTCGTCTCGCAGGGCACGGAGGACAACATCACCCACAGCCTGGTGGTCAACCCCCGTCTGCGGGTGAGCGGCGCCACCGACCTGGTGCTCGACGCGCGCAAGGCGGTCCCGGTGGAGATCCGGACCCCCAAGCGGGCCGAGCAGCGGGGTTCGCTGGTCTTCTCGACCCGCTGGAAGAAGGGCGACCGGGAGTTCGTCAGCTTCTTCACCAGCGGTCACAGCGGCGGGCAGGCCCTCAATGTCACGCCCACCGAGGAGTTCACCGAGGGGACCTTCGAGTTCTCGTCCCGCTGGCAGCTGGCCGCGCCGATGCTCGACGCGCGTGCGTTCTCCGCCACGGCCGTGACCGGCGTTCCGGTCCGTCTGCTGCACAACTCCCCCGCCGTGGAGGGTGTGCGGCGCCTGCGGGTGGTGGACGCCGGGCACGGACGCCCGGAGGACTACGCGGCGCTGCGCGCCCGGGGCACGGACGTCCGCGGAGCCGCGGTGCTGGTGGAACTGGAAGGGGTGGAGTACGACGAGGCGGTGAAGGCCGCCGCCGAGGCCGGAGCCGCCGCCGCCGTCACCACCGCGGGTGGCAACCGGACCGCGGTCACGCCCTGGCAGCCGGTGAGCCAGCGGCTGCCGGCGATCGGGCTGTACGCCTCCCCCGCCACCGCGCAGCGGCTGCGCGCGCCGCGCACCGTGCTGGAGCTGAAGGGCACTCCGGAAAGCCCCTACCTGTACGACGTCGTGCAGCTGTCCGCCCAGCGTGTCCCCGCGCGAGTGGTGCACCAGGTCGGGCCGAAGAACACCGCCACCGTCGTCTCCCGCTACCCGGACACGGGCGGGACGCGCTACGTCGCGGAGAACCGGGAGTCCTACCGCCCCTGGGAGGGCGAGCAGCTGTACCTCAACATGCGGTCCCGGTACGTCCGCACCGGGCAGGAGCGGACGGAGTACGTGAGCGGTCCCGCGGACGCCCGGTGGCTGCACTGGGTCAACCCCCGCAACGCCTGGGCGGTCCACGCGGTGGGGACCGGCATGTTCGGCCCCCTGCGCACCTACCGGCCCGGTGAGCACGCCACGGAGAGCTGGTACGCACCGGTGGTGCGCCCGGCGATCCCCCGAGGCATCCAGGGGCTCGCCCAGCGCGAGGGCGACAAGCTGACCATCGGGATCCCCGAGTTCACCGACACCGCCGCCGGCCACTACGGCTACGCCCTGCCCCGCAAGGACGCCACCACCCCGTACCCCGACGAGACCCGTGCCGTACTGCGCCACGAGGGCAAGGTCGTCGCCGAGGGCCCGCGGGCGTGGGGCACCTTCCCGGCGGCCGGGAACGACGGCCGCTACCAGCTGGACCTGGACGTGAGGCGCACCGGTCCCGAGGGCACCCTCTCGCGGGCCACCAGCAGCAGCTGGTCGTTCACGGCCCCCCGTCCGGACGAGGGCGGGAAGTCCCTGCTGCCGCTCCTCCAGCTCGACTACGACGTGGCCACCGACCTCCGGGGCTCCGCCCCCGGCTCCAGGTCCTTCGCCTTCCAGGTGAGCGCCCGCCACCAGGACGGTCTGACGGGCCGCTCGGTGAAGGGCATGCAGGTGTCCGTCTCGTACGACGACGGCAAGCAGTGGCGGGCGGCGACGGTGTCCGGCCGGGGCGACGGCGCCTACCGTGTCCAGGTCGCCCACCCCGCGGCCGACCGCAGCAGCGGGTACGTCACGCTGCGGGTCCGCGCCTGGGACGACGCGGGCAATGAGGTGACGCAGCAGGTCGAACGGGCCTACGCGCTCAGGTAGTTCGCAGGATCAGGAAGCCGCGGCCGGCCCCCGGTCGCGGCTTCCGCACGTCCTACGACAGCCAGTCCCGCCGTGCCGCCTGCCACACCAGCTGCGTACGCGTGGTCGCGCCGGCCCGCTGCATCAGGGCGTTGATCCGGCGCTGCACGGTGCGGTGGCTGACCCGCAACTGGGTGGCGATCGCCTTGTCCGCCACGCCCGCGACGACCAGGGAGAGCAGGTAGCGCTCGTCGTCGGCGAGGCTGCCGCCCGGCCCCATCCCGCCCGCGAAGTCGGCCAGTTCGCCCTCCTCGGTGACGTGCAGCGGGGTGCCCGCCGCCCACTGCATGTCGAACAGGGCGACCAGGGCGTCCAGGAGACTGCTGCTGCGGATGAGGGCGGCGGTCGGCTCGCCCCGGGGCGCGGTCTCGCCGCCCGGCATCAGCGGGCAGACGGCGACGGAGCTGTCCACGATGACCATGCGCACGGGCAGTGTGCTGGTGGCGCGGGCCACTTCACCGGCGCGGATGCCCTGGGCAACGTTGTCCACCATGCCGGGCTGCTCCAGACAGGCCCGTTCGTAGATCGCCTCGTAGCGGATGCCCTGGGCGAGGAGTTCGAACTCCTCGTCGTTGTCCTGGGCGCGGAGTGCGACGGGGTCGGCCTTGCAGAACCACCGCAGGTCGCTGCGGGCCCCGTAGGCGAGTTGGCGCAGCTGCTGGCGGATGGCGCCGCTGCCGGTGATCACCTCGACGAGTTGCCCGGCGTCGTGCCGACGGCCGCCCGCCCGGTACTCCTCGGCCAGCTGCTCCATCGCGCGCCGCGCCCACTGGAGGGCTTCCTGGCCGCGCGCCAGCAGGGGCTGGAGCGCCACGTCCGGCGGGACGGGTACGTACCGTGTGCCGCCGTCGCCCGGCAGCCGTCCGACCAGACCCTTGTCGTGCAGGGAGGACAGCAGCAGCGCCGCCTCGCGGTCCCGGATGTGGAGCCGTTGGACGATCTCGTCCACGCCCGCGTCCCGTACCTCCACCAGGAGTCGGTAGACCCGCTCCTCGGCTGCCCCGACCCCCGCTATCTCCAGCACGCGACCTCTCCCTCGCCACAGCCCACCCAGGGCGGACGCCCACTGCGCCATCCATGATCGAACAGGATGCCCACCAAACGATCGGAAGACCACCACAGGACGGACGGAAGTTCTCCGGATCCGCCGCACAGATGGCACCGGGGCGGGCGGCGCTCACGGGGTGCGGCGGCCGAACGGCCTTGTCCGGACGGCCCGGAGCCCTTCGCCGGGCCCTTCGCCGAGCCCTTCGCCGAACCTGTCGCGGCGCACTCTGCCGAGCCCTTCGCGGAGCCCTTCGCGGCGCACCCTGCCGAGCCCTTCGCGCCCGAGCCCGAGCATCAGCAGCGGCATGAGGACCACGAGCCCGAACCCGGCCACGGTCAGCAGGCCGTAGGCGATCCGGTCGCCGGCCATCGAGTGGGTGGTGGCCGTTTCCGGGTGCCCCGGTTCGTAGCGGACGCGGAGCGTGTCACCGACGTCCGCACCGCCGGCCTCCCAGAACCGGTAGGACGCCCCCGTGTCCGTGGTGAAACCGATCTCGATCCTGGTGCTGCGGCTTCCCTGGGGCTCGCTCACCTCCTGTCGCGCCAGGACGGTTCCCTCAGCCGAGCGTTCGGTCGCCGGGCCGTCGTCGTTCAGCCCGGCGAGCCCCGTACGGACGAACCCGTACCCGAGGACGGCGAGCACCACTGCCAGAGCGGCCACGGCCACCGCCACCAGCGCCTTCGCGACGACGCCCGCCCACCCGCCGGGCCCCTCCGGCCACCGCCGCCCGTCCTTCGTCCCTGTCACCCCGGCCCCTCCACCCCGACCTCGCACCGGGCGGCCCGCGCCGCACGTTCCGCTGGTGTCCTCCCCGCTGTGCGGGGAGCTACCCGGAAAACCGGGTCCGGGCCGGGGCGGCGGCGGTGCTGGTCATCCCAGCACCCGCCCGAGGAAGCCGCGCAGATGGCCGGCGACGACGTCGAGGTGGCTCTCCAGGAGGAAGTGGCCGCCGTCGATCAGGTGCACCTCCGCGTCCTTGGCGTCGCGGGCGAAGGCCAGGGCGCCGGCCGGGCCGAAGATCTCGTCGTTGCGCCCCCACACGGCGAGCACCGGGACCTCGCTGGTGCGCAGGAACTCGTGCAGCAGCGGGTAGAGGGGGCGGTTGTTCCGGTAGTCGCGGAACAGCGCCAGCTGGATCTCGTCGTTGCCCTCGCGGGAGACGAGGGCGAAGTCGTGCTCCCAGGTGTCCGGGCTGACCACGCTCGGGTCGCCCACGCCGTGCAGGTACTGCCAGCGGATGGCGTCCAGGGCGAGCGCGGCGCGGGCGGCGGGTTCGGTGTCGGGTCCGGGGTTCGCCCCGTACGCCCAGACGTCGGCCCAGAACGACTCGACGAAGCCGTCCTCGTAGCCGTTGCCGTTCTGGGTGACGAGGGCGGAGATCCGTTCGGGGTGCTGGAGGGCGAGGCGCCAGCCGATGGGGGCGCCGTAGTCCTGGACGTAGAGGGCGTAGCGGTCCAGGCCCAGCTGTTCGAGCAGTCGGGAGGTGAGCGCGGCGAGGGCGTCGAAGGTGTAGGTGAACTCCCCCGCGGGAGGGGCGTCCGAGTGGCCGAAGCCGAGGTGGTCGGGTGCGATGACGTGGTAGGCGTCGGCCAGCCGCGGTATGAGTTCGCGGAACATGAACGAGCTGGTCGGATAGCCGTGCAGCAGCACGATCACGGGGGCGTCCGCGGGGCCTGCCTCCCGGTAGAAGATCTCGTGTCCGTCGACGGTGGCGGTCCGGTGGTGCACCGAGTACATACCTAACCCCTTTACGGGCTCGATCCGGTTAGACATTCGCCAGACAAGCACGGGGTGTTCTAACCTGTCAACCGGTTCGATCCAGTTAGAAGAGGAGCGGTGTCCGATGGACGTGCTACTGGACCTGCTCAACAGCAGGCCGCTGGTCGACGGCGAGGAGCAGGACGCCCTCGGCGACCCCGCCGAGGGCAGGCGCTGGGCGCGGGAGCACGGCGGCCAAGGCAGCCCCGCGGAACTCGCCCTGCTGCGCGAGACGCGGGACGCCCTGCGGAGCGTCGTACGCGGGGAGAGCACGCCGACCGCGCTGCAACCGCTGCTCGAAGGGGTCCACCAGACCCCGGAGATCACTTCGGACGGCCTCCGCTGGACGGTCAGGACTTCCCCGCACGCCCGGCTGGCCGTGGACGCGGTGCTCGCCTGGGCCGCCACCGAGCAGCAGCTGCCCGGCCGGCTGCGCCCCTGCGCGAACAGCGAATGCCGGCTGTTCCTGCTGGACCGCAGCCGCGCCAACCGCGCCCGCTGGTGCTCGATGGCCGTCTGCGGCAACCGCGAAAAAGCGCGCCGCCACTACGAACGCAACCGCTGACCGTCCCCTTCCTGCGGGATCGTGGGCCCCACCGGGCGGCACCGCGCCCTCCCGCCCCTCAGACCACCCCTGCCGTCGTCGCGATGACGGCGAACCGCGGGGCCTCGTCGGCGTACGGCGATCCGGTGAGGTCACCGAGGACTTCCACAGCGGTGAATCCGGCGTCGCGCAGCTCACCGGTCAGGTCCTCGGGGGTGAAGTAGCGGACCCAGTTGAAGAAGGTCCTCCTCCGCTCGGCGTCGAAGATCTCGTACTTGTCCAGCGACACGTGGTCCCGCGCGTACCGGTAGGTGTTGTGGAAGCCGAAGTAGGGCCGGTCGGACCAGAATCCGTCCATGAGCGAGGGCGCGTAGGCCGCCTGCTCCCGTACGCGGGCGAACGCGGACGCGGAGTCGACGTCGAAGACGAAGCAACCACCGGTGTCGAGGTGTTGACGAACCGTACGCAGCAGCGCCCGCCGGCCGTCCGGGGGCAGCGCGCTGTAGTCGCGCATGACCAGGATGACCAGGTCGTAGCGCACGGTGTCCTGGTGGGCGAGGTAGTCCTGCCGCAGATAGCGGACGGACAGCCCCTCGCGGCGCGCCAGGGACACGGCGTGGTCGAGGGAGCGGGAGGAGAGGTCCAGGCCGGTGACGGACGCACCGGTACGTGCGAGGGATGTGGTGTACAGGCCGGGGCCGCATCCGAAATCGGCGATGCGACGGCCCGGACGGACGTCGAACCGGTCGATGAGCCAGGCCACGATCCGCTCCCGGTACTCCGTCCGGTAGGAGGAGAGGTCGACGTGCGGGTCGAGGTGAGCGGCGAGCATCCGCTGTGAGATGTGCGGGTCGGTCCACAGGTCCTCGGTCGTGACCTGCCCGTAGACGGCGGGGCGGGCGTTGACGGCGGAGAGTTGGTCGAACATCGCGAGCATGGGGCACTTCCGTCGGTGTGGTGCTGCTGCGGGAGAACGGCATCCCGCGCCCACAACAGGACCCCTGCACCCCAACTGTCAGAGGAATCAAGGGTGTTCGCGGATGGACACCGCACCGAGAAGAGTGCGGTCGCGCCTGCTGGTCACGGCATGCCGAACGAAACAGACCGGGCCGGGGTGTACCTCGTCGGGCACACGGGGCCGGCGGTCTGCCGGGCACGGGAAGTTCAGGCTTACGGGCGCATGGCACCGACCACAGGCACTCCCTCCTGCCCCGCGCAAAGGCATTCCCAAGTCACTGTCACTCCGCTCGCGAGGCCGCAGAAGGCAGTCCGCGAGGGAGAGTGAGGACGCGGTCGACGGCGATCTCGATGACGACCAGGTCCGGCGGGGCGGGCGGGGCCGCCCTGTAACGGTCGGTGTAGCGGCGGACCGCCTTTGCCAGGCGTGCGGGATCGTCGGTGACGGTGGCCAGTCCTTCGAGGGTCACCCAGCGGAACCCGTCCGCCTGGCAGAGCGCGATCCGGGCCGCCGGACCGCCCGCCGCGACGTTCCGGGCCTTGCGGGCTCCGGCCCGGGTGGTCACCCGGGCCAGGCCCGCGGCGGTGTCGAAGGTGAAGCGGACCGGGGTGACGTGCGGGGTGCCGTCCGGGCGGAGGGTGGTGAAGGTGGCCGTGTGCGGGTCGGTGAGGAACTTCCGCGTGGCGGCGTCGGTGAGGAACGTCCGGCTGGCGGCGGGGAGTTCAGAGGTCACCCGGCTCACTTCTTCTTCACGCCCTCGTGCCAGATCAGTTTGGCGATGTTCGGCTTCACGGCCGTGGTGATGACGCCCATCGCGGTGCGGACGTACCGCCGTTCCTCCAGCTCGCGCAGCATGCTCGCGGCGAGGTCGGCGCGGGCGGTGAAGACGCCGTCGGCGCTGGTCTCGGCGGTGTGGAAGTCCGTGACGACGGGGTGCTCGAAGAGGCCCGACGGCCGTACGAGGGTCCAGTCGAGATCGGTCCGGCCGATGATCTCCTCCATGCGGCGCATGTCCTCGTGGAGGGTGCGGCCGAGGCGCCGGTTCACCAGCGGGTCCAGCACGTGGTTGAAGAAGTGCGCGCCGGTGGGGCGCCAGTCCGGGTCGGCGATGCTGGAGCTGACGGCGAGGATCCGCTTGATGCCGTGGCGGGCCATGGCCCCTGTGATCGCCGTGGCGCTCGCCGAGTACGTGGTGATGGTCTCCTTGCTGAAGCGCGCGCCCAGCGCGGACAGGACGGCGTCCGTCCCGGCGAGCGCGGCGTCGACGGCCGGCGGATCGGTGGCGTCGGCGACGGCCACGGTGAGGCCGGTCCGCCCGGAGGGCAGGGAGCCGGGGCGGCGGGTCACGGCGACGACCTCGTGGCCGTGAGCGAGAGCCTGGTCGGTGAGGTGGCGGCCGGTCGGTCCGTTGGCGCCGAAGACTGCGATACGCATGGTGTCGGGTCATCCCTTCGCGGGTTCTGGAACGCCCTTGACTGTGCCGATCACGCGACGGAGGCTCAACGCTGATGAATAACGCCGCCCCCTCCCCCGCCCGCACCCGGGGCCGCCCCCGGGGCAACCCGCCTACCCGCGCGTCGATCGTCTCGGCGGCCCGGACGCTGTTCCTGGAACGCGGATACCGGCGCACCACGGTGCGCGCGGTGGCCGCGGCGGCGGGCGTCGACCCGGCGCTGATCGCCTACCACTTCGGCTCGAAGAAGGGCCTGTTCGCGGACGTGATGCAGTTCCAGTGCGCCAACGCGCTGGCGGTGGACGAGGTCCTCGGCGGCGACCCGGCCACCCTCCCCGACCGCCTGATCGACGCGGTGACCGGCCTGTGGGAGGACGCCGGCTTCCAGCAGCTCACGACCCAGGGCGACGAGGCCGCCGAGGCGATCCGCGAATACCTGGAACACGAGCTGCTGGCGCGGCTTGTTGAATTTCTCGGCGGCAGGGACGCGACCGCCCGCGCCACGGCAGTGGTGACGATCCTCGGCGGCCTCATCTACACCCGCTACCTCAACCCCCTTCCCACCCCCGCCGCCCTCACCCCGTCCGAAACCCGCCGCACCCTCACCCCGGCACTGCGCGCGGCCCTGGCCCCTCGGTCACCTGCCACCACAACGACCGGAACGGCCCGCCCGCGCTCACCGGCCCCCCGCTGAGACACGCGCGGGACCGCGACCGCCCCAGCGCCTCGGGTGCGGAGGGACGCTCCGCACCGGATGGTGGACGTACTGTCGCTCTCACCGCTGGGCGTGGCCTCGCGAGACCGTTCGACGTCGACCGGTGCACCGTGGCCTGGCCGGAACGGCTGCATTGCCCCAAGGACGAGACCCGGCACGCGGCTTGGAGACCCTGCACGACGAGCAAATCGTGGGGAAGCCCTCAGCCGATCGTCAGTTCCGCGAACTGGATGGTCACCTGCTCGGGGCCGCCGCCGGCCGGCATGTCGACCTTGACCACCCTGGGGTTCTTCAGGTGGTACCGCTTCACAGGCGCGTTCTGGAAGTCGAGCATCGCGATCGTGATGCTCTCGGGCTGCAGGCTTCCGTTGATCATCCCGTCGAACTGCTCGGACCTGCTCGCACCACGGACGACGGTCACGGACCCCGCCTGCTGCTGGCCGGGGATCTTGCGAGAGAACTCCCTGCCGTCCGGCGTGACCGAGTGCGTCTCCTCCGTGTTCTGGTCGGTGGCCAGACCCGTGACCTCCTGGAGGTACTCGGCCGTCCCACCGCCGATCTCCAGCGCGAAGTTGTGGGCGGTGAGCTGATCGCCCGACTGCAGTCCGTCCTTTGACTCGACCTTGGCGTCGGGGTTCGTGCGCGCACCCTCCTGCGCCGGGTTCTTCGCCCCCTTGGCGGAGGCGTCGCCGCTCGGGGCGCTCGTCGGCGACGAATCGCTCTTCGCGGATCCGGAGTCCGACGAACCGCCACCGCATGCGGTCAGCAGAGCCAGGGACAGTAAAGCCGCCGTGGCCACACCGGCTGTGCGACGACGGGGGAAGCCGGTGGAACGCTGCATCGTGGGACTCCTGAGCCTGAAGGGATTCCGTGCCGGGACGGCTACCACCCTCACAGCCCTCCGTGAGGCACGTGTCTTCGTCATGTCACGCACCCGTCACAGCCGTCGGGAGGCGCGGAGCGGGCGGGACCTCCGCGCGGCTGCTGTCGGTCCCGCCTGGCAGGATCACCTGTATGACCAGCAGCATCGCAAGTCCCGTCCCGCTCCCGGCCAATCACCGCGTCTCCGAGACGTACGTCGACTGGGCGCGCGCCCAGGGGCCGGAGGCCGAGAGCGCCGCCCGTGACACGCTGGAACGGGCGGGCAGTGGCCGGCACCGGGCCTGGGAGAAGCCCGGCCGGTTCGTGGACGACGCCGAGCGCCTGGCCCGGGGCCTGCCGGCCGCCCACCTGCCCTGGTTCTGGGACACCATCGGTCACTGGATGCTGGAGACGCACCGCCGCTCCGCCGCCCGCGCCTACGGGCAGGCGCGCGCCGCCGAACAGACCCACGGGCTGCCGGTCTCCACCGACTGGCGGCGGGCCAATCAACTGCTGTTCGCCCGGTTCGGCGCCCTGCCCGCCACCGAACTCAGCGGCGCGGCGGCCTGGTTGGCCGGAGTCCTCGCACCGGGCGACGCGCACGACGAGTTCGTACGTCTGCTGACCGACTGGGCGGCCTCGCCCGGCGAGCTTCCCGCCGACCTGGCCCGCCGGGTCCGGGACTCGGTGCGTGCGGCCGGCCTCGGCACCGAGGAGGAGGCCCGGGTGCTGGGCGCGCTGCTCGCCGCCGCCCGGGGCAAGGCCGTACCCGACCGGCTGCTGGACGCGGCCGTCGGCCCGTTGACCGCCCACCCGCCCGCCGACGCGCAGGCCGCCGCCCTCCTCGACCTGTTTCCCGAGTCGAAGAACGACGCGGCGGCGTGGCTGCGGCTGCTCGTCGCGTGCGGTGCCGCCGACGCTGCCGCGGCCGGGCGGATCGTCCCGCAGGACGGCCTCGGCGACTGGCTGCGCCGGTACGCGGCCGGCTACTCCCACCGCAAGGTCGGCGGTGGCGGGGTGATGCGCCAGCCCATGCCCGCGGAACTCCTCGACCTGGTGGGCCGGTTCGCTCCGGCCCTGCGCGCGGACGGCACCCCGGTCCGGCTGCACGAGGACCGCTACCGCTGGCAGCATCTCGACGCCGACCTGCTCGATGTGTGCCTCGCCGAGGGCATCCCCGTCCACGACCCGGGCGCCGAGATCAGCCTGGAGTTCTGGGACGAGCGCTCCCGGCGCGACCTCAAGGCGCTCGCCGCCGACCCGGTGTTCGGCCCACGGCTGGAAGGCACCGTGCACGCCGGTCTCCGTACGCGTGGCGGTACGGCCATCAGCCGGCTCCCGCACAACCCGGGCATCACCGCCGAGGTGCACGCCCGGGTCGAGAAGCTGCTCGAAGCCCTGCGCGGCGGCGGTCTCGCCGCCGCGGACGAGGCCGTCGAAGAACTGCACGGGCTCCTCGACCGGCCCACGGCCGTCGCCCTGGACGGCATCGAGGAGGCGCTCGACGCACTCGACCTCACCGGCCCGCTGGCCCGCGCCCTGCGGGCCGGGCTCCCCGAGGAACTGGGCTGGCCCGCCCTGGACCAGGCACTCGCCGAGTTCCGTCCCGACGAAACCGTGCAGGTCACCTGCACCTGGCCGGTGCTCACCGTGTACGGACCAACCCGCGCCCTCGCCGTCGACCACGCCGGACGGCGCGGGGACCACACCCTGGAACTGCCCGACGCCGCGCGCGGCCACACCGTCCACTGGGTCGGCGGCCGGTTCCTCCTCGCCTGGAACGAGCAGCACGAGGAGAACTGCGGCAGCACCGCCTACTGGTCCGACCGCCCCGGCGAGAGGTTCGAGCCTGAGCAGACCTACGGGCTGCGCCCCTACGGCGGCAGCATCCAGGGCGGCCTCGGCTACCAGTTCGCGACCCCGGACGGCGGCGGCCGGTTCGACGGCGAACGCGTCCTGCGGGCCGGTGGCCGGGAGGGCATCGGCCACCGCGACTACCAGATGACCGACGGCCGCGCCTTCTGGAGCACCGAGGTGTTCAGCGAGGACCGCTCCGGCTGGAACCGCGTCGACCCGGCCACCGGTGTGCCCACCGCCGACCGCACCCTGCCCGCGTTCCACGACCCCGCCGGGTCCCCGCCCGGCACGAAGCCCTTCACCGACCACCGGATCCTCGCCGAGCTGCCGCCCGGTGCGCCGCCCTCCCCGCTCGGCCAGGACGGCACGCTCACCGGCTGCCGGGTCGACTACCGCGCACCGTACGCGGGCCCCTCGCCCCGCGAGTTCGTGCTGGAGTCCGTCGACGGCCGCACCGCGTCCTACCGCAGCCGGAACTGGGGCCGCCGCCCGTGGGGAATCCTCGCCCTGCCGCTCGACGGTGAGGACGCCGTACTGGCCGGCGGGACCACCGTCCGCTGCCACTCCGCCGAGGACAACTCACTGCTCTGGCAGGTCCAGGGCTTCCCCGGTGCCCGCAACAGGTCCAAGGGCCGGGCCACTCTGGGCGAGCTGGCCGGGCCGGTACCGCCGCCCGCCTTCTGGCACTTCCTCACCCCGCGCGACGAGGATTCGTCCCGTGCCCTGCGGACGGTCACGGACGCCGCCGTGCGCGAACTGCTGCACCAGGGCAACGGGAGCGCCCTGCCCGGAGTGCGGGAGCCACGGGTCCGGGAGGGCGTCGACCGCGCCGTGCGGCTGGCCGCCGACGTACTGCGCCGCCGCCGTGAGCTGTCGCACCGGGTCGCCGTCATGCGGGCCGGGCCGGTCGTCGACCTGCCCGACCCGGTGCCGGACAACCGGCTCGTGCCGGCCCTGCACGACCTGCTGCCCCAACTGCGCGGCTACGAGGAACGGAAGCCGCAGCCGCAGCCCGCCCTCCTCACCTCGGTCGCCGCCGACGGCCGCTACCTGCGCGGCGAGATCGACGACGAGGTACGGGTGCTGGCGCTGCCGTCGCCGCCCGCCGAGTGGGCGGTGCTGACCGGCCGGATCGATGCCGTGGCCTGGCGGACCGTCGTCGCGGCCACCCCCGACGAGCAGCGGCAGGCGCTCGCGGCGCTGCTCGGCGTGTGGAGCCGCCAGCCGTTCGCGGAGGCGGGCAGCTCCTGGCGCGTCGGCCGGGCCCCGCAGAAGCGGATCGCCGCACTGCGCGCGGACGGGGCCGTCGTGGCGTCCGGGCCGGGCCGCAGCGGGCTGGCGCCCTTCCTCCAGCGGGCGGCCGAGCAGGTGCCCGCCGATGCCGAGGAGTGCGCCACCTACACCGTCGCCACCGACGACACCACGCGGCTCCCCCGACTGCTGGCACTGCTCGCCGGGCAGGGCCCGCTGCCGGTGACCGAGGAGGCCGTCGACCTGTTCCGCTGGCGTACCGGGGTGCCGCGTCCGATCGCCGCACTCGTGCTCGACGGATTCGCGGGCAGCGGCGACTACCGTGCGCACCAGAAGCTGCTGCGCTCCAAGCCGTACAAGGCGGACCGGACCACGTCCTACGCGTACGACGAGTTCCGCCGGCGCCTCGGTCCGGCCGGCCGCCGGGCCGTGCTCGCGGCGGCACTTCCCGGCGACCCGGCGGAACTCTGGTCCCCCGGCGGTACGACCGCGGCGGCGGAACGCATGGCCGCGGCCTGGACCCGGTTGCTCGGCGAGGCCCCGTACGCCGACGACGGCAGCCATGCCGCTGCCCTGGCCGCGGACCACGGGCTCCCGGAGATCTGGGCCACGGCTGTGCTCACCGGGCGCCTCGAAGAGCCGCTGGAGGCCGCCGACATGCGGTCCGCAGCCACCGCGCTCGGCTGGGCTCTCGCCGAGCGCCCGGCCGCCGACCCCGTGGCGCAGGGTGCCCGCGCCCTGCTGGACCGGCTCACGGACCTGCCCGCCGATCAGCTCGCCGCTCTGCGCAGGCTGGCGGACCGGTCCGCCGCCACCCCCGTTCCGCCGGGCCAGTACGAGGCCAACCCGCTGTTCTCCGTCCCTGACCTGGTGGAGGAGGTGGCGTCGGCTCTGGGGGTCGGCCGTGACGCGGCAGCCCTCCATCTCCAGCTGCATGCCTTCGACCGCCCGGCGGACCGCACCGTACGCAGGTGGAACTCCTGGTCCCTCGACCGTCACCGCGCCGTCCGCAAGGAACTGACCACCGCGAAGGCCCCACGCCCCACAGCCGCGACGGAACCTCACGCCGCGGTCCCGGCCCCCGCGCACGAACGGTTCGCCCGCACCTGGGCGGAGGGCGCGGCCCGACCGGCGACGAGGGCGTGACACCCCTGCCGCACCACGTGCCCGTGGTACCGCTCGGGGGACGGGCGCGGTGGCCGTTCCCCGAGCGGGCTTCCGTGGAGTGGGCGGGCTACTCGTTGACGATGCGGTAGGCGCTGACCCAGGAGCCGATGCTGCTGTAGCCGGAGCCGTCGATCACGATGGAGCCGCCGGTGCAGTTGGCGTTGTCCCACAACTCGACCCTGCGGTGGTCCACTTCGGTCCTGGCGGAGCGGATGCTGTCGTTCCAGCTGTCGCCGACGTACTTGCAGTCGCCGACGTTCCCGTCGAACCACCGGTCCAGGCCCGAGAAGCCCGTGTCGGAGTAGGCGTGGAAGCTGGCGGCTGCCGCGCCGGGGACGGCGTGGGAGGTCTGGGTGGAGGAGGGGGCGACGGGCTGGGCGTACGAGGGCTGGGCGATGACGACCGTGGCGGCCAGCGCGGCAGCCGTGAGCAGCATTTTCCGTACGGCGGGCAAGGGGTCTCCTTCGCTGGGACTGTGAGGGCCTTGTGGGCCCGTTGTGAGCAGATCAAGACTCCCCGTGGTGCTGACGTGCTAGTCGTCGCCCCGGGAGGATGGCGCGAAGATGCGTCGCTTGTGTGTACGAGGACGTCGGAGGCCGGTGTTCCGCCGAGCCGGCGCCCCCGGCCCTGACCGGCGCCTCGGCCCACCGGGCACCTGGTGCGTGCCCGCCGTGCAGCACGGCCGTACGGGCCCCTTCCGCCGGTCCGAACTGACGGATACAGGACAGGGGTCGGCGCCCCGTACCCGTGTTCTCCCTGGCTGCGGGGAGGTGTTGGGAGGAGGGGCCCGGAGTCATTGTCAGTGGCGACGCCTAATGTCTTCCTCACTCGTCACGGTGCGTTGCCGCGGACGGGTTTCATCAGCGTGCCGCCGGTTCGGCGGCCGTCCGCGACGTCGGGGAGAACAGCGCATGGGGTGGGTTCCGGCGGGCGACTACGAAGTCGCCCTGGAGGCGGGCAAGGTGGTCTGCCGCAACGGGAAGGGCCGACGGCTGAAGTCCGTACCGGCCAAATTGAAGGAGGACCCGGCGGTCGTCGGGCTCCGGCAGCTGACCGAGTGGCTGGAGCGGCACGAACGCCGGTGCCTGACCGACGTCGAGCAGTGGATGGTGCGCTCCTTGCCCGTCCCCACGGCCGTGCTCGCACGGGTCTGGCCGGACCCGGCGTGGCAGGCGGCCCTGCGGGACGTGGTGGTGTCCGGTGCGGACGGCGGGGTCGCCGGGTTCCTGCGCGACGTCGACCCCGAGCGCGGGCTCGGCCTCGTCGACCTGGACGGCGACACGGTCCGCATCACCCCGGACGTCGTCAGCGTTCCCCACCCGGTGCTCCTCGACGACCTGGACGAACTGCGCGACTTCGCGGTCGAACTGGGGGTCGGGCAGAACGTGGAGCAGTTGTTCCGCGAGGTGTGGCGCCGCCCGCCGGGCCTCGCCCGGGACACCACGTCCATGGACACCTACGCCGGTGGCGTGTTCAAGCAACTGCGCTTCCTGCACGGCCGCGTCACCCAGCTCGGGTACCGGTCGCGCGGCGGATACGCGGTCTGCCCGGTCGTCGAGGACGGCGTGACCGTCGAGGCGCGCATCTGGATCGGCGAGAACGACGGATACGGCGAGTACGACACCGAGACGGGCCCGCTGGGCTGGACCGACCCGTCGGGACGCGCGCTGACGGCCGCCGAGGTCGGCCCCGTCGCGTGGTCCGAGGGCATGCGCATGGCGGCGGCGCTCTACGCGGGCCGCGACGTCGAGGACGAGGAGCGGGCGGCATGAGCACGACGACGAACACCCCCACAAACGCGGCGGCGACGGCCACGGGCCTCCCCGCCCAGGCGACCGGCGAGCACACCTGCGGCCCCGCTGCCAAGGTCCGCGCGGCGGCCCTGCTGGACGCGGGCGCGATCCTCCCGGCCGGCACCACCGACCGGGACGACGCCGACACGCTGACCGCCCGCACCTACTCGCACACCGCCCTCGGCGACCGCCCCGTGGTGCGGCTCGTGCCCGGCACCCTCGGCGAAGCGGAGGACCTGGCACTGGAGTTCCTCGGGCTGGCCCGGAGCGCCGAGTCCCCCGTCGTGGGCCAGGTGCGACGCGAGACGCTGGGCTTCCCGGCCTGGGCACTGGTCAACGACCCGGCCAACGGGCACCACGCCCTGGCCCTGGTCAAGGACATCGAACGGCTCGGCCGGCAGGCCACGACCCGCGCCGGAGCGGCCAAGGAGGGCTTCGACGAGCTGGGCACCCGGCTCGGCAGGGCCGTGCCCCACTTCCTGCCCACCTACTACGAGCAGGTGGCACGCCTCTTCCTCCAGGCCGAGAACACCACGTACGCCGCGTCCTTCTTCGGCAAGGCCCGCGAGGCCGAGCGGGTGCACGGGCTGGTCGTCGACGAGGACCGGCAGCGGGCGGTCTTCCTGGAGTTCGCCTTCGCCGGCGCGCTGACCGTCAAGGCGCTGCGCCAGTACGTCCGCGACCTGGCCGCCCGGCTCGAACCGGTGGACGCCTGGGCGCAGTTCCGCCGTCTGCTGGTCGAGCGGTGCGCGGCCGGTATGCCGCCGTACGCGGCGCTGCCGCAGGACGTACGCGCGCTGGTCAAGGCCGCCGGGCTGGACCGGGAGAGCGCCGAACGCGAGCTGGTGACCGACCTGATCGGCTCCCCGGGAGTGCTCCGCGCCCCCGCCTCGTTCTGGGCCGCCTACCGCTCCGCGCTCGTCGCGCTCGCCCGGCAGGACGCGGACGTACGGGTCAGGCTCCTCGGCTTCTTCCCGGAGAACTTCAGCGAGAACGGCCGGGACACGGACGGCGAGTCACAGTGGCTGGCGCTGCTGGCGGAGTGCGGAGCGGAGCACCTGCTGACCGCGCTCCCGGACTCCGCCGACGACGCCTCCGGCGCCCTGGTCTCGCCCGCGGACTGGCTGGCGCGCTGGGAGGCGCACCGCAGACGCAACCGGGCCACCCCGGGCCGCAGCCCGCAGACCCTCGAACTCGTCGCCAGGATGACGGACCGGCTGCGCGCCGACGGGCGGAGCGTCGAACTGTTCCACGGCCGCTGGCAGCGCAACGCCGACCTGGACCTCCTCGACCTCGCCCTGGCCTCGGACATCCCCGTCGCCGGGCCTGACGAGCACGACACGGGCAGCGGACAGCCGCCCGCCCTCCCGGTCGGTTCATGGCTCACCGACACCGCGCCCGGCGCGCGGGACCTCACCGCCGTCGCCGCACGGCCGGCGTTCCGCGCACTGTTGAGCAGGAACGTCGGCGGCCTCGGCGACCGGCACGGCCAGCGGCTGGGCGACGGCGCCCTGGCGAAGCTCGCGGCGCACCCGGTCCTCTCGGAGATCCTGCGGGAGTGGCTCACCGCGCGCGCCGAGGAGTACACGGCCGCGCGCGGACTCCCCGGGCTGCGCAGCGCCCTGAACCGGCTCTCGCCGTTCCGCTCCGTGGTCGCCGACGTCGCCCCCGCGGCCGTGCGGCTCCTCCAGGGCCACCGGGTCGTGCCGCTGCTCGCGTCCACCCTGCGTACCGGCGTCCTCGACGAACTGGGCTGGCCCGCACTCGACGAGACCTACGCCGAACTCGCCGCCGAGGCGGCCGAGGCCGCCGCCAGGACACGTCAGCGCTACCACCGCTCGGAGAACGTCGGCGTCACCGGCGCGTGGCCCGCGCTGATCCTGAACACCCTGGAGCGGGTCGTCGTCGTGGGCCCGCAGGGGGTGCTGCTGCGGCACACCCTGCGGCTGCCCGCCACCGTCGACCACTGGTCCACGTTCGGCTTCCGCTACGTCGACGGCGAGTTGCTGGTCGTCTGGTGGGAGGACGGCAAGCAGCGCGGCTACTGGTCGCACCGCCCCGCCGAGGTGTTCGGCGTCGGCGGGGAGCAGATCCCCCGCTGGGGCGGCTCCGGTGCCTCGGACGAGGTCTGCCTGCCGCTGCCCGGCGGCGGCCGGGCCACCGGAGGCAAGGCCCTGCACGCGGGCGACACCTCGCTGCCGCCCGAGAGGTCCGTCATCTCCGACGGCACCGGTCTCTGGCGCGAGGGCCACCAGGGCACCCAGCGGGTGTGGCTGGAGTACGACCCGGCCAGTGGCACGCACGGGCGGGCCTCCCTCCCCGCCTTCTTCCGCTCCGGGGTGCGCGAGGGCACCCGGCTGCTCGCCGAGCACTGCCAGGTGCTGCCCCTCCAGCCCGGTCTGGAGAGCACCCCGTTCGGCACGGACGGCGCGGTACTGGGCCGCTGGGTGCGCCGTACGGTCGCCGAACCCGGTACGGCCGCCCCCGCCGACGGTCACCGGATCGTCGCCGGCACGCCCGACGGCCGCACGGTGGCGCTGCCGTACCCGCTGCCCGACGGCGGCTCCCGGGTGCCGCTCGGCGCCCTCGCCCTGCCCGGCCGCTCGCGGCCGGTCGTGGCCGTGGAGCACCGGTCGGTCGAGGCGTACCCGGCGGACACCGACGGCACCGGCGGCGGCCTGTGGTCGGTCACCACCGACTCCGGCGGCGGGAACGAGGCGGCGGGCACCCCCTATGTGCCTCCGGTCGCCTACTGGCACGCCCTGCGTCCCCGGGACGAGCGCGGCTCCGCCGCGCTGCGGAACCTGACGGACTCCCGGGCGGAGGAGCTGTTCACGGAGGTCGCGGCCACGGTCGCCCGGCACCGTGAGGCGTTCCGGGCCGCCGAGGAGTACACCGGTCCCTCGGCGCAGGAGATGAGCGAGGAGGTCGTCGCCCGGGTGCTGCCCGAGGTGAGTGACGCCCGGCTCCGCGCGGGCGTCACCGCGCACCTCAGGAACGCGGTGGAGCGGGCCGCCTCGGCCGCCCGCTACCTGGAACCGCCGAAGCCCGCGGCGCCGCCCACCGCGCGCGACACCGCGCGCACCCGGGGCATGTTCTTCGACCGCGAGCCCGAGCACGCCGACGACACGACCCTGCGCGACGCCACCGCCTGGCACTCCGAGCGGATTCACGGCGGCTGGTGGGGAACGGCGAGCCGGTGGACCACGATCCGACAGATCCTCGCCGTGAACCACGTCCTCGGCGGCGCGAGCGCGTTCGGACCGGCCACGCCGGCCAAGGCCCCGTTCACCTCCGTGGACGGCTGGCAGCGGGACGAGTACACCGTGCCCGGCGACTCCCTGACCTGGACCTCCCTCCTCGACCAGCTGCCCCGACTGGCCTACCGGGCCGCCTCGCAAACGACCTCCCCCGAACACCGCGCCGGGCTCCTCGTCCTGCTGGAGACCCTCGCCGCGGGCCCGCTGGCCGACCCGGCGGGCACGGTCCGGCAGGTGGAACTCGTCGAACCCATCGGCACCGGAACAACGGGGTCGGGACACCACCAGGAGGTGCCCCGCCTCGGCCAGGTGCTGCGCAGGGGCACCCGTACCGTCGTGGTCGTCGCGGACCGCGGCCGCAACCACCGCGACGACGCGGCACGCTGGCTCGCCCTGGACCACGACCCGAGCGGCGCCTTCGGCCCCGTACCCGGCTTCACCCTGGACCGCGAGCACGTGTACGGGCCGGGCGTCGCCCGTGACCGGCTCACCCGGCTCGTCGCACAGGTGCGGGAGCACGGTCCGGCGCCCTGGCGGCCGGAAGCCGCCGAGGCGTTCCACACCGCCACCGGCATCGGCCCCCTCCAGTCCACCGCCCTGCTGTCGGCGGCCGTGCAGGAGCCCGGTGCCGAGGCGCTCGCCCTGCTGGGGGCCAAGACCCGCGCCTTCGAGGCGGCGCAGGCCAGGCTGGCCGCCCTGCCCCGCGAGGACCGGCACGCCCTGCTCGGGGCGCTGCTGCCCGCGGACCCGGCCGAGCTGTGGTCCACCGGGCCCGACGTCCGGGCCGCCGCCGAGGTCTGGCAGAAGCGTCTGGCCTCCCTCGTCCGCGTTCCCGAGGAACTCGACCTCGACCTGTCGGGCACCGGCCCGGAGGCCGTCGACCTGATCCTCAACGCGGCCTCCCGGGCCTGGCTCGCGCACGGCAGCGACGTCCCCGACGGCACCGGCCGTCCGGGGCTGCGCCGGGTGGGCGCACGCGGGGCTATCTCCACGGTCCTGTCCGCCCTGCGGACCCTCGCCTACACGCTGCCGTACGGACACCCCTTGCGCGCGCAGCTGCCCGTGGGGCTCGCGGTCCTGCGCGAGCGGCTCGCCGATCCGCGCCTGGTACTGGAACTCGGCCTGGACTGGACCGAGTCGGGGGACTCGATCGGCCCCGCGATCCGCGCCGCCCACGGGCTCCCCGAGTCCGGCGGCGCGGGCACGGACGGGCTGGTCAGGGCCGGCACGGCGCTGCTCCTGTCCCCCGGCCACGGGAGCCTGGAGCGGCTGCTGATTCGCCCGGCGGGGCTGACCGGCCCCGACGACCCGGCGTTCGGCCTGATCGAGGGCACCGTCGGCCCGCACAGCAGGGGTGATCTGCTCGCCCTGCGCGCCCTGCTGGGCGAGGAGACCACCGCGCTGGCCTCGGCGGGCGCCCCCGACGGCACCCCGCAGCACCCGGCGCAGGACCCCACGCGCACGGTGCCCGAGCTGGTCGCCGAGGCCGCCGACGTCCTCGGGCTCGGTTCGGACGCCGCCGCGCTGTATCTGATGCTGCTCGCCCTGCCCGACCCGACGGACCGCAACTGCGTCCGCTGGACCGCGTGGAAGCCCGCCCGCGTCAAGAAGGCCAGGACGGAACTCGCCGCCACCGGCCTGGTCGTGGAGGCCAAGCGCTCCCGCGCCGGCCGCACCCTGTTCCTGCCCTGCGGCTGGCTCGAACGCGGCGCCCCCGGGCTGCCGTTGGAGACCTGGAAGGAACGCCTGTACCCGGTGACGGGATCCAGCCGGACCCTGCCCCACCTGCCCGTGCCCGCGCTGTACGCAGCCGCCTGGGCACGGGTGCGCGGCGGCGACGCCCCCGCCTTCGAAGAACTGGTAACCCGCGCACCCCGGAAGGGCCGCCGCCGATGACGAACGACACCACGACCACCCCGGACGCCACCACCGGCGGCGTCCCCGACCGGGCGGCGGAGCCCGGCCGGAAGCACCGCCAGATCACCCTGCCCGAGGACCGGTACGCCACCGAGCTGGCCTTCCTCGCCGCCCACGACACCGGTCCCCGGCCGCCGGGCTGGCTGCTCACACCGCGCGCCGTCGTCACGTTCGTGACGGGCAGTGCGGGCGAGGCGCTGAGCCTGCCGAAGGGGGCCGTGCCCGGGGCCGGGGTACCGCGCCGGCTGGTGATCGAGCAGAAGTTCGTCGGTGAACGCGCCCTGGTCGAACGGTGTGTGGTCACCCTCGCCGGAGAGCGCGGTCTCCTCCTCGTCGGCGAACCCGGCACCGCCAAGTCCATGCTGTCCGAGCTGCTGTCGGCGGCGGTCTGCGGGACCAGCGCGCTCACCGTGCAGGGCACCGCGGGCACCACCGAGGACCAGCTCAAGTACGGCTGGAACTACGCGCTGCTGCTCGCCCAGGGCCCCTCCGAGCAGGCCCTGGTGCCCTCCCCGGTGCTCACCGCGATGACCCGGGGGGCGGTCGCCCGCGTGGAGGAGGTCACCCGCTGTCTCCCGGAGGTGCAGGACGCCCTGGTCTCGCTGCTCTCCGAGCGGCGGATCTCGGTCCCGGAACTCGCGGGCGGCGAGGGCGCCCAGGTGCACGCGGCCCCCGGGTTCACCCTGATCGCCACCGCCAACCTGCGGGACAAGGGCGTCTCGGAGATGTCCGCCGCGCTCAAGCGCCGCTTCAACTTCGAGACCGTCGGCCCCATCGGGGACGTGGACGCGGAGACGGCGCTGGTGCGGCGGCAGTCGCGGGCGGCCGTCGAACGCGTGGGTGCCGCCTACCAGGTGGACGACGCGATCCTCGAAGCCCTCGTCACCGCCTTCCGGGACCTGCGCGAGGGACGTTCCGTGGAGGGCTGGGAGGTCGAGCGGCCGTCCACCGTGATGAGCACGGCGGAGGCGGTCTCCGTCGCGGGCTCCCTGGGCCTGGCCGCCGCCTACTTCCCCGGCGACCGGGACGTGCTGTCCCTCCTGCCCGGCCATCTGCTGGGGGTCGTCCGCAAGGACGACCCCGCCGACGCGGCACGGCTGCTGGGGTACTGGGACGGGCCGGTGCGCAGGCGTGCGGAGCAGGGTTCGGCCACCTGGCGTGCCCTGTGGGACCTGCGCGCGGTGCTGGAGAACTGACCGATGAGCGAGCCGACCACCCCCGCCGCGCGTTCCGCCGCGGCGTCGTCCCCGGCCGAGGGGGCGGCCACCGCCCGTGCCGAGGCCGGTCCTCCGTCACGGGCCGAGGCCGGTCCTCCGTCATGGGCCGGGGCCTCGACGGCGGCCCCGGCTGCACCGGAGGCCGCCGTGGCCGCTCTCGCGGCGGCCGGAGCGGGGCTGCCGTTCCTGATCGGGGTGCGCCACCACGCGCCGTCGCTGGCGGCCGTCCTGCCGGCCCTGCTGGACGAGGCGGCCCCCGACGTGCTCCTCGTGGAGCTGCCCGCCGAGTTCCAGCCCTGGCTGGGCTGGCTCGCCCACGAGGAGACGCAGGCCCCGGTGGCGCTGGCCGCGGTGCCCGCCGACGGCTCCGGGCAGGGGCCGGCGGCCGAACGGGGGCCCGCGTTCTACCCGTTCGCGGACTTCTCGCCGGAGTTGGTCGCCCTGCGCTGGGCGGCGCGGAACGGGGTGCCGGCCGTGGCCTGCGACCTCCCGCTCGCCGACCGGGCGTGGGCCAGGGGCGGGTCGGAAGCCCCCGCCCCGGGCGCCGACTCCGCGCCCGTCCCCGGTGAAGGGTACGGGCTGTCCGCCGCGCTCCGGGCCCGGCTCACCGGCCGGGACGGCGACGCCCTGTGGGACCGGCTGGTGGAGACCCGGGCGCCCGGGTCGACACCCGAGGCGCTGCGCCGTGCCGCTCTGCTCACCGGCTGGGCACTGCGTCACGAGGCCGAGGCAGGGAACGGGGTGCAGGTCACGGACCTGGCCCGCGAGGCGTGCATGCGCGGGCATGTCGCCGAGGCGCTGGCCGCCGGGCGGCGGCCAGCCGTGGTGGTGGGCGCCTTCCACACCCCCGCGCTGCTGCCCTCCGCCGCCGGGGCCGGTCCGGGCTCCGTGGCGGACGCGGCCGACACCCCCGCGGCTCCGGACGGGTCCGCCGCGGGCGGCCACGGGCGGGATGCCGACGGCGCGGACGTGTGCACGGTGTCCCTGGTGCCGTACACGTACCCCCTGCTCGACTCCCGGTCCGGCTACCCCGCGGGCATCCGGGACCCGGAGTGGCAGCACACCGTCCTGGACGCCGCCGGGGACCCGGCCGCGCTGCACGAGGCGCTGGTCCGCACCGCGGTCCGCGTCTGCGCCACACTGCGCGAACAGGGGCACCCCTACGGCCCGGCGGACGGGCGGGAGGTCGTGCGAGTGGCCGGTGACCTGGCCCGCCTGCGCGACCTGCCGGCCCCCGGCCGCGGTGAACTCCTCGAAGCCGTACAGACGGTGCTCGGGCGCGGTGAGACCTACGGCACGGGCCGCGCCGTCGCCCGCGCCCTCGAACACGTCCTCGTCGGAGCCCGTACGGGGCGGCCCGCGCCCGCAGCGCCGCGCAGCGGACTGGGTCCCGCCGTCGAGGCCGAGACCGCGGCGCTCTCGCTCCCCGGGCCGGACGACGCGCACGCCAGGACGCCGCGCGACCTGCGGCTCGACCCGGCGCGCTCCGCCCTGGACCGGCGTCGCGAACTGCTGCTGCGCAGGCTGGCGGTGTGCGGCATCCCCTACGCGCAGGAGCAGGCGGTGACCGGGGCGGCGGGCTCCGAAGGGCTCACGACGCGCTGGCAGGTGCGCTGGACCCCGGCGACGGCCGCCATGCTCACCGCGGCCGGAGCCCGCGGCGTCACCCCGGCCCAGGCGGCCGAGGGCGTGCTGCGGCAGCGGCAAGCGGCCGAGCGCGCGGAGGACGGCCCGACGGCCGCCCAGGTGGTCCGCGGCCTCACCGAGGCCGCCGGGTGCGGGCTCCCCGCCCTGGCCGACGAGCGGCTGGCGGAACTCGCGGCCGTACTGCCCGCGAGCGGCACCCTGCCCGAACTGCTCGCCGGGCTGGACCTGTTGGACCGCATCTCCGCCGGCCATCTGCCGGGCCTGGCCACGCCCGGCGGCCCTTCGGCTCCCGACAGCCCTTCGGCCCCCGACACCGCCGACACCGCGTCTGCCGCACGTGGTGCCCGCACCGCGCACGCCACCGAACTCCTGACCTCGGCGGCGGTGAGGCAGGTCGACGGCCTGACCGGTTCCGAGGAGGCCGGGGACGCCCGCGCCCTGCTCGAACTGGCGCAGCGCGCCGACCGGTTGGGCGGCATCCGGCTCACCGACGCCCTCGCCCGGCTGGCCGCCGACGGCACCCCGCTGATCGCCGCCGCCGCCGGAGCGGTCCGGGTGCTCACCGGCCACGAGGACGCCGACGCCTTCGGAGCGCGTGTCGCGTCCTGGGTGGACGGCGCCGTGGACAGCTCCGCGCGGGCGGCGCTCACCGCCCGCCTCACCGGGCTGCTCACGGTGGCGGGCCCGCTCCTGACCGTCGGCACCGGCGCCCTGGACCCGTTGCTGCAACGGGTCGTCGAGCTGGACGACACCACGTTCCTGGCCCGGCTGCCCGCGCTGCGCGGTGGCTTCGACACTCTGAGCCCGGCCGCCCGGGACCGGCTGCTGGAGACCGTCGAGGACCGTCTCGGCGAACGCGTGGACACCCACGACGCGGACGACCCCGCCGAACTGGCCCGGCGAACGGCCGCCGACCTCGCGGCCCGCGCACTCCTGACCCGCCTCGGCCTGCCCGTCCCGCCCCCCGCGCACAACGACCACCTGCCACCGCCGTCCGGCCTCCCGGCCGCAGCCCACCCCGCCGACGCACCCGGCACCGGGACCCATCCCGCACCCCACCACGGGCCCGCCCCGGCGCGTACCCTCGCGCCCGCCGACAGGTGGCGGCTGGTGCTCGGCAGACGGCCCGGCCAACTGCCGTCCGGCGCCGCCCGCCTGGCGACCGCCCTGGACGAGCTCTACGGTGCGGGACACGGCGAGGGGTCCCGCGCGGGACTGCCCGGTCCGGGTTCCGGACGGGGCGGCGGCCGGGAACCCTCGTTCCCCGGCGTGCGCGAGTGGTCGGAGGAACTGGCCGCGCTGTTCGGCCCCGGAATCCGCGAGGAGGTGCTGGCCGCAGCGGCCGTGACCGGTCGCCAGGACGTACTCGCCGAACTCGACCCGGCGGCCGTCACGCCGTCCGTGGAACTCCTGCGGACGGTCCTGCGGTACGCCGGTGGGCTCCCCGAGGCCCGCCTCGCGGCGCTCCGGCCCCTGGTCCGCCATCTCGTCGACGAACTGACCCGTCAGCTCGCCACCCGGCTGCGCCCCGCGCTCACCGGCACGATGCTGGCCCGTCCCACCCGCCGCCCCGGCGGCCGGCTCGACCTGCCGCGCACGCTGCGCGCCAACCTCGCCACCGCCCGCAGGACGGCCGACGGGACGGTACAGGTGATCCCCGAGAAGCCGGTGTTCCGAAGTCGCGGCCGCAAGTCGGCGGACTGGCGGCTGATCCTGGTCACCGACGTCTCCGGGTCGATGGAGGCATCCACCATCTGGTCCGCGCTGACCGCCTCCGTGCTCGCCGGGGTGCCGACCCTGAGCACCCACTTCCTGGCCTTCTCCACGGAGGTCGTCGACCTGACCGGCCATGTGCACGACCCCCTCTCCCTCCTGCTGGAGGTGAGCGTGGGCGGGGGCACGCACATCGCCGCCGGGCTCCGGCACGCCCGCAGCCTGGTCGCGGTGCCCAGCCGCACCCTCGTCGTCGTCATCAGCGACTTCGAGGAGGGCGCGCCGCTCGGCGGGCTGCTGGCCGAGGTGCGCGCCCTGGTTGCCACCGGCTGCCACCTCCTCGGGTGCGCGAGCCTCGACGACGCCGGACGGCCCCGCTACTCGACGGGCGTCGCCGGGCAGCTCGTGGCCGCCGGAATGCCCGTGGCCGCCCTCAGCCCGCTCGAACTGGCCCGCTGGATCGGGGAGAAGACCGCATGATCACCGCACAGTTGCCGCCCGTCGCGCCGGAGGTCACGGCCACACTGGTGGAAAACCTCTCGCCCCGGCTGCGCAAGCGGCTGGACGGCGCGGTCGGCAAGCTCGGCGCCCGCCCGGTCCACCGCGACGGGGACACGGTGACGATCGAGGTCGACGACGAGACCGAGTTGCGCCTGTACGCCCCTGGCGGCGTGGTGGCCACGGTGGACGCCGTCACCTGCGGCTGTCTCCTCGCCCCGGCCTGTGTCCACCGCGCGGCAGCCGCCTGCGCCGCCCCGGTGGCGGAACCGGCGCAGGAGCCCGTACCGGAGCCGGCAGAGGAGTCTGCGGCGGAGGCGGTACAGGAGTCGGCTGCGGAGTCCGCTGCGGACCCGACGGCGAAGCCCACTTCGGACCCGACGGCGGAACCGGCGGCGGAGCCCGCGCCGGGCCAGGCGGCGGAACCGGCGGCGAAGCCCGCGCCGGGCCGGACGGCGAAGCCCGCCCCGGACCCGGCGCCGTCGCCCTCCGACGAGCCCACCGGCGCGGTCCGCGAACCCGCCTCCGGCACGGCCCCCGCTCCCGACGGCACCTCCCCGCCCGAGGTGGCCGGCCCGGCCGAACGTGCCGCCGCCGACGCCCTCTGGTCTGCGGGCGCCGCCGTACTGGAGTCCGGTATCGACGGGGCCGGCGCCGTCACCCAGTCGGCGCTCCTGCGCGCCGCGCACACCGCCCGGCTCCGCAACCTGCCGCGCGCCGCCGCTGCCGCGCTGTCCGTCGTCACGCTGCTGCGCGCGGCCCGCGCCGGGGACCCGTCCTACCGCGCCGCCGACCTCGTCACGGCGCTGGCCCAACTCCTGTCCACCGCGCACCGGGTGAGCACCACGTCCGGGGCGGAACTGGCCGCCGCCAGGGGCCACGCGCGCCGCCCCTACGTCCCGGAGGGCTCGCTGCGCCTGTACGGCCTGTTCACCGAACCCGTGGTCACCGCCTCCGGTCACGGTGGCGCCCGCACCTGGGTCACCGGGGCCGACGGCCGGCTCTGCACTGTCGGCGACGTGGCACCCGGCGGCGCCGGGCGCGCCCTGGGCGTGGCAGACCGGGCCGTGCGCCTCGGGGACACCGCGCTCACCCACCGGGAGCTGGGCCGGGCGGGGCTGGCGGTCTCGGGGGCGACGCTCTCGCCGGACGGCAGGCTGGGCGCCGGGAAGGGCGTCAAGGCCGTTGCCGCCCGCGGTGCGACGTGGGCGGAGCCGCCGCTCGCCGCCCTGTGGCGGACACCGCCGTACGAACAGGCCGCCCGCGCACTGCGGTTCTCCTCCCGCTACGCGCAACCGGGCGGGGGCGGCAGCGATCTGCTCTTCCTCGACGTCGAACTCCTGGGCGCGGTGCGGGAGTCGGGCGGCAGCTGCCTGCTCGCCCTGTGCGAGGGAAGCACGACGGTCCAACTCACCGTCGCCGACGACGATCCCGCGCTGGCCCACCGCGACAACCTGATGCTGCTGGCGACGGCGCCGGGGACGCGGCTGAGGATCATCGGCCGCCTGGTGCCCGCGCCCCGCCCCCGGCTCGCCCTGCTGGCCTGCTCGCACCCCACGGGCGAGGGAACAATCGACCTCGGCTTCGACCGGCTGCGCCGTGCCGACCTACCCGACCCGACCGCCCCCGTACGCCCTGCCCCGCCGCAGCCACCGGCGTCCGGTACGCCCTCGCCGCTGTCCCTGCTCGACCGCCGGGTCGAACATACGGTCCTGGCGGGCCGCGCCGCCCTCGGCATGGTCGGCGACGTCTCCGCCGAGGCACGCCGCGTCCGCCGTGCGGGCCTTCCCACGGCTGCCGGACTCCTCACCGCCCTGTGCACCTCGGCGGCCCGGCGCGACCGCGACCACTTCGGCCGCCTCCTGCCCACCGACCCCGCCGGCTTTGCCACCCACTGGCTTGCCGCCGCCCGTTACACGGCCGCGGTCGCGGAGTCACTGTGCGCGGCAGCCTGGGAACCGGAACAGCCGGTCGCGGCAACTCCGTAGCCGGGCGGGGCACTTCCGCGCGGCAAGTCCACAGCCGGGCAGAGGACTTCCTCCACCCGGCGGCGCGGCTGCTTTCGGTGTTGCCCTCCCCCGGGCGCGGCTGCGAGGTCCTCAGTCGGAGGTCCCCCAGCGGCGTTCCAGGAGGTCGTAGGAGTACCGGGGCAGGCCGTTGACGGCGCTGGTGCGGAACGGGCGGCCGTCGTCGTCGATCCGCACGGTGCCCTTGCGGCCCTGGGAGGACCAGTCCAGTTCCAGGTACCAGAGGCAGTCGCAGGTGGCGGTCGCGCCCGTGATCAGCAGCACCTCGGGGTCCTTCGCCGAGACGCGGTAGGGCATCCGCACGGGCGGGATGGGTGTGCCCGTGTCGTTCCCGGCGACCGCGCGGGCGATGGGGCGGTCCTTGTCCAGGTCGACGGCGAAGGACCGGGGAGTGACCGCGCCGCCGCAACCCAGGTTCATGCCGTACGAGTTGCCCTGGGCCGGTGCCGTACGGCCGACCACGCGCACCCGCAGCGCCTCCAGCACGACGGCCGTTTCGGTGCGCCCCTGCACCGACAGTTCCACGAGCGTCTCTCCGCCGTGCACCGCGCGCTGCGTCGCCGCCCAGGGCGCCGCGTCCTGCGGGGCGGGCGGCGGGGGGACCTGGCTCGGCGGCTTGGCGATGACGTACTGGTGACCACAGCCCAGCTTCCACGCCTGGGAGTTCACGGACCAGGCGAGCGGCAGCCCGGTGGGCTGTTCGCCGCGGGGCGGGGCGGCGGTCGTACCGGGCGGACGGATGGTGCTCGGCTGCTGCGCGGGGTTGGTGGCGGAGCCGGTGGGCCGCCGCTCGGGGGTGGGGGTGCCGGAAGGCCGTACGGAGGTGGGGGTGCCGCTCGGAACGGGTGGGGCGTCCCGTCGCTCCGGTGCCGCGGCCCCTTCCGTCACGGCGACCCGGTCGGGACCGCCGGCGGACGCACGCGGCCCGTCCGGCAGCGCGGAGAAGCCGCCGAACGTCGCGAGTACGGCACAGACGGAGGCCCCCGCGACCACAAGACGCCGACGCCGGTACCAGGGGCGCCCCGAGGGCGAAGGCGTGGGCGCACCTGGCGATTCGGGCACGCGGGGCGAAGGGTCCCGCTCGGAGGCCGGGGCGCCGGTGGCCCCGGGTGCGGTGCCGGACGCGGGGCCAGGTGAAGTGCCAGGTGCGGTGCCGGGCACGGGGCCAGGTGCAGTGTCGGACGCGGGGCCAGGTGCAGTGCGAGGTGCAGTGTCGGGCGCGGCGTCGGGCGCAGTGCCAGATGCGGTGCCAGGTGCGGTGCCAGGCGCGGCGTCGGACGCAGTGCCAGATGCGGTGCCAGGTACGGTGCCAGGCGCGGCGTCGGACGCGGTGATGTCGTGCGCGGCGGTACCGGGTGTGGCGAGCGGTCCGCCGTCCGCCTTCGGCGCCGCCTCCACCGCTGTGGCCGGTACGCCCACCGGGCCACCGTCCGCCCTCGGCACGGCCTCCGGCTCGGCAGCTCCCTCCACCGCTGCGCCCGAGCCGCTCGCCGTGTCGGGCGTGCTCTCCGCCCCCTTGGCGGGACGAGCCGGACGAGGCGGACGGCGGGCGTCCACCGCCCGGAGCCAGCGGCGGTGGAGTTCCAGGCGTTGCTCCGAGGTCGCCCCGCACAGGGCCGCGAAGCGTTCCACGGGGGCGAAGTCGAGCGGCACGGCGTCGCCCGCGCAGTAGCGATGCAGTGTCGAGGTGTTCATGCCCAGGCGGCGGGCCAGCGCGCCGTAACTCCGATCCGTGCCCTCCTTCAGCTCCCGCAGCAACGCCGCGAACTCCGCCACCTCGTCGATGCCGTCGCCGTCGTCCTGTGCCGACACGGGTCCCCCGTCCTCGTACGATCCCAACCGGCCCGGGACGGTATCCCAGGCACCCCATATCCCTGCACGTCAGAAGGGCTGGGATGGTTCCACCGTGCCCGATCGGCCGTTTCCCGTTGCGCCGGGCCGCCGTCATTGCCGATGCTCTTGGTGCCGCACCGGACAGGTCCGGACCGGCCTTCCCGCCTCGTCGCGGCATTCACGTCCACGCACTCATCCACGGGGGAACTTCCTTGTCCATGCGTATCCGAACGAGCGCCTGCACCGCACTCACCGTCGCCGCCCTCGCCGTGGGCACGGTCCTCACCGCACCGGTCGCCGGCGCCGCGTCGAAGACCACCGCCGCGCCCAAGTTCCTGTCGGCGTCGCAGCTGCCGCCGCACCCGTCGTCGTCCTGGACCGCCGGTCCGGTCACCGAGGGGTTCCCGGAGGCGCTCGGCCTCTGCGTGAGCACGGAGGGCGTGCTCGACTACGACTACCGGCACCGGGAGTTCCGGACCGACCTGGACACCAACGCCGTGCAGCTGACGGTCGTGACGGGTACGGCCGCCCAGGCCAAGGCGCTGGCGAAGCACTACGACGACCTGATCCGCACCTGCGCGGACCGCATCGAGAAGTCCTCGCCGGACGTCAGGGCCGAGGGCCGGGACTACGGCCGGCTGCCGGTCGAGGAGGGCGCCCGGGTCCGCGGTCTGCACACCGAGACGTCCGGGGGTGCCACCGACATCGCTCTGCTGTCGGTCGGACAGGACGACAGGACCGTCACCGTCGTGAAGTGGGGGCAGATGGGCAACTTCGCGAACGCGCCCGTGACCGCCTTCAAGAAGACCACCACCACGGCCGTCGCCAAGCTGTACTGACCGGACGGCCACCGGAAGGGCCGTACTGACCGGACGGCCGGCACATGGGCCGTACCGACCGGACGGCCACCGGAAAAGGACGGGGCCGTCCTCCCACCACGGGGGTATGGGAGGACGGCCCGTTTCATTGGTGAGCCGCCGCGCCCTGCCCGCCCGCGGGCCGCAACGCCGGCGCCGCGGCGAACAACGCGTGCACGGAGGCACGGACCTGCTCCGCGACCGCTTCCGGTGTCGTGGCGTCGAGCTTGCCGTCCAGGTGCAGGAACGCCAGACCGTGCACGAGGGCCCACACCGTGGTCGACAGGGCGTTCGCGTCCGAGCCGGGGAAGGCGCTGCGGACGATGCCCCGCACGTACTCCGCGATGACGGCCGTCGCGGCCACGCGCTCCTCGCCGGCCGGGTCGCAGGGCTCGGCGAACATCGCCCGGAACAGCGCCGGGTGGTCGAGGGCGAACCGGACGTAGACGACGGCTACCGCCGCGAGGTCGTCCGGTGTCGAAGGCGCGGGGTGTGCCGCGGCAAGCTGTTCGGCGAGTTCGCGGTACCCCTCGGCCGCCACCGCGGAGACGAGCGTGTCGCGGTCCGCGTAGTGGCGGTACGGGGCCGTCGGCGACACCCCCGCCCGTCGGGCGACCGCACGCAGCGACAGGCCGGCGCTGCCGTCCTCCTCCAGCAGTTCGCGGGCGGCCCGCAGGCAGGCGGCCCGCAGGTTCCCGTGGTGGTACGCGGCGCCTTGCGGCATGGGCGACACTCCTCGATGTTCACGACGCGCACATCACCCTCCCAGGTGAACGCTGCCTCCACCGTAAGCTCTCGCCGGGCCGCGGCCCGCTCCCCCGCGCCGACGGCGTTCGGCACCACTCGGCGGTTGCTGACCTGCGGTTTCGGTAGCGTGAGCAGCTACCGCATGGAGCGACCATGCGCCCGGCCGTTCCGCACGGGGGATTCCGTACGGGGAACTCCCTCCGAGGGGTTCCGTACGAGGGATTCCGGCGCTGAGCGACGGGGCTGCGACGACCGAGAGGCCGCGATGACCGAACCGACCAAGCCCGAGATCGTACGGGCGGAGGGCGACGCGCCCCAGGAGCTGACCGTCCGGGACCTCGTCGTCGGGGACGGGCCCGAGGCGAAGCCGGGACGGGTCGTGCGGATGCACTACGTCGGGGTCGCCTTCGCGTCCGGGAAGGAGTTCGACGCCTCCTGGGACAGGGACGAGCCGTTCAAGTTCGCGGTCGGCGGCGGCCGGGCCGTCAAGGGCCTGGACCGGGGGATCCGGGGCATGAGGGTCGGCGGGCGGCGCGAGATCGTCGTTCCGCCGCGCCTCGGCTACGGCAAGGAGTCCCCCACGCCGCTGATCCCTCCGCATTCCACGCTCGTCTTCGTGGTGGACCTGCTCTCCGTGGTCTGAGGGGCCGGGGCCGCCGCACCCCGAGTGGCGGCTTCCGTCCCCGGGGGAGGTACATTGCGTGTCGACCACCGCGGGAGCTCGGGAGCAGCCGGGCTGAGAGGGCGGACGGGAGTTGTTTTCTCCCCTTTTCGCCGACCGCATGAACCTGGACCGGGTAATGCCGGCGTAGGAAGGGTGTTGACGATGGGTACTGCCTCCGTACCTGCCCGGCACGGCGCTGCCGTGTCCCCCGATGCCGTGGCGGACGTGATCGCGTCGCTGCGGACCTCCGCACCCCTTGTGCACTGCCTGACCAATGTCGTGGTCTCGCAGTTCACCGCGAACGTGCTGCTCGCGGTGGGTGCCGCCCCCGCGATGGTGCACAGCGCGGAGGAGGCCGGGGCGCTGGCCCGGGTGGCCGGGGGCGTCCTGGTCAACCTCGGGACGGTCACCTCCGTGACGGCGGACGCCATGCGCGTCGCGGTCACGGAAGCGGCCGGGGCCGGGCGGCCGTGGGTGCTCGACCCGGTGGCCGTCGGTCCGCTTCCCTGGCGTACCGGACTCGCGCACGAACTGCTGGCGAGCGCGCCCCCGGCGGTCGTTCGCGGCAACGCCTCCGAGATCCTGGCGCTGGACGGCGGCCGGGGCGGGCGCGGCGTGGACAGCACGGACACCCCCGAGTCCGCGCTGGAAGCGGCCACCGGGCTGGCCCGGCGCTACGGGTGCGCGGTGGCGGTGAGCGGTCCGGTGGACGTCCTCACGGACGGTACGCGCGTGGTACGTCTGGCCAACGGGCACCCCCTGCTGTCCCTGGTGACGGGAACGGGCTGCGCGCTCGGCGCCCTGGTGGCCGCCTGCACCGCCGTCACCGGTGACGCGCTGCTCGCCGCCACGGCCGCGACCGCTCTGCTCACGGTGGCCGCCGAGGACGCGGCGACCCGCGCGGCGGGACCGGGCACGTTCGCGGTCGCGCTGATCGACGGGCTGTACGAACTCGGCCCGGACCGGCTCGCCGAGGCCGTCAACCTGCGCTGAGAGCCAGCGGACTGCGGGGTTCCGTACCGCGTGGTCGTCCCGGTCCCCGCTGGACAGGCCCGCTCCTGGACCCCGTTCGCGGCGATCCCGCACTCGGCTCCGGTACCCGCTCCCTCCCCCGTGGAGGTTCCCGGGCCTCTGCATGCCGGCGCCCTCCTCTGCCCTGCACCTCCCCCGTCCCGCCCGCCCGGCGCGGGAAGCCTTCAAGGACCCCTTTCCATGCGACCTGCTCTCGACCTGTCCCTGTATCTCGTCACCGACACCCGCCTCTGCGGCGACCGTGGTGTCGCCGCCACCGTGGCAGCCGCCGTCCGGGGCGGTGTCACGGCCGTCCAGTTGCGCGATCCGGACGGGGACGCCCGATCGCTCTTCTCGCTGGGCCGGGCGATCCAGGCGGAGCTGGCGGGCACCGGGGTCCCGCTGATCGTCAACGACCGGCTGGACGTGGCGGTCTGGCTGGGCGCGGACGGTGTCCACCTCGGGCAGCGGGACGTCTCGCCCGTGCTCGCCCGGCGCCTGCTCGGTCCCGATGCGTACGTCGGTCTGTCCGTCAGCCGCCCCGAGCACCTGGCGCACGTGCCGGACGCCGTCGACCACCTGGGGGTCGGCCCGGTGTTCGCGCAGTCCACCAAACCCGACGCGGACACCCCGCTCGGGCTGGACGGCCTGGCGAGGATCGTCCGGGAGAGCCCCCTGCCGTGCGTGGCCATCGGCGGGATCGGCGTGTCCGAGGCCGCCGCGGTCATGGCGTGCGGTGCGTCCGGGATCGCCGTCGTCAGCGCGGTCTGCGGGCGGCCCGACCCAACTGCCGCGTCCCGTTCCCTCGTTCACGCCCTGCGCCAGGAGGTCTCCTCGTGACCACTCCGCCCATCGCCCTCACCATCGCCGCCAGCGACCCCTCCGGCGGCGCCGGGATCCAGGCCGACCTGAAGGCGTTCTCCGCCAACGGTGCGTACGGGACGGCGGTCCTGACGGCCCTGACCGCACAGAACACCCGGGGCGTCACCGGCATCCACGCCGTCCCTCCGGCGTTCGTCACCGAGCAGCTCGACACCCTTCTCGCCGACGTCGACGTGGACGCGGTCAAGATCGGCATGCTGGCAAACGCCGCCATCGCCGCGGCAGTCGCGGACGCCCTGGAGCGGCACCGCCCCCGGAACGTCGTCCTCGACCCGGTCATGGTCTCGACCAGCGGCCACCGCCTTCTCGAACCCGATGCGGTGACGGTGCTGCGCGACCGCCTCCTGCCGCTGGCCGACCTCATCACCCCCAACCTGCCCGAGGCCGGTGACCTTCTCGGCGTCCCCGCCGCGCGGAACCGCGCCGAAGCCGTCGAGCAGGCCCGCGCGCTGCTCGGGACCGGGACCCACCGCGTCCTCCTCAAGGGCGGCCACCACACGCACGACGCCGAGTCCGTCGACATCCTCGTCGACAGCACTACGGGCGCGAGCGTCACCGAACTGTCCGCACCCCGCGTCACCACGCGCAACACCCATGGCACCGGCTGCACACTCTCCGCCGCGATCGCCGCCCTCCGCCCGCGGCACGACGACTGGCACACAGCCGTCCGCGCCGCCAAGGAGTACCTGACCGGGGCCCTGCGCGCGGCCGACACCCTGCGTGTCGGCCACGGTCACGGCCCCGTCCACCACTTCCACCAGTACTGGAGCTGATCCGCATGACCACGACCTTCTGCGACGAGCTGTGGAGCGCCACGGCCGACATACGTACGGCCATCGACAGGCTGCCGTTCGTCACCGGCCTCGGCGACGGCACCCTGGACCGGGACAAGTTCGTCTACTACCTGGCCCAGGACGCCCACTACCTGCGCGACTACGCCCGCGCGCTGGCCAGTGCCGCCGCGAAGGCGGACCGGCCCGAGGACATCGCGTTCTTCGCGAAGTCCGCCCACGACGCCGTCGTCGTCGAGAGCTCCCTGCACGAGACGAACGTCGTCGACGTCGACGCCTGGACGCCGTCGCCCACCTGCACCGGCTACACCTCCTACCTGCTCTCCGTGGCCCACACCCAGGGCTACGCCGAACTGGCCGCCGCGGTCCTGCCCTGCTTCTGGATCTACGCCGAGGTGGGCCGCACCCTGCTCGCCCAGGCCGGTGACCTCGCCGCCCACCCGTACGGCGACTGGATCGGCACGTACGCCGACGAGGAGTTCGAGGCCGCCACCGAGCACGCCCGGCAGATCGTCAACCGTCTCGCCGCCCAGGCCGACCCGGCCACCCGCGAGCGGATGCGTGCCGCCTACATCACCGCGTCCACCTACGAGTGGATGTTCTGGGACGCCGCCTGGCGCACGGAGTCCTGGCCCTTCGACGCCGCTCCCGCCCCGGTCTCGGAGCCCGCGAAGTGACGACCGGTACCGAACCCGCCACCTCGCGGCCTGCCCCGGCGAACGAGGCCCCGCTCACCCTCGACCAGCCCACGCCCAAGGTCCTGTCCGGCGTGGACCAGGGCGCGTTCTGGGCCAACCTGGGCGTCAGCCTGCTCGGCTTCAGCGGCATGCTGGTCGTCCTCGACCCGCTGGGCACGGGCAGCCCGACCCTGTCGTTCGCCGCCGCCGTCACCGCGTCCGTCGTCGGCACCCTTATCGGCACCGTGGCCCTGGGCCTCGCCGCCGTCACCGGGGCCCGCACCGGCGCGCCCTCGATGGTGCTGCTGCGCGGCCTGTTCGGCGCGAAGGCGTCGTACCTGCCGACCGTGCTCAACGTGCTGCAGATGGTCGGCTGGGCCGTCTTCGAACTGGTCGTCATCTCCACCGGGTTGAAGATCCTGGCCCGCCAGGTCTTCGGCGACCCGGGCCCCGGCTGGCTGTACGTGCTCGTCGCGGGCGCGGTGACCACGGCACTCACGCTCCGCCCGCTGGGGGCGCTGCGCATCATCCGCCGCTACGTCACCGTCGCCGTCGTCCTGGCCATCCTCTACCTGGGCTGGGACCTGGCCGGGCGCGGCATCCCGATGGAGGGCGGCTCCTGGAAGGACTTCTGGTTCGCCGCCGACAGCGTGATCGCCGTGTCGATCTCCTGGCTGCCGCTGGTCGCCGACTACTCGCGGCACTCCCGCAGCGAGAAGGAGGCGTTCGGCGGCCTGGTCGTCGGCCAGACCCTGGCGGGCGTCGCGGGCTCGGTCCTGGGTGTGGCCGCCCTCGCCGTGATCGCCTTCGACAGCACCGACCCGTACAAGGTCTTCGACCCCTTCACGGCCACCAGCGTCGGTGTGATCTGCTTCGGCGTCCTGGTGCTGCGCGAGGTCGACCAGTCCTTCGCCAACGTCTACTCCACCGCCGTCTCCGCCCAGAACCTCCTCCCCCGGGCGGACCGCCGCATCCTCTGCCTGATCAGCGGATCCCTGGCCACCGGCCTGGCACTCCTGGTGAACATGGACAGCTACGCCAGCTTCCTCTACCTGATCGGCGCGGTCTTCATCCCGATGTTCGCGGTGCTCGTCGTGGACTTCTTCGTGCTCGGCGGCCACCGCAGCTGGGACGTCTCCGAACAGGCCCCCACCCGGTGGGTCATGCTCCTGCCGTGGGCGCTCGGCTTCGCGACGTACCAGCTGATCGCACCGACGAAGATCGCCGGTTGGTCCGACTTCTGGGCCTGGGCGCAGGACGCGGTGGGCCTCACGGTCCAGCCGTGGATGAGCGCCTCGCTGCTCTCCTTCGCGGTGGCCGCTGTGACCACCCTCGCGGTGGGCCGCAGGCGTAGGCAGGCATCCGCCACACCCGAACCGCGGACCGGCCGGTGACAGAAACGCGGGCCTCCGCTTCCTGACCCCGGGTTTCTGGCCCCGGGTTCGTGGCCCGCCTGAGGACCCGCCCCGAGAGCCCGCCCGCCCCAACCACCGCACCTGCCCCGTCCGGCACGGTGCCCTGGTTCGGCGTGGTGCGCTCGTCCGGCACAGTGCACCGGTCGGCGCGGCCGGTCTCCGCAAGGCTCAGGCCGGCATACCTGGCTCGGCCGCCCCGCTCTCGTAGGCGATGATCACCAGTTGGGCGCGGTCGCGGGCGTTCAGCTTGGCCAGCAGGCTGCTCACATGGGTCTTCACGGTGGGCAGGCTGATGACCAGACTCCGGGCGATCTCGGCGTTCGAGAGACCGTTCGCGATCAGTACGAGGACCTCGTGCTCCCGCCTGGTGAGTCCGACGAGGCGGGAGACCGGCCGGGGTGTGTCCCGGTCCCGGGAGAGGTTCCCGATCAGGCGCCGTGTGACCGTCGGTGCCAGAACTCCCTCGCCGAGGGCGACGACGCGGATGCCCGCGACCAGTTCGGCGGGCGAGGCGTCCTTCAGGAGGAACCCGCCCGCGCCCGCCCGCAGGGCCGGGTACACGTACTCGTCCATGTCGAACATGGTCAGGGCCAGTATCCGTACGCCGGTGAGGGCGGGGTCGGAGCAGATCTCCCGGGTGGCCGCGATGCCGTCCATGACGGGCATGCGCAGGTCCATCAGGACGACGTCCGGCCGCAGTTCCCGGGCCAGTTCGACCGCGCGGACGCCGTCACCGGCCTCGCCGACCGTCCGCATGCCGGGGGTGGCGTCGACAAGGACGCGGAAGCTGCCGCGCAGCAGGGCCTGATCATCCGCGATCAGGACCCGGATCGCCGCCTCGGCCATCCCACAGTCCTCTGTCTCTCGACGCCGCACGCTGCGTCATGTTGATCGGCCCGCCGAAGCCGACAACCCTAGCAACCCCTGGCAACAGAGACGGTCAACTCCCCTCCCCGCACGCCCCTTTGCGCCTGCGGACCCGTATCCGCACCTCATGCGTCCCAGCGTCGGTGGCGCAGCCAGCCGAGCGTCAGGGCGGCGACGGTCCACAGCAGCAGCACGACGAAACCGGAAAGCGCGTCGGTGGAGCCGACCGTGAGCATCCGCATACCGGCCCGGTCGGGGAAGTACCGCACCATCTCCTTCGTGGCACCGATGACGGACAGGATCTGCGATCCGGCGAGCACCATCGGGAGCAGCACGGCCAGCGGGACGACGGCGCTGCGGGCCGTCGCGGCAAGTCCGGTCGCGAACAGGCTCATCAGGGTCAGGTGGACCACCGCACCGGCGAGCGCGCGGGGAACGCCGCTCGCGTCGACGGCGGCGCCGTGGGGCCCCAGGGCGAACTGGGTCAGCAGATAGCCGACGACGGTCACGGGGACCGCGAGGAGCGCGACGGCACCCGCGGTGACGGCCGCCTTCGCGGCGTAGAGACGGCCCCGCCGGGGCACGGCGAGCAGCGAGACGCGCATCATGCCCGAGGTGTACTCGCCGGAGACGAAGAGCACGGCGAACACGATCAGTGCGAGCTGGCCGTAGAGGATGCCGTCCAGCCCGGCCTGCGCGGGGCTGAAGTCGGCGCGCAGTCCGGAGCCGCCCGCGTCGATCGCGCCCTTCGCGGACCAGCCGCCGAGCGCGGCGATGAGAAGCGAGGTGGGAACGAACAGCAGGAGGGCGACGTACGTGCCGCGCACACCGCACAGTTTGGTGAGCTCGGCCCGGACGGCCGCGACGGTCTCAGCCATGGCTGGGGCCTCCGCCCCGTACAGGGCTACCGGAATCGGTCGGGTTTCCCGCACGGCCAGGGCTGCGGCCACGGCTGCCGTCTCCGCCGCCGGCGACGAGGCCGAGGAAGGCCTCCTCCAGCGAACCCGTGTGGGTGCTCAGCTCTTCGAGCGGAACCGTGTGGGCCGCGGCGAGAGCGCTGATCTCGGCCGGTGACATGCCGTCGATCTCCAGGGCGCCGTCCCGCGCACGTCGCGGGGTGACCCCTCGCCGCCGCAGTTCCTGCTGGAGGCGCAGTGGTTCCGGGGTCCGTACGCGGACGTGGGTGCGCCCGTGGCCGCGGACGAAGTCCGCCATCGCGGTGTCCACGCGGAGGCGGCCGCGGTCGATGACGACGAGGTGGTCCGCGACCAGCGACATCTCGGTCATCAGATGGCTGGACACGAGGACGGTCCGGCCCTCGGCGGCCATCGTGCGCAGCAGTCCGCGCAGCTGGCGGATGCCTTCCGTGTCGAGGCCGTTGAGCGGTTCGTCCAGCACCAGGACGGGTGGGTCGCCGAGCAACGCCGCTGCCAGGCCCAGCCGTTGCCCCATGCCGAGGGAGAACGTACCGATGCGCCTGCCGGCCACGTCCGTCAGACCGACCAGGTCCAGGACCTCCTCGACCCGCCGCAGGTCGATCCGGTTGCTCCGCGCGAGCCAGCGCAGATGGCGGGCGGCGCTCAGCGCCCGGTGCGGGGCAGCCGTCTCCAGCAGGGCGCCGACCTGCCGTAAGGGATGGGTGAGTTCGCGGTAGGCGACCCCGTTCACGCGGACGGAACCGGCGTCGGGGCGGGTCAGGGCGAGCATCATCCGCATCGTCGTGGACTTTCCGGCCCCGTTGGGCCCGAGGAAACCGGTGACGGCTCCCGGCCGCACCGTGAAGGTGAGGTCGTCTACGGCGGTGTCCCGCCCGTAGCGTTTGGTCAGGTTCTGGACGTCAATCACGGGGACGAGTCTCGCCGCGCGGGAACGCCGGTCACATCGGCCCGAGGGCCGGGGTTCCGGGCGCCTTCGCACCTGCCGAACCCATACTTGCGGATGAGTACCGGGGCGCGGGACCGGCTCCGAGGTACGGCACCAGCCCCCGGTTGCGGAACCGGCCCCCGGATGCGGATCAGTACGGAATCGTCGCGAGCACCCGGTAGCCGCCGCCCGGCAGCGGCCCGGCCTTGAAGGTGCCGCCGTGCGCGGCGGCCCGCTCCTCCATCCCGATCAGACCCAGGCCCCCACCGGGCAAGGTCGCGCGATGACCACCCCCTGCCCCCTCATCAACCACCTCAATAACCAACACACCCTCCTCTGAACCGAGTTGAACCACACAGCACGTAGGGGCGGCATGCTTGACGACGTTGGTCAGCGCCTCCTGGACGATCCGGAAGGCGGACAGGGCGACTCCGTCCGGGGGCTCCTGTGCGTACCGGGTGCGCAGTTCGACACGTACCCCGGCTGCCTCGGTCGTACGGACCAGGGCCGGCAGGTCCGACAGGCTCTGGAGCGGCCGTAATTCCCCTGCCGTGCCGTCCGGTTCGCGGCGCAGCACGTGGAGGGTGGCCCGCATGTCGCGCAGGGCCCTGCGGCTGACCTCCTCGATCACCGCGAGGGCCTCCCGTGCCTCTTCGGGGCGGACGGCGGCCACGTGGTTGGCGACGCCGGCCTTGACCGCGATGAGGCCCACGCTGTGCGTGACGACGTCGTGGATCTCCCGGGCGATACGCAGCCGTTCCTCGGCCCTGGCCTGCTCGGCCGCGTGCGCGACGGTGCGCCGCAGCCCCTCGCGCCGCTCCCTGACCGCGGTCCCCAGCGCCCATGTGGCACCGAGCACCAGCAGGCCGAACACGGTCTGCACGGCCCGGCTCCCACCGTCGTACCCCCGCCCGCCCGAAACGGTGAGCAGGGCCGCGCCCGCGGCGCACACCCCGGCGACGAACACCGCGGAGACCCGCGGTCGGCGCCGCCCGGTCGTGGCCACCGCGTACAGGGCGTACGCGGCGGCCAGGAACGGAGCCGGGCCGATCCCGGCCGCCAGCGCCGCACCGGCGGCGACGAGCACGAGGCCGAACACCGGTCCGGGCCACAACCTCCGTACGACCAGGGGCAGCGCGGCCCCCAACGACAGCAGCCACACGCCGCCCGCACTGACCTCGGCTCCGGTCTCCGGCCGCAGCGGGGATATCTGCGGGAGCAGTACGAAACCGAGCGCGGCCAGCGCATCGAGCGTGATCGGGAGCCGCCGGGAGGCATCAGACATGCCCCCGAACGTAGGGCGCCACACGACCACCCGTCCACGCGGGCCGTCAGCCCGTCACGCGGCGGCGTTTCGCGTACGCGACGGCGAGCACGCCCAGCAGCGGCCCCCACAGGAGCAGCGGTGTGTAGCAGAGGTAGAACCAGACCTCTTCCAGCCCACCGGCCGCACCCGGGAAGTCCGCGGGCTGGGCGTCGCCCCGGATCGTGACGCCCAGGAAGGTGGTGACGTACGCCGTGGTCCATATGACGGTCAGGAACACGGCCCCGACCACCGCCGGAACGACCGCCACCGCCGGTGGCACCCGGCGCCCGGCCAGCAGCGGGACCCAGCGCGGAAAGACCTCGCCCCAGCGGGCGATCAACCCGAACGCGGTGAACGCGACGGCCTCGGAAAGCACCGACAGCAGGACGGGATACACCCGCTCGAAAGGCCCCAGCCCACTGTCGAACACGATGGGCAGCCGCCAGACGCAGGACGGCAGCACGGCGAACTGCACGGCAAAGGCCACCCGCCGCACAGCCGGTGACACCCCGGCAACGGGCACATGAGCCGCCCGCCACGCCGCACGCACCCGCCCGGTCTCTCCCCGGGACGGGGTGTCAAGGTCCAGCATCTGCGTCATGGAATGCCCCCGATCTCACGGGCCAACGGCAGGCCCGGTTCACTACCCAAGATCGCAGCGCAAGGACTTGCACACCTCCCCCACCAGGGGGAACCGCCTCCCCCGCGCGGCGGAGGAACGGGACCGAGCACTGGGAGAGTTGCCCCGCCGATTCCCACCGGTGCCCGACAACGGCGAACAGCCGACCCGGTCTTGTCAGCCCCCGTCCCGGCGAGCCTCTCGGATGTCACGCATGTGTTGCGCGTCCCGCTCTTCGGCGTGGCGGCGGGCGTGGGCCGTCAGGGGGCCCATCAGGGTGTATCCGACCGAAATGATCAGGCCTCGGGCCGCGAAGTCCCAGCCCCATGAGCCGTGGAAGAGGGTCATCACGGCACTCGTCGCGAGCCCCGTCGGCACCCCGACCGCTGCCCACCTCCACCATCGGCCCATGGCCCACGGCTACCCCGTGCCCGCGGATGGCAAGCGACCGTCCGGCGTAGGCGTCGGCTCGCTTCAGCGCGGCCGGTCGTAGACCATGGCGCTCTCCCCCAGTTCGCCCTTCTCCCGGTGGGTGAGCTTCCACTTCGATGTCGGCGGGTCGCTCTCGAACAGCCGCTGCCCGGCGCCCACGACCTGGGGCAGGACCAGGAGGTGGAGCCGGTCGATCAGATCGGCTGCGAGGAGGGGTTGGACGAGGCTCAGGGAGCTGTTGACGACGATGTCTCCCTCGCCCGTGACCTTGAGTTCGGCGACGATGTCGGGGACGGGGGCGTTCACCACATGGGTGTGTGCCCACGGCATTTCCGTCAGGGTGGTCGAGAAGACCACCTTCTCCGTGTCCGCCAACCACTGCCCATAGGCACGTTCACGCGGATCGGCGTCGCCGTCCTCGGCGACCGACGGCCAGTACCCGAGGGACACCTCGGCGTTGACCCGGCCGAACAGTGCCGTCGTCGCCCCCTCCCAGGTGCGGGCGAGCTGACGCCGTGCGGTTTCCGAGGTCGTGTACGGGGCGAACATGCTGAAGTCGCCCGGCCCAGTGGGGCCTTGGTGGTACCCGTCGAGAGAGAGCGTCAGGTTCGCTGTCACTCTGCGGTCGGCCGAGTCGGTCATCGCGGGTTCCTCGCATCGGAGTCTTGGTGTCAGTTGCCCGGCGGGGCAGGCGTCGATGGGAGGTGGTTTGGGGCGAGGCCGGTGTTTTCTGGTGGCCAGGGGCGAGGGGGCCGCGACCGTGCCGTCCGTTGCCCGGTGGATGACAGCGGCGGATACTCACAAGGCCGCGGCCGTGCGGGGGTTCGTCGCAAGGACACGCAGCGGACAGCGCCGGTGCGAGGATCGCCCGAGCTGCCGCGCGGCCGTTCGGAGTTGGCCTCGGCCGATCGGTGAGGGACCGGCCGCGCGGCGGGCCTGCCGACATGGTCGCCGATCCGCTCCAGCCTGCGCACGATCGTCGCCCACCTACCACCGCCCCGCAGCCGTCGACCCCGGCGGGCACCGTACTCGTCACCTCCCCATGACAAGCGCGGTTCCCCGCCGTGGTCTTCGGCCGGCGGTGGGCCACGGCCTCCCCTGCTGACCATGGACCACCGGACGTCGCCGCGCCAGCGGTCCGCTCCCCCCTCGGGCAGAGGCCATGTGCCGGGGCAGCGCGGCCGTGCTCAGCCTGGTCGAAGTCCGGGTGGGCCATCAAGGATGTTTTTCCTATGGTTACGATCGGCGAGGGCGATCAATGGAGTGACCACCTCATGCAGCTGCGCGACATCGAGATCTTCCTGGCGCTGGCGGAAGAACTGCACTTCGGGCGCACCGCGGAGCGTCTGCGTATCGCGCAGGCGTCGGTCAGTCAGTCCATCGCCAAACAGGAGCGTGCGATCGGCGGAAAGCTCTTCGAACGCACCAGCCGCACCGTGCGGCTCACCTCTCTCGGCCGGCAGCTCCGCGAGGACCTCCTGCCGATCCCGGACGCCCTGCGGCGCAGCCTCGACCGCGCCGCGCTCACCGCGCTCGGCGGCACCGCCGTCCTCACCGTGGGGATGATCGGGGAGAACGCCCAGGACCTGGTGCCGTTCTGGCACGCCTTCCGGTCCCGTCACCCCGAGTGGCAGCTGAAGATCCGGCACAGCCCGTTCGTCCATCCCTTCGAGGCGCTGCGCCGTGGCGACGTCGATGTCCTCGTGGCCTGGCTGCCGGTCGAGGAGCCCGATCTGACGGTCGGGCCCGTCATCTGCACCGAACCCATGGTCGCGGTGACGGCCGCGAACCATCCGCTCGTCGACGACAAGTACGTGTCGATGGAGGTGTTCGGGGACCGGGGTCTGTTCGGTCCCAGTGATCCGCAGCCCGCGTACTGGGAGAACGCCTACAGCCCGTTCCGCACCCCCTCGGGACGCGCCATCGAGCGCGCCCACACCGTCGCCAGCTGCGGCGAGGTGGCCACGATCATCGGCACGTCCGACGCCATCGACCTCACCAGCGCGCACATGGTCCGCTACGGCGCCCGTCCGGACCTCGCACACCTGCCGATCAGCGACTCGCACCTGCTTCGCTGGGGTCTGGTCTGGCGCTCCGACGCGGAGACGGAACCCGTCCGCGGCCTCGCCAGAGTGGTGCGGGACCTGGGAGTTCTCGCCTACTGACGTCTTCTTCGTTCCGGTACGGGAAGTCCTCCGGGCCCCTTCCCTTACGGTGCTTCCCCGGCCCCGTCTACGCTCCTGGGATGCGGCGCAGCGACATCACGCGGGACGACGGCACATGGCTGGGCCTGTCCCTGGACGTTCGGGACCTCGGGCGGCCGGAGCTGTGCGTGTTCACTGCCGGGCCGCGGCTGCTGGTCTCCCAGCTGTCGCGGCCCGTGCTGCTCGCCGTCGTCGAAGAGCCCCTCCAGGGTGTGGACTTCTGGCGCACCGACGCCTACCGCTACTTCGTCCCGCCGCTGCGCGCGGACGCGGCGCGGGCCCTGGCGGGCAGCCCGGAGCGGTGGGCCCACCGCTTCGCGCGACACCTCGGCGACTCGCCGGGCAGCCCGTTGCACGAGGGGCGGTGGCTGCTCTCGTGCGAGAGCCCGTTCCGGCGCTGGCGCCACCCTGCCACGTCGCACGCCGAGTACTGGAACTCGATGCTCGTCGAGGGGCATCCCGAGGGATATCTCGACTGGTTCCTGCACTCCGGGTCGTGGGAGGTGCTGCCGCTGCGGCCGATGCCCGGTCCGGACGACGGCCGGGTCAAGGCGTACCGCAAGCAGGTCCGCGCGGGGACGCTCCCACCCGTACTGCTGTGGTGGGTCAGTGGGCTGGACTGTCATCTCGTCCTGGACGGCCACGCTCGGCTCGCCGCGGCCATCGCCGAGTCCGTCGAGCCTCCGCTGCTGCACCTGCACCGCACGGTGCCCGGCGACGACCTGGCCGCACGCATCGATGACGCGGTGGACTTCTACGCGTACGAAATGGCCCGCTTCGCCTCACTCCGGGCCGTTCACGGTCCCACCGTCCCGGACGGCGCGGCCACCGCCGGCCCGCAGCTCGCCCGCCTCCTCCACGACCTGAACACCGTGCAGCAGCCGACCTGGGCCTGGCCCCTGCCCGGCGGGGAGGACCAGTGGCGCCGCCTCGCACACGAGGAGACCGGGGGCCGGCTCCGCGACTGAGCCCTCGGGCCTCCTCGGCCGTGCGGCGGAGGGGCCTCGTACCGGTCGTGGACGTGCGGTGCCGGTGGGCCGGGAGATCTTCGGGATGTTCCGGAGCATTCCTGAGGCCCAACCGCCGCGCGCATCAGCTCACAGCTGCTCAACCAGACCAGCGGCCCACCGGCCGGGCCGGCCGGTCAGACGAGCGCCGGTGCGGGAGCGGGCAGGTAGGGGGCGATGTTGCGGCGGGCCCGCTCGACGTACTCCTCCTTCTCGCCCACCGGGGCGACATAGTGCAGCGCGTCCTCGGCTGCGTCGTTGCCTTCGAGGCGGGCGATGATCCAGGCGGCGAGGTAGTGCGAGGCCAGGCAGCCGCCGGCGGTGGCGATGTTGCCCTTGGCGTAGAAGGGCTGGTTGAGGACCTCGACACCGGCGGCGACGACCCACGGCTTGGTGGTGAGGTCGGTGCAGGCGGGGATGTCGTGGAGCAGGCCGAGCCGGGCCAGTACGAGCGCGCCGGAGCACTGTGCCGCGATGAGCTGGCGCGAGGGGTCCAGGCCGCGCAGCACGTTCATGATCGCCGGGTCTTCGGTGACCTCGCGGGTGGCGATGCCGCTGCCGACGATGACGGCGTCCGCGGCGCAGGCCTCCTCAAGGGTGGACATCTGCTCGATGACGACGCCGTTCATCGAGGTCACCTTGGGGCTGGGCGTCGCGATGGTGACGCGCCAACCCTCGGTCCTGATGCGGTTGAGCACCCCGAGCGCGATCAGTGAGTCGAGTTCGTTGTAGCCCTCGAAGGTGAGGATGGCGATGTGCACGACGGCTGTCCTTTCCGGGTGGGTGGGGCGTGGGCTCCGGACGGGTGGAGCAGGGGTTCCGGACGGATGGGGCAAGGGCTCCGGACGGATGGGGCGTGGGTGGGACTCGACCGTAGGGATCCGCGAGCAGGACAGTCAAAGAATTGTCATGGATACAATTCGGCGCATGGCAGCCTCGCGCTACAAGAAGCTGGTCGACGCGTTCGCGTCCCACATCCGGGCCGGGCGCCTCGCCCCGGGGGTGCGGCTGCCCACCCACCGCGCTCTCGCCGCCCGCGAGGGCATCGCCGTGGTGACCGCGACCCGGGTGTACGCCGAGTTGGAAGCGCGGGGCCTGGTGAGCCGGGAGCAGGGCCGCGGCACGTTCGTGCGTGACCTCGCGCTCCCCGCCGGTCACGGGATCGATCAGCAGGCCGTCGCCGCGGACGCGGTCGACCTCGCCTTCAACTACCCGTCGCTGCCCGGCCAGGCCGACCTCCTGCGGCGGGCCCTGCGCGAGGTGGCCACCTCGGGCGATCTCGAATCACTGCTGCGTTACCAGCCGCACCAAGGGCGCCCCCAGGACAGGGCCTCCCTCGCACGGCACCTCAAGCACCGGGGAATCACCGCCGACGCGGATCGGATCCTCATCGCCAACGGCGCCCAGCACGGTCTTGCCATCACCCTCATGGCCCTGTTGAACGCGGGCGACGTCGTCGCGGTCGACGCACTCACCTACCCGGGGTTCAAGGTGCTCGCGCACGCCTTCCACCTCGATCTGGAGCCCGTCCCCGGCACCGCCGACGGGCCGGATCTCGACGCCCTGGAGAGACTGTGCGCGTCCCGCCCGGTGCGTGCGATCTACACCATGCCCACCCTGCACAACCCTCTGGGCGGGGTCATGCCGGCGGCCGACCGCACGCGCCTGACCGGGATCGCCCGGCAGTACGGTCCGCTCCTGATCGAGGACGCCTCGTACGCCTATCTGGTCGAGGACCCGCCACCGCCGCTGGCCGCGACCGCGCCGGACGTCACCGTCTACGTCTCGGGGCTGTCCAAGAGCATCGCCACCGGTCTGCGGGTCGGTTTCGTCCTCGCCCCGCCGTCCGCGGTGCCGGCGCTCGAACGCGCCATTCGGGCGACCACCTGGAACACCCCCGCGCTCACGACCGCCATCGCCTGCCGGTGGCTCGACGACGGCACGGTGCACCGCCTGGAGGCGCGGAAACGGGACGACGCGAGGGCGCGCCAGGCAGTGGCCGCACAGGAGTTGGCGGGCCTGCCGGTCATCGGCCACCCGTCGTCCTACTTCACCTGGCTGCCGCTGCCGGACGACGCACGGGCCGACCGCCTGGCGGCCACTCTCGCCCGCCTGCGCATCTCGGTCAGCACGGCGGAGCCGTTCACGACCTCGGCGCACACTCCGCAGGCGATCCGCCTGGCGCTGGGGTCGACCGATCTGGACAGTCTCCGTACGACGCTGCGCACGGTACGCCGGGTCGCCATGGAGGACGCCTACTCCTGACCGGGACTCCGGCCGCCACCGGTCGACGGCCCCGCCCGCCCCGGACACCCTTCCGAGGACGCCACGAACCCGGCCGCCGTACGGGCGACCGTTGCTGACGACGGTGGGGGAAGCGGTGGTTCGGTTCACGGGGTCACCCCGGTACGTGCGCGGCGGCGACGCGCGCGATGCGCGTCAACTCCCTTGCGCAGCAGCCTTGTTAGGGCTGGTGGCGGCCGCCTCGGGTGCCGGGGCGCTTCCCGGGGCCGTGGCACCCTGTGCGGGCTTGGACCGTGCCAGCCACAGGCCGGTGAACACGGCGGTGATCAGCGTGACGACACCGGCCGCGGCGAAGGCGGTGTTGAGGCCGGTCCCGAAGGAGGCTCCGTCGGCCTGCTGGGCACGGACGACGGCGCCGAGCACCGCCACGCCGAGGACCGCGCCGATCTGCCGGGTGGTGCTGCTGATGCCTGACGCGAGGCCGCCCTCCTGCGGGTCGACCGCCTGGATGGCGGCTCCCGTCAGCGGGGACATGGTCAGGGCGAAGCCGATGCCGGCGAGTGCCAGCCGCCACCAGACGTTCCCGTAGCCGGTGTCGGCGTGGACCGTGCCCAGTGCCAGCAGTCCCAGGCCGGCCAGGGCAAGGCCGGTGGTGACGACGACGCGGAAGCCGTACCGGGCGGCGAGCCGGCCCGCGTACGGGCTGAAGAGCACCATGCCGAGGCTCATCGGCAGGGTCTGCAGACCGGCGCGCAGGAGCGAGCTGCCCTGGACGTACACGAAGAACTGGGAGAAGAAGAACGACGAGCCCATGAGCGCGAACCCGACCACGGTCATGGCGGTGTTGGACACGGTGAACAGGCGCTGCCGGAACAGCCTCAGCGGCAGCATCGGTGCGGAGCGGCGCGCCTCGACGGCGACGAACGCGGCGAGGAGGATCGCCCCGGCGGCGAAACTGCCCAGGATGACCGGTGAGGTCCAGCCGCGGGCGCCTCCCTCGATCAGGCCGTAGGTCAGTGCCCCCACCGCCAGTACGGACAGCACCGTGCCCGGGACGTCGATCGCGGGGGCGGCCGGGTTGCGGGACTCGCCCAGGTGGCGCACGCCGAGCAGCAGCAGGACCGCGCCGATGGGCAGGTTGACCAGGAAGATGGCGGGCCAGCCGAAGGCTTCCGTCAGCACGCCGCCCGCGACGGGGCCCGCGGCCAGACCGATGCCGCTGAGGCCTGCCCACAGCCCGATCGCCTTGACGCGTTCCTGCGGCACGGGGTGGGCGGCGGCGAGCAGGGCCAGTGAGGCCGGGCTCAGTGCCGCGGCCCCGATGCCCTGCAGTACGCGTCCGGCGACCAGCCAGCCGACCGAGGGCGCGAGGCTGCACAGCAGCGACGCGGCGGTAAACACGGCGACGCCGGTCAGGTACACCCGCTTGCGGCCGAACCGGTCGGAGAAGACACCGCCGGACAGCAGCAGCATGGCGACCAGGAGTACGTACGCGTCGACGATCCACTGCAGGCCGGTCAGCTGGGTGTGCAGCCGTTGCTGCATGTCGGGCAGTGCGGCTCCGACGACCGTGTTGTCGAGCAGGACCATGAACTGGCCCAGGCAGGTCACCGTGAGCAGCACCGCCCGGTTCGATCGACTGCCTGCGGTCGCAAGTGATGCGGCCATGGAATCCCCCTCCGTCGTTGGTTGCGCCCGGCCGCGGTCGAGGCGGGTGGCTGTGCACCACGAGCGCTCTAACGCAGTCGGCTACTGCGTTAGGCGACTATAGAGAGAGCCATCACGCAAACGCAAGCGAGAACTGCGTTAAGCTGAAGGACATGAACGAACAGGAGCGGACCCGGCGGCCCGGCGGGCGCAGTGCACGGGTCGGCGCGCAGGTGCACCAGGCGGTGACCGAACTGATCGGTGAGCGCGGCTACGGCAACTTCACCGTCGGCGAGGTCGCGGCCCGCGCGGGGGTGGCCGACAGCAGCATCTACCGCCGGTGGGGCAGTCTGGAGACCCTGCTCACCGACGTGGCACTCACCCGTCTCAACGCGCAGTCACCGATGCCCGACACCGGGAGCATCGCCGGCGACCTGCGCACCTACGCGGCCCAGGTGGCCCGCGAGATCACCGGTCCCGACGGCCCCGCGGTACTGCACCTGGCCGTCGCCCTGTCGAGCAGCGGCCAACAGGGCAAGCAGGCCGGCGCCGACCTCCGCGCGGAACGCACCCGGCAACTGCAGACCATGCTCGACCGTGCCCGCGACCGCGGCGAGCCGGCACCCGACGCGTTCGAGGTGCTGGACCACATCCTGGCCCCGATGTACATCCGCGTCCTGTTCGACATGGTCCCGCTCACCCCGGACTACATCGACGGCCTGGTCGACCGCCTCCTGTGACCCCGGCCCGCACCCCGCGCCCGGCCCGCTCCAGCGCGCGGACGCCCGCTTGTTCGACAAGGATTTCGGTGCGCCGATAACCTGCGTCACCATGACGCGCGCTTGGCTCCTGCCGATACTGCTCCTGCTCTGCGGCTCCGCCGTCGCCACCGGGCTGATCCTCCGGGGCAGCCCCGGCACGGCCGCAGCGACCCTGCTGGTGCTCCTGGCCCTCGCCGCCGTGAACTCGCCCCTGATCTTCCCGAGGTCGATCAGTGCGCGGGAAGCACAGGAGCGCAGCGCCGCCGACGGCCGGCCGGTCGTCCTCTGGCGGCCTGGCTGTACGTACTGCCTGCGCCTGCGCATCCGACTGGGCCGCGACGCCCGTCGGCTGCACTGGGTCAACATCTGGCGCGACCCGGAGGGAGCCGCGACGGTACGGGCGGCCAACGACGGCAACGAGACCGTCCCGACGGTCGTCGCCTCGGGCCGGGCCCACACCAACCCCGACCCCACCTGGGTGCGCGAACAGCTCACCTCCTCCCGCTGAACCGCTGAACCGCTGAACTGAGGCACACCCCTCACCGGAGAGCGATCCCGGGCCCCGGAACCGACCACCACTCCGCGCGCCGCCGCACAGCCGCCCACCCAGCGATCAGCGCGGCGGCACAGAGCACGGAATTCCGCCATGCCCCGACCACCGGGCCACCTCCAACATCCCCACGTCACCGAAGCATTGAGTGACCAGGAAAGAGACAGCCCGCCCCTCCACTCCCTCAGGTATGCCCACTCAACCGTCACTGGTCCATCACCGTCCGGGCACCGACTGCGCCGCCTTCGGGAATCCCCCTGCTCAATGCCCGCGCCACCGCGACCGGTCCGGGCGTAGCGGAGTGCCCCCTCTCATTCTGGTATTGGCCAGTACATGACTAACTGGCCCGACTGGTCGCAGTTAGCGTCATTCACGCTGGATGTCCCAGCAGATCGAGCCCAACAGGGGGTTCTTCCCATGCATCTGAGAGCCAAGGTCTTCACGACGGTCGCGGCGGCGCTGCTGGCCGCCTCAGGGATGGCGGCTTCCACTGCCTCGGCCGCAGTGCCCACGGACCGGGAGACACCGACAGCGGCGGCCGACCGGGCCATCGCCAACACCTGGGTCTACACCTGGACCGGCGCGAACATCCGCAGCTGTGCGTCCACCCAGTGCAGCATCAACTACTCGGTCCCCGCCAACTACCAGCTCAGCGCGATCTGCTGGGACTACGGCGAGTGGGTCAGCCAGAACGGCGTCTCCCACAACAAGTGGGTCCTGCTGGGCTCGGGCGCGAGCTGGATCTGGGGCGGCCTGCTGAAGGGCAACGAGACGGGCAACGTGCCCAACAAGTGCTGAACTCCGCTTGAGCGAAGACCTCTCGCCCTGCCCGGGAACCGAACCCGCAGGCGCTGAAGGGGCACCCACAGACCCGAAGTGAGCGACGCACCGCACCACGAAGGCCACCAGCCGCATCCGCACCCGACCAGGATGCCGCTGGTGGCCTGCCGTTTTCCCCCCGGCCCGTGCCGCAGGCGCACCGGGCGCCCCCGTTGACAGGACGCGCACGGACCGTCAGACGGCCTCCGCGCAGCCGCGCAGATAGTCACGTACGCAGGAGCGCAGCTCGACCAGGTAGGCGTCCACGTCGTCCTTGGCGTAGCCGTCGCTCGCGCTCAGCGTGGTGGTGAAGGCCGGTGGCAAGGGGCTGGTGGCCAGGTAGACGGCCAGCCGGGGCAGTCCTTCCGCCGTGGCGAGTTCCGCGACCTTGCCGAGCAGGACGGTCACCGCCTGGTCCCCGTACACGGGCTCCGGGTACGTCTTGTCGCGCGTGGGGGGTCCCAGGGGCGCACTCCCATCGCCGTTTGGCTGGAGCTGACGGAACTGAGCAGTCGGCATGTCGGCCAGAAAGGAGAAGTAGGCGTCCGCCATGCGCCGTTGACGCCTTCGGTCGCCCGTTTCGCCCTGCTCCACGTCCTGGCGAAGGGAGCGGACTTCGGCTGCCAGCGCGTCAACCTGCTCCTGCAGCTGCTTGTCGCCTCCGCGTTCGGTCCGGGGGCGTGCGTCGTTGAGCGCTCCCCACACCTCCACCCAGACCGTGGGGTCCTGACCGCAGGCCTCGACGAGCTGTTCGAGGGTCCGCTGTTGCGGCCAGTTCTTCCCCGACAGAACACCGCGCACCGTGTTCCCCGACAGCCGGGCCCGCTTGGCGATGTCCTCATGGCTCCTGCGGGTCTCCCGCACCATCAGTTGCAGCGCTTGAAGAAGCTCGTCCTGGGTGTCCGCCTTGCCCGGGTCGGCCATCAGTCCCCCTCGACGTTCCGCATCTTCCGCAGATCGTAGAAGTTGCGACGGCCTCTCATCAGGGCTTTCGCCATACGGGGCGCAACCTCTGGCCACGTCGCGCAGATCGGGCCACCTGCGTCCGCACGCGCCCTAGAAACGTGGCATCCCCACAAGAGAGGCGGAAGTCGCCATGTCCCTGGAGGAGTTCGCCGCGGAAGTCGGGCGAGGTCTGCTCACGCAGTTGCCGTCCGCGCTGCTCGTGGCACTGACCACGACCGGTCTCGCCGCGATCAAACGGAGACGACGCAGCGGCCGGGCCGCGGAAGGAGCGCAGGAAGTGGAGGGAGCGGACGTGGAGCGCGACGGCGGGTAGTCGGCGACGCGGTGCGGAGGCCCCGGGGGGAGGGGTCCATGGGAAGAGGGGCCCACGGGGGGGCCATATCGTCCGGGGCCACGGCGGTCGGGCTCCGAGGGGGGTCACTTCGTGGTGCTCTCCCCCGGGGTGACGGGCAGGGACTGCGCGATGAGGATGGCCACGTCGTCGTGGTCGTCCGGGTTGCGGAGGGTCTCCAGGAGCCAGGCGCAGATGTCCGGCAGTGGGCGCAGGGGTTCGTCGAGGCTCTTGAGCAGTGCGTCCAGGCGCTGGTCGATCGAGTGGTGACGGGTTTCGACGAGGCCGTCGGTGTAGAGGACGAGCCGGTCGCCGGGGTGCAGGTCGAAGGTGACGGTGCGGAACGGGACTCCGCCGACGCCCAGGGGCGCCCCGGTGGGCAGGTCGAGGAGTTCGGGCGTGCGCCCGCTGCGTACGAGGACAGGGGGCAGGTGCCCCGCGTTGGCGATGCGGCACTCGTGCCGGTGCGGGTCGTAGACGGCGTACAGGCTGGTGGCGATGTAGTGCTCCAGCCCGCTGGTGATCTTGTCGAGGTGGCGCAGGACCTCGTGGGGCGCGAGGTCGATGTCGGCGTAGGCGCAGGTGGCGGTACGCAGCCGTCCCATGGCCGCCGCCGCGTCGATGCCGCTGCCCATCACGTCGCCCACCACCAGGGCCGTACGGTCGCCGCTCAGCGGGATGACGTCGTACCAGTCGCCGCCCACCTCGGACGACGCCTCGGCGGGCTGGTAGTGGGAGGCGACCTCCAGACCGACGAGAGGGGGGTGCCGTCCCGGCAGCAGACTGCGCTGGAGGGTCTCGGCGGAGTTGCGCACGCTCTGGTACCAGCGCGCGTTGTCGATGGCCACCGCGGCACGCGAGGCCAGTTCCCCGGCGAGGAGCACGTCGTCCGCGTCGAAGGGGAGCGGGTTGTGCGTGCGGATCATGTCGAAGGCACCGAGCACCTCGTGGTGCGCGATCAGCGGCACGGCGAGGTACGAGTGCACCCCGGCCCGCGCCAGGGCCGCCGCGGCCTCCGGCGCGGGGGCGATGCGCAGCAGGTCGTCCGGCCCGGTGTGCGGCACGACGACCGGCCGGCCGGTGTGCACGCACTGGGTGATCAGCCGGTCCGTACCGTAGACGGCGAGGTCGCCGACCTTGTCCGCCGCCGCGGTGACCTCCGTGGGGTACGCGGAGGCCACCGCCAGCGCACGGAACACTTCGGGTCCCTCGTGCCGGCCGCCCCGACGGCGGAAGGCCAGTACGGAGTCGAGGACGTCCACCGCCGCGACGTCGGCCAGCTCCGGAACGGCCACCCTGGCCAGCTCCTGCGCCGTCCGCTCCACCTCCAGCGTGGTGCCGACCCGGACGGACGCGTCGGCGATCAGCGACAGCCGCCGCCTGGCCCGGTCCACCTCGATCGCGGCCCGATGGCGTTCGCTGACGTCGACCACCGAGTTCGCCACGCCGAGCACCCGCCCGTTCGCCCCTTCGAGCCGGTAGTACGACACCGACCAGGCGTGATCGTGTTCCGGGTCGGCGAGCGTACGGCCGACGAAGTACTGGTCGATCAGCGGCTCGCCGGTCAGCAGCACCTGCCGGAGCGCCGCCTCGACCCCCTCGATGCCGTCGAACGGGTGGATGTCGCTCGGACGCTTGCCGATGTGGTCCTCGGCCGGAATGCCGTTGATGCGTTCCAGGGCCGGGTTGACCATCAGGTAGCGCAGATCCGTGTCCAGGAACGCCACACCGATGGGCGACTGGGAGACGAGCCGGTCGGACAGTGCCAGCTTGGCCTCGATGCCCTCCAGCATGACCTGGTCGGCCGCGATGCCCAGGGCGTAGACGTCGCCCAGGTCGTCGGTCAGCCGCATGTTGCGGAACTCCACCAGCCGGGTGCCGCCGTCCTTGTGGCGGACCGGGAAGGCGCCCGCCCAGCTCTCCCCCGAGCCCATGACCCTGGCGAACAGGCGGCTCACCAGCTCGCTGTTCTCGGGGTGAACCAGCAGCCGGGCGGCGTGCTGGCCCAGCGCTTCCTCGGCGGTGTACCCGAAGACCTCACCGGCCTGGGGGCTCCAGAACACGATGCGGCCGTCGTTGTCCAGCACCACCGCGGACACGCTCAGCAGGTCGAGCAGCCCTCCTGGTGGGAGGGGGCCGGAGTCACGGGTCCGCCTCGCGCTCGCTGCGCTCGCCCCGCGGCTCCCCGTCCTCCCGTTCCGACTGGCCTCGTCGTCCGGTGCCATCGCCCAGCTCCCTCCACGGCAGCGCCCGTGGCACGGCCGCACTCCATGGTGCTCGCCCCACCCGCCGCCCCGCGAACCGAGACCCCGTGCCCCGGCGCCTGCCCTTGGGCCGCCTCGGCCGCGGACTCCCGCGCGCCGGTGTGAGCGGCTGCGCCGGGCGGCTGTCCGCCGTAATCTGGATCCCGAGGGACGAAAAGCGGGTAATTCCGTGTGAAACGCTCAGTTCGAGCGGAGTGCGGCGCGGACCCCTTCGGAGACCTTGTCGTCGCCCAGGAGCGCGTTGTGGTCGAGGCAGCCGGCGGCGTTGTTGACGGCGCCGGTCAGCGGCACGCTGTTGTCCGGGTTGATGACCTCGTCGCAGTTCGACCACCAGGTCGTGTAGCGCACGGCCCCGGGTGTCTCGTCGCCCTCCGCGAGCCGCTTCTGGACGTAGGAACGGGGCGTCATGTCGCGGCACGCCTGGTCCCACAGGGCGCAGGCCCACGCGGTGCTGGTGCCGTGATTGGGACCGGCGAGGGAGACCCAGTGCGACACGGACGACTGGCCGGCGGGGTCGAACTTCGCGTACCAGCGGGTGACGAGGCTGCCGAAGGAGTGGGCCACGAGATCGACGCGGCTCGCCCCGGTCTGCCGCTTGACGCTCTCGACGTACGCGGCGAGTTCGCCGGAGAGGACTTCGTTGACCGAGCGGTGGGTGTCGTAGCCGAAGGAGAACAGCTCGCCCTCGGTGTACCCGTCGGCCTTGAAGTCCGCACGCAGAGCGCCCCACACGCCGGGGTCCGCGTTGTAGCCGTGGACGAAGACGACCGGGGTGCGGGGCGCGTCCGCGCTTCGCCCGGGTGCCTGTGCGTGGACCGTGGCGGCCGGCAGGAACAGGGACACGACGAGGGCGAGCAGCGGCACCGTGATTCTGCCGCCGGATCGAGAGCCGGACCTCAACACACTTCCCCCTACGACCTGTTACGCATGAGCAGTAAGGAGCATGGTGGGGCCTGAGGACGCGGATGAACAGCCCCCGCGCAGCGTTTCGCCGTCCTGCCACCGGGTCGGTGCAGGGCGCCGGTGACGGGGTGCCCGGCACGGCTGCGGTCCGAGCCGGCCGCCACCCCGCACGTACGGTGCGGACCCGGCAGCCCCGGGGCACGGATCCGGCGGACGAAACCCCCACAAGATTCTTGTTCCCGCACTTCAGCGAGGCCGCCCGGGAACTCTCTCGAACTCGGGTGCGGGCCTGTGGCAAGATCGCGGAATGCTGCGACTCACCGATTTCATCATCGACTGCCCGGACACCATGAAGCTGGCTGCCTTCTACTCAGAGGTGACCGGCCGTCCGCTCAAGGAGGGCAGCTCCGCGGAGTGGGCCGGTATCCAGTTCGGGGAGATCGAGCTGGCGTTCATCCGGGTGGACGACTACCGCGCTCCGCAGTGGCCCGACAGCGAGCACCCCAAGCAGTTCCACCTCGACTTCGAAGTGGACGAGATCGAGCCCGAGCAGCGCCGTGTCCTCGCTCTCGGCGCGACGCTGAGGCAGGACTCCATCGGCGAAGAGGGCTACGGCTGGCAGGTCTACACCGACCCGATCGGCCACCCCTTCTGCCTGTGCCGGAACAAGGGCGTCACCTGGACCGACGAGGGCCCGGTCTGGCCCGAGCGCGGCTAGAGACCGGTGGACCGGGCGGGGGCACGGCCCCGCCCGCACGACGGCGAGGCCCCTCCCGCACGACGGCGAGGCCCCTCCCCTCGGCCCGGTCCGCAGCACACGCCGCGAGCGGCGCGGACGAGGTCGCCGCCGGCACCGCCCGGGTCGCTCAGCCGTCTTCCTCTCCCCACGGTCCGGCCGGGCCGAGCCGGTGGTCGAGTGCGGCGCCGACGGCGGGGCAGTTCGCGCGGATGACGTCGAGGAACGCGTTCAGCGCCGGGGACCGGTCCCGGGCGCTGAAGGACAGGACCAGGTCGGGCAGCGGCGTGCGCGGGGTGACCTCGCAGAACCACGTACCCCGTCGCGGGGCCGTCAGCATGCGGGAGGGGCCCAGGCCGACGCCCACCCCGCAGGCGGCGAGGCCGATGATGGTGTGGATGTCCCGCGCGACGGTCGCCTCGGCGAGCGCCGGGGAGTCCTTGCCGAGCAGGGTCCGCAGCCCGGCGGCGACGGCCGGTTCGTCCTCCCCCGACGCCACGATCAGCGGCTGCTGCCGCAGCCGCTCCACGTCCACCGACGGCTGACCCGCGTACGGGTGCGTACTGCTGACGACCGCGACGAGATGGTCGTGTCCGATCGGGACCGACACCAGCTGCTCGGCCCCGACGCCGTCCGGTCGGCCGAGGCCGATCGCCACGTCCAGTTCACCGGTGACGAGCACGGCCGAGCTGCAACTGGTCGCCATCTCGTGCAGTTCCAGCCGTACGTCGGGCCGTTCGCGGCCGAACCTGCCCAGCACGTCCGGCAGCGGGTCGAGCAGCGCCGAGGCGATGAACCCCAGGCGCAGCCGCCCCGTCTCACCGCGTGCCGCCCTGGCCGCGTCGACCGAGGCCGCCGCGATCTCGTCGAGCGCCCGGCGGGCCCGCGAGAGGAAGGCCGTGCCCGCCGCCGTCGGGAACACCCCCCGCCGGGTGCGGTCGAACAGGCGGGCCCCCACTTCCCGTTCCAGGTCCGCGATCTGCTTGGACAGCGGGGGCTGCGCGATGCCCAGCGCACCGGCCGCCCGGCCGAAGTGGGCGTGCTCGGCGAGTGCCAGGGCGTACCGCAGGTGTCGTGCCTCCACGCTGTCGGCCTCCCCGCCATATCTCCCAGGTATCGTCGGCCAGCTTGTCAGATCTTTCGCTGGATGATCGTGTGGGGGTCGCGTGGAATGCGGTCATGACTGACGCACCTTCCCCTTCGTCCTCCACGACCTCCCTGTCCGCCACGTCCGCCACGTCCTCCGCGCCCTCCACGGACACCGTCTTCGTCTTCGTCCACGGGGCCTGGCACGGCTCCGGGCAGTGGGCGGCGACACAGCGCGCGCTCGCCGCACTCGGGGCGGCGAGCACGGCCGTCGACCTGCCGGGGCACGGTTTCGACGCGCCGCTGCCGAGCGGATACCTCCAGCCAGGCCAGCCGGGCCTGTTGACCGAGAAGTCCGCGCTCGCCACCGTGACGATGGACGACTGCGCCGAGGCCGTACTGGACGCGCTGCGCCAGGTCCGCCGTCACCGCCGTGTCGTGCTCGTCGCGCACAGCGCGGGCGGCGGCCCGGCGTCGCTGGCCGTCGAGCGCGCACCCGAACTCGTCGACGCGATCGTTTACCTGTCGTCCTTCGTGCCCGCCGGACGGCCCCGGTTCGCCGACTATCTCGAATCGCCCGAGAGCGCCACGGCACGGGGCCGGAGTCTCAACCTCGGCGATCCCGGGGAACTGGGTGCCGTACGCATCAACCCGCTCTCGCAGGACCCCGCCTACGTCGAGGAACTGCGGCAGACCCATTACCACGACACCGCCCCGGACCGCTTCGGCCGCTGGCGCACGGCGCTGAGCCCCGATCTGCCGCTGGCGATCCCCACCACCCCGGTCCACTTGACCGCGCGACGGTGGGGGCGTGTTCCGAGGACCTTTCTGCGCTGCGCGGACGACCGGGCGCTGCCGACACCCGTGCAGGACCTGATGATCGCGGAAGCCGACCGGGCCATGCCGGACAACCCGTTCACCGTGCGCACCCTTCCGGGCAGCCACACCCCGTTCGCCGCCCGGCCCGGTGAACTCGCCACGGCTCTGCTGCTCTGAGCGGCGGACGCCCGGCCAGGCCGGCGGGGCCGACGGTGGCCCCGCTCCCGATTCAGCGCCGTACGGGACGGGTGTCGGCGTCGCGTGCGGTGGCTGTCAGCCGAAGTCGTCGGGAACGATGCGGAGCTTCTGCGCGATACGGACGAGGGCCTTCTGGTCGGCGGTGTTGAGGGAGTCGAGGACGGTGCCGCGCACGGAGCGCAGATGCGTCGGCGCCGCCTCGTGCACGAGGTCGAAGCCGGGGTCGGTGAGTACGGCGAGGGTGTAACGGCCGTCGTCGGGGTCGGGGGTGCGCAGGATCCAGCCGCGCTGTTCGCAGCGTTTGACCACATTGGAGAGGCGGGAGAGCGATCCGCTGGCGAGGAAGGCGAGTTCGCCCATCCGCAGGGTGCGCCGAGGCGCCTCGGAGAGGTGGCTGAGCACGAGGTACTCGAACAGGGTGATGCCGTGTTCCTGCCGCAGCGGTGACTCCAGCTTGCCGGGCAGCAGCAGGACCAGCGAGATCAGCCCGGTCCAGGCGGCCTTCTCCTGCGCGTCGAGCCACCGCAGCTCCTCGCCGTCGCCGGAACCGGTGCTGGAACCGGTGCTGGAACCTTCGGCGGTCCCGCCCTGGTGCCCTTCCTCGTGGTCGCCTTCGTGGCCGTCCGTGCCGCTCATGGTTTCTCCCGTACTGCCGGAGGGTCTGCCTGTCCTGGGAAAGAAGTCTGCCATCACTTTGCGCTTGAAGTCATCTCCTGCTACATTCACTTCATGCGTGAAGTCATGCGCGACTCAACTCACCGCTACACGGCAGGAAGAGGAAGCATCATGAGCAGCACTGTCACCTTCGGCATCGTTCCGGGCTACGGCGAGAAGCTGCACGCGGCGCTCGGCTACAGCGGGGCCGTTCGCGTCGACGACCGGGTCGAGATCTCCGGCCAGGCCGGTGTGGACGACGACCTGGTCATCCCCGACTCGCTGGAGGACGAGATCGTCCAGGCCTTCGACAACGTGGAGCGCGCGCTCGCCACGGTCGGCGCGACCTGGAAGGACGTCATCCACGTGAACTCGTACCACAAGGTCGCGCCGGGCGACGACGCCATCGGGGACGACGTCAACAACGTCATGGCCGAGCAGTTCCGTCTCCGTCTCGGGGGCCGCGCGCCGATCTGGACCGAGACCGGTGTCACGGTCCTGGGCCTCGCCGCGATGCGCGTGGAGATTCGCGTCACCGCGATCGTCGGCTCCGGAAACTGAGCCGTCGGCGCCGGTATCGGAACCTCGGCGGGCATGACAGAAGGGCGATCATACCCGGCTGCAACCGCCCGGGAATGGGTCAACTGCCTTACTCGGCAGCCATTTTCACCGATTCGGCAATGACGGGACGCAGGTCCCGGGAAACCGGGGGATCCCGGGAAACCGGGGGAAGTCGTTCGCCCTTTGCGCGGCGGCCTTTGCTCACCTGTTCACCACGTACGGAACGTACGGAACCCGCGCACTGTGTCGCGGCAGGCGGTCGCCTCGAAGCGGGGGCGACCGCCTGCCGCATGCCCGCGTCCATTCACCCTGCCGGACACGCCGGGACCGTCGCCGAGTTGCACCTCGACACCCGAGCGCCTTTCCGTCTCGACGGCGGACCGGCGGGCCGAGCCGACGGCAGGCACCCCGCAAAGCCCGTGAAGAATGCGCACCCACCCCATTGGCATTCAACTTCACTAAATGCCATTATGGCACTTGCTGACATTACGGGACAGGGAGCGGCGACATGGCCGGCACGGCATCGACCAAGCGCAGCGAGGGCGGGATGAGCGAACGACGCCGTCACCGCCTGCGCCTGGAGATCTCACGCGAGGCGTGCCGCCTGTTCTGGGACCAGGGCGTGGACGCGACCAGCGGCGATCAGATCGCCGAGGCCGTCGGGCTGTCGACCCGTACCATCTGGCGGCACTTCCGCAGCAAGGAGAGCTGCGCCGAACCCATTGTGATGGAGGGCGTGGAGCTGGAGATGTCCACGCTGCGCAGCTGGCCCCCGGAACTCTCGCTCGAAACCCACTTCCACGCGGAATCGACGAGGATCGGCCGTGAGATCGACGCGGTACAAATGGCCGACAACGTGCTCGCGATGAAGATGATCCGGCTGGCCGACCGCGAGCCGGCCATCCGCACGGCCTGGCTGATGGCCTGCGACCAGGTGGAACGGGAGATGGCCGGGATCATCGCGCAACGACTTCAGCTCCCCGCCCAGGACCTGCAGGTACGTCTGTACGCTGCGGCAGCCGCTGCGGCGCTGCGGGTCATCAACGAGGACGTGGGCGCGCAGCTCCTGGACGGCGCCGACCCCCGCGAGTTCGCCGACACCTCCACCCGCATCGCACACGCCGTCCGCAGGGCCACCGGAGGAGCCGTGGGCGACCCGATCACGGTCTGACCCGAGCCGCCCACGCCCGCGATCTCCCGCCCCCGGGCACCCCTGGCACCCCGCACCGCCCCTCCCGGCCGGTCCGGGGTCACACCTCGTTCCGGCCGCACCGTCGAGCCAAACCGCACCGTCGAGCCGACGTACCGATGCACCGACGTACCGCCGCACCAGTGCCCCGATGCGGCGAGCACGCACTCGGCCCGCCCCCGTCTCCGGCACCCCCGGACGCGCGCCCACCCCGCGATTGACGCGCGTCCGCGCCCGTCACCGCCCCCGTCCCCGCCGCAACCAAGGCGACAGGCATACGTCCACGCCTGCGGGAGAGACGACATGCCCGCCCCTCGGAGGAGCAGAGGTCAATGTGACCTGGGTCACACGGGGTTCCCAAGAATGTCACTTAATGACATAGTGGCAGTAAGTGATGAGACGACACCGCGATTCATCTCAGGCGAACCAGGAAGAGTTGATCACCGTGCAGACCACCACTCCCCCGGAGGCGGCGACCATGCAGATGCACCAGACGACTGGTCAGAGCAAGAAGCCGACCGCCCTTGAGCAGGCGGGCGGCACGAAGGGCCTCGTCTACTCGGCGCTGCCCGTCGTGGCCTTCGTCGTCGCCAACAACTTCGGCGGGCTGGGGGCGGCGATCATCGCCGCCTTCGCCGTCGCGGTGGCCATCGCCGCCGCCCGACTGCTGCGCAAGGAATCGCTCCAGCCGGCGCTCGGCGGGCTGTTCGGCGCGGCCATCGCCGCCGGTATCACCTGGTACACCGGCTCCGCCAAGGACTACTTCCTCATCGGGATCTGGGCGAGCCTGGCGGGCTCCGTCCTGTTCCTGGTCTCCGTCCTCGCACGGTGGCCGCTGGCCGGACTGATCTGGAACGGGGCCACCGGCAAGGGCACCGTGTGGCGTCAGGACAAGCGCTCGCGCTTCTACTACACGGTCGCCACCCTGTTCCTGGCCGTCATCTTCGGCGCCCGGTTCGCCGTGCAGCAGTACCTCTACGCGGCCGACGAGGTCGGTTCGCTGGGCTTCGCCAAGATCGTCATGGGCTATCCGCTGCTGGCCGTGGGCCTGCTGGTGGCCGCCTGGGCCGCCCGCGCCTCGGACAAGCGCCTGAAGGCCGTCGGCCTGCTGCCCGCCCGGGGCGCCTGACCCGCCTGGGTTCGACGCCCCCGCCGCATCCGCGACAGCGCCGGCCGGTCCGCCGACGGTGACACGGCGGCGGAGGTCGACCAGAACAGCACAAGGACGGGACGGTACCGTCCGCCTATGGCCAAAGCTTGGACGGGACGGTACCGTCCACATGGCCGGTGAGAGCCGGCCGGAACGAGGAGGTTGTGATGACCGAGCAGCTCGACGCCGCTGCCCGCCGCCGGCGCGTCCACGACGTGATGGACCGCATGCACGAAGTACTCCTGGCCCACGACATGATGGGCTTCGCGGACCTGTGGGCCCCGGACGGCGTCATGGAGTTCCCCTTCGCCCCTCCTGGCCACGCGGACCTGAGCGGCCGTGAGGAAGTACGGGAGTACGTGCGGTCCTACACCGACCACGTCGACCTGCGGAGCATCCGCCACCAGACCCGCCACGAGACGGCCGATCCGGACGTGATGATCGTCGAGTGGGGTGTGGGCGGAACCGCGCTGGCCACCGGCCGCCCCTACGACATCGACTACGTGGGAGTGATCCGCGTGGGCGACCGGGGCATCGAGTCGTACAAGGACTACTGGAACCCGCTGGCCGCAGGCCACGCGCTGGGCTCCCTCCCCCAGATCGTGGACGCCGTCACCGGCGAGAAGCCCCTCACCGAGATCCTCACCGCACAGGAGCAGTCATGAACGCGACACCGAGGATTCTCGTGCTCGGCGCCAGCGGCAACACCGGCAGCGCGGTCGCGGAGAGCCTGCGGGAAACCGGGCTGCCGATCCGCACCACCTCGACGAAGGACGCCGGAGGCAGCGCCGGGACCGACCACGTGAGGTTCGACTGGTCCGACCGGGACACCTACGCGACGGCGGTGGCCGGGGTGGACCGCCTCTACCTCATCGCACCGGTCGGCGTCGCCGACCCCGTCCCGCCGATCGAGGCGTTCCTCGACGAGGCGCGGCGGGCCGGGGTGCGCCGCACGGTGTTCCTCAGCTCGTCGGCCGTCCGGACCGGTGACCCGGGGCTGGGGCAGGTGGCCGCGCTGGTCGAGTCCGTCATGCCGGAATGGGCGGTGCTCCGGCCCTCGTGGTTCATGCAGAACTTCGTCGGCAGGCACCCGCTCGCGGAAGCGATCCGCACCTCGGGCGAGTTCGTCACCGCGGCCGGCGAGGGGAAGCAGGCGTTCGTCGACGCCAGGGACATCGGTGCCACCGCGGCGGCCCTGCTCGCCGACGACACCGCGCACAACAGCGAGTTCTTCGTCACCGGGCCGGACTCGATCAGCTACGACGACGCCGCGGCCCTCCTCGCCGAGGCCACCGGCAAGCCGGTCCGGCACGTCTCGGTCAGCGTCGGACAACGGGTGCGGCAGTACGTCGAGGCGGGCTACTCCCCCGACTTCTCCGCCTCGCTGGCCGGTCTCGACGACCTCATCCGCACCGGTCAGAACGACTTCGTCGCCGACACGGTCAAGCAGTTCACCGGCCGCTCGCCGCGCTCCCTCCGGGAGTTCCTGAGCGAACACCGGGACCTGCTGCTCACTGCCTGAACACGGCGGCCCGGTGCACCGGGGCAGGACCGTACGGCGGAACGTGCACCGGGATCGCCGCGCAGCCGCCCCTCGCCGATTTGGTCGGAACGGTACCGTCCAAATGTTAGGCTGCCGGCCATGGAGCCTCGAAGCCGTGACAAGAGAAAGCCCTCCGGTGCCGCGGTGCTCCAGCTGGAGCTGACGGAGGCGATCGTCGACATCGCCCTGGACGAACTCGCGGCCAAGGGTTTCGGGCGCTTCTCGATGGAGGCCGTCGCCAAACGTGCGGGGGTGGGCAAGAGCGCCCTCTACCGTCGCTGGCCGTCCAAGAGCGCCCTGGCGGTCGCCGCCGTGTCGCAGCTCAGCGTTCCGCTCGCGGAAGCCCCCGACACCGGCTCGCTGCGCGGTGACCTCCAGGCCATGGTCGCCTCGGTTCTGTCCTGGCTGAACGACCCCCGCTTCGGGCGGATCCTCCCGGACATGGTCGCCGAGGCACTGCGCAGCGAGGAGCTCGCCGACGCGCTCACCACGAACCTGGGAGACCCCCGGCGCGAGCGGGGCGAGGCCCTCATCGACCGGGCGGTCTCCCGGGGGGAACTGCCGCAGGACGTCGACCGCGAACTCATGCTCGACCTGCTGGCGGCTCCGATCTTCTGGCGTCTGACGGTACGTCGCCGGCCCGTTGGCCAGGACTTCCTGGACTCGCACGTCGACCTGCTGATCCGCGCGCTGGGCGTACCGCAGCAGACACCCCCTCGCTAGCGCGGAGAAGTTCGCGCGGTCGCGGCGCGCGGCCCGTGCTAAGGCTCGACGATGTGCCGCAGATAGGCCTGCGGGTCGGCGAGGTAGCGGCGCCAGTGGTCCACGATGGCCAGTTCCCGCCAGTCCGCCCTGCGCATGCCGTGCTCGCCGACCTCGATGATGTCCGCGCCCGGCAGTGCCGTCAGCAGCGGGGAGTGCGTGGCGCAGATGACCTGGCCGCCCTCCTTGGCCAGCCGGTCGATGTGCCCGATCAGCTCCAGGCACGAGGAGAAGGAGAGCGCCGCCTCCGGCTCGTCGAGCACGTAGAGCCCGGCGTCGAGGAACTTCCCGCGGAACGCGGCGAGGAAGCCCTCGCCGTGGCTGACGCTGTCCGGTGAGAAGCCCTCCCTGCCCAGGGCGTCCAGCGCGGTCTCGGCGCGCAGGAAGAACCCCTTGCGGGCGGACCAGCTGGCGGCCATCCGGCGCCCGCGCCCGGCGGCGGCGTCGAACTTCATCCGCTCGCCGAGGGCCGACTTGCCGCGCGGGGAGGCGTAGCGCCAGTCGTGGGACCCGCCGTAGGAGTCCAGGCCGAACCCCTCCGCCAGCGCCTCGACCAGGGTCGACTTCCCCGAGCCGTTCTCCCCGACCAGGAAGGTCACCGGCGCGCGGAACCGCAGCCCTTCGTCGAGCAGCTGCCGGACGCAGGGCACCGACCAGGGCCAGGTCTCCTCGTCGTACGAGGAGAGGTGGGCATACGCGCGTTCGATGATCACGCCTCCCAGTGTCGCCCGGACGCGGCGAACAGCCCGTGCGAGCCCGTACGGGGAACCCGAGCGGACCCGTCCCGGCAAACCCCTTGCGCAATGGTCAAGAGGTGTTGACCATTGCACGCATGCCTCCTGAAGACCTTCCCGAGACGCTTCACGTCAGCACGGACGAGCAGCTGCGCGCCGTCTCCAATCTGACGCGTCACCGGATCATGGCCGTGCTCCGCTTCGAGCCCGCGACGATCACGCAGATCGCCGCGCGCGTGGGACTGGCGAAGGGCAGCTCCAGCTATCACGTGCGGCTGCTGGAGCGGGCCGGGCTGGTGAAGGTGGTGCGGACGCGGAAGGTGCGCGGGGTCACCGAGCGGTACTACGCCATGGCCGCGCGCACGCTCGTACTGCCGGATCCGGGCGAGGGAGGGCCGGACGTGCTGATGCGGCACGCGGTGGCGGACCTGGAGGCGGCGCCGGCCGACGGCGAGCGGCACGTGAAGATGGCGCACCTGCGGCTCACCGAGGAGCAGTTCGCGGAGCTGGGGGCGCGGCTGGAGGCGCTGGCGGACGAGTACCGGCAGCTGTCCGACCCGTCGCTGCCGGACGCCTCGCTCGTCTTCGCCCTGTTCCACCCGGCATCGCGGGCGCGGGCCGAGGAGGACGCCAAGTGAAGACGGAGAAGGAGAAGTTGCCGTCCGGGTTCGGCAGGCTGTGGACCGCGCAGACGGTGTCCTCGCTGGGTGACGGCGTGACGCACGCCGCGCTGCCGCTGCTCGCGTTGACGCTGACGCGGGATCCGATGGCGCTCGCCGTCGTCACGGCGGCCGGAACACTGCCGTGGCTGCTCTTCGGAGTGCTCGGCGGCGCGCTGGTGGACCGCTGGGACCGAAGACGCACGATGTGGCTCACGGACGCGGCACGCGCGGTGCTGCTCGCCCTGCCGGCGGGAGCCGCCGCACTCGACCTGCTGAGCGTTCCGCTGCTCGCGGCCGTCGCCTTCCTGCTCGGCCTGGGCCAGCTCTTCTTCGACACGGCCGCCACGGCCTACCTGCCGGACCTGCTCGGCCGCGACCCGGCGCTCCTGGAGCGCGCCAACGCCCGCCTGCGCGGCACCCAGACCGCCGCGTCCGGCTTCGCCGGGCCACCGGCGGGCAGCGCGCTGCTCGCGCTGGGGCGGTCGGTTCCGCTGCTGGCCGACGCGCTGTCCTTCGCGCTGTCCGCACTGCTCGTACGGTCCCTGCCCGCCGCGCCCCGGCCCGTGCCGCAGGCCCGCGAGTCGCTGCTGCGGCAGGCGCGGGCCGGGGCCTCGTACGTCTTCCGGGACCGGCTGCTGCTGGGGCTCGCGCTGCGTCCGGCGGTAGGGAACATCGCCTTCCTCGCCGTGGAGACCGTGCTCGCCCTCTTCGCGCACGAGCGCCTGGGCATCGGCACCCTGGGCTTCGGCCTGCTCCTCACCGCGGAGGCCACCGGGGGTCTGCTCGGCGCGGGCATCGCCTCCTTCCTCGGCCGTCGGCTGGGCACCGGCACCGCCCTGACCTGCACGGCCGCGGTGGAGGGGCTGGCCATCCTGGGCCTGGCCGCCGCTCCGGACCCGTATGCCGCCGGGCTCGCACTGGCCGTCTGCGGGGCAGGCATGGGCGCCACGATGGTGCTGGGCCCCTCCCTCCGGCAGGCGATCGTCCCCGCCCGTCTGATGGGCCGGGTCGCCTCCACCTCCCGGATGCTCGCCATGTGCGCCGCCCCGTTCGGCGCCTTCCTCGGCGGCTGGCTGGCCACCGCCCACGACGTACGCACCCCGCTCTACGCCGCCGCCGGTCTCCTGCTCACCATGACCGCCGTGACGGCCACCATGACCAGCAACAGCCGGGTCGAAGCCGCGCTGCGCGACGCCGCCACGGCTGGCGGCCCGACCGGTTCGACGCCCGGGGCCGGTCCGACACCCGAGGACGGCCCGGGACGCCCCGCATCCGGCGAACCCGTGATCGAGGGCGCGGCCGAGGCGCGCTGACCCGCCGGGGGATCCGGAGCACACGCGCCCACCGGTCGGCGGCGATATTCGCTTTGTGGACCCGGCCGGACACCGGCCGGGGGAGGATGCGGGGCAGCAGGTGAAGCCCGTCCCGGGCGCCCCTCCGCCCGCGGACGAACATGGGGGCGCGGATCGGGATACCGGACTTGACCGGCTGGGTATGCGGAGGTCAACGGTACGGGTGGGGAAGGGCACACGATGAGCACGAGCACGGAGGCGTACGCGCACAGCGCGGTGGAACGGGCCGAGCTGGAGGTACGGGAGGGCGCCGCCGACCGGGTGCTCGCCGTCGCGGTGCGCTCGTACACGCAGTTCGGGGTCCACGCCCGGTTCGACTCCGTCGTCACCCAGGAGGTGTTACCCGCGCTCTGGTCGACCGTCCGCGACGCCGAACGGGCCCACCACCCCGACCTCCTGGAGGACTTCGTCATCCGCTACCAGGAGCGGCTGGTGCGGTTGTTCGCGTCCTGCGGGCCCCGGTCGGCGGCTGCCGTGCGCGGCCGGTACGAACTCCTCGCCCACCCCGTCGGCCTGATCGCCCTGGAGCGGCTGGCCACGGTCCCTTCCGCGCTCACCGAGCGGTGGCGGGGCACACTGCCCGACCAGTGGCTGGCGGACCTGACCTCCGGCTGGGGCGCGGCGACGTGGTGAGAGCCGGTGTCCCGGCCCCGGTCGGGGCAGGGACACAGGCTCCGCGGTGCCGGACACGGGTACGGGGACAGCGCCGGCGGCAGCGGCTCGCGGTGCCCCGCGCCGTCCCGGGGGCGTGTGCACCAGTACGGTGTGCCGGACACGGCCGCGCGGGTGCTGGGAAAGCGGCACCGCCCCGGTCCGTGCCGTGCCGCACCCGTCCGCCGGCCCAGCGCCGCAGCGCACCGCACCAGGAGGAACCCGATGGCCGCGAGTCCCGCTCAGGGAGACGCCGTTCCCGAATTCACGCTGCCCGGTGGCGTGCTGGTCGACGGCAGGTTCGAGCGGAGCGAGTACGCGCTGCGCGGCGCTCCGGGGCGCCCGCTGGTGCTCGCCTTCTATCCCGGTGACGACACCGCGGTGTGCACCAAGCAGCTGTGTTCCTACTCCAGCGGGCTCGATGTCTTCGCCGCCGCCGACGCGGAGGTCTGGGGCATCAGTTCCCAGGACCTGGACAGCCACGAGGCGTTCGCCCGCAAGCACGGGCTGAAGATGCCGCTGCTGGCCGACCCCGACCGGAAGGTGGCCCGGATGTTCGGCATCACCGCGCCCGGAATCGGGGTGCGCAGGGCGGTCTTCATCGTGGCCCCCGACGGAACGCTGCGCTGGAAGCACGTCGCGCTGCTGGGCGCCACCTTCCGGAGCACCGAAACCATCGCCCGGGAACTCGAAGCGCTCAAGAGCTCCTGAACGGAGCGGTTCAGGCGGTGGGCACCGCCGCGTCCGTACGGCTCATCCGCACCAGGCCCGCCAGCAGATCGCCCAGCAGCTGCTCGGTCACCTCGTCGCCCAGGAACGTGCCCGCGGCGTCGAAACGGCCGTGGGAGCGGAAGACGGTCACCTCCGGGTGGTCGAGGACCTGTGCCTGGATGCGGTGGAGCACCTGGCGCAGGACGAGTTGGGCCCGAGCGGTGCCGAACTGCGACGGCGAAGCCCCCAGCACCGCGACCGGCTTGCCCCGCAGGACGGAGGCGCCCGCGGGCCGGGAGAGCCAGTCGAGGCCGTTCATCAGGGACCCCGGGATCGACGAGTTGTACTCCGGGGTCGCGATCAGCACGCCGTCCGCGTCCGCCACCCGGGCGCGCAGCGCGGCGACCGCCGCGGGCGCGGGAAGCGGCTCCAGGTCCTCGTTGAAGAGGGGGAGGTTCCCCAGCCCTTCGTACAGATCGATGGCCACACCGTCCGGGGCCAGCGCGGGAAGGGATCGCAGCAGCCCGGTGTTGTGGGAGGCGCGGCGCAGACTTCCGGAGATGGCAAGGAACTTCAGGCAAGACATGTGCGGTCCTTCTTATGTGTTCTGCGAGTGCCGACGGGGTGTCGGCGGGGCGCGCGACGCGCCCGGTTACAGCGGTGGTCATGGCGCAGGGGCCGCCGGTGCCCGGGACGGGTGCGGGTGAGTGCGCGGTCCACCGGACGCGCGCTGTCTCCTGGGAGGCGCGCTGCCTCGTACGACGGAAAGGTCGCCGCACGACGGGAACGGCGCTCCCCTCTGTCCCGGGCGGAGCAGGTGTGCTCCCCCTGGCCACAAGACTCGGCGGCGCGGTCAACGATCGTGCAAAAGGCGGTAACGGTGCAGGTCATATGATGTTAAGTACAAACTTACGACCCTTGACCAGGTCGGAACGGGGAACGAACGATGACGGCTGACGAGGTGGTCGCCGGCCTGGGCCTCACGCTGCTCGACGGCGTGACCGCCCAGCAGCACGGCACCGCTGTGCCACTGGGCCCGCCGCAGCGCAGAGCCCTGCTGAGCGTGCTGGCCCTGCGCCGCCGCCAGTGGGTCTCCATGCCCACCCTGCTCGACGCCCTGTACGCCGAGGACGCCCCGCTGCGCGCGAACAAGGTGATCCAGACCCACGTCTCCGCCCTGCGCGCCGTACTCGAACCACCCCGCCCACCCGGGACACCCCCCTGCGTCCTGCTCTACGGGCACGGCGGCTACCAGCTGCGCATCGCCGACGACCAGCTCGACCTGGGCCGCTTCGAAAACCTGGTCGCCGAGGCCGAACGCGCCCGCACCCGCCGCCAGTGGCGCCAGGCCGACGACCACTACACCCGCGCCCTGGACCTCTTCCACGGCGAACCCCTGGCCGGAGTGCCCGGCCCCTACGCCGAACGCCGCCGCATCTCGCTGGCCGAACGCCGCCTGGTGGTCCTGGAGGACAGCCTGGAGAACGCCATCGTCGGCGGACGGGCCGAACAGATCGTCGACCGCCTCCGCCTGGCCGCCGCCGAACACCCCCTGCGCGAACGCCTCCACGGACTGCTCATGCAGGCCCTGTACGCCGGAGGCAGACAGTCCGAAGCCCTCCACGCCTACCGCCACACCCGAAACCTCCTGATCGAGCAGCTCGGCGTCGAGCCGAGCAACGAACTGCGCGACCTCCACACCCGCATCCTCAACGGCGAGGAACTGCTCGAACCGCACGCGTACGCGCAGCCGGAGCAGGTGGTGGCGCCTGCTGCCCCTGTGCCGCCTGTCGTTGTCGTCGCGCCTGCCCCCGAAGTCCCTGTCCCCCAGGCTCACCAGGAGCCCGCGGGCTCCGTGGTCGTACCGTCCACGTGGGTGTCCGGGGCGGACGACGGGCCGTTGTGCGTGGGCAGGGAGGCGGAGATCGGCGGGATCACCGCGCTCGCCGCCCGGGGCCGCTCCGGTGCGGGCGGGTTGGTGGTGGTCTCCGGCGGGGCCGGAACGGGCAAGTCACTGCTGCTGTGCGAAGCGGCCCGGCGGCTGCCCGCCGCGCGGTGGCTCTCCCTGTCGGGTACGGGTGGCGAGCCGGCTCTCGTCAGTGGGCTGCGCGGCGCCCTGGGGCTGTCCCCGCAGGACGGTCCCCGCTCGCCCGCCGACGCCGACGCCCGGCGGCTGGCGGAGTGGGCCCTGCGGGCGCTGGACGGGGTCCGGGGTCCGGTGGTGCTGCTCGCCGACGACGTCGCGGAGGCCGACGCCATCTCCCTGGAGGCCCTCGCACTCGTGGGCCGGGGGCTGTTGCGCCGCCCGGTGCTGCTGGTGCTGGCCGCCTCCGACGTGCCGCTGGACGACCCCGGCACCGCCTGGTACGCCGCGCTGGAGGCGCACGCCCACCTCGTGCTCGCCCTCGGACCGCTCGACGTGCGGGACATCGCCGCCCTGGCCCACCGCCGGCTGGGCGCCGCACACCCCGAGGACACCACGACGGCCCCGGGCGATCCCGCCCGGGAGGCCCTGGCCGCACTCCTTCCCCTGGCGACGGAGGTACGGGAGATCACCGGCGGACTCCCCGTCCTGGTCGCGGCCCTCCTTGCCGACCTCGATCCGGTCCGGCACCGTACCGGCATCACCCCGGACCTGGTGTCCGACCGGTTCGCCCGGTCGCTCTGCCACTTGCTGCACCGGCACGGGCCCGCCGCCGTACGCCTCGTACGCGCCCTCGCCGTACTCGCCGACCACCAACCGGACACCGAGACGCTGGCCGCCGTGTGCGAGCAGTCCCCCGCGGCGACCCGGCAGCTCTGCGCCAGGCTGGCCCGCCGCGGGGTGCTGGCCTCAGCCGAGCCGCCGCGGCTCCCCCACCCGTTCTTCGCCACCGCGCTCCTGCACGCCTGCACACCCGACGACCGGGACAGGGTCGGCGTGGCGGCGGCGCGCCGGGCCCGGATGTGCCACCGGCCGAACCGGGAGGTGGCCGACCACCTGGTCGATCTGTCCGGTACGCAGTGGGCGCCGTGGGCGGCCACCCTCGTCGACGCGGCGAACGACTGTCTGCGGGACGGTGCCGGTGCGCAGGCCGTCCGGTACCTGGAGGCGGCGGCGCGCATCACCCTGCCGTCGGAGCGGGCCGACGTGCTCCTGCACCTCGGGCAGGCCGAACTCCAGACGAATCCGGACGCCGCCCGCCTCCACCTGCAAGAGGCGCTCCAGATCCAGCGGGAGCGCGCGGAACCGCCGACGGCGGTCGTCCCGCTGGCCTGGGTCATGGTGTCGCAGGGGCAGGCGTGGGCCGCCGTCCGGCTCATGGAGACGGTCACCTCGGAGACCGAAGCCGTCGACGCCTGGGGGGCGTTGGCCATTCGCTGCGCCGGCTGGCTGATCACCTCGCTCACCCCCGGCCCCTGGCACGCGATGATGCGGAAGATCAGGGCCACACCACCGGGGCTCGTCGCCGGGGACCCGGTCGCGACCGCGCTGCTGATCTGCGACGACGCGGCGAAACTGCGCCTCACCGCGCAGGAGACCATGGACCGGTTCCCTACCCCCCGCACGGTGGCCGAGTGCTCCGAGCTGCCCCGCCCGCTGGTCGGTCTGCTGGCGATGCTCGCGATGTGGGCCGACCGGATCTCCTTCGTCGAGCAGCTGTGCGACCAGTCGAGCGACCAGGACTTCTCGACCGTCGACCTCTTCCGGGTGCAGCTCAGGGCGGAGATGGCGCTGCGGCGCGGGGACCACCGCAAGGCACTGGCCGAGTGCCGGCTGCTGACCAGCGTGCCCCTCGACCAGGACGTACGCAGGCCGCTGGCCCTGGTCGCCCTGCACGCGCGGGCGCTCGTCGGCCTCGGCAGGCTGGACGAGGCGGAGCGGTGGCTGGACAGTGTGACGCACCACGCCGACACGGAGTCCTGGCCGTGGACCACCTTCCTCTATGTGCGCGGCATGCTCTTCTCCGCCCGGGGCGACGCGCAGCAGGCGGCGGCCCACTTCCTCGAAGCGGGCCGGCAGATCGCGCTGTGGGGGCTGGCCACGCCGGGCCATCAGACGTGGCGATGTTCGGCCGCCGCGGAGCTGGTGCGCCTCGGCCGTCACGAGGAGGCACGCGCCCTGGCCGAGGACGCCCTCGACGTGGCCGTCCGCTGGGGTGCGCCCCGCTTCATCGGGCTGGCCTGGCGGGCGATGGCCACCACGTCCGCCGCACACCGGCGTGTTCCGCTCCTGGAGAAGGCACTGACCTACCTGGAGCGGGCCGAGTCCCCGATCGACGTGGCCGCGACGCTCACGGACCTGGCGGAGGCGTGGACCGGTGCGGGTGCGCCCGAGCGTGCCCGGCCCCTGCTGCGCCGGGCGCGGGAGACGGCCGAGGAACTGCACGCCACGCTTCTGCTGCGGCAGATCGCGGCGGTGGAGGCTCAGGAGTCCGACAGCCGGGGTGCTCCGCCCGAGTCCTGGCTCGTCTCCGCGCTCCCCGGGGCCGTGGCTTCCTGAGGGGCTGAGGGGCTGCTTCCGGGGCCGCTCGCGCGGTCGGCACGGTCATGACGGATCCGATGACGGATGCGGTGCTTCCGGGGGCCGGGGCAGAGTCGTCACCGCACGGACCGGTTCCCGCCTCCTGTGAACAGGGGTGGTGGGCCGGTCATGGGCCGCTCGTTCGCGGACCCCGGCCGTTGCCGGGGCCGTCGCGCCGCGGCGTGCCCGTGCTCGTGCTCGTACTCCCGGCTGCCGTCGACGCGTTCGACGGGCCGCCGTCCGGCACACCGTCCGGGCGGCCCACGGGCCGTACCCGCCGGAACTCCGTCCGGCCCACACCCCTGACCACCGGTCTCCGGGCACCGTCCCGGGGCACCGGTGCGCCTCCTCCCACCCCTTTGGAATCACGCATGAACAACTCACGTCACTCCCGCTCCCGTTCCTCCCGCAACCGCTACGTCCTCGGCGCCACCGCCGCCGCGACCGTGGTGGCGGCGGGTCTGCTCGCCACCAACGCGTCGGCGGTGCCGGAGCAGCAGGAGAGCGTCACCCAGGTCCACCGGAACAAGCCGACCGTCGTCCTGGTGCACGGCGCGTTCGCCGACGCCTCGGGGTGGAACGCCACCGTGGACCGGCTGCGCCGGGACGGCTATCCCGTGCTGGCCGTCGCCAACCCGCTGCGCGGGCTGGACTACGACACCTCGTACCTCACCGGCGTCCTCAAGGACGTCGCGGGACCGAAGATCCTGGTGGGGCACTCGTACGGCGGGGCCGTCATCGGCAACGCCGCGGTTTCCGTGCCGGACGTCAAGGCACTCGTGTACGTCGCGGCGTGGGTGCCGGACAAGGGCGAGTCGCTCGGCGGGCTGATCGAGAAGCACACGGATCCCGCCGTCAAGCCGCTGCCGTTGAAGAACATCACGTACAACCGGCCCGGCACGAGCACGGGTACCGACGTGTTCATCGACCCGGCCCGTTTCCGTGCCTCGTTCGCCGCCGACGTCCCGGCGTCCGAGGCGGCGCTGATGGCCGCCTCGCAGCGCCCGATCAGCGTCGAGGCGTTCGGTCAGCCCAGCAAGGAGGCCGCCTGGAAGACGCTGCCCTCCTGGGCGCTGGTCGCCACGCAGGACCAGGCCATCGGTACGCGCCTGGAGCGGTTCATGGCCCGGCGCGCGGGTGCCCGCATCACCGAGGTGTCCGGTTCGCACGCCGTGATGGTGAGCCGGCCCGACGCCGTGACCCGCCTCATCCAGCAGGCCGACCGCGCCACCCGCTGACCCCCGGCGGCCGGTGCGGCGCTCTCGCCGTACCGGCCCCGGGGCCCCGGCCGGAATGACGGATCCGGTGACCGATGCGGTCCGTCCGGACCCCGGCCAGAGTGAGGACCGCGTGAACCGGGCGGCACCTTCCGCCAGTGGCAGGTGCCGCCCGGCACACGGCACGCACCAACGCAGACAAGGAAGAGCAATGAACAGCACGGACTTCGACAACATCGTGGTGGGCGCCGGTTCCGCGGGGGCCGTCGTCGCACGGCGTCTGGTCGACGCGGGCCGCAAGGTGCTCCTCGTCGAGGCGGGCCCGGTGGACGACACCGAGGCGATCCACGACCCGACGGGCTCGGTCCAGCTGTGGAACAGCGCCTGGGACTGGGCCTACCTGACCGAACCGCAGACCCACGCGGACGGGCGGCAGTTGCCCTGGCCGCGCGGCAAGACCCTCGGCGGTTCCAGCGCGTTCAACGGCATGATCTACGTACGGGGCGCGGCGGCCGACTTCGACTCCTGGGCCTACCAGGGCGCGGCGGGCTGGTCCTGGCGGGACGTCGAGCCGTACTTCCGCCGCATGGAGGACTTCGAGGGCGGCCCCGCGGGCGGTCGCGGCACCGGCGGGCCGCTGCACGTGCAGCGCAACCCCGGACCCGACGCCCTGGTGCGGTCCTGGGTGGAGGCCGCCCAGCAGTACGGCCTGCCGTACAACGAGGACTACAACAGCGGCGACCAGCACGGGGTGAGCTACACCCAGCACACCATCAAGGACCGGCGCCGCCAGTCGACCTGGGTGGCTTACGGGTCCGCCGTGCGGGACAACCCGCTGCTGCACGTGGTCACCGGCGCGCTGGTGACGCGGATCGTGTTCGACGGCGACCGCGCCGCCGGTATCGCCTACGTCGTCGACGGCCAGGAGCACGTCGCCCGCGCCGCGCACGACGTGGTGCTCTCCGGCGGCGTGTTCGGCACCCCGCAGCTGCTGATGCTCTCCGGGATCGGCCCGGCCGAGCACCTGCGTTCCTTCGGGCTGCGGGTGCGCGCCGACCTGCCGGGCGTCGGGCAGAACCTCCAGGACCACTGGTCGGCACCGCTGGTCTGGAAGTCGAAGCAGCCGCTGCCCGGCTGGGCGGCGCAGGGCCTGGAGGCGCACTACTTCGCGTCGTCCCGCCCCGGGCTCGCGGTCCCCGACCTCCAGCCGCTGTTCCTGTCGTTCCCCTACCCGGTGCCGGGCGCCGACCTGCCCGAGCACGGCTTCTCCGCCGTCGGCCAGCTGCTGCACCCGCACAGCAGCGGCGAACTGCGGCTGCGGTCCGCCGACCCGGCCGTTCCGCCGCTCCTGGACCCGCGGGTGTTCTCCGACCCCCGGGACCTCGAACTGCTCGTCGACAACCTGGAGATGCTCCGCGACATCGCGGAGCAGGGGGCGCTCAAGGAGTGGAACGACGGCGAGGTGCTGCCCGGACCGGGCACCGCGACCCGCGCCCAGCTGCGCGACCACGTGCGCGCCACGGTCGTCTCCGGGCACCACCAGATCGGCACGGCCCGGATGGGCCTGGACGCGATGTCCGTCGTCGACCCGGAACTGCGGGTGCACGGGGTGCGGAACCTGCGGGTGGCCGACGCGTCGGTCATGCCGCACGAGCCGACCGGCAACACCAACGCGCCGAGCATCATGATCGGCGAGAAGGCCGCGGACCTGATCCTGGACCGCACGGCCGAGTAGCGGCCGAGTAGCGGCCGACGGGCCCTTCTTGCCCGGCCCGTGACGCGAACTCCATTGCGGCGCAGGCAGGTTGACCCCGTAGGGCGGCGGCGATCCGAAGCGATCGCCGCCGCCCTACGGACCGAAACCAACCTACGGACCGAAACCGCCCTGCGGACCGACGCCCCTCTCCGCCGAATACCCCCCTTCACTCCCCCCTTTCAGAAAGCGACCGGATCGTCATGCCCACAACTGTCACCGCCGCCGTCGTCCGAGACGCCGATCAGGGGTTCCTGATCGAGGAACTGCTGCTCGAAGACCCGCGACCGGACGAGGTCCTGGTCCGTTACGAGGCTGCCGGGCTGTGCCACACCGACCTGGAGGCCGCCGCCGGGCACCTCCCCACCCCGCACCCGGTGGTCCTGGGGCACGAGGGCACGGGAATCGTGGAGGCCGTCGGTTCGGCGGTGACCGGGTTCGCCCCCGGTGACCGCGTCGTGCTGAGCCTCGACTCGTGCGGCACCTGCCGCAACTGCCTGGGCGGGCAGCCCGCGTACTGCGACCGGCACATCCCGCTCAACTTCCACTCCCGACGGGCGGACGGCTCGGTGGGCCTGCGTGACGCGTCGGGCCGCCCCGTGCACGACCACTTCTTCGGCCAGTCCTCCTTCGCCTCGCACGGTCTGGCCCACCCCCGCGGCCTGGTCAAGGTCCCCGCCGACCTGCCGCCCGCGATGCTCGCCCCGCTCGGCTGCGGCCTCATCACCGGCGCCGGCGCGGTCCTCAACTCCCTGCGGGTGCGGGCCGGTGCCACGGTGGCGGTCTTCGGTCTCGGGGCGGTGGGTCTGGCGGCGCTGATGGCCGCCGTCGCCTCCGGTGCGACCCGCGTCATCGCGGTCGACCGCAACCCCGAACGCCTCGAACTGGCAACGGAGTTGGGTGCCACCGACGTCATCGACGCGTCCACGGCGAACACCGCGGAGGCCGTCATGGACCTCACCGGCGGGCGCGGGGTGGACCACAGCGTGGAGTCGACCGGTGTCGTTCCCGTGATGAACACCGCCGTCGCCGTCCTCGCGCCGCTCGGCTCCGCGGCGGTCCTCGGCGTCGCCGCCCTGGACGCGGACCTCCGGGCCAACGCCTTCGAACTCCTCAAGGGCCGTACCGTCACCGGTTCCGTGATGGGCCACCAGGCCCCGGGGCTGCTCATCCCCCGGCTGCTGGACCTCCACCAGCAGGGCCGTTTCCCGGTGGAGCACCTGGTGACGACGTATCCGCTGCCTGACATCGAGCGGGCCATCGCCGATGTCAGGGCGGGCGCCACCGTCAAGGCCGTCCTCACCCACCAGGCATGACCACCACCCCCGGAGACCGGGCCGGCCACCTCGGCGAATCGACCAGCGATCCTGCGGACGGCCGCCCCGGAGTATCGACCAGCCGCCCCACGGCCGGCCGCCCCGCCGACTGGTCCGAGCACACCCGCCGTGCACTCGCCCTGTTCGCCGCGCACGGCGGCGGCGACGCCCTTCCCCCGAGCGTCGAAGCGGCCCGCAGCGACCCTGCCGTCGCGGCCCTGGCCGGGCCCGCGGCACAAACCAGGGCCGGGGAGACGCCCGCAGCCACGACCGGGGCCGTCAGTGAACGTTCGCTCGACGGCCCCGGCGGGCCGCTTCCGGTCCGGATCTACCGTCCGGCCGCCGCCGGGGCATCCGGTCCGCCGCTGCCGGGGATCGTGTACTTCCACGGCGGCGGTTTCGTGGTCGGCGGGCTCGACAGTCACCACGCCTGGGTGTCGGCCCTGTGCGAGGCGACCGGACGCGTCGTCGTCGCCGTCGACTACCGGCTGGCCCCCGAGCACCCCTTCCCCGCAGCCGCCGAGGACGCGCTCGCCGCCACCCTGCACATCGCCACGTACGCGGTGGACTTCGGGATCGATCCCGTGCGCCTGGCGGTGGCGGGCGACAGCGCGGGGGCCAACCTGGCCGCCGGGGTCGCCCGGTGTGCGGCCCGCGCGGGGCTCCGCCTCGACCACCAGGTCCTCGTGGTCCCCTGGCTGACCCCTGCGGCGCCCACGCCCAGCCGTACCGAGTACGCCACCGGTTACGGCCTCACCGACGCGCTGCTCTCCTGGTTCCTGGAGCACTACGCGCAACCGGGCCGCTACGACGACCCGTTGCTGAACCCCGGGCTCGCCGACGACCTCACCGGGCTCGCACCGGCGACGGTCGTGACCGCGGGGCTCGATCCGCTCCGGGACGAGGGTCAGGCGTACGCCGGACGGCTGCGCGCCGCCGGGGTGGATGTGCGCCACCACCGGCTGGAGGGCGCCTTCCACCTCTTCAACCTGGCAGGCGCGGTCGGCGGCGAGGTGATCGGGGCGGCCACCGCCGTCGTCGCGGAGCGCCTGCGGCCGTAAACAGTCGCGGCTTTCAACGCCCCCCCCATCGGCCGCCGGTCACGCACCGGCGGCCGATTCGGTATCCGCGATCGGCTACTGACTTACGGCCGGCCACTCATCAGTGGCCGGCCGTAAGTCAGTAGCCGATCCATTAAGCGGCACTGCACGAAGCGCGGCAGTTCGGCCTCGTCCACGAGGGCGACCGCCGCGTCCTCCGCCAGATCCGGCTGCGCCCCCGGCGTCCAGGACGGGCTGGTCACCGCCGGTACGGAAGCGGCCGATGCGCTCGCCGGGCGCGATGTCCTCGGCGCGACCGAAGCAGGTCCGGAGCCGGTTCGACCTCCAGGCCGCCTGCTCCCCCGATGACGATCGGCCGGGTCCTGGGGCGGCTGCACGGGCTCGTATCGCTGGAGGGCTGACCGTGGCGCGGGCACGGCGGGGCCCGCCGGAGCTCGGTGCTCGGTGCTCGGTGCGGGAACGGAGCGGGCCGCTCCCCCCATCGGTGGGGGGAGCGGCCCGTTCCGTCGACGGCTGCCGTCAGGAGGCGGTGAACAGTTCGTCCTGGCGGCCGACGTACGGCTGGAACAGGGCGGCGGGCCAGTTGGGGTCGATGTCCGAGACTCGCTCGATCACCTTCCACACGCCGTCGCGGCGCTCGAACCGGTCCTGGTAGGTGCCGGACGACACCACTCCCTCGTTGCCCTCCTTCCAGTTGACGCGCCAGCGCCACGACACGACGGCCGAGTCGCCGCCGCCCTCGATCTCGAACCAGCCGACCTCGTGGAACCACTTCTCCAGCGGGAAGACGCTGTGCGCGTAGTCGTAGAGGTTCTTCAGGCCCTCGGGTCCGTAGAAGGTCTGGGTCCGCAGGTCGTGGACGGTGAAGGCGGCCTCCGGCCAGTAGAGGTCCACATAGGCGTCGGCCGACCCGCGGCTCGCGTCGTTGTCGATGCGGCGCTGGTGGAGGGTGAGCTGCTCGAAGATCTCGAACCGGTCCGCCGCGGTGAGGGGCGGCAGCACGGCGAACGCCTCGGTGCTGTTCACCGCCCTGCCCAGGGCGCCGTACTCGTGCAGGTCGCCGAAGACCTCGATGCGGATCGACTGGTCGAGGCCGCCGACCCGTACGGGGTCGAAGCCGGCCGCGGTGATCAGCCGGGCGACCGTCGCGCCCGCGGCCGCGTCGTCGGCGGCGTAGAAGCCGACCGCGGGCCGCGGGGAGCGGCGGGAGGCGGCGGACAGGGTGTCGGCGGAGAGCGTGCCGAAGGCCTTGACGAGGGCGGCGCCCTCGGGGAGGAGGCCGGCCAGGAGCAGGCCGGAGGACTCCTCGGCGCCGATCGTCTTGACGAAGCCGCCGTTGCCGTCCGGGGCGATCGGGTTGGAGGGGTCGACGAGGATCTTGCCCGCCAGCCGGTCGCCGTACTGGGCGAGCAGTTCCTTCGTCACGTCCAGCCAGACGGCGAGGACGATCACGTCCGCCTTGTCGACGGCCTCGTCGACCGTCACCGCGGTGGCCCGGTCGCCCAGTGAGTCGGCGAGGAGCTGCGCGCTCGTGAGGTCGCGGGCCGCGAGCAGCACCTGCTCGCCGCCCGCCACCAGGTTGGTCGCGAGCCGGCTGCCGATGTTGCCGGCTCCGATGATTGCGGTGGTCATGTCGTTCTCTTTCTGCTGCTGAGGGATCGGGCGCCGGGGTCGGACCGCCGGCCGCCGTTGGGGGTGGGGGCGCCGGGGCGTAGCCACCGGCGCAGGATTCGGGTGACGGCGGGCATGGCCACGTACGTCATCAGCACGCTGAACAGCGCGGCGAACACGGCCGTGCGGGCCACTTCGGGCAGCGCCGTCAGGCGGGGTGCGAGGAGCGAGGTGCCGAGCAGGGAGATCGGGAAGATCCCGAGGGCGGATGCGACCGCCGTCTTCCAGCGGGGCGGTACCACGGCCTCCCGGCCCGGGGCGGTGAACCAGCCCTCCAGGCCCGCCAGTTCGCGTCGTGCGACCTCGGTGTGGCGGTGCCCCTGGTGCGGGGCGAAGAACTCCGCGCGCTGCGGGGACCGGTTCCACTGCTGGAGCGCCCGGTGGTCGCGGAAGCGGTGTACGAAGATCCACGGGTCGCCGTCCGCAGCGGGGTGGAAGAGGCCGCCGCCCAGGTTGCCGGGGGCGGTGGACGCCGCGGCCAGCACGCCCCGCGCCCACTCCTGGAAGGCTTCCTCGTGGCCCGCCTCGACGGTTCGGGCCGCGACGAGGGCCACGTCGCCGCGCCCGGCGAGGACGGTTCCGGCACACTCGCCGGGCGCGGGGACGGGATCGGTCCGGTCAGGCACGCGGTGCGGCGTGGACGTAGTGCTTGGTCTCCTGGAACTCCTCCAGGCCGCGCATCCCGTTCAGCCGGCCCATGCCGGACTGCTTGAACCCGCCCTCCTCGAACATGTCGTGGACGATGGCCCAGGTGTTGGTCCACACGGTGCCGGCCTGGATCTCGCGTCCGACGCGCAGCGGGCGGTCGACGTCGCGGGTCCACAGGGAGGCGGCCAGGCCGAACTCGGTGGCGTTGGCGCGGGCGACGGCCTCGGCCTCGGTCTCGAACACCTCGAAGGTGGCGACCGGGCCGAACACCTCCTGCTGCACGACCGGCGCGTCGACGTCCTCGACCTCGATCAGCGACGGGTGCAGGAACGCGCCGTCGCGGCTGCCCCGGACCAGCAGCTTCGCGTAGGCGGCAGCTCCGGCGACGACCTCCTCGACGCGCCGGGCGTTGTGCTCGTCGATCAGCGGGCCCATCTCGCTGGCGGGGTCGTCGCCGGGGCCGACCTTGACGGCGGCGAGCGAGGCGGTCATCCGGCGGCGGAACTCGTCCGCGATGCCGCTCTGGACCAGGATGCGGCTGCCGGTCATGCAGAACTGGCCGGTGAAGGTGGTGACGGCCTTGGTGAGGACGGGTACGGCGACGTCGAGGTCCGCGTCGTCGAAGACGATCATCGGGCTCTTGCCGCCGAGCTCCAGGGAGAGCGCCTTGAGGGTGGGGGCGGCGTTGGCCGCGATGATCCGGCCGACCGCGGTGGAGCCGGTGTAGCTGATGACGTCGACCTCCGGGGAGGTGATGAGCAGCGGGGCGCCGTCGTTGCCCGACTCGGTGAAGACGTTCATGACTCCGGCCGGGAGGCTTTCGGTCTGCGCGATCACCTCGCTGAGCAGGCCGTTGACCAGGCCGGTCTGGCCGGGGAGCTTCATCGCCACGGTGCAGCCGGCGGCCAGGGCGGGGGCGAAGGAGCGGACTGCCAGGACGACGGGCGAGTTCCACGGGGCGATGACCGCGGCGACGCCGGCGCCCTCGCGGAGCGTCATGGAGTAGAGGCCGGGGCGGACCTCGCCCGAGCTGCCGTGGTCGCTCAGAGCCAGTGCCGCGTAGTAGCGGAGCTTGGGCACGGTGAGGTCGATCTCGAAGGCCGCCTCGCTGAGGATCTTGCCGTTCTCCCGGGCGAGCAGGGTGACGAACTCGTCGCGCCGGGCCTCAAGGCGGTCGGCCATCTCGAACAGGGCCCTGGCGCGCAGGTTGCGGTCGCGCGCCCAGTCGGTGGTGTCGAAGGCGCGGCGGGCCGCGGTGATCGCGGCCTTCGCCTCGTCTGCCCCGGCGTCGGCGAAGGTGCCCAGGACCTTGCCGGTGGACGGGTTGCGGGACTCGGTCCTGCGGGCGGAGTCGGTCCACTGGCCGTCGATGTAGTTGCGGGCGTGCTGCATTGCGGAATGTCCTTCGGGTGGGTGGATCAGATGGGGATGGTGCGGGTCAGATCTGGCGGGCGATGTGCTCGGCCGCCGCGATGACGGTGAGGTTGGTTGCTGCCGACGGGACGTCGGGGAAGATCGAGGCGTCGACCACGCGCAGTCCGGGCACCCCGCGCACCGCGCCGAGCCGGTCGGTGACGGCCGTCGGGTCGTCGTCCGCGCCCATGGGGGCGGTCGACGTGGGGTGGTGGTAGGTGTCCAGGGTGGCGAGCATCGACGCCTCGATGTCGGCGTCGCTCCAAACCTGCGGGCCCGGGTTGAGTTCGCCCTTGACCAGGCCGGCCAGCGGCGGGGTGGCGCCGAGCCTGCGGGCGAGTTTGACGCCCTCGGTCAGCCGGCGGCGGTCGCCCGGCTCGGCGAGGAAGTTGAGGTCGATGCGCGGCGGGTCCAGCGGGTCCCGGCTGTTCAGGGTCAGGGTGCCCTGGGAGGCGGGGTGCACCAGGGCGACCGCGAGGACGAAGCCGACCCCGGTGGGGCTGGTGCTGTGGTCGAAGAGGTGGGTGGCGGTGATGTGCAGGTCCAGTTCGTCCTCGGCCGCCTCGGAGCTGGCGGTCCAGACCTTGGCGCCGATCACCGGGGTCTGCTCGCCGATCCGGTCGGGGTCGGCGGCGTAGGCGTTGTAGTAGAAGGGGTGGTCCTGGAGGCGGAGGCCGACGGGCAGGTCCGCGACGACGGGGATACCGAGGGCGCCGAGGTCCTCGGCGGGGCCGATGCCCGAGCGCAGCAGGATCGCCGCGCTGCCGTAGGCGCCCGCGCTGAGGACGACTTCCGCGGCGGGCACCGGTGTGCCGTCCGCGAGGAGCACGCCGGTGGCCCGCCCGTTCTCGAAGGTCACGCGGTCGACGAGGACGTCGGCGCGCAGCGTCAGGTTGGGCCGCGCCCGGACCTCGGCGGTCAGGTAGGCCATGCCGGTGTTGATCCGGACGCCGTCCTTGACGTTCATCGGGTACGGGCCCACGCCTTCGGGGTCCGTACCGTTGAAGTCGTCGACCGGGCGGATGCCGTCGGCCAGGGCCGCGTCCACGAAGGCGCGTTCCATGGTGCTGAGGTCGTCCCGGGTGAGCTGGGCGACCGGGAGCGGGCCGGTGCGGCCGTGCAGGTCGTCCCGGCCGGCCGTGGTGGACTCCAGTGCCTTGAACGCCGGCAGGATCTCTTCGTACGACCACCCCTTCAGGCCCCGCTCGGACCAGCGGGCGAAGTCGGAGGGCAGGGCCCGGACGGCGACGGAGCCGTTGACGGCGGAACTGCCGCCGAGGACCTTGCCCCGGTAGGCGGCGACGGGGTGGCCGATGTGGCCGGGCTCCGAGAGGTAGCCCCAGTCGTGGCCGGTGTACCCGCCGAGGAGGCTGCTGCTGGCGACCTCTTCGGGGTACCCGTCGGGTTCGTACGCGGGTCCCGCTTCCAGGAGCAGTACCCGGCGGGCGGGGTCCTCGCTGAGGCGGGCGGCGAGCACGGCCCCGGCCGAGCCGCCCCCCACGACGAGGGTGGGCAGGGACGCGGGGTCGTACTGCGGGGTGTCGTTGTTCATGGGGAGCACGCTAGGAAGCCGCGGCCGGTTCGGCATCGGTCACCGCATCGGTCATCGCGCAGATCGCCGTGCGGTTCGTCGTACGGGCGACGGCGCAGGTCGTCGCGTCGGCCGAAGCGCGGTTCATCGGCCTGCCGCCGGTCCCGGGCGGCGGTCCAGCAGCCGCAGCCCGTTGTCGAAGTCCACCCGGGCCAGCTCCGCGCGCGCCACGATGCCCAGCTTGGGGAAGACGTTGGACAGGTGGTGGCCCACGGTGCGGGGGCTGATCAGCAGCTGGGCGGCGATCTCACGGTTGGTGAGGCCGTCGGCGGCGAGTCTGGCCACCCGCAGTTCCTGGGGCGTCAGCAGGGGTTCGCGGCTGTCGCGGGACGGTTCGGGGCGGCGCAGCCGCTGCCCCGTCAGTTCCTGCTCGTGCAGGCTGCGGGCGAGCAGCGGGGTGGCGCCGAGCCGCTGGAAGACCTCCGCCGCCTCGGCCAGCTGCACGCGGGCGTCGGTCCTCCTGCGGGCGCGCCGCAGCCACTCGCCGTAGAGCAGCCGGGTGCGTGCGTGGGCGAAGGGGTGCCGGCTCGCGTCCGGCACCTCCAGGGCCCGTACGAACAGTTCCTCCGCACCGGTTTCCGCGAGCAGTGCCCGGCTGCGCCAGGCGGCGGCCACCGCCCAGGGCGCCCCGGTGTGCTCCGCCCACTGCGTCAGGCGTCCGAGCGCGTCCGCTCCCTGTTCCGGGCGGCCGGCGCCGCTCGCCGCCTCCACCGTGTCGGCGGCGGCGAGGAGGGCGAAGGTGGTGTGCGCCGCCCGGTGCCCGGGTTCGGCCACCCGCAGCAGGGTCTCCAGGGCGTCCTGGGAGCGTCCGGCGAACAGGGCCGCCATGCCCCGGTTCCAGTAGGCGGCGGCCGTCAGCGCGCGTGCTCCGCGCGGCACCGACAACTCCAGTGTCCTCGCGGTGAGTTCGGCGACCGCGGTTTCGTCGCCACGCAGCGCGGCCAGCCAGGCGAGGGTGTTGCGGCACTGCGAGGCCGCGTGGTCGGCGCCGATCTCCTCGGCCGTGTGGAGGGTGTCGGCGGCGTTGGCGGCAGCCTCCGTCCACCGTCCGTGCACGATGTCGATGGTCGCCGTCTGCGGGACGGTCAGCACCAGCGGGCTGACCTCCGCCGTGCGGCGCAATACCTCCAGCTCGCTCCGGTACGCCCTGGCCAGGGGCTGCTCCACGCCCCATGCCACGGCCAGCGGCGCGGGCGGGATCAGCCGCCAGGAGCCCCGGGCGAGCTGGGCGAAGGTCTCGTCGGTCAGCGGCGGCGCGTCGGTGTCCGGCCCGTCGCCCCACCACTTCCTGATCAGGGGCAGCAGGTCGGCCTCGGCGGACCGCGCGTCGTCCGTCAGCTCCTCCAGCCGGTGCAGCGCCTCGGCCTGGCGCGCGGCGCTGCCGCCCGACCAGCCGGCCCGTACCGCCAGGCAGGCCAGCTGCACCGCCTTCCGCGGATCGGACACCGAGCGGGTGGCGTCCAGCAGCAGCCGGTGGGCCAGTTCCTGGTCGCCGTGCGCGAACTCGATGATCCCGCGCAGCCCTTCGCTCTCGCGGACCACCAGGTCGGTGCCCCCGTCGGGGCCCGCGAGCCGGTCGGCCCGGTCGAGCAGCTCGCGTGCCGCCGCCACCTGCCCGTCCCCCCAGGTGGCCAGTGCCCCCAGCGCGTACCGGCGTGCCGCGTCGGTGGGTACGGGGGACAGTTCGGCCGCCCGGCACAGCGCCCGCGCCGCCGACGCGTAGCCGCCGCGCGTCCAGCCGTTGCGCGCGCAGTGTTCGAGGAGCGCGGCCACTTCCTCGTCGGCCGTGTCCGCGGCGGCGGCCAGGTGCCAGGCCCGCAGGTCGGTGCCGTCGGCGCCGCGCAGTGCCTGCGCGAGCGCGCGGTGTACCGGCTGCCGCTGGGCGAAGGGCGCCTGCTCGTACACGACGGCGGCCAGCAGCGGTGTCCGGAACCGTATGCGCCCGTCGGAGACGAGGAGGAGCCCGGAGCGCATCGCCTCGTCCCAGGCGGCGGGTCCGGCCCCCAGTACGGTCGCCGCCTCGCGCACCGTGCGGTGGTCGCCCAGGTCCTCGGCCGCCGCGACCAGCAGCACCTGCTGCGCGCAGGGGGAGAGCCGGGCGGCCCGCGCCCCGAAGGCGCGCCGCAGCCGGGGGCCGACGGGGACGCGTTCCATCGCCTCCCCGGTGTCCGCGGCGCTCTCGCCGGCGAACGGCAGCTCGCGCAGCGCCAGGGGGTTTCCGGCGGCCAGCCGCACCGTGCGGTGCACGTCCTGTTCGTTCGCGGCGGGCCTGTCGTGGCGTACGAGTTCGGCCGCTTCGGCGTCGGGCATCGGGAGGATCTCCAGGCCGGGCAGCAGTTCCCAGCGGCCGTCCGTGGCGGGGTCGCTGTGCCCCGTGAGCAGCAGGGCGACCGGCTCGGTGCGCAGTCTGCGGACGACGAAGGCCAGGCACTCGGCCGTCGGTTCGTCGAGCAGGTCCGCGTCGTCCACGGTCAGGAGCACCGGCTTCTCTCCGGCGAGTTCGGAGAGCAGCGTGAGGGTGGCCACTCCGATGAGGAAGCGGTCGGCGGTCTCCTGGCTGTGCCCCAGGGCGCCGTGCAGTGCGGCGGCCTGCGGTGCGGGCAGTGCGTCGATGCGGTCCGCCGCCGGCCAGAGCAGCTCGTGCAGGGCGGCGAAGGCCAGCTGGGACTCCATCCGGGTGCCGCGGCAGCTCAGGACCGTGAAGTCGGCCGCGGCGGCGGTCGTGTACTCCAGCAGCGCGGTCTTCCCGATGCCGGGATCGCCCCAGAGCATCAGTGCCGCCCCCGTGCCCTTGCGCGCTCCGTGAAGGATGCCGTCGAGCTCCGTCTTTTCCCTGCCGCGACCCAGAAGATTCATCTCTCGCCATTCGTGCAACGTCGTCGTGTGCTTCGGCGCGACCGATACGGTGACCGATGCGCCGGTCAAAACCCCGTCCCTACGGTCTGTGCCATGAACAGCACGACGCAGAACACGGGTACTCACCTCGTGGAACAACTGGCCGCGACCTCCGACGCGGCCCCTTCGCAGCGGCTGCTGCACGCCCGCGGCACCTGGGCGCAGGGCGAGTTCGTCCCGTCGCCCGGGGCCGCCGGGATCAGCACCGCACCGGTGTTCGCCGCGCCCCGTACGCCAGTGACGGCCCGCTTCTCCACCACGCTGGGCGGCTCCGGCGGGCACGACGGCGACCCCGGCGACCAGGGGCTCGCGATCCGGGTCGGGGACCTGGACCTCGTGACCTTCACCCTGCCGGTGTTCTTCGTCCGTACCGGGGCGGACCTGGTCGCGTTCCTGCGCGCCACCCGGTCCGGCGACCCGGCGGCCCTCCCCGCGTTCCTGCGCGAACACCCGGAGGCGGAGACCGCGTTGGGCTTCGCGGCAAAGGCCCGGCCCGTCCCGAGCTTCACCGGGGTGACCTACCACGCGGTGCACGCCTTCGGCCTGGTGGACGCGGCGGGAACCACCCGGTGGGTACGGCTGAGCCTGCGGCCCCTGCACCCGCTGCCCGCCCTGGAACCCGCGGAGGCGCTGGCGCTGCCGGGCGACTACCTCACCCGGGACCTCGCCGACCGGCTGCCGGCCCGCTTCGAGCTGACGGCCCATCTCCCGGGCCCGGAAGACGAGTTGCACGACCCGACCCGGCTGTGGGCCGGTACGGGGACGGTCCCGCTCGGCACTCTCGCCCTCACCGGTGTCCAGGAGCCGTCCGCGGAGCCGCCGTTCGACCCGCTGCGGCTGCCCCCGGGTGTGCTGGCCCCGCGCGACCGGCTCTCGAAGGACCGCAGCGCCGCCTACGCGGCGGCCCGCGCACGCCGTCACGCCTAGGACCACCCCGTCGGGGCCGCCACGCCCCCGGAGGCCGGTGCGGATCTCCTGGATCCGCACCGGCCTTCGCCGTACCCGCCGCCGCGGCACGCTCACCCGCGGCTCGCCCGCGGTGTACGGGCACCGGCCGAGGGGGTGAGGACGGTGACGTGGATCAGTACCGCGCACACCAGGGCCGCCGCGGCGAACACCAGCGGGCGCGCCAGGGCGTCGTCGCGCGAACTGGCCAGTACGGCGCCGACGGCGGCGACGCCCAGCGGGAGCAGGACGCGTACCCGGGTGGCTTCCGGAACGGTGTCTTCCGGAACGGTGGCGACCTTCAGGAGCCGTCCGGCGAGGCCGTAGCAGGCGCAGGCCAGGAGGGTCGCGCCGAGTACGTCGCTGGGCCGGTGCCAGTACAGCGACTGGACACCGCCCGCGGTGACCGCGGTCCACAGCCCGCCGGCGCCGACGACGTAGGGGCGGGATCGCTCGGAGGCGACGAGGGCCAGCCCGAGGGTCAGCGCGGCGGCGATGGCGACGTGCCCGCTGGGGAAACTGGGCGCGAGCAGTGGCTGCGGCGCGTGGACCAGGTCGGGGCGGCCGAGGACGTACGTGCTGAGGAGTTCGGTGACGCCGAGCGCGGCCACCACCGTCACGAGGCCCGCGACGCCCTCCCGCCGGCGCCGGCGGATCGCGGCGACCACGACGATCAGGACCGCGCCCACGAGGAGCGTCGCCTCTTCGTCCGTGAACGGCGGCGGCCCCCAGGACTGGGTCAGTACGGAGATCCGCGCACCGTCGGCGTACCCGCGCACCAGCGCGTTCTCCGCGGACTGGCCGAGGGGCGTCAGCACGGCGAGGAGATACAGGGCGGCGAACGCGAGGAGGAGCGTGGCGGGAGAGCTGGCTCCGAACCGTGAACGACGTCGCTGCCGCCGCGCCGCGGCGCCGGTGGCCGGCGGTTCGTCGACCGGGGCCGATGTGTGCGGCAGTCGGTCCGGCGTGGTGGGGCAGGGGGGTTGGGGCATGGCGGTGCGGTTTCCGTTTCGTCCGGCGGGGCCGGGAGAGGAGGGGCGGGGGTGCGGTGGGGAGGTGCTGGGCGCGGGGGGCGTGGGCGGCGGGCGCGATCGTTCACGCACCGGCCGAGGTGCTGAGCGCACAGGGCGCGGGGGGCGGGCGGCGGGCGGCGGGCGGCGGGCGGCGGGCGCGATCGTTCTCGAACCGGCCGTCGGTTGCGCCGCTCGGCACGCCGGGCGAGGGCTGCGGCAGCGTTGACGTGCGTCCGCGCCCATGGCCTCTCCCCCGGCTGGTGCGAGCCGGCCGACCGACGCACCCGGCGGGTGCCGTCGGTCTGACCTGTGCCGTGCCGGAGGCGGCGGGCGCGGGGACCGGGGACCGGGGACCGGGGACCGGGGACCGTAACGGTGACATGCCGCCGCCCCCTGCCCCTGCCCGCCGCCCGACGGCAAAGGGCGCTCAGCGGGTGGCCAGGTCCGCCTGCTCGATGATGCGGCTCACCGCGTCGGGGTCGCTGACCATGACGGCGTGGGACCCCGCGACCTCGGTGATCCGGGAACCGGCCCGCTCCGCCATGAAGCGCTCCAGCCGCGCCCCGATGGCCTGGTCGTCCGTGGCGACCAGGGCCCACGAGGGCAGCTCCTGCCACGCGGCACGCCGGGTGGCCTGGCCGAACGCGTCGACGGAGATGGGCCGTTGGGCCGCGGCCATGAACGCCGCCTCGTGCGCCGGGACGTCGGCGGCGAAGGAGGCGTGGAAGCGGGCCGGGTCGAGGAAGACGTCGACCCCCGTGCTCCCGTCGGGCCGGGTGTAGGAGAACGTCTGCTGCGGCAGCGGCGGAATCGTGGAATCCGGGTGCTGCTCCATCAGTGCGCCGAGAGTCTCCTCGTCCTGCGGGATGAAGGCGGCGACGTACACGAGGGCCCTGACGCCGGGCACGCCCGCGGCGGCATTGGTGATGACGGCGCCACCGTAGGAGTGTCCGACGACGATCTTCGGGCCGTCGACGCTCAGGAGCAGCCCACGGAGGTACGCGGCGTCGTGGTCGAGGCCGCGCAGCGGGTTGGCGGGGGCCAGCACCGGGTAGCCGGCGCTGCGCAGCCGGGTGACGGTGGCCCGCCAGCTGGACGCGTCGGCGAAGGCGCCGTGCACGAGCACGACGGTCGGCAGGGCCCCGGCCGGTACGCCGGGGGCGGCGACGTCGGACGCGGCCTCTGCGGAGGGGCGGGGAGAAGGCGAGTCGGTCATGGATCTGCTCCGAGGGAGGTCAAGGGGCTCAAGGGGCAGGGACAACCGGAGATACGGACACACGCGCCCACCCCCGGCGCCACCGACGGGCCCCGCTTGCTGTGACCACCTTGGCCGCCTCATTCAACGGGCATGCAACGCGGAGTAAATGGGCGTACGGGGGGCTTGGGACGGCGCGATCGGCCCGGCCGCGACCGGTCGGGCACGGGCGCCCCGGCGCGATCAGCACGGCGCGATCCGCCCGGTACGGGCGCCCCGGCGCGATCAGCGCGGCACGATCGGCCCAGCGCGATCGGCCCGGCACGGGCGGCCCAGCACGGTCGACCCGGCGCTATCAGCCCGGCCCTGTCCGCCCGGCGCGATCGGCCCGGTACGGACGGCCAGCCACGTTTGGCCCGATGCGATCAGCCCAGCACGGTCGACCCGACGCGGGCGGCCCGACGTGATCAGCACGGCCCAATCTGCAAGGCACGGTCCGCCCGCGGTCCGTCGGCCGGCCCAGAGCCATCGGCTAGCGGCGCTCCGTCGGGCGGCCCAGGGCCTTCGCGTACCAGTGGTCCGCCTCGCCATGGCCCTCGTACGGCGTGGTCTCCTCGAAGCCGTACCGGAGGTACATGGCCCGCGCCTCGGTCAGCTCGGTGTTGGTCTCGCACACGATCCGGGAGGCGCCCAACCCCAGTGCGGCCTGTTCGACAGCGTTCAACAGGCCGCGGCCCAACCCCGCTCCCCGTCCGGTGGGACTCACGTACATCCGCTTGAGTTCGGCGGTCCCCGGACTGCCGGGCAGCAGCCGGAGCCCCGCACACCCGAGGAACTCACCCCCCTCGCCGCGTGCGACGAGGAACTCGCCGTGGGGCGGGCGGAGGCCCTCGTGCGGGTCCTTGGCGAGCACGGTGCGGAGTTCGGCCTCGGTCGCCGGGCGTCCCAGCACCCGCTGCCCCATTTCCGTGAAGTACTGCCTCATCACCGTGTCCACGGCCGTGCCGGCGACGGGTTCGGGGCTGATCGTCCAAGTAGGCATGCGGGTCATGGTCGTGGACTCGCTCCGGGACGTCCACCGTCCGGGGGCCGAGCTCTCAAGCGCCTGCTACGGCTCTTCCCCGGGGTCGCCGGCCGTGCCCAGGCGGTGGGCGAGCCGGTGGCAGGCGGCCGTGAGTTCGGGTGGGTGGAGGTCGGTGAGTTCGGTGTCGAAGGTCGCGAGGATGCCCGCGACGCCGGCCCAGGACCAGGCCCCGAGGGTGAGGCGGCAGTGTTCGGCGTCCAGGTGTTCGACGACCGAGCCGCTGGGTGCCCAGCGGGCGACGGTCCCGGCCGACAGGTTGAGCCGTGCGCTTCCGGTGCACTCCCAGGCGGCGGGGACGTCGCCGCGGTCGTGGCTGCTCATGACGAAGTGGGCGAGGTCGTCGTACGGGGGCTGCCTCGGCCGGAAAGTGCAGGTGGTCGGCCGGATGCGCAGCCTCTCCACCCGGTGCACCCGCCACTGGTGGTCGCCGAGGTCGTGGGCGACCAGGTACCACCGGCCGGCCCACACGACGAGATGGTGCGGCTCGATGCGGCGGGCGGGCCGGAAGTCGTCGTCGCCGGGGGCCGGGCGTGAGCCGTCGGCGCGCAGCGTCTCGGTGACGACGACATGGCGGTGGCGCACCGCCGTCCCCACCGCGGTGAGCGCGGCCGGGTCGATGGGCGGTGCCGGGAACTCCCAGTAGTTCCGCAGCCTGGTCAGGCGCAGGGACTTCATCGCCTCGCGCAGGGCGGCGGGCATGGCCTGTTCCAGGGTGACCAGCGCCCGCGCCGCGTCGTCCCGCAGGCCGAACACGGTGCTGGGCGCGGTCTGCAGGGCTACCGCGACCGCGAGGGCCTGGTCGTGGTCGAAAACCAGCGGAGGGAGGGTGCGCCCCGCGCCGAGCTGGTATCCGCCATCGGGTCCGTGGACGGTGGTGATCGGGTAGCCGAGCCCGCGCAGGGTCTCGATGTCGCGGCGGACGGTGCGCTCGCTGACCCCGAGGGTGGCCGCGAGTTCGCGCAGGGGCCACAGTCGGCGCGATCCGAACGAGGAGAGCAGCCGCAGTGCCCGCCGTGAGGTGTTCGCCATCGCCCCATCATCCCCAAGTAGTGGCCACTTGATGTCCACTACCGGTGTCACCGTGGCGGGGCCGGAGCAGACGGGCAGCGGCGGAAAGAGGCGGACGGGTATGCGAGTTGTCGTGGTCGGTGGCGGAATCGGTGGACTGGCACTGGGGGCGGGGCTGCGCCGCAGGGGGTACGAGGTGGCGGTGTACGACCGCGACACCGACGTGGCCTCGACCGGTGGCTACCACATCACCCTGGACGGGCGGGCCCAATCGGCGCTGCGGGAGCTGGTGGCACCCGCGACCGTACGGCGGCTGCTGGCGTCGGGCTCGGCGCTGCGGCTGCGCGACCGCGACGCGTTCTGGGACCGCCGCGGCAGGCTGCTCGGCCACGGGCCGGAGCTGGGCGGCGACAGCGGTATCGACGTCGACCGCATCACGCTGCGCGTGCTGCTGGCCGAGGAGGCCGGCGACGCCCTGCACCTGGGGCGGGCGGTGTCCGGCGTCGGCCAGGACGCCGACGGCACACCCCACGTGCTCCTCGACGACGGTGATCGCGTCCCGGCGGATCTGGTGGTGGGCGCGGACGGCACCCACTCCGTGGTCGCCCGGTACCTGGCGGGCGGGCGTACCAGCAGCCCGGCGGGCATCGTCGGTTTCTCCGGCCGCACTCTCCGCGCCGACCTGGGCCCCGGCGAGCGGCAACGGCTCGGCACACGCTCGGGGCTTGCGGTCGGCCCCCGCGGGGCAGCGCTGTACGTCGGCTTCCTCGACCCGGTCGGCAATGCCGCGCTCGACGCCCCCGAGCTGCGGATGTCCGTCACCACCGGCCCCACCTACATCTGGGGCGCCATGTTCCCCGAGTCCACCGCGACCGATTCCCTGCGCGGGCTGCGCGCGGGCGCGCTGCGGGACGCGCTGGTGAGCCGCTTCGACGGGCAGGGCTGGGCCCGGCACACGCTCGAAGTGGTCGCCCGCGCCGATCCGCGCAGCGTGGCCGCGTACCGGTTCCACGCCGCCCCGACCAGGGCCGCCGCTCTCGCCCCGTGGCCGGCGGGCCGCGTCACCGCGCTGGGCGACGCCGTCCACGCGACGCCGCCCACCGCCGGGATGGGGGCGGGCGCGGCGATCCGTGATGCCGCCGCGCTGCTCCGGCACCTGGGCGACGTCCGGGACGGCCGTACGACGACGGCCGGGGCCGTGGCCCTGTTCGAGGCGGGCATGCGCCGGCGCGGCAGCGAGGTCCTCACCCGGGGGATGCGAACGGTCCGCCTGATTCTGGCCACCGACAGCACGCTCGGCACCGCCGCGCTGGCCCTGGGCACCCCGGTACTGACCGCCGCAGCCCGGCTGAGAAACCGCTAGGTCGGCATCGCCGGGCGCGACATCACGAGGACGGCACCGCAGCGGCGACATCACGAGGACGGCACCGCGGCGGCGACATCACGGGGACGGCTTCGCCGGGACGCCGCCGGGGGCGCGGCCCCGGACTCCGGTGCGTCCGTTCAGCGGGTGGCGTCCACGAAGACCGGGTTGGTGTAGAACCAGGTGTCGAGCCACGGGTTGCCCTTGCCGGGCTCGTGCGGCAGGGGGCCGTGGGGGTCGGTCGCCCTGCCGAGGAAGCCCGCCCCGTGGCGCTTGCCGTCGCTGCCGCGCAGCCGTACGTAGAACGATTCGTCCACCCTGCCGAGCGGGATGCGCAGGGTGTACGTACCGCGGCGGCCCGACACGTCGGCGGTGTGGGCGACCCTGGTGTCCGGGGCGTGCCAGTCGTCCCGGTCGGCGGCCGGCCCGCGGACCGCGCCGCGGATGACGTCGACGTGTGCCAGGCGCGGCAGCACACCGGACGGGTTCCGGCGGGACGCCGCGGTGACCGTGACGGTGAGGGTGAGCCGCTCGCCGCGCCGGGCGCGCAGCCGGCCGCCGAGGGTGGCGCTGTTGCCGCGCTCGCCGCGCACCTTGACGTCGATGCCGTCGACGAGGTGGCCGTGGTCGACCCAGACCCGGCCGGCCCGCAGCCCGTCCATCACGTTCCGGTAGCCGTACCGGGTGACGCCCACGTGCGTACGGCTGAACTGGCCGGGCCAGAAGTCGCCGCCGGGCTGCGGCTCGGTGGTGTTGTACGGGTCGGGGAGGCGGCCGGTGCTGTCGAAGTCCTGTCCGGGCGGCCAGGCTCCGTTGACCCAGGTGTCCTGGGCGACCCGGTGGACGTCGGAGTTGGAGGTGATGGTGAAGAGCTTGCCCTCGGCCAGCATCGCGTCCCACAGGCCGCCGACGGTCGCGGTCGCCCAGTCGAAGCCGCCGTAGGTGACGTAGGCCTCGCGGGGGTAGCCGGGCCAGGAGTCGGCGGAGGGTGAGTTGGTGTACTCGCCGCGGACGTTGGTGGCCGGGTGCCAGCCGGGGATCGCCCCGGCCTGGGCGCCGGGGGCGCCCTCCATGCCGATCATGATCTCGGGTGCGGCGTCGCGCCAGCCGCGTATCTCGTGCGGCGAGTCGATGCCGAGCCGCATGGGGTGGTTGGCGAGGACGAGGACGTCGTCGACGTACCGGGTGCGGCGCTGTTCGGCCAGCCACTTGAGGGCCTTGACCGCGTGCGCCTCGTTGCGCGGGGTGTCGGGGTGCGTCGGGGCGCCGGCCGTGTAGCCGAGCAGCTTGCCGTCGAAGGCCTTCTCGAAGCGGGTGAGGAGATCGACCTCGTGCCGGCCGGGCGGCGAGAAGACGGTGCAGTGCTCGGCGCCGGGGATGTACCACTCAAGGCCTTGGAAGATCAGCATCCGCCGGTTCTCGGCACGGGCCCGCAGGATCTCGCGGTGCTCGCGCGCGGCGCCGAACTCGGCGTGGCCGACGTTGCTGTGCTCGGTGAAGACCATCCAGTCGAGGCCGAACTTCTGCCCTGCCCGCGCCAGTTGGGAGAACGTGTACTTGGCGTCGTGGCTGTAGACGCTGTGGTTGTGGTGGTCCCCGACCAGATAGACGAGGTCGGGAGCATGGCCGTGCCCTCCTCCGTGCCCTCCTCCGTGCCCTCCTCCGTGCCCTCCTCCGTGCCCTCCTCCGTGGCCTCCTCCGTTGCCGTGCCCCTGGGGCTGCTGCCCCCGTCCGTCGGCCAGCGCGGGCAACGGCAGCGAGGCGGCGGCGAAGGCCGCACCGAACAGACCGGCGCGGCGCATCAGCCCCCGACGGCTGAGCCCCTGCGCGTCGAGCGACTCCGCGGGGACCTGGGGGTCGGCCCATTCGGGCACGGGGTGGGACATGGAAACCGGCTCTCCTTCGTGCGGGCGGCAACGACCCGAGACCCGGGAGCGCGCCACGAGGAGGATTTCTGCACACCGGAACGGCGGGGTGAACCGCGAGCGAAGAAGGAGGGTCACCACCGTGACGCGCGGACGGTGACGGCGGGCCGGGGCCGCGCGCGGGCGGTGGCGGCCGAGCGGGGCCGCGCGTGGACAGCAGCGGCCGAGCGGAGCCGCGGGGGCCGCAGGGGCCGCTGGCTTGCCCGGACCCCGGGCCCCGGCCCGAATCCCGAACCCCGGACCCCGGGGCCTGGCGGGACCGTGCGTCCGGGTTTCAGCCCGCCGCGCGCCGCCGGGAGGTCTGCGCGTTCTGCTGCCGGTGCTCGCGGCGTGCGGTCTCCAGCAGCACCCGCCAGGACCGTACGGTCGGCCGGCGGCGCAGCAGCGCGCGCCGCTCCCGCTCGGTCGTCCCGCCCCAGATCCCGTACTCGATCCGCTGGTCCAGCGCGTGCGCCAGGCACTCGGTGCGCACCGGGCAGGGTGCGCACACCGCTGTCGCCGCGTTCTGGGCGGCCCCCTCGGCGAACAACCCGTCGGCGTCCCCGGCCCGGCACCTGGCCCGCGCCGCCCACTCCCCGCTGTTCCGCACCCGTCCACTCCCCATCCGGTCTCAGCAGCACCCTGCGTCCCAGCCGCTTCGGCGTGACGGTACGTTCCGCACCCGCACGGCCGGGACCCCCGCGACAGGAGGTGCACCCTTACGGGTGATCGCCTGCGATCGAACCCGAACAGGACCGGAAGAGCGGCCGGGACCCGGGCCGGCCGGGCCGGAGGGCGCCAGTTTCCACATCCCGCGACGAGCAGCGATGAGTTTTCCCCCCGGCCGCCGTCTTACCTGGTGTGCAATCGGACAACGGAGAGCGGAGGCAGGCAATGAACGGTACGAATCGCATCACCCAGGTGGCCACGGTCGCCATTCGCGTCACCGACCAGCAGAAGGCGCTCGATTTCTACGTCGAGCAGCTGGGCTTCGAAGTACGCAGGGACATGCCCTTCGGCCCCGGGCGCTGGATCGAGGTGGCACCGCCGGGAGCGGCGACGACCCTCGCGCTCGTCACGGAGGGTGTCCCGGCCGGCATCCGTCTGACGACCGGCGACGCCGACGCCGACCACGCCGATCTGCGCGCGGGTGGTGTCGACACGGATGCCGAGGTACTTCGGATGGGGCCCGGAGTTCCGCCGATGTTCGGACTTCGCGACCCCGACGGCAACCAGCTCATCCTCGTCCAGGACTCCTGAACAGGCGGTATCCCGATGAACGAACAGTTCACCGCGACTTTGCGGAAGAGCCCGGCCAAGGGCGGCTGGACCTACGTCGTGTGGCCCCGATCGGCCGAGTACTTCGGCACCCGTGGCCTGGTCAAGGTCCGCGGCACCGTCGACGGCCACCCGTTCCAGAGCTCCTTCATGGCCATGGGGGACGGCACGCACAAACTGCCCGTGAAGGCGGACGTGCGCAAGGCGATCGGGAAGGAGGAGGGCGACAGCGTGACCGTCGTGCTGGAGGAGCGGCTGAACGGCTGACGCCGTTCGGTGCGGGGGCGGGCGGCGGCCGTACCTGATGCCGCCCCCCGGGGCGCCGGCCCCGGGACGCCCCGCACGTACCCCTCCCAGATCGCCAACTGCCCTGTACGCTCGCGAAGATGATCACACCCCCCTCTCCCCACGGCTCACGCTCCGAGACCGCCGAGACGTTCCTGCGGGACTTCCACAACGCCGGTCCCGGGCGCCAGTCGGTCAACACCGAGCGGGCCCCGCTGGCCGACGGCCGAACCGGCTACCAGGTTCTGGCCGCCGAGGTCGCGGGGGCCCGGCGGGTGCTCGACCTGGGGTGCGCGGACGGCGGACTGCTGGAGGTGCTGGCCGCGGCCGGCGCCCGGGAGCTGGCGGGCATCGACCTGGCCGACCAGGAGCTGGCGCTGGCCCGGCTGCGTCCCGCACTCGCCGACGCGGACCTGCGGCAGGGCCGGGCCCAGGAACTGCCCTTCGCCGACGACTCGTTCGACGCCGTGGTGTCGCACATGGCGCTGATGCTGATGCACGACGTGGACCGAATAGCCGCAGAGGCGGCCCGGGTACTGGTGGCGGGAGGCCGGCTCGCCGTCGCCGTCGGTGGCGGGGCCGTCGAGGGCGAGGCCATGAGCCTGTTCCTGACCCTCGCCCGCCCCTACTTCGATGCGGCATCGCCTGAGCGGTCCGTTCCGCGGCTGGGCGACGGCCGGGCCCGCAGCCGGGAGGGCCTGGACGAGCTGTTCGGCCCGGCCGGATTCGCGCCGGTGAGCTGGGACACCGTCGTACTCGACATGGGCGGCACACCGGAGCAGGTCTGGGACGCCCTCACCGAGGCGTACTACGAAATGGCCGCGCTCGACAGGGACCAGACCGCGCGCCTGCGTGCCGAGTTCCTCGCCGCCGCCGAGTCCCTGCGCGGGGCCGACACCCGCGTCCCGGCCGGCATGCGCCTCAACATCGCCACCACCCGACTGCACCACGCAACGGACTGATCACCCGGAGCGGGCCGCACCTGCCACGTCGAGATCCTGCCCATGCCCCGACACGGGACGCCCTCAACTGCGCTACCGCACAGGGTGGTTCATCTCCGCCCGACGGCCCTACAGGGCGAACACCCCCAAGTCCGCCGTAGCCAGCGCGCGCAGGAACGCCCCCTGGTGCGGGTCCTCCCAGTCGTTCCAGTCCTCGGCCGCGATCAGCGACCACACCGCCCACTCGACCAGCATGTACCGCAGGGCGGTCGGCCAGGCGGCACGCTCCTCGGGGGTGAGTTCGACATGGGCCGTGTACGCGTCCCGGAAGGCCGCCCACTCCCTCGCGTCGAAGAGGCGCGGCGGCCCGCCGTCGGCCTCGTTGTGGAACAGGAGGACGGCCAGCGCGAGATCGAGCAGGCGGACGGCGACCTCGGCGTTGTCCGGGTCGATGAGGGTGGGGACGCCGTCCGCGTCGTACACGAGGTTGTTGGCGCGGAAGTCCATGCTGACGGCGGCGGTGGGAAGTCGCGCGTCCCGGATGGGCGGCAGCGTCTCGGAGCGGAAGTCGTTCAGCCAGGCGGTGAGGCGGGGCAGTGCGCTGCCGTTCAGGTCCGGCGCGTACTTGGTGAAAACCCGGGTGAGACCGGCGATGTCCTCGTCGGCCGAGGCCTGATCGGCATCGGGCCACCGGAAGCGGAACATGCCCGTACCGGTGACGGGCGCGGCATGGATGCGGCCCAGGAGGTCTCCCGCGCCCGCGACATGGCCGAGTGAGGCGTCGTACGGGAAGCCGTCGACCCACGGGTACGCGACCCAGACGTGCTCGCCCAGGGCGGCGGGATTGCCGGGGCGGGGCAGGGGCCGGACGGTGCGTATCCCGAGCGCGGACAGCTCGCCCAGCCAGCGGGCGATGCCTTCGGCGTACGGAAGCGGGCTCCTGGTCCGCTTGACCGCGGCAGGGACGCCGTCGACGGCCGTACGGAAGACCGGGGAGTACGGATAGCAGGAACTCTCCGGTACGTCGGCGGACTTCACGTCGAAGTGCGTGAAGACCTCGGAGTGAACACTGCTGGAGATCAAGATCATGAAGGCATGGGAACACGGCAGGCACGACCTCCGCCCGGATTTTCGCGTCCGCGGGTGCTCCCGCAGAACGGCCCGCAGGTCTCGCCGCACCGGTCCGTCAGCGGGGCGTCCCCGACGACGCGTCCTTGGCCTCGGGGTCCGTGGAAGTGCGGGTGTAGTGGCACGGGTACGGATAGGGGTCCCCACCGTCCGCGTGGACCGTCCCGTCCATGTGGAGCTTCCCCTTCTCCATGATGAACCGCAGGATCTGGATGTCGTTGTGATCCTTGAATCTGAGCACCAGGTAGGGCGGCAGGCCGGGGTCCTTGTTGACGCCGTGCCACTTTCCGTCGGACGAGCGGCGCGTCACCTCCGAATCAGGGCCGGGGCCGTCCCACTCGACCGGGAAGTCCTTGCTGGAAAAGGTGTAGTCGTCGTGCAGCCGGACCACCGGCGAACCGCATTTCCGCTCCCCGTCCCATCGGCCGACCAATTCGGCATGGGTGACCGCCTTCGGAGTGACGACGGGCTTGCTCGCCGTGCACGAGGACGGGGCGAGTGCCGTCACGGTGGCAGCGGCAAGACCAGCGCCGATGCGCCATATGTCAGATTTCACGCTCTCTGCTTCCGGCCGTGTCGGGAAGGGCAGTTGGGGGGGGGGGTGGCGCGCGGACAGTATGCCGCTCGCCGTCCTCGGGCGGTCCGGCGGCCGGAGCGGTGCCCCGCGAGGAGGGCCGGCCGGCGGGGCGGATATCTTCCCGCCATGACAGGCACGGCAGGCATGACAGGCACGGCAGGCGTGGCGGCGAAGGAGTTCGAGCTCGGCGCTGCTCTCGTGCGCGGTGTCGAGGACCGCGCCGGTGCGTGGACCTTCGTCCGGGGCTTCGCCGCGCACTGGGCAGGCACGGCTCTCGGCGGCCGCGACGGATGGGCGGAGGCCGACCTCGACGCTGCCGAGGAGAGGCTGGGCCTGCGGCTGCCGGCGGCGTTGCGCGAGGCGTATCTGCTGTTCGGCCGCCGACCGGATCTCACCAGCAACCACGACGTCCTGCTCGGCCCCGCGGAGCTGTACGTCGACGACGCGGAGGAAGCCCTGGTCTTCCGCCACGAGAACCAGGGAGCGGCCTCCTGGGGCATCCTCCTCGACAGCCTCGCGCAGGACGACCCCGCGGTGTTCGTGCGGCTCGACCTCGCCGACATGAGCGCCGAGCGGTGGCAGGAGTGGCTGGAGCGGCTGTCCCTCTGCTGCGTCGAAATCGTCCTTTCCGAGTCCTTGCAGGCCGACGAAGAGCTCTGCGACTACCTCGAACAGGACGGCCAGGACGGCCAGGACGACCAAGACGGCCAGCACGACGACGCGGTGGAAGTGCTGGAGACGCACTTCGTCCGGCTGCCGTTCCCCGTGTACCCCCCGGGCGAGGAGATCCGGTGGTTCCTGGGTCCGGACGTCCTCGTGCGCGACGACGACGGCGCGTCCCTGCTGGCCCGTGGCCGGACGGCGGCAGCCCTGGACCGCGTACGCGACCTGATCCCGGGCGACTGGCTCAACGACTGCCGCTGACCACGTCCCCGGCCCGCCCACCGGCCGGAATCAGCGGACCGAACCGTCCGGACCGTTGCCGTGCGCGGACCGAAGGCGCAACGCTGATGTCCCCATCGTGCGACGAACGAGGGAGGACCGATGGAACCGATCACGGTGGTGGCGGCCACGGCGTTGGTGGGAGCCATGGCCACCGACGGATGGCAGCGGGCACGGGACGGCGTGGTCGCACTGTGGAAACGGGTGCATCCGGAACGGGCCGGCACGGTCGAGGCGGAACTCGAAGAACTGCGCGAGGAGGTGCTCGCCCTCCGCGCACAGCAGGGCGGCGACAGCCGGGCGGAGGAGGAGGGGCTGGCCGCCGAGTGGGAGGGGCGTCTCGCGCGTCTGCTGCGCCGGAACGCGGCGCTGGAAGCGGAACTGAAGCGCGTGGTCGAGGAGGACCTGACCCCGTCGCTGCCGCAGCAGGAGCGGGACCGCATCACGAGCATCGACATGCGGGCGTACGCCAGGGACCACGGCAGGAACTACCAGGCCGCCGGGGACCTGCACATCGACGGCGGCACGTAGTCCCGCCCCGCCGATGAGCGGAGACGGGAAGTACCGCAGAAGACGGGGCGCGCACGGCGAGCCACGGGGCGATTTCGGTCAGCGGGCGGAGGCCGGCGGGCACGGCCGGGTCTACATGGCGGGCCGGGACATCCGGTTCCAGCTCTTCGGGCGCAAGGACCGGCCGCTGGCGGCCCGCGCCGACGACCTGGCGACAGCGGTGCACGGCCTGTGGGAGAAGGAGTCGCTGCGGCGGATGCTGGGCGATCCGGCACCCCTGTCCGTGCGCTGGGAGGCCGTGGACCCGGGCCTGGTGCAGGACTGGCACGGCCTGGTCGCCCTGGCGCGGACGGGGGCCGGCTGGCCGGTTCCGCCGGCCGAGGGCTCCTGGGCGGGCGGTCCCGGCGAACTCGCCGGTGAGGGGCGGCTGACCGACGTCCTCGCCCGGATCCCCACCGGGCGGCTGGTCGTGCTCGGCGAGCGCGGCGCGGGCAAGACCATCCTGCTCGTACGCCTCGTACTGGACCTGATCGCCCGCCGCACGCCCGGTGCGCCGGTGCCCGTCCTGTTCTCCCTCTCCTCCTGGGACCCCGTGCACCAGGACCTGCGCACCTGGCTGGAGCAGCGGCTCACCGTCGACTTCACCGGCCTGAACCGCAAGGTCCCCGGCCGGCTCCACGGGCGCCGCACGGTGGCCCGTGCGTTGCTGGACGAAGGCTTCGTGCTCACCCTGCTGGACGGGTTCGACGAACTGCCCGCCGGGGTGCGCGGCCTGGCGGTGCGCCGGATCAACGATGCCCTGCTCGCCGGGCAGGGCCTGGTCCTCGCCTCGCGCAGCGCCGAGTTCCGGGCCGCGGTACGGCCGCCCGACGGCGCGAACGGGTTCCAGGTGGCGGGCGCGGCAGGGGTCGAGCTGCGACCGCTGCACTTCGCGCAGGTGGCCGCGCACCTGCGGTCCACGGCGGGCGGGCCCGCGGGCGCCGCCCGTTGGGACGAGGTGCTCGCCGCGATCCGGGCCGACCCCGCCCGTCCCGTGGCCCGCACCCTGAACACGCCGCTCATGATCGGCATGGCCCGTGTCATCTACAACCCCCGGCCGGGCGAGGCGCTCTCCGCGCTTCCGCGCCGCCCCGCCGAACTGCTCCGGGGGAACCTCCGCACGCCCCGTGACGTCCGGGAGCTGCTCCTCGACGGCTTCGTCCCCGCCGCGTACCGCCTGGAACCCAGGAAGGGCGACCAGGCGCTGGGGTGGCTCACCTTCCTCGCCGACGACCTCGGGAAACGGCTCGACGGCATCACGGACCTCGGCTGGTGGCGGCTGGCGGGTGCGGCGCCGCGGCTGCTGTCCGGGCTGCTCGTCGGGACCGTCTCGGCGGCTCTGGGCGCGTACGGGCTGCGGATTCCCGCCTCGGCCGGGATCGGGCTGATGGCGGCGGTCGGCGGCGGGCTCCTCGGGCGGCGGCTGTTCGGCAGCGGGTCGGGCATGGCCGCCGCGCTCGGCGGGGGCCTGCTGGGCGGTGTTCTGGGCACCCTGCTCGCCATGGTGCTGTTCGGCGCGGAGCAGGGGGTCGGGCCCTCGCTGACCGGGGCGCTGGCCGCGTGCATCACGGTCGGCTCGATGGGCGGGTTCCGGGCGGGCCTCGTCGGCGGGTTCGCGGGAGGGTTCGCCGCCGTACTCACCGGCCGGCCCGAAGTCGTCACGGCCGCCCCGCTCATCAACGGGGTGGGGCTCGGCCTCGGCGCCGGATGCGCCGCCACGCTCGCCCGGCACGTCAGGCCCGCGAGCGGGTTCCACTGGTCGTGGACGGGACTGGTGACCGGCCTGGTCGCCGGGCTCACCATGGGGCTCGCGGCCGGTCTCCAGGCAGGACCGGCCCGTGGGCTGCTCCTCGGCGTGGTCACCACCGTGCTGGGCAGTCTCGCGGGCGGTCTGGAGGGCGCGCCGGCGGACACCACGGCGGTCGCGGACCCGGCGGTCTCCCTGGCGGGCGACCGCCGGACCTTCTGGGCGACGGGGATCGTGGGCGGCCTCGCGGTCGGGGTGAGTACGGGCCTGGGTCCCCGTTTCCCGCCGGGGTCCGGGGACGACCTCGCCTTCGGGCTGAGGGTCGGGCTCGCCAACGCCGTCGCGGTGGGGCTGGCGTTCGGCTTCCTCCGGGCGGCGTACGGGCGGTTCACCGTCGCGCGGTGGTGGCTGGCGCTGCGTGCGCGCCTTCCCTGGCACCTGATGCGCTTCCTCGACGACGCCCACACGCACGGCGTGCTCCGGCAGACCGGTGCGAGCTACGAGTTCGCCCACGGGGAACTGCAGCAACGGCTCGCCTCACCACCACCGCCCGCCCCGGGTGTGCCCTTCGGCACCGACGTCCCGGGACAGCAGGCCCGCCGCAGGGGCTCCCCGCCCGGCGGTCCCGTAAAACCACCTAGCGAATAGTGGCAGTTGAAGACCCAAAAAGGACCGGTTGCGGAGCCGAAAAGGATCAGTTGCGGAGCCGACGGCCGCCCGCCCGGTGTCGCTTCAGTACTCCGGGGCGGGACACCGGACCAGCATCCGGTCGAAGTCGTCGCCGCGGTCGGGGGCCACCCTCAGGTTCTCCGCCGTCCGCAGGAGATCGGCCCTCCCCGCCCTGAGCAGCTTGCCGGTCTCCTCGGCGACCATCACCTCGTGGGCCAGCCTGAGGTGGTTCTTCGAGACGTACGTCAGTCCGTGCACCGCCAGCGAAGCCCGCAGGTTGTCGCTCGCGGCCTGCTGGTACTGGGTCGCCAGCAGCCAGACCATGAGGGGCGCGTCCACCCGGTCCTCCTCCGCCGTGTCCGATCGCAGGGCGGCGAGGGCATTGCGCAGGGCGGTTCTCGACAGGGTCAGGGCGCGCCAACTGGCCGACCACAGGCGGCTGCTCGCCGTCCTTCCCCCGGTCGAGTTCACGGCGAACATCCTGCGGTAGAGACCGGTCCGGGACATCGAGTAGGTCACGGTCTGCGCATAGCGCCCGTCGCCGGGATCCGCTGCCAGCATGTGCGGGTACCAACTGAGCCGACGGTGCCGCGAGGTGATCTTCAGTTCCTGGGACTCCAGCTGGTCGACGGGCCAGGACGAGTGCTGGAGGAGCATCAGGGAGAGTCTGGCGGCGCGCACGCTGTTGATGAGGGCGGACTCGGACGGGGCGGCCGGACGGTCGAGCCGCAGCGCGAGCCAGTCGCAGATGTCGGCCATTCCGGCCAGCAGCCTCGGCACCTCGGGGTGGTCCAGCCTTTCGCCGAGCCCGCCCCAGGCGCCGAGCCGCGGAACCAGCAGGTCGGGGCCGACCGCGCTGCTCCTGTTCTCGGCGAGCAGGGCGGTCAGCAGGCCGACCACACCCGGGGGCGCGACATCGGGGAGCAGCCGCGCCGGGTCTCCGACCCCCGCCGCGAGCAGCGCGCACCGGACGATGGCCAGGTCGTCCGGGGACATCGCGCCGTGCGGAAGGTCCCCGGTGAGCCGGGGGAACCCGCGGTCCAGGCCGAGTACCGGGGCCAGCAGGGCGGTGCACTGGGCCTCCGTGAACACCGGCCATGCCGCCTCGGCCACCGAGCGGACCTCTCCCCCGGCGTTCGCCAGGAAGGCGGCGGTGTACCCCGGGCACTGCGGATCGATCAGCAGAAGGCTCGATCTGACGTACCCGGCGAGGAAGCCGCGCGCCCATGACGCGCCCATGGCCAGGTGGACCGTGGCGAAGTCCGGGAACATGCGGTCGGGGTCGATGCCTGCCCGGCCGGCCGCGCCGAAGTCGACGACGTCCGTCCTGCCCGTGGTGGGCTGGAAGAGCAGGTGCTTGGCGAACAGGTCGCCGTGCGTCGCTCCGGCGCCGTGCAGCAGGGCGATCCGGTGGCCCGCGCTGAACGCCCGGTAGTCCTCGGCGCGCAGGCTCAACTCGCTGAGGTGCAGGGCCTCGTCGGGCGCGAAGAGCGTCCGGTCGCGGCAGGGCGGCCACTCGGCAGGACCCGTGGGCGGATGCTCGGTCATGACTCCTCGCCCATGGCACCGGCCGACGGGCCCGGATCACGGAGGGGCACCTCGGCGGCGTCCGGGACGCGGCCGGGAGCCGCTCCGCCGTTCTCCTCCCCCGGCCGTCTGCTGCCGCCGCTCACCCGCCCCGCCCGTGTCGGGGACTCCGCGGTCCTTGCCCGCGCGTCTCCCGCGCGCACGGTGGTGACGACGGCGGGCAGGTGGGTGCGGAACTTCAAGGCGCCTCCCTCGGCAACGGGTCGCACGAGTGTCACGAAGGGCGCTGCATTTTCGCTGAACGGGCGATGACCCGCCGTTCCCGCAGGTCACCGAAGGCGGCAGGGAACCCGCGGGGGCGGCGAATTCAGCGGGCGGGCAGCACTGTGGCCGCCCTGGGCGCGCACTGGGCGAGCCCTTCGAGTGCCTGTGCCTGTTCCGCGGGGCAGCCCGCGGCGCCGGGCAGCGCGAGGGCGGTACGGAAGTGGCGCCCGGCCTCGTCCTGACGGCCGGCCGCGAGGTGGACGTGGCCCAGCCGGCAGTGGATGTCCATCTCCAGCCTCTCGCGCTGGGGTTCGTCCTCCGGGCGCATGTCCTGCTGTGCGGTGAGGGCCTGCCCGAAGCAGGTCACCGCGGCTTCGAGGTCGCCCTCCTGGTGCGCGGCGGTGCCCAGCCGGGCCAGGACGAGTGCCTGCAGCAGGAGGTCCTTGGCCTCGGTCACCAGGTCGGCCGCCTCACGGAGCAGCGGCGTCGCCTGCTGTGCCCGGCCGAGGGCGAGGTGGACGTCCGCCATGCAGGTCAGCGTGCGGCTGAGGACCCGGGGCCGACCGACCCTGCGGGCCCGCTCGTACCCGGCCCGAAAGGCGTCGAGTGCTTCCTCGACGCGTTCCTGGGCGAGGCGCACGAAGCCCTGGGAGCAGTGGGAGACCGTCGCGATCCAGTCGTCGTCGTGGTGGCGGGCGAGTTCCAGGGCGGAGGCGACGAGGGTGTCGGCGGTGTCGACGTCGCCGCTCTGCAGTGCGGCCGAGCTGAGCCCCGCCAGGGCTCGGGCCTCCTCGCGCCGGTCCCCCCGGGCGCGGCTGAGCACGGCCGCCGCCCCGAACCACGTCTGCTCCCGGTCGGGGCGGACGAGATAGAGCTCGGTGAGGCCCATGCAGTTGCGCAGCGCGGGTGCCATCCGGGGGTCTCCGGCGCGGTGCGTGCAGTCCAGGGCGATACGCAGTGCCGTCTGGGCGTCGTGGTACCGCCCCCGGCTGGTGAGGTAGTCGGTCAGCGCCTCGGCGATCCAGCAGGCCAGGTCGTACTCGTGCAGGGCGAGGGCGTGGCTGACGACGTCGACGAGGTCACCGCCGGCCGCGTCCAGCCAGTCCGCCGCGTCGCGCCAGCCGGCGAAGGCCCTGCTGCCGGGCGGCAGCGGGGAGGGGAAGCCGCGCGGCCCCCAGTCGCTGGCCGCCCGTGCCGCGTCCAGGTACAGGCGCAGTGCCGCCGTGCTCGCCTCGGCGGCTTCCGCGGGCACGGCGCGGGCCAGGCGGCGGGCGTGTGCCCGCACCAGGTCGTGCAGCCGGTAGCGGCCGGGTCCCGGCTGGTGTACGAGGCCGGAGTCGACCAGGTCTTCGAGGGTCCGGCCGACGGTGGCGGCAGGCCGGGCCAGCATGGCCGCCGGGGTGAGCAGGTCGAACTCGGCGGTGGGCGCCAGGCCCAGGACGCGGAAGGTCCGCTGCTGGTCGGGGGCGAGCTGGTCGTAGGAGAGCTGGAAGGCGGCCTCGACGCTGCGCCCGCCGCCGCTCAGCTCGCCCAGCCCGCCGTCTTCGCCGGCCATCCGGTCCACCAGGTGGGCCAGGGTCCAGCCGGGCCGGGTCTGCAGGCGTGCCCCGGCGATCCGCAGTGCCAGGGGCAGCCCGTCGCAGTACCGGGCGAGGTCGCGGGCGGCGCCCGGCTCCCGCTCGGTGCGCTCCTGCCCCACGATGCTGCTGAGCAGTTCGACGCTGTCGCGGTCGGCGAGGGGTTCCAGCGAGATGCGGCGGGTCGCGTCCAGGGCGGTCAGGCGCCGCCTGCTGGCCACGAGCACGGTGCTGCCCGGTCCGGACGGGAGCAGTGGCCGTACCTGCTGTGCGCCCAGGGCGTCGTCGAGGACCAGCAGCAGACGCAGTCCGCTGGTCGCCGTGCGCCAGGCGGCGACCAGTTCGTCCGGGTCCCCGCCGATCCGGCCGCTCCGAACGCCGCCGGCCCGGTCGCCACCACCCCGATCCCCCTTGACCCGCTCTCCGCCGATCCGCTCTCCGCCGATCCGGTCGCTGTCGATGCCGATCGCGCGCAGCAGCCGCGGTAGCACGCGGTGGGGTGCGAGCGGGCGGCGCATGCTGTGGGCGCGCAGGTCGACGAAGAGGCAGCCGTCGGGGTGCCGGGCGAGCAGCCGGCGGGCCGCGTGGACGACCAGGCCGGTCTTGCCGACCCCCGGGGTGCCGTCCACCGCGAGGACCGCGACTCCCGCCGGGTGGTCCGGCGGGCCGACGAGCAGTTCCAGTTCCCGCCCCCGCCCGACCAACTGCTCTGTTTCGGCGGGCAGTTCATTGATCATGGCCGGAGCGGCGGGCCGCGCCGCAGGGGTGACCGGCGGCGGCCCGCCCGGGGGCAGGAGCACGGCGTCGTCCTGCCGCAGTACGGCCTCGTACACCCGCCGCAGCTCCTCGCCCGGCTCCGTACCGTGCTCCTCTCGCAGTTGCCCGCGTACGAAGTGGTAGGCGTCCAGTGCCTCCGCCTGGCGCCCGTCGGCGTACAGCACCCGGATGCGCAGGGTCAGCAGCGCTTCGTCCAGCGGGTGGCAGGCGACCAGTTCGGCCAGCTCGTCCAGCGCCTCGGCGGACCGGCCGTGCAGGAAGAGGCACTCCAGACGGCCCCGCCGCAGCGCACGCCACTGCTCGGACAGCTGCCGGCGCACCGCTCGGGCGCGGCGGCCGGGAAGGCCCGCCAGTGGTTCGCCCCGGACCAGGGCGAGCGCCTCGTCGAAGCCGGTGAGCGCGGCGGCCGGTGCGGCGGCGCTCCGGGCGGCCTGGGCGCGGCCCGCCCGTTCGGCCAGTTCGTGCGCGTCGAGCCGGATCCGGTGGGTGTCGAGGCTGTACCAGCCCTTGCCGCTGCGGATGACGGAACCCGCCGCCCCGCCGCCCGCGTCCAGGGTCCGGCGCAGGGCGTAGACATGGCTCGGCAGGACGCGTACTCCGCTCGGTGGCGGGAGGTCGCCCCACACGTCGTCGAGCAGCTGCTCGTGGCTCACCCGCCCGCCCTCGCACAGCAGCAGCCCCGCGAGGACCGCCTGGCGCCGCACCGGTCCCAGGTCGAGCGGCCGTCGGCCGTAGCAGGCCGTCAGCGGCCCGAGCAGGCCGATCCGCAACTGCTCGTTGCTGCCGTCCGCCACCCGCGCCTCCGCTTCGTCGTCGCTTCTCCGTCGTTTCATCGCCGGTTCAGCGAAAGTGCAGCGCGCGTCGGCACGCTCCGGCAGGGGTACAGCCGCTCGGAAAGCCCGGGACAAACGGGTAAAGGACCGACGTACGCCCTGCAAGTGCACGCAAGTATTGCGGCCAACGCGACTATCTCGCACAAATTCCGCAAAGCGCTGGCGCACCGGCCCCGCATGTGGTTGGGGCCCGCATGTGATTGAGGCTCCGCATGCCACCACCCCGACGGACACCAGGCCCTTCGGCGCACGAGCGCCCGGTGCGCGCCCCGGGCGGCCTTGCCCGCTTCGAGCCGGGGACGGCCGCAAGGTGAGGGAAGAATCATCGGACGGTTAAGGCGGTCCTAAGGATGCCTTGAGCAGGCCCGTTCCAGCAGGGGCCGCGGGTTCACGGGGCTAGGTTTTGGTGCGCCGGGGAGTGGCTCGCGAACACCGCGAGGGATCTGCGTTTCAGGGAGAGTCATCGTGAACAGCCAGACATTTGCGGGTTCTGCCGCCTTTCTGGAGGCCGTGCCCGACGGCCTCGTGGTCGTCAACAACAACGGCACGGTGGTGAGCGCCAACGCCGTGGCCCTGGCGTTGTTCGAAACTCCCGAAGCGGTACTCGTCGGCCGTGGACTGCTGGACCTGTTCCCGCACTTCGACTGGCGCCACGTGCCCGCCCCGGGGCTCCTGCGGGAGGTGCCCGGAAGCCCGGAGAGCGCCTGGCCCCGGCGGATGGACGCCCGGCGCACGGACGGCAGCCCGTTCGACGCGGAGGTCTCCGCCGCCTACTTCACCGACGCCGCCGCGCCCCGGACCGGCGACGGAACGGGCCGCGAGTACCTGCTGATGCTCTCCGTGCGGGACCGGACCGGGGTACTGCGGGCGGAGGAGGAACTCGCCGGCCTGCGGCGGCAGACGCGGACGGTGCTGCGGGCGACGGCCGAGGGCGTGCTGGGCACGGACGCCGAGGGGCGCATCGTCCTCGCCAACCCCGCCGCCGCGCGGCTCCTCGGGTACCGGGCGAGCCAGTTGGGGGGCCAGGAGTTCCACACGCTGGTCCCGCACACCGGGGCCGATGGCGAACCCTGCCCGTTCGAGGCGTCGCCGCTGGCCGAGGCGCTCGGCTCCGGCCGGGAGCAGCGGCTTCGGCGGCAGAGCCTGCGGACGCAGGACGGCACCCGGCTCGTGGTGGACGTACGCATCGCCCCGGTGCGGGACGGGGAGCGGGTCACCGGCGCCGTCATCACGCTGCTGGACCGCCGTGCGCAGGAACAGCTCGCCGAGGAGTGCGCCACACTGACCGAGCAGCACGGCGCGGAGCTGCGCCGCTGGGAGAGCCGGTGCCAGGAACTCGCCGAGCACTACGGCCAGTTGACGGAGGCCGTGGACGGGCTCCGGCGCGGGCACGTGGCGGAGATGCGTTCCCGGCTCGTCGCGGCGGCAGCCGACGCGGCCGGGCATCTGTGGCCCGAGGCGGGCCAGTTGCTGGGACGGCTGGCCGCGGAGTACACGCAGATGTCCGCCACCTTGGACGACCTGCTCGACCATCAACGGCTCGCCGCCGGGAGCGAGGTGCTGCACACCCGGCCGGCGGACCTCGGCACCGTACTGAACGACGCGATGCACCGGTGCGTCGAACTGATGGGCCACGAACACGTGAGGTTCGCCCTGCGCGGCTCGCCGACCCCCGACGCGGAGGTGGACCCGGACCGCCTGGTCGCGGCCCTGGCGCACCTCCTGGCCGACGTGTCCGCCCCGGGCCGGCCGGAGTACTTCGGGGGAGACCCGGAGGGCCTGACGACGGTGGTGGAGACGACGCACAGCGACACGGGCGTCCGCATCGAGGTGCGCGGGCCGTACCCCGGCGGCGACCCGCTGCACCAGTCGATCGCCACGGGAGTCGTGAGCCTCCACGGCGGGGTGGTGCTCCAGTACCAGATGCCGGGGACACCGAGCGGAATGTACGTGGTGGAGATCCCACTGCAAACCGACTCCCCCTCCACTCCAACAACCACCCCCACCTCCGCACCCACCCCCACCTCGGCACCCACCCCCACCCCCACTCACCTGGTCCACTCCACCAACACCCCGCCGGAAATGGTCCTCGCCTCCCCCTCCCAGCGCCGCCGCCAGGCCCGGCACGCGCTGCTCCAGCCGGGCTCCGCAAGGCACGGCGCGGGAGCCGGGGCGGTGGCACGGGCGATCCTGCTGGAGAGCGGAACGCGCCCGACCGGCCGTCGCCGCGGCCGACCGGCCGAGCCGGACGAAGCCCTCCCCGGCGAAGGCTCGCCCGCGGTGGCCCGCGCACGAGGGACGTCGCAGACCCGCGCCCTCGTGCCGGGCACGACGGACGTCGCACGCACCCCTTCGTTCAAGGACCTGCGCCCCGCGTTCCCGGACCCGGTCCTGTGGCCGACCCCGGCTGCCTGAGACACCGGACGCCGGGCCGCACCTCACCCGGACCGCCTTGGGGGCAGCCCGTGCCCGAGGTGACGGGGCCGTGCATAATCGCCGAGTCCCGCGTCCGTGGGCCACAAGTCCGTCGGCGACAAGGAAGCCCCCGTGATACGCACCTCGCACCGGCCCCTGGCCATGGCCGCCCTCGCCCTGGGGCTGCTCACACTCACCGCCTGCGGCACCGAGAAGGCGGGCGCGGGACCGGGCCAGTCGTCCCCGACCACCCCAGCCTCCCCAACTGCCCTCTCGACCTCGGCCGCCGCCGCCAGGGCCGCCCATGACAAGGCGTTCCCTGACGTCGCGGCCCGCTGCAAGGCCACCAAGGCCACCGCCGGCACCACCGGACCAGAGAAGCCGGAGCCGCTGCCCACCGATCCGGAGGCCGCGAAGTTCGCCGAGAACCACGCGTTCAAGCAGCAGGCGCGCCTCACACCCGAGGCGCGCTGCCGCGGCGAGGCCCATGCCCAGCGCATCCAAAAGGCCCTCACCGGCCCCGGCACCACACCCCCGGCGAACGAGGCTGCCCTGACCGCCGCCCTCACCAAACTCGGCTACGGCCCCGACAACGGAACCGTCCAACGCGTCGGCAACGCCCTCGGCTTCTCCTACTCCGTCCCCGGAATCGGCCCCTGCGTCACCGGCTACCTGGGCACCCCGACAAGCATCGAGGCCCACGGACCGTACGTGGAAGGCGGCTGCACGGAACCCCGCGGCGGCCACTGACCCCGGACACCACGGCACCTCAACTCCGCACGTATTGCCAGGCCGGTCCGCGCACCGAGGGCACGGTCCGGCGCTCCACCCTTTCCGCTCCTAGGCAGTTGAGGGCGCCCAGTGGGCGGGAAGTACGACCCTCCGGGCCCACGGCGCACTGACGGCATCGAGCAGCCCGTCGGGCACCGCTCCGCTGACCTGTCCGAAGTCCACCCTGCCGACGGAGAATGTCGCGTCGTCGAAGGTCACTGTGCCCCCGGTGAACGCCGCGGTGCCGAAGTCCACTGTGCCGCCGCAGAACTTCGAATCGGCAAAGCTCACGAAGCTGCCGGAGAACTGGGCACCGTCGAAGTAGGCGCTGCCCGCGGTGATCCGGGCGTCGTTGAAGTGCACGTCGCCGCCGGAGAATCTCGTCGCGGCGAAGCTCACCACGCAGCCGGAAAACGTCGCCGCGTCGAAGCTCAGGCGGCTGCCCCGCAGCAGGGACACGGCGTCGAAGCACAGACTGCCGCCGAAGAGCTTCGAGCGGTGGAAGGTCACAGAGCCGCCGGAAAGCTTCGCGCCGGAGAAATACACGCTGCCGCTGGACAGCTCTGTGCTGTGGAAGCTCAACCGGCCGCCGGAGAACCTGGCAGCGGCAAAGCTCACCGCTCCGGTGGAGAGTTTCGCGGTGTCGAAGCTCACCCTGCCCCCGGAGAACGACGCGTCGTCGAAGTGGAGGCTGCCGCCTTCGAACGCCGCCGCGTCGAAGTGCACGTTGCCGCCGCTGAACGTGGCACCGGCCAGGCGGACCGCGCTGTCGCGGAAGGTTGCGCCGGTGAAGTTCACGGTGCCGTCGGCGAACGTGGCACCGGTGAAGTCCAGATCGGTGTCGACAACGACCCCGGTGAGGTCGAGCCCGCACCCCTGCCACGAGCCGTGTGCGCCGAGGGGAACGCGGTAGTGAGCGCAGATGAGGCGAAAGATGGTGTGCCGGGCTTCGCGCAGCGCGGCGTACCGGTCCTTCTTCTCCTGGTGGGCTTCGCGTTGTTCCTCGGTGGGCGGAGTGCCGTCGGGCCATGTGTCCGGCAGGTCGTTCGGCGCCGGGCGGGCGGACAGCCGGAGGTAGGCGCACAGCACGTCGATGCACGTCTGGCGCAGTTCCCGTGTGGGGGCGTCGTCGGCGAGGCCGGCCAGTGCGTGAATGCCGCCGAGGCGGACCGCCGGTGAGTCCGAGCCGAGTTTGTCGACGGCCTGGGAGAAGCGTTCGGTGTGCAGCCGGGTGGACTCCCGGTGCGCGCCCTCCTCGTCGACGCGTTGGCGCCGGTAGGCCACGACCAACGCGACGAGGGCACCGGCTCCGGCCACGACGCCGAAGGAGAACTTCACCAGGTCGAACAGTGTCTTGGAGTCGATACGCGGTTCGGCCTTCAGCCCCTGGGCGCCGAGCAGGCCCCACGCCGTGGCGAAGACCGCTGCCGCGGCCACGGCAGCCGCGAGGAACGCCAGGCCGAGCACGACTCCGACCGGCATGAGCTTCAGGCCACGGCGTGCGGGGCGGCGGCCACTTCGCGTGAACTCACGTCTCCTCATGCGCCATCAGAGGACGAGAGAGCCCGTATCGGTTCCAACGGTCCTGGTGCGGATACTGGTCCGACGGCACACGTCCGACCGAGGATGGCTTGCGTTCATGACAGTCGACTGGCGTTCGGACCGCATCGGGAGTGCCCTGCGAGGCGAGAACCCCACCGTGCTGCGCCGGTTGCGGGCCGGGTTCGCGGTGATCGGCGATGCCCAGTTCCTGCCCGGCTACTCCGTCCTGCTCGCCGACGATCCGCGGGTGCAACGGCTCTCCGATCTGCCGAAGGAGAAGAGGCTGTCGTTCTTGTCGGACATGGACGTGCTCGGCGAAGCGGTCGAGCGTGCCTGCCGTCGCTTGGATCCGGCCTTCCGGCGGGTGAACCTGGAGATCCTCGGCAACACCGACGCGTTCCTCCACGCGCATGTCTGGCCGCGGTTCGCATGGGAGCCGGCGGAACTCGTCCACCGGCCGGTCTGGCTCTACCCACGCGAGCACTGGCACGACGCCCGTCATGCCCTGTGCGCACACCATGACGCGCTGCGGCGGACGATCAGTGAGGAACTCGACCGGCTGGCCCCGGCCTGAACCCCGCCCTCACGGCGGACCGGCAAGCCGGCCGCCGTCCGAGTGGCCGCCTGTCACCATCGGCCCGGCAGCCCGGCATCGAGGCCCACCCCCGCTCCCCCGTCCCGTTCACCGCCCGCGCAGCTCGCCGAACCAGTGCACGATCGCCGATGTGGCCGCGACGTTGGACCCCAGGTGGCGGGATCCGTGGTGGTCGACGGCGCCGAGATCGACCACGGGGGCGTCCACGCCGTTCCTGAGCAGCGCCGTCCGGCACTGGTCCGTGTTGGCGGTGACGGCCTGTTCGTCGTCGGTCGCCCGGTAGAGCCTGACCGGGGCGCGAGGGGCCCAGTCCGTGCATACGGCATCGGTTGTGCGCAGTGCCGCTGCCAGCGGTCCCGTCGGATGGGCCAGCAGGTTGCGGCCGTGCGGGGTCAGCAGTTCGTCGAGAGTGCCCGGGGTGCCCTTCATCAGTTGTTCTCCCGTGTGCGCGCCGTCGAAGAGCGCCTCGACGGTGCTGTCGTACGGGGCTCGGAAGACTTCGCCGGGGTCGTCGTAGAGGTGGTGCAGCCGTTGGAACGCCACCAGCGTGTAGGCCGCGTACAGCACGCTGGACTTGGGCTCCAGGCTGCCCTTGAGCAGGGCGGGCAGCTCCGTGCCGCCGAAGTCGTACGCGCCGCTGACCGGTGCCAGCGCACCCAGTTCGAACCAGCGGTCCTCCCCCGCCTGAAGAGCCCTGCCGAGCCCCAGCGCCGCCGACGCGCCTTGCGAGAAGCCGGTGACCATGACCTTCCGCTCCAGCACACGGCCGGTGCGCGGCGCGAACGCGCGGGCCGCGCGCAGCATGTCCAGGGATGCCGTGGTCTCCGAGCCGATGTCCATCCAGGGGTGCGGACCGGGCCCCTTGCCCATCCCCAGGTAGTCGGGCGCGACACCCGCGGCGCCCGCCGACGCGTGCGCGATCACGGGCGCGGACACGAACGCCCCGCGCCGCATGGACGGGGAGTCGTCCTTGTGGCTGCCGGTGCCGTGCGCGAAGGAGACCGCCCGCAAGCGCCGCTCGCTGTTGAGCGGCAGCACCAGCAGCCCGCTGGCCGTGGTGGGCCGCCCGTGCGGATCGACGGTCCGGTAGACCAGCCGGTAGGCGACCACGCCGTGCCGGACGGCGTCCGCCGCGAACCCGGCACCGGTCAGCTCCGCCGCCACTGCCTTCGGGTTCGCCAGCGTGTACAGCTTCTCGGCGGAGACCAGCGTCCCCCGGCCGCGCACCTCATGCTGACCCTGGGCGTGGGCGGCGGGCACGGCGGCAGCGGTGGCCACGGCCGGCCCGCTCAGCAGCAAGCCGCAGCAGACGGCCACGCCTGCGGCCCGGAGGGCGCCGCGGTAGGGCGTTGCCCTCCGCGGGCTTCTCCTCCGAGGTGCTCTCCTCCGCGGGAACGGTGAGGCGGAGACGGCCACGATTTCCTCCAAACATGAGTGGTCAACGGCCGGTTCAGCCTGTCGTGTTCGGTCCTGCGCCGCACTGGTGCAGGCCCCCGGCCCCTCCTGGTGCCTCCCCCCGGGTGACGGCCCGGCCGGGCCGGGCGGCGGGGGTCACGCGGGCCGCACGGCCGCCGTCGCCGGAACAGCCGCCCCCTTGCGGGTCTCGCGCAGGAACAGCAGGCCGTTGAGCACCATCAGCGTCGCGGTCAGGCAGTGCACGCCGAGCGCCATGGCCACGGAGCCGTGGTGGGCGAGTACGGTCGCCATGTCTCCGTACGCGGCAAAGGCTTCGACCAGCAGTGCCCAGCCCAGCGCCCGCCGATGGCCCGTTATCAGCAGGACGGCCAGGACCAGGGCCATGACGACGTCGCGGATTCCCTTGATGACAGGAAGCCGCCGCCGTCGCCGGACGGCCAGCTCGGCAGTCCGAAGCCGGGTGCCGTCGTCTCCGGGCTCAGGATGAACTCCGACCCGAACCAGAGGATGAAGAGGATGAAGGCGGCGGCCAGGACGGTGTTGAACTTCTTCAGCGACATTGAGCTCTCCTTGCGGGTCTTCTCGGCGTAAGTCCGGGCGTAGGTCCGTTGATTTGCATGGAGCTTGGGGAGATGCGTGAAGCGCGGGGAGTTGCTGGGAGCGTGGGATTTGCCGGGAGCGCGGGATTTGCGGGGAGCGCGGGGAGCGTGGGATTTGCCGGGAGCGCGGGATTTGCGGGGAGCGCGGGGAGTTGCTGGGAGCGTGGGAGAACTCGGCCGCCAGGCCCCCTCAATTCGGGGCTGCCGAACGCCGTGGCGAGCGCCTCGGTCGATTCCCTGACCGTGACTTTCACCAGGAGCAGGCTGTCCCCCGTCGGGCTGGGCCCCGGCTCAGGCGAGGGCGGTGACCAGCAGGGTGAGGGCGGCGACGAGGAGGGCGACGCGGACGTAGTGGAAGCGGTCCCAGCGCTTCATCTGCTGCTTCCAGTCCGCGGGCCGGTTCTCGGGCGTCCACGTCTTGCCCCGGTTGTTGATCGGGACGAGCAGCAGGACCGACATGACCACGCTCAGGGCCAGCAGTGCGCCCGCCACGACGACGAGACCGGCGCCCGGCTGCTGCCAGTCGGCCACGGCCCAGACCGCGACGAGGACGAGGGAGCCGATGTACCAGAACGGCATCAGGGCGCCGAGCATCCGGCCGCCGTGGGCACGGCCCAGCTGGCCGCTGTCCTCGGGAAGGGCGTCGAGTATCCGGTTGACGACGAAGGCGACGCAGAACTCCACCCCCACCATCAGTCCGACGGCCACGGTGGTGAAGACCTGAAGTGCGGTGAGCATGAGGACTCCTGAAGGATCTAGCGCTGCTAGGTGATGAAGCAACGCTACTGCTACTGCCGCTGGATTGTCTAGCGGTGCTAGGATCGAGTTATGTCGGTACAGGAACGCAAGCAGCGCGAGCGGGCGAGCCGCGAGCGCCTCATCGTGGCGACGGCCCGGGAACTCGCCGAGGAGCACGGCTGGGAGGCGGTCACCACCCGTCGGCTCGCCGAGCGCATCGAGTACAGCCAGCCCGTCCTCTACAGCCACTTCCGCGGCAAACGCGAGATCATCGGCGCCGTCGCACTGCAGGGCGCCACCGAGATGGCCGCGGCGGTGCGGGCCGCCGCCGCCACCGCGGACGGCCCGCGCGCCCGGGTGGCCGCACTGGCCCGCACGTACCTGGCCTTCGCCGCCGCCCACCCGGCGGTCTACGACGCGATGTTCCAGCTCGACGGCGGCCTGGCCTTCGCCCAGGAGGACACCCCCGCACCGCTCAAGGACGCCTTCGCCGCCCTGCTGGAAAGCCTCAGCGACGCCGCGGGCAAGGGCGTCTCCCCGGGACTGTTCACCGAGACGTTCTGGGCCGCCCTGCACGGTCTGGCCACCCTGACCCGCGCCGGGCGGCTCCCGGCGGAATACGCCGAACAACGCGTCGCACTACTGGTGGACCGACTCGCCGTCGTCTGACCCACCACCCCGGCAGGCACGCAGCAGATACACACGCGCCCCTCCACTGCCGTGCCTGCCGCCGGCAACGCTTCGGCCCTACCGCGCGCCGGCCCCGCCACCCCCGCACGGCCGGGCCGTAAATCGCCGGGCCGACCCCGACGGCCACTCCCCACCGAACCACCGAACCCGACCGACCACTCGGCCGTCGCCCGCAGACCCAAGGCTCCAGCAGCCCCAGGCGACAGGGGCCGGGCCAAGGTCAAAGGCAGGGCGGCGCCACACACATCACCTGACATTCCACAGGCGCCGGAACTTCAGTATCCCGGTCACTTCGGTCCCTCCGTACGCGCAACGACCCACCGGAGATCCACGACCGGACCGCCGCGCCCACCCCCTGCCTCCGCCCACGAACTCCCACTCACATCGCAAGAGTTGGCACCCGCCCAGGTCGCCCCCGGCCCTCAGACCCGCACCCGCCGCGAGATCATGCACAGGGACGGTCCCGCACGCGGGTTCACCCCAACCGGTCGCGATACTCGGAGGACACGATGCCCAGAGCCGAGCTCCTCCAGATCGAGCAGTACACCCGTCGCGGTCTCGGCCTGGCCCGGGTCGGCGATCCGGAGCCCGCCGTCCGGCTCGGCCGTGAGGCGATGCGGCTCGGCCGTGAGGCGATGTGGCGCCCCCGCACGTGAGTTGACGGCGCGCCACCTCCCGGTTCCCGTACACACGCGTACGGGCCTCTGTCTCCAGGTCGACGGCAGAAACAGAGGCCCGCGGTAACGTCGATGACGCGCCTTCCCGAGCCGGGGCACCCATGACCCGCCCGGCGGTCACTCCCTGACGGGGTGCCCTACGCTCCGGGAATCCTCGGAGCGTGCGCTCCCTGCCGGGTCCAGCGCCTGGAGGGCACCTGGCCGATGAGTTCCCAGAAGCACACCAGAGCCGTCACGGGCGGGAATCCGAACATCACGAACGCCATGATCGAGCGCGACGAGTGCCCCACGCACAGGGCCACCGCCACCGCCGACGAGGCGAGGAGCACCGCCCAGGAGCGGTATGCCGTCCGGTGCTGCATGGTCGCCCGCGCGATGGAGAGTGCCGCCAGGAACCACGGCCCGTACACCGCCAGCGGCCACCACAGGGCCACCGCGTCGGGCAGCAGTCCCGTGGCGATCGTACGGAGCTGGCCGTAGGTGTAGGCCACCGACCAGATCAGCAGGACCCCCGCGCACACGCAGATCGCGGAGATCAGGATCTTGGCCTGTACGGTGCCCCGGGCCGCCAGGAAGCGACTTCTGCGCCGTGGCCGGCGCCGGTCGATCCTGAGGTGCGGTCCGGCCTGCGGATCGGGGACGGCGTGCCCGTTCGGTGCCGCGGGTTGCCCGTTCGGTGCCGCCGGTTGCCGGTGCGGCGCCGGTGGCTGCTGGTTCGGCGTCGGCGACGTCATGGCCGCCAGCTCTTCGTCCGGGTCCCAGCCGTCCATCACCACGGTGGTGCGCGGCGCGCCCTCCCAGGACTGCTGGGCCGGGAAGGGCACGCCGTCGTACTGCTTCAGCGGCTCCTCCCCCGCCCACGGCCCCTGGGGCTGTGTGTAGAAGTAGCCATCGTTGTTGAACCTGTCCATATGAAGTTTCTCCGTGCACGCGTTCAGCTCATTGCGTTGGGAGCAGGAGTGCCGGACGCGATCGGAATCGCGGGCGCGGCTCAGCCGTGCGGACCTGGGGTCCACCCGGGGGTGCGCGCTCCGCGGCGGCCGGTGGTGTGCAAAAACGCGTCCGTCGGGCCTGCGGCCGGTCCCTCGGAGGTTCCGGGCGCGCAGAGCCGCCCCGCGCGTGCTCGACGTACGGTCGTCGGTCACCCACGGAAGGATCGTTTCTTCACGTACTTGCTGCTCTGTCACACCCACCTAACGAGCACCACGGGAGAAGTGGCCTACTGCATCCGAGGGAGCGCACCACTCGAACGAGTCACACGCCGTCCCGGACACCGCCGGGTCAGGGTGTGTTCGTCGTACCGGGCAGGGCGTAGCCCCCGTCCTCGTCCCACGGGACGTCGAGGTCGTCCAGGTGCACGCGCCACACCGCTCCCGGCAGGGCACGGCGCAGCGCGGTCACGGAGTCCAGCACATGGGCGATCACCGGGAGCACCCGGTCGGGGTCGAACGGCATCTTGGTGGACCCGGCCACGATCTCGTCCGGCTCGCTGCCGCCGTTCTCGTACAGATAGAGACTCTCCTCGTCCGGGTACGGGAAGGAGGACTCGCGGGCGGCGACGACGCGTGCGACCGCGGACGCCTCGGCCGCCGCGAGCGGCACCGTCCGGCTCGCGCGGTAGTAGAGGGAAACGCTCATGGGCCGAGCATAGGGAGGGGGTACGACAACGCCGCCCGGCAGCACTCGGCGGGGGCACCGCCCGGCGCTGCGGCCGGCCGCCTACCTGGGGCGGTGGCCGTAGTCGGCGGTGTCAGGCGGTGTCCGACGGTGGCCTGCGTCGGTCAGTGGCCGAGCAGCCACACGATCCGGTCCCAGGACAGCAGGTGGTACACGGCCAGTACGGCGGCGAGCACCACGGCGAGGGTGTGGGCGCCCGTCGCGTACAGTGCCGCCGCGCCGCCGAAGAAGACGGCCAGCTCCAGTACGAGTCGCAGCGGGCCGGGTGTCGTGATCACCGTCCCGCCGGACCGGGACGCGTCGCCCGGAGTCGCGAACACACCCCACAGCACCGCCACGAGCAGGGGAACGGCGACGACCGCGACGAACCGCAGGGCACCTGGCGCCACGGCCCATGCCCAGACGCCGAAGCACACCAGAGCCGCCAGCTCCAGAACGAACCTCACACCGAGCGCCAACGGGTGGAACCCCAAGCCGAACGACATACCCGCAATTCCCCGTCCTGTCCGCCGCAGCCCCGCTGCGATCACGGACCGCAGACAAGCAGCAAGTGGCGGGGGCGGCAACGGATTTGACGGCCGCCGGAGAAGCGGGCCCCGTCTACATGCGCGTTTTCGGTGCGCCCGGCAGCAGTTCCGTCTGGTAGGTGTGCGTGACGTCCTGCACTCCCGCGAGGAACATCTGGAAGAGCAGGTGCCCCGGGCCGCCCTGCCAGCTGCCGTCCCGCTGCTGCGTGGCCTTGCCGGGATTGATGCTGAAGTAGCCGTGCCGCTCGGCCTTGATGCCCAGGTAGCCGCCCAGGTTGCCCTCACCGGCGTTGCCCGACGCATGGCGGGGGTCGGTCGCGTTCGGTGAGAGCGCCTTGTGCATGGCGGCAGGTGCGTCCCCCTGGTTCGCCAGTGCGGTGTACTCCGGGTCGAAGAGGAGCTTGTGGGCCCCGGGCTTGAGCGTGAACTCCAGCATCCGGCCCGCCTTGATGTACTCGTGGCTCTGCCGTACGTCCCCGAGATGGCTGCCGGCCGGAATGATCGAACCTCCTTCCGCGTGCCAGTCCTTGGCCTCGGCGTTCGGGTTCTGCCGGATCCAGGACTCGGTGCGGGTGCGGGGGCTGTCGACGCCGGCCGTCCCGGCCCAGGCCAGAACCGCGTCCGCCTCCTTGTCGTCCATCGCCCGGTAGAGTTTCAGCGACCCGGAGCCCTCGGGCATCCGGTCCAGGTCTTCGAGGAGCTTGTTGGCGACGCCGCCGACCAGGGCGCTGAGCCTGCGCTGTGTTCCCTTGGGCAGTGCCTTCTTCAGCCCCTTCTGGGCGTTGCTCACCTCCGCCTTCCCTCCGGCCTGGCCCTCCCAGTACCCCTGCTGCAGCATCTCGCCGGGGTCGGCGGGGTACTCGATGCGCTGCACCACGGGCGTACGCGACGGGGCGGGAGAGTCCGCCGGGCGGCGCTGTACGGCGGGTGCGGCCTCTGACCGGCCGGACATGGCCCGGTGCGCGTTGGCCTCGGCCTCCCGCTCGAAGCGGTCGGACGGGTCGCTCACCCGCAGCCCGGCACCGTTGTCGGTGCCCGCGACCGGGCCCCGGCGCTGCTGGATCACATGCGTCAGCTCGTGGGCGAGGGTGTGCATGTCGCCGCCGCCCTGCCCGATGACGACATGGCTGCCCGAGGTGTAGGCGCGGGCCCCGACCTCGGCCGCCGACGCGCGGGCGGCGCTGTCGTCGTGGATGCGTACGTCCGAGAAGTCCGCGTCGAGGCGGGTCTCCATCTCCGTCCGCCGCGCGTCGTCGAGCGGGCGCCCCGGGCGCGCGAGAACGTCGTGCACGGCCGAACGCTGCACCGCTGGCTGCTCGGACACGGCTTCCCCGTGCCCGCAGCCGGCGCCGTGCTCGTGCTGTTCCTGGAGGTGGCCGGCCCGCTGGAGCATACGGGCGACCGCAGCGTTGCCCGCCGTGCGCTGCAGAGCCGTGAAGGCGCTCTCGCGTACGGGGGCGGCAGCCCTGGCCGTGGCGTTCGCCTTGTCGGGGCCCTTCGCCGACGAGTGCTGGTGAACCACTGGTTGTCTCCCTGTTCGAGTGCGCACGGCTAGCGCAGCAGGAGCGCGGCGGGCCAGGAAGGGGAGTCCGCGCCGACATCGGGGCAGGTCAGTCTGCCTGTGAGGGCAACGGGGCAAGGTGCGTCGGCGCGGGGCCGTGCGTGCGGTGGTCCGTCAGGTGGGCGCCGCCCCGGCCGTCGTTCGCGGCGGTGCGCAGGAGGGTCCGCCCTCCTGGCCGTCCGCGACGTCGAGGCCGCTCAGCCAGGCCCATCGCGCGAGTTCCACCCGGTTCTTGGCCAGCACCTTCCGGCGGCACTGGGAGACGGTCTTCTTGACGGCGGAGGCGGACACCCCCCGCCGGTCGGCGATCTCCCGGTCGGTACGGCCCGCCGCGACCAGGGCGGCCACCTGGAGCTCGCTCGGGCTGAGCGGGTGGATCGGGTGGACGGGCAGGTGCCGGCAGCCCTCGTCCGGCAGGTGGCGGCAGCCGTGGAGCAGGCCGCGCAGACTGTCGGCGGCGGAGGGCGAGAGAGCGTAGGCGCCCGAAGCCGCTAACCGGATGCTCTGCCGCAGCACGGCCGGCTCCAGGCTCTTGGCGAGGAAGGCGTGGGCGCCGCAGCGCATCGCGGCGCAGAAGTCGTCGTCCGACGTCGACGCCGTCAGTACGACGATGCGGCAGGGGCTCCCGGCCAGCTCCCGGACCGCCTCCAGCCCGCTCATCCCCTCCAGGTGGGTTCCCATGACGCAGACGTCGGGCCGGTCCGTCCGGGCGCGCTCGACGGCCTCCGGGCCGTCGCCGGTGTCCGCGACGATCTCGAATTCCGTGCCGTGCGCGAGGATCGCGCGCAGACCGATCCGGACGACTTCCTCGGCGTCCGCGATCAGTACGCGAATGGGCATGACGGCCTCCCCAAAACCCGTCGTCGGAGGCGGACTTCCGCCTCCGCGGGCCCGCTCCCCCAACCTACGTAGGCCGGTCGCCCCGCGGACGGGTCGGAGGGGCAGCATTCGTGCGGCCCAAAGTCCCGTGGCGCCCGCGCCGGAGGTGGCGCAAAGGACAGGGCGGGTGGATCACCGACCGGTGACCGAACGGACAGCAACCCCTGGGAGATGCAGGTCTTTTGCGTCGAATTCCATCGATTCGCAGGGATTAGCTTCGTTCCACGAGGTCGACGCAACGGTGCGGAGGCCACGGACCGAGGAGGACCCCATGTCTTTCCATGTCGATTCCGAAGCGGGCAAGCTGAAGCAGGTCATCCTGCACCGTCCCGGACTGGAGCTGGAGCGCCTCACCCCCAGCAACAAGGACGGCCTGCTCTTCGACGACGTGCTGTGGGTCGAGAAGGCCCAGGAGGAGCACGACTTCTTCGCGCAGACCCTGCGCGACCGAGGCATCACGGTCCACCTCATGACCGATCTCCTCGCGGAGACCATGCGGAACGAGGAGGCGCGCGGACTCGTTCTGGACCGCCTCTTCGACCCGCGTCAGTACGGCCCCATCGCCACCGACCGGGCCCGCAACGTCTACGAGCAGTTCGACAACGCGGAGTTGGTCCGCCACCTCGTGGGCGGCATCACCAAGCGGGAGCTCGTCGCGAGGATGGGCAGGCCGCGATCCGTGCGGGTGCAGGTGATGGACGACGAGGACTTCGTACTCGCCCCGCTGCCCAACCACCTCTTCACCCGCGACACCTCCTGCTGGGTCTACGACGGTGTCGCCGTCAACGCCATGATGAAGACGGCCCGCCGCCCGGAGACCGTCCACTTCGAGGCCATCTACCGCTACCACCCGCTCTTCGCGGACCGCGACTTCAAGGTGTGGAACGAGGGACAGAGCTCCTTCCCGTCCACCATGGAGGGCGGCGACGTCCTGGTCATCGGCAACGGCGTGGTGCTGGTCGGCATGAGCGAGCGCACCACCGCGCAGGGCGTCGAGGGGCTGGCGGTCCAGCTCTTCAAGGAGGGCTCCGCGCAGAAGATCGTGGCCCTGGACATGCCCAAGGGCCGGGCCTTCATGCACCTCGACACGGTCATGACCATGGTCGACGGCGACACCTTCACCAAGTACACCGGCCTGGGCATGCTGCCCTCGTACACCATCGAGGCGGACAGCGCCCCGGACGACCTGCGGGTCACCAGGCACGCGCCCGAGGAGATGCACCGCGTCATCGCGGACGCGCTGGGCCTGGACGACATCAGGATCCTCACGCCGCAGCAGGGGGCCTTCGCCGCCGAGCGGGAGCAGTGGGACGACGGCTGCAACGTACTCACCGTCGAGCCGGGCGTGGTCGTGGCCTACGACCGCAACGTGGCCTCCAACAAGTACCTGGAGGACAACGGCGTCGAGGTCATCCGGGTCAGGGGCAGCGAGCTCGGCCGGGGCCGCGGCGGCCCGCGCTGCATGAGCTGCCCGATCGAGCGCGAAGCCGTCTGATCCCCCCACCTCCCCACTTCCAGGAAGGGCGCCCTCACATGGCCCTGAATCTGCGTCACCGCAGCTTCGTCAAGGAACTCGACTTCACCCCCTCCGAGCTCCTGCACCTCATCGACCTCTCGGCCGCGCTGAAGACCGCCAAGCGGACCGGGACCGAGCAGCCCCGGCTGACCGGCCGCAACATCGCCCTGATCTTCGAGAAGACCTCCACCCGCACCCGCTGCGCCTTCGAGGTCGCCGCCCACGACCAGGGGGCGCACGTCACCTACCTGGATCCCGGCGGCTCCCAGATCGGTCACAAGGAGTCGATGAAGGACACCGCCCGCGTGCTGGGGCGGATGTACGACGGCATCGAGTACCGGGGTTCCTCCCAGGTGCTGGTGGAGGAACTGGCCGAGCACTCGGGCGTGCCGGTCTGGAACGGGCTGACCGACGAGTGGCACCCCACCCAGATGCTCGCCGACTTCCTGACCATGCGCGAGCACTCGGGCAAGCCCCTGCACGAGGTCTCCTTCGCCTACCTCGGCGACGCCCGCAACAACGTCGGCAACTCGCTGCTGGTCATGGGCGCGCTGATGGGCGCGGACGTACGGATCGTGGCGCCCGAGAGCCTGTGGAACGACGCCGGGACCATCGCCGAGGCCGCCGGGATCGCGGAGCGCACCGGGGCCAGGATCACCCACACCGAGGAGGTCGGTGCCGGCGTCGAGGGCGTCGACTTCGTCTACACCGACGTGTGGGTCTCCATGGGCGAGCCCAAGGAGGTCTGGGACGAGCGGATCGCACTGCTCACCCCGTACCAGGTCACCGCGGAGGTGATGAGGGCGACCGGCAACCCGCGGGCCAAGTTCCTGCACTGCCTGCCCGCCTTCCACGACCGCGACACCGAGGTGGGCGCCGAGATCCACGCCCGGCACGGACTGGCGGCCCTGGAGGTCACCGACGAGGTCTTCGAGTCCGCGGCCTCGGTGGTCTTCGACCAGGCGGAGAACCGGATGCACACCATCAAGGCGGTGATGGTCGCCACCCTCGGCGGCTGACGCCCTTCGACCGGGCGACCGTCGGATCCCGCGGCCGGAACGTCCGGGGGGCCGGGCAGACCGCCTCCCGTCCCGCCCTCCCCGGACGTCCCTCCCCGACGTCGCCCTCCTCCGCCGGCCCGGTGGCGCGGATCGGTCGCGAAACCGATCCGCTCCCCGGGCCGGCGGCCCTTTCCCCGACCTCCTCGATCCGGCTCGCCCCGGATCGACCCTCCGAACGGAATCCCCTGTGCGTGTAGTGGTAGCCCTGGGCGGCAACGCCCTTCTCCGGCGCGGCGACAGGCCGGACGCCGACGTCCAACTCGCCAACGTCCGCCAGGCCGTCGAGGCACTGGCCCCGCTGGCCCGGGAGCACGAACTCGTGGTCACCCACGGCAACGGCCCGCAGGTCGGTGTCCTCGCCCTGCAGAGCGCCGCGGACCCGGCGCTGAGCTGCCCGTACCCCTTCGACGTCCTGGGTGCCGAGACCCAGGGCATGATCGGGTACTGGCTGTTGCAGTCCCTCCAGAACGCCCTGCCCAACCGTCAGGTGTGTTCCCTCATCAACCAGACGCTGGTGTCGGTGGCCGACCCCGCGTTCGAGAACCCGACGAAGTTCGTCGGTCAGGTCTACGACCGGGAGACCGCCGAACGCCTCGCCGGTGAGCGGGGCTGGACGGTCCGGCAGGACGGCCGGCACTGGCGCCGTGTGGTGCCCTCCCCCCAGCCCCAACGGGTGGTGGAGACCCGGCTGATCCGGCGGCTGCTCGACCAGGGCGTGATCGCGGTGTGCGCCGGCGGCGGTGGCGTCCCGGTCGTCCGCAACGAGCACGGCAGGCTCGCCGGGGTGGAGGCGGTGGTCGACAAGGACCTCACCGCGGCGCTGCTCGCCGAGGCCCTGGAGGCCGACGCGCTGATCCTCCTCACCGACGTACGCCGCGTGATGCGCGGTTACGGGACCCCCGAGGCCGTGGAGATCACCCACAGCACCCCGGCCGAGCTGCGCGCCGAGGAGTTCCCGGCCGGGTCCATGGGGCCCAAGGTCGAGGCGGTCTGCCGGTTCGTGGAGACCACCGGCGACATGGCCGCGATCGGTTCCCTGGACGAGGTCGTCGACATCGTGCGGGGCCGGGCGGGCACCGTCGTCACACCCGGCGGAGACCGTACGGGCGGGCAGGCCCGCGTTCCCGAGGGAGCCCTGGCATGAGCACCGCCACCCCGCAGCGGCCCAAGGACGACCCGGACGCGGAGCGGCCCGCGACGGACACCGGGGCCACCGCCGCAGAGACCGGCACCGCCTCCGGGGCCGGCACCGCCACCGGGGCCGGCGCCGCCACCGGGGCCGGCGCCGCCACCGGGGCCGGCGCCGCGACCGGGGCCGGGGAGCCGGAGGCCGACCGGGCCCCGGGGAAGAAGGAACGGAACTTCAAGTTCCCCACCGCCTTCACGGTCCTGGGCATCGTCACCGTCGCCGTCTGGATCCTGGCCTTCCTGATCCCGCCCGGCGCGTACGACCTGGACAAGAACGGCGCCCCGATACCCGGCTCGTACCACACGGTGGAGAGTTCGGCCTCGCTCCTGGACCGGCTGGGGGACCTCTTCCTCTCCCCCGCCAACGGCCTCTACGGCATCACCGCCGACGGCCGCACGGGACCCGGCGGCGAAGGCTCCCTGATGGGCTCGGCGGCGGTCTTCTTCTTCATCCTCGCGGTGGGCGCCTTCATCACCGTGGCGATGAAATCCGGCGCCCTGGACGCGGGCATCGGCCGCCTCGCTCAGCGGCTGGCCGACCGCAAGGCGCTGCTCGTCGTCGCCCTGATGGTGGTCTTCTCCCTGGGCGGCAGCACCTACGGCATGGCGGAGGAGACCCTCGGGTTCTACGCCCTCATCGTTCCGCTGGCCCTGCGTCTGGGCTACGACCGGATGGTGGGCGCGGCGATCATCATGATCGGTGCCGGTATCGGCACCCTGACCTCCACGGTCAATCCGTTCGCCACCGGCGTGGCGTCGGCCGCCGCCGGTGTGGGCACCGGTGACGGCATCGTGCTCCGGCTGGGGATGTGGGTGGTCCTCACCTCCGTCGCCGTGTTCTTCGTCCTCCGGTACGCCAAGAAGGTCGCGAAGGACCCGTCGGCGTCGCTGGTCGGGCACGCCGACGACACCTCGGCGGAGGCAGACGACATCCCGCCGCTGACCGCCCGTCAGAAGACCGTGCTGTACGTCTTCGCCGCCACCTTCGTCCTGATGATCTTCTCGGTCATCCCGTGGGCCGACTTCAACATCACCGCGGTCCCCACCCTCGGCTGGTCCTTCCCCGAGCTGTCGGGCCTGTTCCTGGTCTCCGCCATCGTCATCGGCCTCATCGCCGGTCTGGGCGAGAAGGGCACGGTGGACGCCCTCGTCGCGGGGGCGGGCGACTTCATCGGCGCGGCGCTGATCATCATCCTGGCGCGTGGTCTCACCGTCATCATGAACAACGCCCAGATCACCGACACCATTCTCGACGCCCTCAACAAGGCGGTGGACGGCACCAGTTCGGGTGTCTTCGCCACGCTGACCTTCCTGGTCAACATCCCGCTGGCGTTCTTCGTGCCGTCCTCGTCCGGTCACGCCACCCTGGCCATGCCCATCCTGGCGCCGCTCGCGGACTTCGCCGGAGTGCAGCGCGCCCTGGTGGTCACGGCGTACCAGACCGCCTCGGGCCTGGTGAACCTGGTCACCCCGACCTCCGCGGTCATCATGGGCGGCCTGGCCCTGTCCAAGATCCGCTACGACAAGTACCTCAAGTTCGTGTGGCCGCTGCTGGCGACCCTGCTCGCGGTCTCCGTCGGCTTCATGCTCCTCGGGGCGGTGATGAGCTGATGGCGGGCGCCGTCCTGTCACAAGCCGGTCGGTCACAAGCCGGTCGGTCACGAGCCGTTCGGTCACCAGCCGTTCGGTCACCAGTGGAGTCGTACGCGCAGGAGTCGTACGCGGTGGGGTCGTACGCGGCGGACTTCGGCCCACAGGCGATGGTCGTCCGCGCGGGGAGGGCCGGGGAAACGCTGGTCCTGCACACTCCGCCGGGCGGCGCCCGCTACGTGGCCACCCTCATCGACGCGGACCCCGGCCTCGACGTCATGGGCTGCGTGGCCGGCAACGACGTGGTCCTGGTGGTCTGCCGGGGCCGGGACGGGGTCCGAGGAGTGCTGCGCCACTTCCACGTGGAGGCGGAGTCCTGACCCGGTCGCCCGCCCGGTGACGGCACCGGGCGGGCGCCTCCCCCGTACCCCGCCCCGCCATGTCCCCCCGTACTCCCGCCTCGTACGCCCGCCCGCCCCCTCCCCCTCAGTTCCGGCCCCTCGGCCCCCGCACCCACAGGAGTCCCCGTGCCCGCCGTGCCCTCCCTCGCCCACACCGTCCACGAGCAGCTCTCCGAGGCGGTGACCCGGGCCCTGCCCGCCTTCGCCGGTACCGATCCGCTGCTGCGCCCCAGCGACCGGGCCGACTTCCAGGCCAACGGCGTCCTGGCCCTGGCGAAACGGCTGGGCGAGAACCCCCGGGAGGTCGCCGAAAGAGTGGTTCGGGCCATGGACGGGGCGACCGTCCTGGAGAACGTCGGGGTGTCGGGCCCCGGCTTCCTGAACCTGCGGGTCAGGGACGCGGCCATCGTGGAGAACCTGACGGCCAGGTGCGAGGACGACCGGCTCGGAGTACCCCGGAACCCGGACGCGGGCACCACCGTCATCGACTACGCGCAGCCCAACGTGGCCAAGGAGATGCACGTCGGGCACCTGCGGTCGGCGGTGATCGGTGACGCGATGGTCAGGATCCTGGAGTTCACCGGCGAGGAGGTGGTGCGCCGCCACCACATCGGCGACTGGGGCACCCAGTTCGGCATGCTCATCCAGTACCTGATCGAGCACCCCCACGAACTCGACCGCAGTGCGGACAGCGGATCGGTGGAGGCGTCCGGCGCCGAGGCCATGTCCAACCTCAACCGCCTGTACAAGGCGTCCCGGACCCTCTTCGACTCCGACCCCGGGTTCAAGACCCGGGCCCGCGCCCGCGTGGTGGACCTCCAGGCGGGCGACGAGCTGACCACGGGCCTGTGGCAGCGCATCGTCGACGAGTCCAAGCTCTACTTCTCCTCCGTCTTCGAGAAGCTGGACGTGGAGATCCGCGACCCGGACGTGGTCGGCGAGTCCGGCTACAACCACATGCTGGACGAGACCTGCCGGCTGCTGGAGGAGTCCGGCGTCGCCGAGGTCTCCGAGGGCGCCCTGTGCGTCTTCTTCGACGACGTGCGCGGGCCGGACGGCAACCGGGTGCCGCTGATCGTCCGCAAGTCCGACGGCGGTTACGGCTACGCGGCCAGCGACCTCTCCGCCATCCGCGACCGGGTCTTCCACCTGCACGCCACCACCCTCCTGTACGTGGTGGACGCCCGGCAGGCCCTGCACTTCAAGATGGTCTTCGAGACCGCCCGCCGGGCCGGCTGGCTGCACGGGAACCTGAAGGCCGTACAGCTCGCCTTCGGCACCGTCCTGGGCGCCGACGGCAAACCCTTCAAGACCCGGGAGGGCGAGACGATCAGGCTGATCGACCTCCTCGACGAGGCCATCGAGCGGGCCGCCGCCGTGGTCCGCGAGAAGGCCCGGGACCTGGGACCGGAGGAGATCCGCGAGCGGGCCGCACAGGTGGGGATCGGCGCGGTCAAGTACGCCGACCTGTCCACCTCGGCCATCCGCGACTACAAGTTCGACCTGGACCAGATGGTCTCGCTCAACGGGGACACCTCCGTCTACCTCCAGTACGCGTACGCCCGGACCCGGTCGATCCTGCGCAAGGCCGGTGAGGTGAGGCCGACCGGACGGCCCGACGTGGCCCTGGAACCGGCCGAACGGGCCCTCGGCCTGCACCTTGACGGCTTCGGCGCGGTCCTGGAGGACGCGGCACGCGAGTACGCCCCGCACAAACCGGCCGCGTACCTCTACCGGCTGGCGGCCCTGTTCACCTCGTTCTACGACCAGTGCCACGTGCTGAGCGAGGACAACACCCGCGCGGTCACCGAGAACCGCCTGCTGCTGTGCGACCTGACCGGACGGACCCTGCGCCGGGGGATGGAACTGCTCGGGCTGCACGCGCCCGAGCGGCTCTGATCCCCGGACGCCCGCCGGGCGCATCGCCGGCACGGTGCTGCCGGACCCGGAGTGTCAGATACGGACCACGATCTTCCCGCGCGTACGTCCCCGTTCGGCCTGCGCGTGCGCCTCGGCGATGCGCTCCAACGGGAAGGTCTGCTCGATACGGGGTGTGTAGCGGCCCTCGCGGCCCAGTTCCGCTGCCGCCGCCAGGAGGGAGGAGTCGTTCTCCGCGTTGACCACGTGCGTGCCCAGGCGCTGTCCGCGTGCGTGGTCGGCGACCGTGGCGACGCGCTTCGGGTCGCCGGTGAGCGCGACGAGGTCGTCCAGGGACCCGGAGGCCGCGGTGTCGAGCACGAGGTCGACGCCGTGCGGAGCGAGCGTGGTGAGGCGCTGGGCGAGGCCCGGACCGTAGGTGGTGGGCACGGCGCCGAGCGAGGTGAGGAACGCGTGGTTGCGTTCGCTGGCCGTCCCGATCACGGTGGCCCCCTGCGCCACGGCGATCTCGACCGCCGCACTGCCGACACCGCCGGCGGCCCCCTCGACGAGGAGCAGGCGGCCCGCGAGGGGACCGAGCGCGTTCAGACCGCGCATCGCGGTCACGGACGCGAGGCCCGCACCCGCGGCCCGGTCGTCGTCCCACTCGTCGGGGGCGTGGGCCCAGGCGGAGAGGACGACCAGCTCCGCGGTGGCGCCGGTGACGCCGCCCAGTCCGAAGACGCGGTCGCCGACGGCCACCCCCCGTACCCCGTCGCCGATCTCGTCGACCACGCCGACGGCGTCGCGCCCCGGGACGGCGGGGAGTTCCAGCGGGATCAGCTGCCGCAGAGCGCCCGCCCGCAGCTTCCAGTCGATGGGATTGACTCCGGCCGCCGCGGCGCGGACCCGGATCTCGCCGGGGCCGGGGTGGGGGTCGGGGGCCTGCTCGACCACCAGGCTCTCCACTCCGCCGTACTCGTGGAAGCGGGCTGCTCGCATGATGTCCTGCCTTGTCCTGTGCCCTGACGGGGCGCGGTGGTGGGGTGTGTTCGGCGTGGGCCGTGCGGCGTGGGGCGTCGGCCGTTCGGTGTTCTCGCTGTCTTGGCCGGTCCGTGTTCTCGTGGCTGTCGGCCCGACGGGTGGGGGTGCTGCCGGACGGCTCACCGCCCGTACGTCACGGCCGGCCGCCCGTCGCCGGAATACCTCCCGCCGGATCGACGCTTCGGAAGGTATCCGGAAGGTCGGTCACCAACTGGATACCAAGACCGGAGACGGGAGCCCTGCCATGACACGTCGGCCGCCGCTGCCGCCCGACCTGTTCGACGAGCTGTGCCCGTCCTCGCTGCTGCCCTTCCGCTTCGGTGACAAGTGGGCGTCCATGGTCCTCCGCTGCCTGGAGGGCGGCCCGCGCCGGTACTCCGAACTCCGCGTGCCACTGGCGCGCGTCACCCCGAAGGCCCTCACCCAGTCGCTCCGCGGCCTGGAGCGCAGCGGGTTCGTCTCACGTACGGTGCACGCCGACCCGAAACTCCGGGTGGAGTACGCGCTGACACCGCTGGGCCGCAGTCTGCTGGAGCCGCTGGACGCGGCGTGCCGGTGGGCGGCCGAGCACTGGGACGAGCTGGTGGACGCCCGCGAGCCCGGTCCGCCTGCGCGTTGACCTCGCGGTGGCCGGGGACGGGGTTCGGGTGCCTCGGTCGTGGGTCAGGCGGTGCCCTTGTCCCCCGGCCAGCCGCCCTCGACGGCCGGGCCGCTGCCCGCCGGGATGTTCGCCGCCACCAGCGCCGCTGCCTCGCCGGCGGTCAGATCGGCACCGAGCACGCGTGACGCCTGCCGCGCGGAACCCGTCGCGACCACGTTCCACAGCCCGTCGAACGTCGGAACCACCCGCGGCAGCTCCTCGTGGAACGGGTCAGCGGTGCTGCTGAGCAGGCTGAACTGGCCGTGCGACGGCCACGGGAAGAAGACCCGCAGGGCCGGCTGCGCGTGGAGCGCCTCGGCGAGTTCGGCGTCGCCGAGCCGGATGACCGGCGAGCGTTCCAGGGTCAGCCGCCAGGCGGTCGAGACCACCTTTCCGGGCGGCGCTCCCTTCAGGGGGTCCTCCGCGAGGAACTCCCACTCCTCGCGCAGCCGCCCGACCGGTGCGCCCTCCCACCATGCGTGCAGGACGGCGGCCACGACCGCGAGGTCGTCGGTGCTGCCGAAGGCACCCCAGGGCCGTCCGCCGGTGCGGGAGACCTCGATGCGGAACTCCCGTTCGTCGCCGTCGGACGCGTGGACAACGAACTGCGAATCCCCCCGGACGCACCGTGCGGCTGCCTCCGGAGCGATGCCCGCCACGGGATCGAGGGGGCCGACCGCGCACCCGCGGCGGGCCGCCTCGCGCCCCAGCGCCTCTCCCAGACCACCCGGCACGGCCGACTCAGGACCGGGGCCCGCCGCCACATCGTTCGAACGTTCCTTCATGTACACACCATAAGTTGCGGCGTGATGGCGTGATGGCGCGGTCCGGGCCGTCGCGGCGGCCCACGAAGCCCGCGCGGGATACTCTGCCCGCCGGAACGGGTGTGAGGGGTTGAGCGGATGACGTACGCGACGGCGGCGGACGGTACCCGTATCGCGTACCAGTACCGGGGCGAGGGGCCGGTACTGGTTCTGCTGGCGGGCCAGTCCAACAGTCACCGCTGGTGGGACGCGGTGCGCGCCGACTTCCACCCGGCGCGCGGCACCCTCACCCTCGACTACCGCGGCACCGGAGACAGCGACAAGCCCGACACCCCGCACAGCACCGCCCTGTTCGCGCGGGACGTCGTCGCCGTCCTCGACGAACTCGGCATCGACCGGGCCGATGTCTACGGCACGTCCATGGGCGGCCGGGTGGCCCAGCAGCTCGCCGCCCGCTTCCCGGAACGGGTCGGTGCGCTGGTCCTCGGCTGCACCTCACCGGGCGGCCCGCACGGCGTCGAGAGCAGCAACGACGTCCGCCGGTCCCTGGTGCAGTCCCGGCCGGGAGCCGCACGGCAGGCCCTGCTGGAACTGATGTACACCCCGGGCTGGCTCGCCGGCCACCCCGGCCCGCACCACACCCTCGGCGACCCAGGCATGCCCGCCCACTCCAGGCGCCACCACCTGGCGGCCAGCAGGCACCACGACGCCTGGGACCTGCTGCCCGCCATCAGCGCCCCCACCCTGGTCGTCCACGGCACGGACGACCTGCTCAACCCCACCGCCAACGCACCCCTGCTCGCCGACCGCATCCCCGACGCCCGCCTCCACCTGATCCCCGGAGCCCGCCACGCCTACTTCGAGGAGTTCCGCTCCCAGGCCGGCCGGGTCGTCCTGGATTTCCTGAACCGCTCGGCGGCGGAGCAGTAGGAGGCGCGAGGGACGGCTGGGGTGCGTTGGCCGCTGAGCGGCTGGGTGGCCGGTCGCCTGGGGCGGCGGTCTACTCGTAGCGGTACTTCAGCGAGTCCGCTTCCGCCTGCTCGATCTCGGCGATCGTCAGCTCCGGCATCCGCAGCTGGGCCAGTGTCACCTCGGCCGAGGCGGGCTGGGCGTCCTTCGGGAGCCACTCCTCCGGCTTCCAGGCTCCGCTGCGCAGCAGCGACTTGGGGCAGTGCGGGTAGACCTCCTCGATCCCCAGTACCAGCGCGCTGGCCGGCGGCTTGCCCACGGCGGTCAGCTGCGACAGCAGTTCCGGGCGGGTGGAGACGCAGGCGCGGCCGTTCACCCGGAGCGTGGTGGTGCGTCCCGGGATGATGAACAGCAGTCCGGCCCGGCCGGTGGCGATGACGTTCTGCAGGGTGTCCAGGCGCTTGTTGCCGGTCGCGTCGGGTATCGCCACCGTCCGCTTGTCCAGTACGGCGACGAACCCGGCGGGGCCGCCGCGCGGGGAGACGTCGCAGTTGCCGTCCGCGTCCACGCTGGCGACCAGGACCAGTGACGCGCAGCCGATCAACTCCTTTGTCTTGTCCGTGAGTTCGGTCATCTGCTTGCGGACGGCGGCGGCACTGGGAAGTTCGTAGGTCCGGCGCAGCGTCTCCGTGTCGGACACGGCGTCGAGGCGGAGGGAGTCGAAAGCGCTGCTGGTGAGGGAGGTCGTCATGGGTCCGACCCTAAGGGGACGGCCTGCGGCGGGGTTGGGGCGGGCACCCGGGGGCTCTCCGCGCCGGAAACCTCCTTGTGGATCACCCGTGGGGCGGGAACGATGTCCGTCATGACTTCTGCCGACCCGGCCCCGAGTGCGTCCGACGACCCCGCGAGAGCCCTGGTCGCCTGCCCGTGCTGCTACCAGCGGACCTTGGAAGAGCGGGGCCACTTCGAGATCTGTGCGGAGTGCGGCTGGGAGGACGACGGGCAGGACGACGCGGACGCAGACGTCGTCCGGGGTGGGCCGAACGGAGCGCTGAGCCTGACGCAGGCCAGGCTGGAGTACCGGGCCGACGCGACCGAGGCGGGCGACGAGTCCGTGACGCGTGGCGGCGAGGGCCTGTGGTGGTCGGCGGCGCAACGGCAGATCTCGGAGCTGCCCGAGTAGGAGTGCAGGCAACGGCCGCCCCCTTGCTGCGTCCAGGCGCGCGTTGATGATGCTCAGCGACGCCCCCGGCGGTCCCGCCGTGCGGTGAGGGCTGACGGGCCGTCATGGGCCCGTCGTGCAATCACCCCAAAGGGTTTCGAACGCCGCACAGCCCGGCCTTTGCGCCAGAACCCTGGGAACACGCGGGGAAGCAGCTGATTTCGCACAGGTGTCCGGCAAATACGCCCCCGAAGAGCGTGACGCCACCCCTGCGGGTGTCGTTCAACAGGCACACGTTCGATCCCACGGGAGGGCGGGCGCGGTCGAACACCGCGTCAGCCGCCCTACCCCAGAGGGCCGTAAGCCCTCTGCGCCGGGACCCTGACGAAGGCGAGGTCACCATGCGGCTTCCCCGCACCCTCAGCTGCCGACCCGGACGACTTCCGGTCCGCGCCCAGACGGCACGGGCCCCGGGCGGAGGAGCCGTCGCACCCGTCGGCACCGGGCGCGCGGCAGCTGCCCCGCACGCCGGTCGCCGACAGGTGGCCACCGTCCCGTACGGCCGGCCGGCCACCGCCACGTACACCGGGCACCTCCCCGTCCTCGGCCAGGACGGCCGGCAGTGAGCGGCGGCTCCGCCGCTCCCGGCCTGTCGCACCGGGGCATGGCTCGGCTTCGGGGTGCGCCCGCTCTCCGCGCTCCCGGCGGGTGCGTCGGGCACCCTCGCCGGGCCGCGCGCCGCTTGGCGCGATCACGGTCCTGCTGTGTGCGCCTTGCCTTCTCCTGTGGTGCTCTCCCGTGCGTGACCCGCGCACCGCACCACAACGCCCCTCCCCCGCAACACCGTTCGCTCCTGCCGACTTCCGTCACCCCGTGAAAGGTGTCACCTTGATCCGCCCCTCGCTCCGTCCCCCGGTCGACGCGTACCTGGCACGTCACCCCGCCGAGCGGCACTCCCTCGCGCCGCTCCTCGCCACCCTGGAGGCGGACGCCGGGTCCACGTCCACGGCCCGTACCGCGCTCCTCGGGCACCTCACCTGCGGTGCCGTCATCGTCGACCGGCACCGGCGGGTCCTGCACATGAGCCGCCAGGACGACAAGGCCGACGGGAAGGCCCGTACGCCGCGCGGCCGTGTCGGCACGGGCGACAGGACACTGGTGGCCGCAGCCGTGCGCGCGGCGTGCGAGGAGACCGGGCTCCGTCCCCAGGACCTGTGTCTGACAGGGCAGTTCCTCGACACGCCGGTCGACATCGGGATCCACGCCGTCGATGCCGACCAGAGCGAGGGGGAGCCCGCCCGGCAGCGCTACGACGTCCGCTTCGTGTTCTGCCTCCGGGCCGAGGAACCACCGCTGCCCGCGTCGCGGGACGCGGAGGTGGCCGAGGCGACATGGCTGCCGCTCCACGACGTGGCCTCGCCCACCCTGCGTGCCAAGCTGCTGGGCGAGGAGGCTCGCGGCCTGGACGGAAGGCCGGAGCCGGTGAACGCCTCCGTACTGATCCACGACGGCTACGGGCGCTATCTGCTGCACCTCAGGGACAACATCGAAGGCATCGCGGATCCCGGGGTTTTCGGCCTTCCTGGTGGTGGGCGGGAGCAGGGCGACCGCTGTCTGGAGGCGACCCTGCGGCGCGAACTCGCCGAGGAGGCACCCGGACTGGGGGTGGCGGACCTGACACCGTTCGCGGTGGTGGACGCGACCGGTGGGGAGGGCCTGGCGACCTCCGTCCAGGTCTTCACGGGCCGCTGGTCCGGTGATCCCGACTCCGTCGACCTCCAGGAGGGCGTCCTGATCCGGTGGTTCACCCCGGACATGCTGGACCGGCTGCGGCTGAGCCCCGGCGTCCACGGCCTCGTCCACCGGCACGCCGCGACCCACCCGCCGACCGTCACCCCGGCAGCGGACCCCGCCCCTGCCACGGCCCGTCGGGCGCCCGAAGGAACCGAGCCCCACATCGTCGGTGTGCACCTCTACCTCCAGGACGAGCGGGGCCGGGTCCTGCTGGGGCTGCGCCACCCCGACTCCGCGTACGCGGGTGAGACCTGGCACCTGCCGGCGGGCCACTGCGAGCGGGAGTCCGCCGTCGCGTGCCTGGTCCGCGAGGCGCAGGAGGAGACCGGGCTGGTCATCGAGCCCGCCGACGTGGAACTCGCGCACGTGGTGCACCTGATCGACGACCGGGGTGCGATGCCCCGGGTCCAGCTGGTGTTCCGCGCCCACCGGTGGGGCGGCTCCCCCGAACTGCGCGAGCCGGACAAGTGCGTGGCCTGGAAGTTCTGGGCGCCGGACGCTCTGCCCGAGCCGATCGTCCCCTACGCGCGTGCCGCGATCGAGGGCATCCGCGCCGGGAGGCACTACACGGAAATGGGCTGGGACGACGACCAGAGTTCAGCCTGTGCACCCGGTGCACCGGACGCCGTGGAGGTACCGCGGTGAGCGCACCGCGGGGCCGGTGACGGCATCGCCGCCCCGGTCCCGGGTCGGGCCGAGTTGAGCCGGTCCGCCCCGCACCCGGCCGTCGCGCACACCGTACGAACGCGGCGCCGGGGCCCACACCCTTCCGAACCTCACGCACCAGGAGCGATCCGTGGCATACACCCGGAACCAGTGGTCCGAGCACTACGACGACGGTCTCGGCTTCCGGCCGTTGGGCGAGGCGGAGAAGGACCTCCTCGCGGCGCACGCGCCGGCACCGCAGGGCGGGCGCGCTCTCGACGCCTGTTGCGGAACGGGGGAGCTGGCCGTGCACCTCGCGTCACTCGGGTACGCCGTCGACGCGGTCGACTTCGCCGAGGGAGCCCTGGAGCGGGCCCGCGCCGAGCACCCCGACGCGGAGGGCGTGCGCTGGCTGAACCTCGACATCGAGGGCGGCGACCTGACGGACCTGGGAGAGCCGGGAGACCTTGGCGAGGACGGAAATCAGGGCGAGGAGGGTGGTCCGGGCGGCCGGGGAGACCCGGGCGAGCGCGGCTACGACCTGATCGTCCTCCGGCTGGCCGTCGCCTTCTTCCACTCGCGCGCCTTCGTGCTGCGCCGCCTGGCCGCACGGCTGCGCGCGGGCGGGAAGCTCGTCGTCATCACACCGATCGCCCGGCACACCCCCGACGCACGGCGTCACGTCGCGCTCGACGAGGACGAACTGGGCTCCCTGACCGAAGGGTTCGCCGAGCACGAGCGGTTCGAGGCGGAGGGCCTGGCGGTCCTGGTCCTGCACGGGCCCGCCACGGCGTTCCGCGCGCAGGAGAAGGAACGACCCGACCCGCACGCCGTGTTCGGTGTCGCGGTGGTCGTCACCGACGGGTCCGGCCGGGTGCTGCTGGGCCGCTCGACCGGACACATGTGGGAGCTGCCCGGCGGCGGGGTCGAGGCGGGCGAGTCCGTGGAGGCCGCCGCCGTGAGGGAGCTGGCGGAGGAATGCGGGCTGACGGCGCGCACTGCGGACGCGCATCCGATCACGGTGCTGCACGACGACCGGCGGGACGTGCGCCGCGTCAGCGCGGTGGTCCGCGTCTCCCGCTGGAGCGGTGACCTCGGCCTGCCCGAACCGCACCGGTTCTCCCGGTGGGAGTGGCACGACCTGCACGCCCTGGCCTCCCTCGGGCGGATCTTCGCGCCCAGTGCGCCGGCGTTGGCCGCCGTGTGGCCCGGGGTGCTGCCGGGGCTGCCGCCGGTCCGTTCCCTGGCGTGTGCGCACGCCGCCCCGCCGGTGCCCGGGGAGCCCGCCGAGGCCGTCCGGCTCCGCCGCCGGATGACGGAGCAGGTCGTCGCGGGCGGCCGGGCCTCCGCCGGGCCGGTGCGTGAGGCGCTGGGATCCGTGCCGCGCCACCGCTTCGTGCCCGAGGCGGCCCTCGCCGACGCGTACGACGGCGGCGACCGGGCCGTCATCACCCAGCGCGACGCCACCGGAACCCCGACCAGTTCGGTGTCCGCGGCCTGGCTGCAGGCCGACATGATCGAGCAGTTGAGGCCGCATCCCGGAGCGACCGTGCTCGAAGTGGGGTCCGGCGGCTACAACGCCGAACTGCTGGCCCACGTCCTGGGGCCGGGCGGCCGGGTGGTGACCGTGGACATCGATCCGTACGTGGTGCACCGCACCCGGCGGCTGTGCGCGGAAGCGGGCAACGGGCGGGTCACCGCTCTGCTGGGCGACGGCGGCCGGGGCGCGCCCGCCCACGTACCGGCCGGCGGGTTCGACGGCGTGATCGTCACGCACAACGCGTACGACATCGCCCCGGCCTGGCGCGAACAGCTCCGCGAGGGGGCCCGGCTGGTGGTGCCGCTGGAGCTCGGCGGGTACACCCGCTCCCTCACCCTGGTCCGGGAGGGCGACGTACTGCGCTGCGTGCACTGGACGCACTGCGGGTTCGTACGCGACCGCGGCGCCGCCGCCCGCACCGCGCCCGCGCTCGCGCTGGCCGACGGGCAGGTGACCCTGCGGTGGGCGGACGGAACTCCCGGTGCGGCGGACGGACTTGAGGAGGCGCTGGGCGGGCCGCGGCACGAGACCCGTACGGGACTGGTGACCCGCGGGGTGTTCAACTTCGAGACTCTGCAGATCTACGCCGCGACCACCCTGCCCGGATTCTGCCGTCTGACCGCCCCGGCGGCGTCCCCGCTCGTGGCGAGGACCGACGGGACGGCCATGGCGGCGGACGGATCCCTCGCCTACCTCACCTATCGCACCGTCCGGGACGCCCGGGACCGAGAGGACCGCGTCTGCGAGTTCTTCGTCCACTCCTACGGCCCGGCCGCCGACACCCTCGCCGAGCGGTTCGCCGCGTGCGTGCGCACCTGGGACCAGCAGGTGCGCGAGGGCGGCTACCCGCCGTTGGTGATCTGTCCGGCGGGCACCCCCGACGACCGGCTGCCGCCCGGGGACGTCCTCGACAAGCCCCGCACGAGGATCGTCGTCCAGTGGCCGAACCGGGTGTCCGCAGGCCCCCGGGACGCCCCGGAGGGACGTGCCCGCGAGTCCCGCGGGTAGGGTCCCGGCGGGCCGGTCAGCCGTACATCGCCACCCGGTGGAAGGTGGCCAGCGCGTCGTCGATGGGGTGGGGCTGCGGCGTGCCGGAGGAGTCGAGGGTGTTCCACCTCTGGAGGTTCACCGCGACCGCCAGCTGCCGCCCGCCGTCCGCACGGGTCATCGCCAGCGTCCCGCCTCCCCAGACCGTGCCGCCGTGACCCCAGAAGACGCCCTCGCCGGGGCCCTCCATCGGGTACAGGCCCAGGCCGTACTCGATCGTCCTGCCCTCCTGGGAGACGACCGGGCCGGTGCGCTGCATCTGCTCCAGCGACGAGGGGCTGACGATCCGTCCGGCGAGGAGCGCGCCGTAGAAGTGGTTGAGGTCGGCGACGGTCGATATCAGCGAGGCCGAAGGGCCGACGAACGACATGTCGTAGACGCTGTAGTCGCGCGGCGGGTCGATCATGCCGAGCCACGCCTCGTACAGCCGCGAGTGCGGCCCGTCGATCTTCGGGCCGGTGGGGAAGCCGGTGTCGGTGAGCCCGGCGCGCTCGATGACGTTTCGGGTGATGCACTGCTCGGCCGGGATGCCGGTCGTCTGTTCCAGGAGTTCGACGAGGAGCAGGTAGTTGGTGTTGGAGTACACGCCCAGTGGGCCGCCCGGGGTTCCGGCGGCGGGTGCGCGGACCCCCATGCCGATCAGTTCGACGGGGTCGAACCGCGTGTACCGGTGGTCGTCCAGGCTCTCTGGCCGGGTGTCCGCGAGGACGGGGAAGCCCTTCAGGGAGGGGTAGGCGTACGGGAGGTACTCGGGGAGGCCGCTGGTGTGGTTGATCAGCATCCGTACGGTGATCGCGTCACCGCGTTCGCCGGGGACCAGCTTCGGGAGGTAGTGGCCGATCGGTGTGTCGAGACCGATCCGGCCGCTCTCGGCCTGCTGGAGGACCGCGGCGGCGGTGAAGGTCTTGGTGATGCTGCCGACCCGGTGCCGCATGTCGGCGGTGACGGGACGGCCGGTGGCGACATCGGCGACCCCGGCCGCGCCGCGCCAGACGCGGTCCCCGTCCCGGACTTCGGCGAACAGACCGGGTAATCCGGCGCGGTGGACGTCCGCGATGGCCGCGTCCAGTGCCGCGCGGTCCAGTGGCTTCCGCACTTCGTGCGTCACGTCATGCGTCCTTTCGTCCTCCGGCGCACCGGTCCGTCCGGCACGCCCATGTCCTCATTATGCACGCGGTGCGTGCAACACCAAGTGCAAAGGTAGTCTGGGGACCGGTGAGAGGAGTGGGATGGCAGGCAGAAGGCGTTGGTCGACCGACGAGATCCTGGACGCGGCGGCGGAGTTGCTGCGTACGAGCGACGCGGACTCGTTCAGCGTGCGCAAACTGGCGGCGGCCCTCGGGACCGATTCCTCCAGCCTCTACCGGCACTTCCGCAGCAAGACCGAACTGCTGCGCGCGGTCGCCGACCGGATCCTGCTCGCGGCGATGGACGACCACCGCCCCGAGGGCGACTGGAAGGAACGCGTCACCGCCCTGGCCCTGCGCGTGCGGGAGGCGTTCGGCCGGCAGCCCCAGCTCGCCGCGGTCTGGGGACGCTACGCGTCCAGCGGCACCGGGTCCCGGCTGGTCATGGAAGAGGTGCTGCGGGCTCTGCGCGAGTCAGGGCTGCCCGACGAGGAGATCCCGGCGCGCTACCACCGGCTGGTGGTCCTCATCTCCGCGCTGATCGCCTCCGAGGCGGGGGTCAGCACCGTCACTCCCGCGGAGTTCGAGCAGGGCATGGAGCTGTTCCGCGTCGCGGTACTCGGTGCCGACCCCGAACGCTTCCCGGCCCTGGCCCACTTCGCCCGTGACGTACGCCCGCTGGGAGCGGACCGCCGCGCCGCGTTCGAGGAGATCCTCGCCACCCATCTGACGGGCATCGAGGTCGCGGTCCGCGCGCGCCCGGCCTGATCCGTACGAGAGGCGCCGGGGACGGCTCACCGAGCCCGGCCCCCGGGGTGGTTGGACGCCCACCGCCCGGCCGCACCGGCCCCGGGCAGTACCCCGGCCCTCAGGTGGCCGTCCGTTCCCGCAGCGTGCGCTGCCAAGCCGGGGGCTGGTCTTCCGGTTCGGCCGGGGAGGGGTGGCCGCCCCGGGTGAAGAAGTCGGCGAGGGGGAGGATCGCCGCGCCGACGGTCACCGCGTCGGGGCCCAGCGCGCCGAGGCTGACGGTGACCAGGCTCGCCGGGTGGTTCAGGGCGTACGAGGTGGCGTGGGCCCGGACCAGGTCGAGGAAGCGGGCGCCGAGCTGGAGGCCGGCCCAGCCGCCGACGAGGATGCGTTCGGGCTGGAAGAGGTTGATGAGGTCGGAGAAGCCGGCGCCGAGGTACTCGGCGGTCTCCTCCAGGACGGCGAGGGCGGTGGCGTCGGGTTCGGCCGGGGTGCCGTCCTCGTACGGGGGCGGGTAGGCGGCGGCGAGCATCGCGGTGAGCGCGGTTTCCTCGGAGGCTCCCGCCGGGGGGTTGCCGCCCGCCTCGGCCCAGCGGTCGAGCAGCGCCTCGGCCCCCGCGTACGCCTCCAGGCAGCCCCGGGCGCCGCAGCGGCAGCGGCGGCCCCTGACCCGTACCGTCAGATGGCCCCACTCCAGGCCACGGCCGGGGCTGACCTCGTCGGTGACGACACAGGCGCCGACGCCGGAGCCGAAGAGCACCACCACCGCGTCCCGGGCGCCGCGTCCCGCGCCGAACCACATTTCGGCCTGGCCGAGGGTCTTGGCACCGTTGTCGATGTAGTAGGGCACCGACTCGGGGAGTTCGACCGTCTCGCGCAGGAGGCGTTCCAGGGGTACGGCGTCCCAGCCGATGGTCTGGCCGTGGACGACCGCGCCGTCCTCGGGGGTCCTGGCGACGATGCCGGGGACGCCGATGCCGACGCCGAGGAGGAGTTCGGGGGCGATGCCGGCTCGGGCGAGGACCTCGGTGATGCCGTCGCGGAGGTGGGAGACGACCACGTTCACGTCGTAGCGGTCGGTGCGCCGGGGCGCTGCGGCGGCGGGCAGATCCGGCGCGATGACCTCCAACGGGCGCTCCACGCGGGCGAGTTCGGACAGGGCGAGGTCGAAGAGTTCGATGCGGACACGGGTCTCGCCGACGTCGACGCCGATCAGGTAGCCGCTGCGGGGCGCGATGCGCAGCAGGATGCGGGGGCGTCCGCCGGCGGAGTCCACGCTGCCCGCCTCCTCGACCAGGCCGTCGGCGACGAGTTCGGCCACCACGTTGCTGACCGACCCCGAGCTGAGGCCGGTGGCGGGGCCGAGCGAGTACCGGCTCATCGGCCCGTCGAAGTACAGCCGTTGCAGGACCGCGGTCCGGTTCTCCCGCCGCAGGTCACGCACCGTGCGTCCGCCGCTGGCCATCTTCTTCCCCCCATGTTCGCGAAACCTCACCGCAACATACCTCTGCCGGATCCCTTGACGCGACATTCGCTTGAGGTTTAACTCACACCATAAATTAAGCCATGCGGGCCTTCAGAAGGTGAACGCGCAGCGTTCAACTCCCTTCTCCCGCAGGCGACTTCAGCCTCTTCGAAAGGCCCTGGAGCCATGCCCAGATTCCGAGCCGCAGCCGTCGGTGCCGTCACGCTCTCCCTCGTCCTGTCCGCCGCTGCCTGCGGCGGCGGTTCGGCCGGCGGCGGGTCGAACGCGCAGCCCAAGACCCTCACGTACTGGGCCTCCAACCAGGGCGCGAGCATCGAGGTGGACAAGAAGGTGCTCCAGCCCGAGCTCGACAAGTTCGAGAAGCAGACCGGGATCAAGGTGAAGCTGGAGGTCGTCCCCTGGTCCGACCTGCTCAACCGCATCCTGACCGCGACGACTTCGGGCCAGGGACCGGACGTCCTCAACATCGGCAACACCTGGAGCGCCTCCCTCCAGGCCAGCGGCGCGCTGCTCGACTGGGACGACGCAGCCTTCGCCAAGATCGGCGGCAAGGACCGGTACGTCGAGTCCGCGCTCGGCTCCACGGGCGTCGCGGGCAAGCCGCCCGCCGCGGTGCCGCTCTACTCGATGGCGTACGCGCTCTACTACCACAAGAAGCTGTTCCAGGAGGCGGGCATCGCCAAGCCCCCGACCACCTGGGCAGAACTGGTCGAGGCGGGCAAGAAGCTGAAGGCGAAGGGCAAGAACGGCGTGGGCGTGGAGGGCTCCAACCTCTCCAACAACATCCACCAGGTCTTCGTCCTCGGAAAGCAGCACGGCGCGGACTTCTTCACCCCCGACGGCAAGGCCGACTTCACCTCCGAGGGCGCGGTCGCCGCCGTCAAGAGCTACGTCGACCTGATGGCCGCCGACAGGATCGTGGCCCCGGGCAACGCCGAATACGCGCAGAACCAGTCGCTGAGCGACTTCACCAAGGGGAAGACCGGCATGGTGCTGTGGCAGACCGCCGCCGCCACCTTCAAGGCCCAGGGCATGGCCGACGACGCGTACGGCGTGGTCCCCGCCCCCGTGCTGTCCGGCACCCCGGGCGCTGGCAAGAACATCAACTCCATGGTCGCGGGCATCAACATGGCCGTCTTCAAGAACACCAAGAACACCGACGGCGCGATGAAGTTCGTCAAGTTCATGGGCAGCGACGAGGAGCAGAAGATCCTCAACAAGGCGTACGGATCCATCCCGCCGGTCAGGACCGCGCAGGAGGACCCCGCGTTCAACGGGCCCGCCACCGCACCGCTGCGCCAGACCCTGGCCACCAGTGCGGCGGCGCTGCCGCAGGTGCCCGAGGAGTCCCAGTTCGAGACGGTCGTCGGCACCGCGGTCAAGGAGCTGTTCGCGGACGCGGCGGCCGGCCGGGCGGTCACCGTCGAGTCGGTGCGGGCCAAGCTCGAAAAGGCCCAGCAGCAGATGCCGAAGAAGTGAGCACCCTCCTCCCATGACCCTCACCGCTGCCCCCGAGGCAGGTGCGCGGACGGCTCCCGGGAGCGGTCCCGGAGCGCGGGCGCCGCGTGCGCCGCGCTTCGGACGGCTCCGCCGCGTCGGACTGCCGTACCTGCTGCTGCTCCCCGCCCTGCTGCTGGAACTCCTGGTTCACCTGGTGCCGATGGTGATCGGCATCGTGGTGAGCTTCAAGGAGCTCACCCAGTTCTACATCCGGGACTGGAGCACCGCGCCCTGGTCCGGCCTCGACAACTACGGCGTCTCCGTCGACTTCAACGCACCCGTCGGCGAGGCCCTCCTCAAGTCCTTCTTCACCACCTGCCTGTTCACCGTCGTCTCGGTCGGTCTGTGCTGGCTGCTCGGCGTGATGGCGGCGGTCTTCCTCCAGGAGAACTTCCGGGGGCGGGGCCTGCTCCGGACCGTCTTCCTGGTGCCGTACGCGCTGCCCGTGTACGCGGCCGTGATCACCTGGGCGTTCATGTTCCAGCGGGACAACGGCCTGATCAACGGGGTGCTGGACCAGCTCGGCCTGACCGACAGCGCCCCGTTCTGGCTGATCGGCGACAACGCCTTCGTCACCCTGCTCGTGGTCTCCGTGTGGAAGGGCTGGCCGTTCGCCTTCCTGATCCTCATGGCGGGGCTCCAGAACATCCCCCGCGACCTGTACGAGGCCGCCGCGCTGGACGGCGCCGGGATCTGGCAGCAGATCCGGCGGATCACCCTGCCGTCGCTGCGGCCGGTCAACCAGGTCCTCGTGCTGGTCCTCTTCCTGTGGACCTTCAACGACTTCAACACGCCGTTCGTGCTGTTCGGGAAGGCGGCCCCGGAGTCCGCTGACCTGATCTCGCTGCACATCTACCAGTCCTCGTTCCAGACCTGGAACTTCGGCACGGGCTCGGCCATGTCGGTCCTGCTGCTGCTGTTCCTGCTGGTCGTGACCGGGATCTATCTGGCGATCACCTCCCGAGGAAGGCAGGCAGGCGATGCCTGAGCCCCGCGGGCGCAAGCCCCGCTCCCCCATGGCGGCCCCGCCCTCGTTCCTGTGGAGCCGCAGGATCTTCCTGACCCTGCTCACCGTCTTCGTGGCGCTGCCGGTGTTCGTGATGGTCTCCAGCTCGCTGAAGCCGCTGGCCGACGTGACGGGGAAGTTCCAGTGGATCCCCTCCGCGCTCACCCTCCGCCCGTACCTCGACATCTGGGAGACCGTCCCGCTCGCCGACTACTTCGTGAACTCGCTGATCGTGGCGGGGGCGGCGACGGTGTGCTCGGTGGTCATCGCGGTGTTCGCGGCGTACGCGGTCAGCCGGTACAACTTCCGCGGCAAGCGCGCCTTCACCGTCACGGTGCTCTCCACCCAGATGTTCCCCGGCATCCTCTTCCTGCTGCCGCTCTTCCTCATCTACGTCAACATCGGCAACGCCACCGGTCTCGCGCTCTTCGGCTCGCGGATCGGCCTGATCATCACGTATCTGACGTTCTCGCTGCCGTTCTCGATCTGGATGCTGATCGGGTACTTCGACTCGGTGCCCCGGGACCTCGACGAGGCGGCGAAGGTCGACGGGTGCGGGCCGCTCGGCGCACTGTTCCGGGTGATTGTGCCGGCCGCGATCCCGGGCATCGTCGCGGTCGCCGTGTACGCCTTCATGACCGCCTGGGGCGAGGTGCTCTTCGCCTCGGTGATGACCAACGACACCACCCGCACCCTCGCGGTCGGCCTCCAGGGGTACGCCACCCAGAACGACGTCTACTGGAACCAGGTCATGGCCGCCTCCCTCGTGGTGAGCGTGCCCGTGGTGGCCGGCTTCCTGCTCCTCCAGCGCTACCTCGTCGCTGGGCTCACCGCGGGCGCGGTCAAGTAACGCCCGCTGCGCACATGCTCTGTGACTGTGCGTCAGTTTTCTGCGCACACGCCCTTCCCCGCCCGTGCACACGTCCGCGGGCGCATCCGTGCCGTCGAACCACCGAGAGGTTCTCCGTGTCCGAATCGCTTGACCTGGCCGCCTTCCCGAAGGACTTCTCCTGGGGGGCCGCGACCGCCGCCTACCAGATCGAGGGCGCCGTCGCCGAGGACGGCCGCTCCCCCTCCATCTGGGACACCTTCTCCCGCGCGCCCGGCAAGGTCGACAACGGCGACACCGGAGACGTGGCCTGCGACCACTACCACCGGTGGCCCGAGGACATCGCCCTGATGAAGCAACTGGGCCTGGACACCTACCGGTTGTCCGTCGCCTGGCCCCGGGTGGTGCCCGGCGGCGACGGCCCCGTCAACGCCAAGGGCCTCGACTTCTACGACCGGCTGATCGACGGCCTGCTGGCCGCCGGGATCACCCCCTCGGTCACCCTGTACCACTGGGACCTGCCCCAGGTGCTCCAGGAGCGCGGCGGCTGGACGGTCCGCGACACCGCCGAACACCTCGCCGCGTACGCGAGCGTGGTGGCCGGGCGGCTCGGGGACCGGGTCACCCAGTGGGCCACCCTCAACGAACCGCTGTGCTCCGCCTGGATCGGGCACCTGGAAGGCCGGATGGCCCCCGGGCTCACCGATCTCACCGCCGCCGTCCGGGCCTCGTACCACCTGCTGCTCGGGCACGGTCTGGCCGCGCAGGCGGTCCGGGCCGCCGCGCCCGGCGCCCGGATCGGCCTGGTCACCAACCACTCCCCCGTGGAGCCCGCCGGCACCCGCCCCGAGGACATCGGGGCGGCCCGCCGCATGGACGGCCACATCAACCGCTGGTGGCTCGACCCGGTGTACGGGCGCGGCTTCCCGGCCGACATGCGCGCCTACTACGGCGTCGAACTCCCGGAGCGGGAGGGCGACCTGGCGGTCATCGCCACCCCGCTCGACTGGCACGGGATCAACTACTACTTCCCCGTCACCGTCACCGACGACCCCACCGGGCCGATCCCGCAGTCCCGGGAGGTCCCGCTGCCCGGCCTGCCGCGCACCGGCATGGACTGGCCGGTGGACGCCGGCGGTCTGGAGGCGCTGCTGATGCGGTTCACCGACGACTACGGCGTGCGCGAGCTGTACGTCACCGAGAACGGTTCGGCCTTCCCCGACACCGTGACCCCCGAGGGCACCGTCGAGGACCCGGAGCGCACCCGCTACCTGGAGCAGCACGTGGCCGCCTGCGCCCGCGCCCTGCGCAAGGGGGCCCCGCTCGCCGGGTACTACGCGTGGTCGCTGCTGGACAACTTCGAGTGGGCGTACGGCTACGACAAGCGCTTCGGCCTGATCCACGTCGACTACGCGACCCAGCGGCGCACGGTCAAGGCCAGCGGGCACCGGTACGCCGAACTCCTCCGCGCCCACCGGGCCGCCACCTCCGGCACGGCCACCCCGGACGCACCAACCGCACCGGGCACACCGGACGCACCAGCCGCACCGACCAGCCCCGTCGCACCGGCCGCCGAGCCCTCCTGACCGGCGCCGTCCGGTCCGGCCCCTCCTCCCTCGGGGCCGGACCGGACGGGCCGCCCCCGGGGTGCAGCAGACGAGCCCCGGGCCCCGGCCGCACAGGCCACCTCCACCGGCACCGCCCCACCCACGAGGAACAGCGCCCTTCGCCCCACTCCACCACCTGCACGGGAATCCGAGGAGACCCTTCATGTCCGCAGTCGGCACACCCCCCACCAGACCCCCGCACCGGCCACCGGCACGCGCCCCCCGACGCACACTCGCCGGAATCCTCGCCGGCACCCTGACCGCCGTCCTGCTCACCCTGCTGCCGGCCGCCCCGGCCACCGCAGCCCCCGTACTGCTCTCCCAGAACAAGCCCGTCACCGCCTCCAGCCAGGAGAACTCCGGCACCCCGGCCACCGCCGCGGTCGACGGGAACACCGGCACCCGGTGGTCCAGCGCCGCCGCCGACCCCCAGTGGATACGGGTGGACCTGGGCGCCCCCGCCGAGATCGGCCAGGTCGTGCTGCGCTGGGAGACCGCGCACGCCAAGTCGTACCGCATCGAACTGTCCGCCAACGGCACCGACTGGACGACGGCGCACACGAGCGCGAACAGCTCCGGCGGCACCGAGACCCTCGGCGTCACCGGCACCGCCCGCTACGTCCGGATGCTCGGCCTCACCCGCGCCACCGGGTACGGCTACTCGCTCTGGGAGTTCCAGGTGTACGGCACCACCGGCGGCACCGGTCCGACCCTGCCGGGCGGCGGCGACCTCGGTCCCAACGTGCACGTCTTCGACCCGTCCACACCGGGCATCCAGGCCAAGCTGGACCAGGTCTTCAAGGAGCAGGAGTCCGCGCAGTTCGGCACCGGCCGCCACGCCTTCCTCTTCAAGCCCGGCACGTACCAGGGCCTCAACGCGCAGATCGGGTTCTACACCCAGATCGCCGGGCTCGGGCTGAAGCCCGACGACACGCTGATCAACGGCGACGTCACCGTCGACGCGGGCTGGTTCAACGGCAACGCCACGCAGAACTTCTGGCGCTCCGCCGAGAACCTCGCGCTCAACCCGGTGAACGGCACCAACCGCTGGGCGGTCTCGCAGGCCGCCTCCTTCCGCCGGATGCACGTCAGGGGCGGCCTCAACCTGGCGCCCGACGGCTACGGCTGGGCCAGCGGCGGCTACATCGCGGACAGCAAGGTCGACGGACAGGTCGGCAACTACTCGCAGCAGCAGTGGTACACCCGTGACAGCGCGATCGGCGGCTGGTCCAACTCCGTGTGGAACCAGGTGTTCTCCGGTACGGAGGGGGCTCCCGCCACCGGCTTCCCCGAGCCCCGCTACACCACCCTGGACACCACCCCGATCTCCCGCGAGAAGCCCTTCCTGTACCTCGACGGCAACGAGTACAAGGTCTTCGCCCCCGCCAAGCGCACCAACGCACGCGGTGTGACCTGGGCGAACGGTGCGCCGGCCGGCGAGTCGATCCCGCTGGACAAGTTCTACGTCGTCAAGCCGGGCGCGACGGCGGCCACCCTCAACGCGGCCGTGGCACAGGGCCTGCACCTGCTGTTCACCCCGGGCGTCTACCACGTCGACCGGCCCATCGAGATCAACCGGGCCAACACCGTCGTGCTGGGCCTCGGCCTGGCCACGATCATCCCGGACAACGGCGTCACCGCGATGAAGGTCGCCGACGTCGACGGCGTACGGCTGGCCGGATTCCTCATCGACGCCGGACCCGTCAACTCGCCGACGCTGCTGGAGGTCGGCCCCCAGGGCGCGTCCGCCGACCACGCGGCCAACCCCACCACCGTCCAGGACGTGTACATCCGGATCGGCGGCGCGGGCCCCGGCCGGGCCACCACCAGCATGGTGATCAACAACGACGACACGATCATCGACCACACCTGGATCTGGCGCGCCGACCACGGCGCCGGCGTCGGCTGGGAGACCAACCGGGCCGACTACGGACTGCGGGTGAACGGCGACGACGTGCTGGCCACCGGTCTGTTCGTCGAGCACTTCAACAAGTACGACGTGGACTGGTACGGCGAGCGCGGGCGGACGGTCTTCTTCCAGAACGAGAAGGCGTACGACGCGCCCAACCAGGCCGCCGTCCAGAACGGCAGCACCAAGGGCTACGCCGCCTACCGGGTGGACGACTCGGTCAACGTCCACGAGGGCTGGGGCCTGGGCAGCTACTGCTACTACAACGTGGACCCGTCGATCCGCCAAGACCACGGGTTCAAGGTGCCGGTGAAGCCGGGCGTGAAGTTCCACAGCCTGCTGGTGGTGTCGCTGGGCGGCAACGGCCAGTACAACCACGTCGTCAACGACACCGGGGCGCCCACGGAGGGAACCTCGACCGTCCCCTCGACGGTGACGTCCTTCCCGTAACCGGCACGGCGTTCCGGCAGTCACCTCTCCGGGCCGGTGGTCCCCCTCCACCTCCCAGGACCCCGGCCCGGAGAGGTCCTCCCGCACGGTCCGACATCCGGTGCCCCCCGTCCCGCACTTGGCAGGTGCATGTCATGTGCATGTTCCGCCCCGGGCCGGGAGCGCCGTCCTCACAGGAGCCGTCATGTCCCACACACCACCCGTCCGTCCCCACCCGCACCCCGTCCTCTCCCCGCCCCGCGCCCGTGGCCCGGTCGCGCTGATCGCCCTCGGCACGCTCGTCGCGTCCTGTCTGACGCTCGCCGCCGCGCCGGACGCGGGCGCGGCCGACACGCTGCTCTCCCAGGGCCGTCCCGCCACCGCCTCCTCCCAGGAGGGCGACGGCTTCGCCGCGCCGGCCGCCGTCGACGGCGATCTCACCGGCACCCGCTGGTCCAGCGCGCGGTCCGACACCGAATGGCTCCAGGTCGACCTGGGCTCCACCCGCGGCCTCAGCCGGGTCGTGCTGAGCTGGGAGGCCGCGTTCGGAAAGTCGTACGACATCCAGGCCTCCGACGACGGGACCAACTGGCGCACCCTGAAGGCCGTCACCGGTGGCGACGGCGGCACCGACGACCTCGCGGTCACCGGCTCGGGGCGGTACGTACGGATGCAGGGCGTCGCCCGCGCCGGCGGCTACGGCTACTCGCTCTGGGAGTTCCAGGTCTACGGCGGCGACGGCGGCACGACCAACCCGCCGCAGGGCGGCGCCGTGAAGGTCACCGGTTCGCAGGGCGCCTGGCAGCTGACGGTCGGCGGCCAGCCGTACACCGTCAAGGGTCTGACCTGGGGTCCGTCCGTCGCGGACGCCCCGAAGTACCTGCCCGACGTGAAGTCGATGGGCGTCAACACGATCCGTACCTGGGGCACCGACGGCTCCACGAAACCGCTCCTCGACAGCGCGGCGGCCCAGGGGCTGCGCGTCGTCAACGGCTTCTGGCTCCAGCCCGGCGGCGGCCCCGGCAGCGGCGGCTGCGTCAACTACGTCACGGACACCGCGTACAAGGCGAACATGCTCACCGAGTTCGCCAAGTGGGTCGACGCGTACAAGAGCCACCCGGCGACCTTGATGTGGAACGTCGGCAACGAGTCGGTGCTCGGCCTCCAGAACTGTTACAGCGGTACCGAGCTGGAGGCGCAGCGCGACGCGTACACCACCTTCGTCAACGACGTCGCCAAGAAGATCCACTCCATCGACCCGGACCACCCGGTGACCTCCACCGACGCCTGGACCGGCGCCTGGCCGTACTACAAGCGCAACGCCCCCGACCTCGACCTGTACTCGATGAACTCCTACGGGAACCTCTGCAAGGTGCGCCAGGACTGGATCGACGGCGGCTACACCAAGCCGTACCTGATCACCGAGGCGGGCCCGGCCGGCGAGTGGGAGGTGCCCGACGACGCCAACGGCGTCCCGGACGAGCCCACCGACGTACGGAAGGCGGAGGGCTACACCCAGGCCTGGAACTGCGTCACCGGGCACACGGGCGTGGCGCTCGGCGCGACGCTGTTCCACTACGGCACCGAGCACGACTTCGGCGGCGTGTGGTTCAACCTGCTCCCGGACGGGCTGAAGCGGCTGTCGTACTACGCGGTGAAGAAGGCGTACGCGGGCGGCACGGCCGGGGACAACACACCGCCCGTCATCAGCGACATGGCCGTCACACCGGCGGGTTCGGCCCCCGCCGGAGGGGAGTTCACCGTACGGGCCGGCGTCCGCGACCCCGACGGCGATCCGGTCACGTACAAGATCTACCTGAGCGGCAACTACGCCAGTGGTGACAAGCGACTGGTCGAGGCCCGGTGGCGGGCCACCGGCAACGGCACCTTCGCCGTCACCGCGCCCGAGAAGCTCGGGGTGTGGAAGGTGTACGTGCAGGCGGAGGACGGGCACGGCAACGCGGGCATCGAGACGAAGTCCGTGAAGGTCGTCGCCCCGCCGGTGACCGGCACCAACGTGGCGCTGAACAAGCCGACCACCGCCTCCTCCTTCCAGGGTTCCTACGGGGACTGCCCGTGCGCTCCGGCACTCGCCGTCGACGGCAAGCAGGAGACGCGGTGGGCGAGCGACTGGTCCGACCCGCAGTGGATCCGCACCGACCTCGGCGCGCCGACGGCGATCCGCACGATCCAGCTCGTCTGGGACCCGGCGTACGCCAAGGCGTACGAGGTGCAGGTGTCCAACGACGGGAACACCTGGCGCACGGTCCACGCCACCACCACCGGCAACGGTGACATCGACACCGTCGCCCTCGACGAGACCGCCCGCCACGTCCGGCTCAACCTGACGCAGCGCGGTACCGGTTGGGGCTACTCGCTGCACGAGTTCGGGATCTACAGCTGACCACCGGGCCCCGCCGCCGTGCGGGACCCGGGGTGCGGCGCTGCCGCACGCACGTCCATCCACCCCTTCGACATGGGAGACCCCATGCGAGTGAGCAAGAGAGTCAGGTCGCGCGGCCTGCCGGCACTGCTCGTCAGTACGGCGTTACTGGTCGGCGCGCTGAGCGTCGGTACGGTCGCCACGGCCGCGCCGGAGTCCGGGAAGGCACCGGCCGCGTCCGGATCCGTCCACGCGGGGCACGTCATGGCGGCGTCCACCCGGGCGTCCGGCGACGATCCGGACGGGGACGGCTACATCCCGGCCGTCCCGCAGGTCACCGGCGTGACGCCGTCCGACAGAACGCCGCCGCCCGCGTACTTCCACGAGTTCCAGGCCAACTGCTCCGCCACGCACACCGCCCCCGACGACCCGATCGTCTACCCGGGCCAGCCCGGCAAGTCGCATGACCACACGTTCATGGGCAACCGCTCGACGAACGCGCACAGCACCACGGGCTCCCTCTACGGCGGGGCCACGGCCTGCAAGGCACCGGCCGACGCCTCCGCGTACTGGATGCCCTCGCTGTTCAAGGGCGACCAGAAGGTCCTCCCGGTAGGGCCGCAGGTCATCTACTACAAGTCCGGGGTGACCGACTACACCAGCGTGCGGCCCTTCCCGAAGGGGCTGCGGTTCGTCGTCGGCGACCCGATGCAGACCGCCGGGGAGTTCCGCGCCCACAAGGGGTTCGTCGAGGGCTGGGAGTGCGGTGACAGCTTCTTCAACACCGACATCCCGGCGAGCTGTCCGAGCCGGCCCGACGTGCAGCTCAACCTGCGGATGCAGGCGCCGAGCTGCTGGGACGGCAAGTACCTCGACACGCCCGACCACAGGAGCCACATGGCCTACCCGGTCGTCAAGCCGGGCACCAACGACAACATGTGCCCGGCGTCCCACCCGGTGGCGCTGCCGATGATCGAGTTCAAGATGGCCTGGCCGGTCAACGGCGACATGAGCCAGGTCCGCCTGGCCAGCGGACGCGGGTACTCCTTCCACTACGACTTCTTCAACGCGTGGGAGGAGCGGACGCTGAAGGCGCTGGTCGACCACTGCGTCGTGGGCGGCCTCCAGTGCGACGCCCGCGGCTACGACGAGACGCACCCGCAGAAGGGAGCGGTGCTGAACGCGGACTACCGGCTCCCCTGACCCCGTCCCCGGGGGGGGCTGCCCTGCTCCCACCCCGGGCCCGGCCGACCCTCCCCCGCACCCGGGAGGGGCGGCCGGGCCGTCGCCGGGGCGGTGCCCGGGGAACGCGGGCGCGGCCGTCGCGCCGGGGTGGCCTTCGCGCGGGCGTGGCCGTCGCGCCGGGGTGGTCTTCGCGCGGGCGCGGCGGTCGCGCCGCAGTGGTCTTCGCGCCGAGGGCCGTCAGCCGTCGGCCGCTCCGTATCTGCCCGCCAGTTCCCGTACCGTCGCCGCCAGCCGGGCGCGCAGCTCCGCCGGGGCCAGGACCTCCACGTCCGTCCCCAGGGCAAGGAAGAAGCCGTGCGCGTGGTCGAGGGACTCGACGGGCAGGACCGCGCGCGTCCAGCCGTCGGGCTCGGGCACCCCGGTGGCCGCCAGCGCGCGGGCCTGCGCACCGGTCAGCCGGGCCGCGGCGCCGGGGGCCAGCCGGACGACGGCCTCCCCCCGGTGCAGTCTGGCGTGGAAGCCGGCCTGGGACTCCTGCCAGTGCGCGGCCAGGTCGAAGCCGTCCGGTACGGCGAACTCCGCGCCCCCGTCCGCGATCCGGAGGATCTGGTCGACCCGGTACGTACGCGGCTCGGGCGTCCCGCTCCCGGCCGCCCGCGCGACCACGTACCAGCGCCCCGCCTTCAGTACCAGCCCGTACGGTTCGAGGCTGCGCTCCACCTCGGTCGGCTCCTTCCACCTGCGGTAGAGCACGTCGACCGTACGGCTCTGCCACACCGCGTCCGCGACCTCGGGGAGGTGGGGGACCTCGTCGGCCGGCGCGTACCAGCCGGGGGCGTCCAGGTGGAAGCGGGAACTCATCCGGTCCGCCTGGTCGCGCAGCTCCGGCGGGAGCGCGGCACGGAGCTTGCGCCGGGCGGCGGCCAGCTCGGGGCCGAGGCCGAGCGCGGTTGCCGGGCCGGGCACCCCGGAGAGGAACAGGGCTTCCGCTTCGGGGCTGTTGAGGCCGGTGAGCCGGGTGCGGTAGCCGTCCAGGAGCCGGTAGCCGCCGCCGTGCCCGGGGTCCGCGTACAGCGGCACGCCCGCCGCGTGCAGCGACTCGATGTCCCGGTAGACGGTGCGCACCGACACCTCCAGCTCGTCGGCGAGCCGGGCGGCCGTCATCCGGCCCCCGGTCTGGAGCAGGAGCAGGATCGACAGGAGGCGGCTGGACTTCACTGACACACGGTGTCAGTGAAGCGGCCCTACCGTCCACCCATGCCATTCCAGGAGAAGCACCTGTGGGTCCTGCCGCCCGTCGAGTCCGGCGGACGCCGCATCAAGCGCTACCACGTGAGCCCCGACCCGGCGGGGATCCCGGCCGACGTCGAGAAGGCGGCGTACGCGATCCTGCCAGACCTGCTGCCGCCCCCGGACGGGACGCCGCCCGCCACCTTCGTCGTGCTCCACAAGGGCGGCGACACCGGCGCGTACATCAACGCGTACAGCTGGGCGTGGGACAACGCCCTGCACTTCGACGGCGCGGCGGCGGGCCAGCCGGTGCTGGGCTGCCCGGACACCGACCCGACCCACTTCGTCCGCCTGAAACAGCCCTCGGACAACGGCCTGAACCTCTTCGGCTGCGTCTGGGAACTCCCGCCCCTCCTCCACGAACGCAACGCCTGGGTCCGCCACATGCTCGCCCCGCCGGCCCCCGACCTCGACGCCTACCTCACGGACTCCCTCACCACACCCGACACGGGCCTCGGCACCTCGGGCTTCACCACCCCCGCCGGCTGACCCGGGCGGGGGCCGGACCGGACCCGAGGCGTCCGCGGCGCCGGGAGCGATCCCGTGCGCGCGAACCCCTCGGGTCCCGTTCCCGCCCTAGAAGGCCGCCGTCCGGTCCTCACTGCGCGGGTCGGTCACCCGGTGCTCGGTGTAGATGCCCGAACGCGCCTCACGACGCCAGGGACGCCCGTGGGCCACGGCGTCGGCGGCGGCCTCGGAACCGTCGTCGAGGTTCACGACGGCCACCGAGGTCGAACCGTCCGCGGGGCACTGCGCGGCCCAGTGGCCGTCCGGGGCGGCGATCCCGGAAGGTGTGCTGTGCCGCGGGGGCACGGAGAGGCTGACCCAGTAGCCGTTGACCGCGGCGTGCCCCTGGGCCTGGGAGACGCCCGGCGCGTACATGTACGAGACCTTCGTCCTCGACAGGAGCCGCTCGTCGTAGCGCGTGACGACGGCGCCCCGGTCGGAGACGACGTAGAGGCTGTTGTGCGGACGGTTCGGGCCGCTCAGGCGGTGCACCGACGCGATCACCGTCCACAGCCGCAGCTCGCGGGCCAGCTCGGCGATCGGGACCGGTCCCCGCCCCATCCCGTACGGCCCTCTGCGTGCGCCCCGTTCCGGCATGCGGAAAGGTGGCGCGGGGAAGGGCGCACGCGTGTGACACTCCACCCATGCTGGGTGTAACAGATCTTCCGACCTACCTCATAGGTCTCGTCCTGATAGTGCTGCTGCCAGGACCGAATTCGCTGTACGTGCTCTCCGTCGCGGCCCGTCGCGGCGTCCGTGCCGGGTATACGGCCGCGGCGGGTGTCTGGTGCGGCGACACCGTGCTGATGGTGCTCTCCGCCGCCGGTGTCGCCTCGCTGCTCCAGGCGAACGCGCTGCTCTTCGGCATCGTGAAGTACGCGGGTGCCGGGTATCTCACCTGGCTCGCGATCGGCATGATGCGGGCCGCCTGGTCGATGTGGCGCAGCCGGCACGAGAAGGCCGACGCGGCGGCCCCGCAGGCGGACGCCCCGGCCACGATGGAGAACCCGTACCGGCGCGCCCTCGTGATCAGCCTGCTCAACCCGAAGGCGATCCTCTTCTTCATCTCCTTCTTCGTGCAGTTCGTGGACCCGGCCTACGCCTACCCCGCGCTGTCCTTCGTCCTGCTCGGGGCGCTCGCCCAGTTCGCGAGCTGCCTCTACCTCACGGCGCTGATATTCAGCGGAACCCGGCTCGCCGCCGCCTTCCGCCGCCGCAAGCGGCTCTCGGCGGGCGCGACGACGGGCGCCGGGGTGCTGTTCCTGGGCTTCGCGGTGAAGCTGACGCTCGCCAGCGCGTAGGACCGGGCCGGCCCCGTGCGGGCCCGCCGCCGAGCCCCGTACGGTCGAGCCGTGCGGGGCTCAGCGGTTCCGGTAGCGCGCGTGGATCAGCCCGCTGCCGAAGACCCGTTCCTCGACCAGTTCGAGATCGAGGCGTACGCCGTCGGGGAAGAACCGCGTGCCGCCGCCGACCACGCTCGTGGTGATGAACAGGTGGTACTCGTCCACCAGGCCGGCCCTGATCGCCTGGGCCGCGAGGTGCGGGCCGTCGACGGTGAGGTCGTGCTCCGCCTCGGCCTTGAGCTTGCGCACCGCGTCCGGGTCGAAGCTCCGCTCGATCCTGGTCCGCGCGCTGGAGACGGAGTCGAGCGTCGTGGAGTACACGACCTTCTCCGCGGCCTGCCAGTCCCGCGCGTACTGCACGATGTGCGGCGGCTGCCCGGGTTCGGTGTGCGCGGTCTCCCAGTAGACCATCGTCTCGTACATGCGCCGGCCGTAGAGGTACGTGCCGACCGGGCGGAACAGGTCGTTGACGAAGGTGTGCACCTCCTGGTCCTCGGCCCCGGTGCCGAGGTCGCCCTCCGCCGCCTTCGCGTAGCCGTCGAGCGAGGTGAACATCGCGTAGATCAGCTGTGCCACTGCGTCTCCTTCGCACACTTGCGTGTCGCCCCGTCCATGGGCCTCCTCGTGATGACTCGCGGACGGCCCGAAACTCATCGGTGCTCATCGGCACTTGTCGGCACTCGCCTGCACTGACCGGTACGCAATCGAGTTGACGTGCGCACGCTCCTCCGGTCTCCTGCTGCCATGTCGGACCTTCGTATGCAGCAGCCGGACGGCGATACCGCGCTCGCGGAATGGCAGTACGTCCACAACACGATCATCCCCACCCACCCCCTCTCCCTGGACGAGGTACGGGAACGGGCCGGACGCAACCACCTGGAGGTGGCCCGTCTCGGCGACCGGCTCGTGGGCTGCAGTACGGTGCGCCCGCCGACGGACGAATCCCGTACGGCCACCGTGATCGCCCGGATCCTCGACACGCACCGCGGCCGGGGGTTCGGCGAGCAGCTCTACACGCGGGGGCTCCATCACGCGCGGGAGCTGGGGGCCGAGGTGATCGAGACCGTCGTGCTGTCCTCGAACGAGGACGGGCTGCGCTTCGCGCTGAAGCACGGCTTCGAGGAGATCGAGCGGTACCTGCTGCCGGGGGACACGATTCCCTGGATCGACCTGCGGCTCTCCTGAGCCGCGGGGTCCGTGCGCAGCCGTCCGCGCTGCGGAGTTGTCCACCACGTTCGGCGAATGGCGGGAGCGGTTGATGAAGTTGACGAGGACGACAGAGCGGGAGGAAGCCCGCCTCCAGGAGACGGGCAACGTCCTGGTCGCGCCCGCGGAGTTGTGGGACGACGACTCGGTCAGGGACTTCTTCGGATCGCGGATCACGCCGGAGGACCTCGCGTCCGGTGCGACCGACCTCACGGGGAGGACCGTCTACCTGTGCGGCGACGTGTCGGGGCTCGACGGCGGCCATCTGCGCACGGCGGAACGGGTGTTCGTCGTCCGGGAGCTGTCGCACGGACACCGCGAGGACACGGGCGTACCGGGAGCGGTCGTGGGCCTCGGCCGGGTTCCGCTGCGCGTGCACGGCGCGGGCGTGTACTACCGCCGCTTCTTCGACCCCGGCACCGACCACTTCGGGCGCATCCGTGCGGAGCACGCGTTCCAGTCCCTGACGGAGTCGACCAAGCCGGGAACGGCGCACCGCAGCGGGATCTACCTGACACCCGTCACGCGGGACGGCGACGCGCTGCGATTCCACCTGCTGCGGTGCTCCACGAACCTCTCGGGCCCCACGGAGAACTTCCGCCCGACCGACACGCACATCGTCGAGGCCCTGAACCGCGAGGCGGCCACCGTCTTCCGGAACCACGCGCCGCTGAATCACGTGCTCGCCCAGACCTACCACAACGCCCCTGCCACGGCGGAGCGCAAGCAGTCCAAGGCCAGGATCTCCGCCCACGCCGACAAGACGAAGGACATGCCGGTCAACGGCATCATGGCCTTCTGCACCTTCTACGACGGGCTCGACAAGCTGCGGCCGATGGCCGACGACCCCTTCGACCGCGGCGTGAAGCGGGCCAGTGGACTGACCGCCCTGCGCTTCCGGCTCAAGGACCCGGGCGCGGAACCCGACGGGGCGGCGCTCCCGCAGCAGTTCACCGTGACCCTCCACCCGGGCTCCGTGCTCTTCGTCCCGCTGTCCACCAACCGCCTCTACACGCACGAGATCCGGCCCTCGGGGCTGGAGGCCGGACTGCTCCCGACCCGGCTGGGATACGTGGTGCGGTGCTCGCGCACCGAGGCCGTGCACCAGGACGGCCGCACCTTCCTCGAAACGGATGGCGGACCGGTGGAGCTGGAGCCGCCCACCGAGGCGGGCATGGGCGAGCTGCGCAGGCTGTACGCCGAGGAGAACCGGACCTCGTCCTTCATCGACTACGGCGACCGGTTCCGCTTCAGCATGAACACGGGAGACTACGTTGCCCCCCGGATCTAGGATCTCGGCCGAGATCGTCTCGTGCGCCCTGCCCACCGGGGCGAACCTGTTCGCGGAGCTGGCCGTTTCGGTGCGCTGGGAGGACGTGGGCAAGGGCAGGCTCGGCGCCACGCTGACCCGGGTCGACGGGGCGGGCGGTGTGCCCCTCGTCCGTACGACCACGCGGTACGCCGACCCGGCGCAGCGCTTCCGGGCGGTGCACGAGCGGCTGGCACGGCAGGTCCAGGAACGGGCCGCGCTTCCGGTCGGCTTCAACAACGCGCTCTTCGAGCGCTACACGAACGCGTACCGGACCATGGGCAGCCACTCCGACCAGGCCCTGGACCTGGCCGACGAGTCGTTCGTCGCCGTCTTCTCCTGCTACGAGAACCCGGCGGCGGCCCCCCAGCGAAAGCTGGTCTTCGCATCGAAGGAGGGCGACGGCGAGACGTTCGAGGTTCCGTTGGTCCACCACGGTGTCGTCGCGTTCTCCGTCGCCTCGAACCGGCGGCTCAAGCACAGGATCGTGCTGGACGCACCCGCCCGTGCGGCGGACAACCCGTGGCTGGGCGTGACGTTCCGTACGGCGAAGACCTTCGTCCGGTTTCGCGACGGGCACCCGTACCTCCCCGAGGGGGCGCGCCTGGGGGCCGCCGACGAGGAGCAGCAGCGCGAGTTCTACCGGCTCCGGCGCCGCGAGAACCACGAGACGGACTTCGTCTACCCGCACCTGACGTACACCGTCAGCGAGAGCGACCTGCTGCCGCCCGCCTGACCGGTCAGTTGCCGACGGTGCGGGTCAGGGCGTCGACCAGTTGGCGGGCGCGGGTCCCGTCGGCCAGCAGGGACTCGACCATCGGGCCGGTGCCCGGGTCGGCCGCGCTTGCCAGGTTCTGGCTCGCGGTCTCGCCGACGTACTTCTCGACGGGGTGGGGGTCGGCCGTCAGGCGGACGCGTTCGGTGGCGGTCAGCGCGCGGTGGACCGAGGCGTGGTCGAGGCCGAGGCGAGCCAGCCGCTCGCCGCCCGCGTACCGGGATTCCTGGCCGGGGGCGCTCTCCCCCGAGAGGTGCGGGTAGCGGAGCGCGACCTCGTGGGTGGCCAGGACCGCGAGCAGGACGTGTTCGGTGCCGACCGTGCGGTCACCGAGGCGGCGGGCCTGCTCGTACGTCTCCTGGCCGATCCAACTAGTGGGCAGTGAGGCCCAGTTGATGCCGCTGAGCTTGGTGGCCCAGCGCATCCAGAACGGCATCCGGCGGTAGTGGCCGCGGCCGAGGAGGACGTCCCGGGTGGGCCGCAGCAGCGGGCCGATGCCGTCGTCCGGCGTGCTCCCGGGGCCACCGTCGAGGCGGGCGCGGACGGACTGCGGGGAGATGCCGCAGGCGCCGAGCAGTTCCACGGCGCGGTTGTCCTCCTCCAGCAGTGCGCGCAGGAGTTGTTCGGCGCCGAGCTTCGCCGCTCCTTCGCGCCGTGCGTGCTCCGACGCGGCGCGCAGCGCGGTGGCTGCGGCGCCGGTGAAGCGGGTGCGTGCGTCGCCGTCCTCGCCCAGTACGTCCTTCGAGAGGACGCTTCCCGCACGGTCGTCGTCGCCACTCCACGCGCCTCGCGCGTCCGCCCCGTCCGCCCCGTCCGCCCCGTCGGCCCCGTCGGCCCCGTCCTGCCGGCGGTCCTGCCTGTCCCGCAGCACCGTCAGCAGGACGGTCTTGGTCGCCCCTTCCTCCATGAGCGCCTCGCGGGCCGGTCCCCTGGCGGTGGTGATGCCGGCGAGGAGGTGCTCGGTGCCGATGGCTGCCCCGGCGTCGGCCTTCGCACCGCGGGCGGCCCCCAGGATGCCCACGACGTTCCAGTCCGGCGGCTTGATCGCTTCCGCTTCCATGCGGCGCCTCCTCTTCCTGCTGTGCTGGTCCTGGGCACCAGCCTCGCCGACAGAGGTGGCGGAACGCGTCGCTCCGAGGGGGGATCCGCTTCTGCACCCTGCGATAGAGGCGGGCCGCGCGTCCGTCAGCCGAGCGGCGGTTTCGGCCGGACCAGCCCGGTGTCGTACGCGAGGATCGTCGCCTGCACCCGGTCACGGAGGCCCAGCTTGTTCAGGAGCGCGTTGATGTGGGTCTTCACGGTGCCCGTGGCGACACCGAGCCGGCCTGCGATCTCGGCGTTGGTCAGGCCGGTCGCGACCAGGGAGAGGACCTCGCGCTCGCGGGGCGTGAGGGCGTCGAGGGCCGTGTGGCCGGCCGGTGGCTCGGGGGCGGCGGCGGTGAACCTGTCGATGAGCCGGCGGGTGATCGCGGGGGCCAGCATGGCCTCGCCGGTGACCACCACCCGGAGCGCCGTGAGGAGTTCGGCGGGCTGGGCGTCCTTGAGGAGGAAGCCGGAGGCCCCGGCGCGCAGGGCCTCGTAGACGTACGCGTCGAGGTCGAAGGTGGTCAGCACGAGCACCTTGGGGACGTGCCCCGAGGCCGGGCCGGTCAGCAGACCGGTGGCCGTCAGGCCGTCCATGTCGGGCATGCGGATGTCCATCAGGACGATGTCCGGTTCCAGCCGCCCGGCCAGCGCGACGGCCTCGGCACCGTCGCCCGCCTCCCCGACCACCACGAAGTCCGGCTCCGCGTCGACGATGGCCGCGAACCCCGCACGAACCACGGCCTGATCGTCGACGACGAGGACCCGGGCGGGGGCGGCGGCGGTGGGCGTGGACATGGATCGCTACTTTATCGAGCCCCCACCGAGACGTCCGAGCGGGGCGACGCCGGCGGGGTGCCTGGTGCGGGCTCGGGCGGGTTGGCCGGCGCCGGACCGCTCGCGCCGCCCGTGGCCGGGGTCAGCGGGGCGTCCGACGGGGTGCCGTCGCGCAGGCTGCCCAGGAGTTCGCGCATCGCCGCCAGTGCCTCGCGTGCCGCTGTCGTCACCTCGTCCAGGCGTCCTTCCTCGGCGGTACGGATCACCTCGCCCGTCCGGTCCAGCACCGCGGCACGCAGTCCGGCGGCGATCCGCAGGCGTTCCCGGTGCGCCGTGTCAAGGGCTTCCTGGACGGCCGCGCCCAGTTCGCCCTCCTCCCTGCGGACGACCCGGCCGCGCCGGGACCGTACGAGGAAACCCACCAGCCACGCGCCGCCGAGCAGCGGCGTCAGCATCACCGCCAGCGCGAACACCGTGACCCCCACGGCGAGCGCTCCGACCGGGTCCCCGTCGATCCTGCCGTCCCGCGCCGCAGTGACCGTGACCATGCCCGCCAGCACGAGTACGGACAGCGGCACCGACGCCCAGGTCGCCCACGGATCACGGCCGTACGCGGCGACCGCGTACACCCCGCCCATCAGCGCGCACGCTCCCGCGGTCAGGGCCGGCCAGGGGTCCGCGGCGGCGCCGGGCGCCCACGGCCACAGCCAGGTGACCGCGAGCAGCGCGGCCAGCACGGGCCAGGGCGCCGTCCGCCGCCACAGCAGCGGCAGCAGCTGTACGACCAGCAGCGCGCCCAGCAGCAACTGGGTGGCCGTGCCGCGTTCCTCGGTGAACAGGAACACCGCGGGGAGGATGCCGACGGCCGGCAGCAGGGCGTGCGAGGCGAGGCGCCAGTCCAGTACCCGGCCCCGCGCGGCCGGGGGACGTGCGGGCCGGCCGGGGTGGGCGGGCAGTTCCGCGCGTACCGACCAGCCGGGGGACGTGCCCGCGGCCGGGCCGGTGGTGAGGGTTCCGCCGACGGCCTCGGCGCGCTCGCGCATGCCGGTCGTGCCCCGTCCCGAGCCGAGTCCCCGGCCGGCGGCGGCCGGGCTGCCTGCCTCCGGTTCCGTACGGTGGCCCCCGTCGTCGTCGACGGTGAGCGCCAGCCAGCCGTCGCCGAGGTCCCGCAGGGCGACGCGGACGACGGCGCCGGGGGCGTACCGCAGCGTGTTGGTAAGGGCTTCGCGGGCGATGCCGAACAGCGCCTCCGTCACCCGGGGTCCGGCCGCGTCGGTGCCCTCGTCGCAGGTGACCTCCACGCGCTGCCCCAGGCGGACGAAGCCGACGGCGAGTTCCTCGATCCGGGTGTGCGGCGGGACGTCCTCGCCGTCCTCGGCGGTTCCCAGGGAGGTGACCAGGCGCTGCACGGTGACCAGGGTCTCGCGGCCGGTGCGGGCGGCGAAGTCGAGTGCTTCGGCGGCGAGTTCGGGGCGGCTGGCGGACAGGTGCCGGGCGGCCTCGGCGGTGACGACCACGGAGGTGAGGTGGTGTGCGCTGACGTCGTGCAACTCCCGTGCCAGCCTGCGCCGTTCGCTCTCCCCCGCGCCCCGGCCCTCGGCGCGGGCGCGGGCCAGCCGGGCGGCGGCCCCGGCCCGTGCGGCCAGCCGGTGGGCGCGGCCCCGGCCGAGCCCGACGGCGCCGAGGTGCACCGCGGCCTCGGCGGCCAGGCCGACGCCGGCCTCGGGGCTCACGCCCTCGACGGCCACGACGACCGCGCCCTGGCAGCAGAGGAGGAGGCCGGCCGCGCGGAGCGTCAGCGGCAGGGTGGTGCGGGCGGCGACCGAGTACACGGCCATCGGGCCGGCCACGCCGACGAACAGCTGGACCGCGTCCGGGGCTTGGGCCAGGGCCGCGAGTCCCTGGCCGGCGGCCACTCCGGCCAGCGCCGCGAGCGGCAGCCGCCGCCGGAACGCCAGGGCGACGGTGGTCCCGACCGCGACGGCGAGGGTCAGTGCGAGGCCGGCGCGGGAAGCGCTCTGGGCTCCCTGGACCAGCGCCGGTACCGGCCACACCAGGAGGAGGACCGCGACGGCCGTCGGGGGCGCCCAGTTGCGTATCGTTTCCATGAGGGCAGGAGCCTACGGTGTGCGCGGCGGGGCGAGCCGGGCGGCGACGGCGTCCAGCACCCATTCCAGGCCGGTCTCGAAGGACGCTTCGGGGTCCACGTCCGCACCGTCGTGCACGAGTTTGCCCAGTGCCGGGAAGTCGCCCGTGGCCAGCATCTTCGTCAGGTACGGGCCGGAGGCGCGCTGCCATTCGTGCTCGGTCAGGCCGGTGGTGCGCTCGGCCCGCAGGCGGGCGATCTCCCGCCTGATCGCGCCGGTGAAGTAGGCGCCGACGGTTTCCATGGCGCGCATGGCGGTGTCGATGTCGGTGGCGCCGTCGAGGGCGGCCAGCGTGGCCTCGGCGACGGCGAGGCCGTTCGGGCCCAGGGCCGGCCGGCCGCCGAGCAGGTCGGCCAGCCATTCGTGGCGGAGCGCGGTTCGCCGGGTTCCCCGGGCGAGGGCGCCCAGCGCCTCCCGCCAGTCGCCGGGCGCTCCGGCGGGCAGGATCTCGGCCTGGACCTCGTCCACCATGAGGTCGAACAGCTCTTCCTTGGTGGCGATGTATCCGTACAGCCGCATCGGTCCCGCGCCCAGCCGGGCGGCGACCTTGCGCAGCGAGACCGCCTCCAGTCCGCCCTCGTCGGCCAGCGCGACGGCGGCGGCGACGATGCGTTCCCGGTCGAGGGGCACGGGGCGGTTCGGCGGCTCGGGGCGGTCCCACACAGTCATGGTCACACCCTACTGTTGCCATACACCGCATCGGGAAAATACAGTGTATCGACATGAGACATCGCATCGCTGTAGTCGGGAGCGGTCCCGGCGGCCTGGCCTTCGCCCGCGTCCTGCACCGTCACGGACACCACGTCACCGTCCTCGAACGCGACTCCTCCGCCGCGGCCCGCCCACCGGGCGGCACCCTGGACCTCCAGGAAGGACTGGGCCAGCTCGCCCTGGCGAAGGCGGGGCTGCTGGCCGCGTTCCACGAACTGTCCCGCCCCGAGGGGCAGGCCCTGCGCATCCTGGACACGGACGGGACCGTGCTGCGCGACTGGCAGCCCCGTCCCGGCGAGCGGGCCAATCCCGAGATCGACCGCGGGCAGCTCCGCGATCTGCTGCTCGGCCCGCTCGACGTCCAGTGGGGGCGGTGCGTGACCCAGGTGGTGCCGGGGACCGGGGACGGCACGCTGGTCCGCTTCGCGGACGGGCGGCAGGAGACCTTCGACCTCGTGGTCGGCGCGGACGGGGCCCGGTCCCGGGTGCGCCCCGCCGTATCGCCGGTGACACCGCACTACACGGGCGTCACCTACGTCGAGACCTCCCTGGACGACGTCGACACCCGCCACCCCGGTATCGCCCGGCTGGTCGGCGACGGTTCGGTGGCGGTGTTCGGCGTGAACCGGGCCCTGGTCGGCCAGCGCAACAGCGGCGGGCACGTCAAGGCGTACGCCCAGTTCCGCGCCCCCCTCGACCGGTACCCGGCATCCGGCCCGGCCGCCGACCCGGCGGACGCCGAGGCGGTGCGGTCGGGGCTGCTCACCCTGTTCGACGGCTGGGCCGCGCCCGTACTCGACCTCCTCCGCCACGGCACCGCTTTCACCAGCCGCCCCCTCCACGCCCTGCCCGTGTCCCACACCTGGGCGCACGTCCCCGGCGTGACACTGCTGGGCGACGCCGCGCATCTGATGCCCCCGCTGGGGGCGGGCGCGAACCTCGCGATGCTGGAGGGGGCCGAACTCGCCGAGGCCGTCGCCGCACTCGGCGACGGCGACCTGGACGAGACCGTCCGCGCCTTCGAGGAACGGATGTGGGCACGGGCAGGCCGGTGGGCGAGGATCACGACGGCCGGCCTGGAACGCCTCGTGGGCCCGGACCCCGAGGACGCGATAGCCCTCTTCGACGAACTCCAGCCGTCCTGACCACCCGGCAGGAAGGCACTGGCAGGGAGCTATTTCGTTTGTGCCGGCGCGCGGGCGGGGGGAGGATGCCCGCGCCGGGGAGTCCGGGCGCGGCGGGAGGGACGAAGCATTGACCTTGCACGACGACCTGGCGGCGTTGCTGGCCGAGGCCGCCGTCCTCGACGTGGACATCGACGAGGCCGTCGCGGACGAGCACGTCCGGGTGGCCGCGTACCTGCGTGTCATCGCGGTGACCGCCGCCGCACGGAGCCGCGACCGGGACCGGGCGACGGTGGCCGCGATTGTGCGCGACCCCTACGAGTCGGGGGCCAGGACGGCGGTGGTCGCCCTCGTGGACAGCATCGCGCTGAAGTCGTCCGGTCCCGAGGAGTTCCGGCGCTGGACGGCCGAACTGCTGCCGGAGACGGACCGGCTCACGGTGGAGGGTCACCGCGCGTTCGTCCGCCGCCGCATCGAGGACTGGCTGCTCCATCTGTCCGTCGAGGAGGGCCGTGTGCCGACGCGGGACGAGTTGGCGGAGGCCACGCACTGGATGCAGCGCCGCCTCGCCGACAAGGCGACGTCACCGGCGGTACTCGCCCTGCTCGCCGAGTCGGGCACCACGAGGAAGATCCGCAACACCGCGAAGAACCGGGCCGGGAGCCGCGAACCGAGAAACCGGTGAGGGGGCGGCGGCCTTCTCGGCAATGAGCGGGAGGGCCGCCTTTCTCTGATGCGAGACGGCGTTCGCGGCGGGATTCCCAGCGGGATACGAGGGGGATTCGCGGCGGGATACGAGGCGGACTCCCAGCGGGACACAAGGCGGATCCGCGGCGGCACGGCGCGGGCGCCCCACCCGCACGCGATCCCGCGCGCACCCGCCACCCCTCCGCCCCACCACAGCGGCAACTCGGCTGCCGCAGAAGGGAGTTACCCGCTCCGGGACTCCATCGCCCGCGGCTCCCGCATGCCGGGGCAGCCGCCCTCCTCGCCCGCGCCGAGGAACTGCTCGGCCCAGTTGCCCAGTTCGTCCAGGGCCGGGCGCAGCGCCTCGCCCGCGGGGGTGAGCTGGTAGGAGACGCGGGTCGGCGGGCCGGCGTCCACTTCCCGGGAGACCAGACCCGCCGCGGCGAGTTCGGCGAGGCGGTCGGAGAGCACGCGTTCGCTGATTCCGCTGACGGCGCGGCGCAGTTCGACGAAGCGTCCGGGGCCGCTCATCAGGCTGGCGAGGATCACGCCGTTCCAGCGCTTGCCCAGTAGGGCGAAGACGCGCTCGACCGCGCCGCCCGCCGCCGCGCACTGCCCCGCGTCCCGATGCTCCTGTGTCATGCGCCCATGGTAACGGCCACCCCTTAGACACTGCGGAAAAGTGCGCTACTGTGTTTTCGTAAGCAGCTGACAGAGCTGCTGTACGGCGCCGTCCGTGCGCCGGAACACCGCGCCCGTGCACCCGCACGCCCGCTTGCCGCGCATCTGCCGCACCCCCGTGTCCCGAGGAGCATTCGCCATGGCCGTTCTGCTGCACATCGACTCGTCCCTCTTCCCCCTGGAGAACTCCGGCTCCCGCCGGCTCACCGACGCCTTCCGCCGGACCTGGGAGGAGACGCACCCGCAGGGCAACGTCATCTACCGCGACCTGGCCGCCCACCCCGTACCGCACCTGGACGCCGCGACCGCGACCGCCGAGTCGGTCCCGCCGCTGCGCGCGGAGCTGATCGCCGAGTACGAGAAGGCCGACGTCATCGTGATCGGCGCGCCCATGTACAACTTCGCCATCCCCTCCACCCTCAAGGCGTGGCTCGACCACGTGATCCTGGCGGGGCGGACCTTCGGCGAGGGCGTGGCGCCGTCCGGCAAGCGCGTCGTGATCGCGTCCTCGCGCGGCGGCTCCTACCAGCCCGGCACGCCGCGGGCGGGCTTCGAGTTCGACACCAACTACCTGCGGAAGGTGCTGGGCGACGCGCTCGGCCTGGAGGTCGAGGTCATCACGCGCGAACTCACCCTGGCCGCCGTCAACCCCGCCATGGCCGAACTGATCCCGCTGGCCGAGGAGTCGGACCGGCAGTCCCTGGCCCGAGCCACCGAGTCCGCCCGCGAGCACACCGCACGGCTGGGCTGACCGCGCACACACCGCCCGGCCGGCCGGGCCCGGCGCACCTCGCGCCGTCCCGGGCTCCGCACGCACCGGCCCGTGGAGTCCGTCGGTGCGCCGGGCGGCCGGTCAGCCGGCCCTGGTGATCCGTGCGACCGCCTCCGCCGTGAGAGCCCGGTCGTGGGGCTCGGTGTCGAGGGCCCGGTGGAGGGAGAGGCCCTCGATCAGGGCGTCGAGCTGGCGGGCGGTGTCCGGCGGGAAGTGCTGTTCCAGGATGTCGCGGCTGCGGCGCATCCACGCCCGGGTCAGTTCCCGGTAGGCGGGCTGCCGGGCGGCGAGGGTGTACAGCTCGTGGGTGAGGACGAGTTGGCGCTGGTCGCCGCTGGAGAGGTCGTGCACGAGGTCGACGACGGCGGCGCGGGCCTCGTCCGGGTCGCCAGCAGCGCCGAGCCGCTCCTCGAAGAGCGCGACGATGGTGGCGGCGAACCGGCCGAACGCCTCGCGCAGCAGTTCCTCCATGCTCTGGAAGTGGTACGTCATCGATCCGAGCGGCACCCCGGCCCTGGCCGCCACCTTGCGGTGCGAGATGCCCGCGACGCCCTCGTCCGCGATGAGGTCGAGTGCCGCGTCGATGATGCGGTCACGCCGCTGCGGATCGGTGCGTCCGGTGGCCATCGGTTCTCCGTAGGTTGTCAGGTGGCCTGGGCGGGACCGGCCGGGTCCTGGATCGAGCGGATCACCCGGGCGGGATTGCCGACGGCGACCACGTCCGCGGGGATGTCCTTGGTGACGACGGACCCCGCTCCGACCACGGAATTGTCGCCGATGCTGACCCCGGGCAGCACGATCACGCCGCCGCCCAGCCACACGTTGTCGCCGATGGCGATCGGCTCGGCCCCCTCGATCCCGTCCCGGCGCGGCTTCGGGTCGATCGGATGGGTGGGGGTCAGCAGCTGTACGTTCGGGCCGATCTGGCAGTCCTCGCCGATGGTGATGGGGGCCACGTCCAGCGCGGTGAGGTTGAAGTTGACGAACGTGCCCGCGCCGACGTGCAGGTGGCTGCCGTAGTCGACGAACAGCGGCGGCCTGATCTCCGCGCCCTCGCCCAGGCTGCCGACGAGTTCCGCCAGCAGCGGCCGGGCCGCCTCCGCGTCCTCGGCGAAGGCCGTCGCGTACGCGGTGGCCAGGCGTGCGGCCCGCTGGTGCTCGCGGGCGTTCACCGGGTCGTCGTCGATGTACGGGTCTCCGGCGAGCATGCGTTCGCGCTGGCTGCGGGGGTCCCCGGCGAAGTAGTCGTTCATGGGTACGATCGTACACTCGCGAATGTACGATCGTACTCTTCAGGGATTCCCGCGCCGTCCGTCCGGGGATTCCGCGCCGCCCGCCGGGCCGGTGGCCGGTCGGTCCGGCCGCCGCCGGTCCCGCCCCGCTCCACCTGTGAGGACGATCAACTTGGACGCGACCACTCGCCGTTGGCGTGCCGCCCTGTTCACCTTCATGCTCGTCGCCGGGGCGGGCATGGCCTCGTGGGTGTCGCGCACGCCCGCGATCCGCGACGAACTCGGCGTGTCCACCGGGGCCATGGGACTCGTCCTGTTCGGACTGTCCACCGGGTCCATGGTCGGCGTGCTCGCCTCCGGCGGCATGGTCGCGCGGCACGGCGGGCGGCCCGTCATCCGCGTCGGGGCGATACTCGTCGTGGCGGGCCTCGCGGTGGTGGCCGCCGGAGCCGCCACCTCACTGCCCGCCAGTGTCTTCTGCGGGCTCGCCCTGTTCGGGGCGGGCCTGGGACTCGCCGAGGTCGCCTTCAACATCGAGGGTGCCGCGCTCGAACACCGGATGGGGCGGCCGGTCCTGCCGGTCCTGCACGGCTGCTTCAGCCTCGGCACGGTCGTCGGCGCACTGCTGGGCATGGCCCTGGCCGCCGTACGCTTCCCCGTCGGCCGGCACCTGCTCGGCGTGGCCGTCCTGCTGGCCGCGGTCTCCGTGTGGGCCGTGACCTCGATCCCGTACGGCACCGGCAAGGCGGACCCCGCGGACCGGCGCTCCGGCGGCTGGAAGCAGCAGCTCACGGTGTGGCGGGACCGGCGGCTCGCCCTGATCGGCGTCATCGTCCTGGCCATGGCGCTCGCCGAAGGTTCCGCCAACGACTGGCTCCCGCTGGTCATGGTGGACGGGCACGGCACCTCGGCCACCGTCGGCTCGCTCACCTACACCGCGTTCGCCGCCTCGATGACGCTCGGGCGGTTCCTGGGCGGCCCCTTCCTCGTCCGCTTCGGCCGTGCCGCGGTCCTGCGCGCCAGTGCCCTGAGCGCCGCCGCGGGCCTCTCGCTGGTCGTCTTCCTCTCCGATCCCGCTCTCGCCACCGCGGGCGTCGTTCTGTGGGGCCTGGGCACCTCGCTCGGCTTTCCCGTCACCGTCTCCGCGGCCGGTGACGATCCCCGGCACGCGGCAGCACGGGTCGCGGCCATGTCCACGGCCGGCTATCTCGCCTTCCTCGTCGGCCCGCCGGCGCTCGGCCTCCTCGGGGAGCACCTCGGGCTGCGCCACGCCCTGATCAGCGTTCTCGTCCTGCTGCTCGCCGCGGCGGCCCTCGCCCCCGCGCTGCGCTCCCCGGCCCGGCGCGTCCCGGAGGGCCGCGACGCCACGCCGCCGGTGTCCGACCGGACATGAGCACCGGCCGGGGCGGCACGTGCCGGACATGAGCACCGGCCGGGGGGCGGCGTGACGCCGGGGGCCTGCCGCCGCCCCTGTCTCACGCGTCGAGCACCACGTCCGACATCGGCACGGACTGGCAGGTGAGCACCTCAGTCTCCGGCAGGTCGTCGGACGGCGTCACACGGTGTGCCACCTCGCCCCGGAGCAGGGTGCACACGCAGCTCTCGCACTGGCCGACCCGGCAGCCGCTGGCCATCGGCACGCCCGCCCGCTCGCCGAGTTCGAGGAGCGTGCCGGCCGGTTCGGTCCACTCGACCTCGCGTCCGGAGCGTGCGAACCGCACGGTGAAGCGGGCGTCCCGCGGTACGTGCACCTCGTGCCGTGCGGCCCGGAACCGCTCGCTGAAGATCTCGAAGCGGGGCACCCCGCGCTGCCGGAGCGCGCCGCCGAGCGCCTCCAGCATCGGTTCGGGGCCGCACAGGTAGAACCGCGCGCGCCGGTCGAAGAGGGCGGGATCGATGTCGTCGACGCCGATGAAGCCGGGCCGGTCGAAGTCCCGGCCGGGCAGGTCTCCCGGGGCGGGCTCGGAGTGGTGCTCGACGACCCGCAGTTGGCCGATGCGGTCGGCGAGTGCGCGCAGCCGGTCGCGGAAGCAGTGGTCGGTCCCGTTCGTGACGCCGTGGTGCAGCACCACCTCCGGCACCGTGCCGCCGGTCGCCGCGAGGGTCTCCAGGTAGCCGAGGAAGGGCGTGACGCCGATGCCGCCCGCGAGCAGCACCACCGGGGTGTCGGTGTCCGTGGGCAGCCCGAAGACTCCTCGCGGCGCGGACAGCAGCACCCGGTCGCCGGGCTTCAGCCGCTCGTGGACGTACGTGGAGAAGACGCCCGCGGGGACGTGCCGTACGGCGATGTCGTACGAGGTCCGGTGCGGGTCGGTCGCGGCGCCGATCAGCGAGTAGCTGCGCTCGACGGCCGCCGACGCGTCGGCTCCGGTGCCGGTGTCGCCGTCGGTACGGACGGGTGGGTGCCGCCGGACCGTCACGTGCTGGCCGGGGCGGAAGTCGGGCAGCGGGCCGCCATCCTCGGGTGCCATGCGTACCGTGCGCACACCGGTGCCCTCGGCCGTCACCGCGGTCACCGTGAAGGGGCGGGTGCCGGTCCAGGTGCCGTCGGAGGGAAGGGCCCGGACGTCGCACACACCGCCCCGCAGCGGTACGGATCCGCTCAGCGGGTCCGTCCGGGTGTGGTCGACGAGCCGGTTGAAGTTGCTGCCGAGCGGGTGGGTCGGGTCGGCGCCGGGCAGCGCGAGGTCGGTGGCCTCCTGCCACCAGCCGTACTCGCCGACGACCACCGAGGGGTGCAGGGACGCGTCGAAGCGGGCGCGCAGCCGGATGCGGGCGCGTGCGGTGACGAGTTCCACCCACTGGCCCTCGCCGATGCCGCGTGCGGCGGCCGTGCGCGGGTTGAGGTCGAGGGACGGGTCCGGCGAGCGGCGGCGCAGGGAGGTCAGCGCGCGCTGCTGGCTGTGCACGAAGTAGCCGTGCTTGGCGTTGGTGAGGACGAGCGGGAAGCGGTCGTCGGGTGCGGCCGGTTCGCTGTGCCGGGGCACCGGCGGGTAGCCGTGGTCCAGCAGCCGCTGGGAGTACAGCTCGACGCGCCGGGTGGGGGTGTTGAACCCGGTCACGGCGCCGTCGGGCACGTCCGGTCCCGGCGGGGCGGGGCGCGCGTACTTGCGGTGGGCCTTCTCGCGCGGCACCCGGACGCCGCCCGGGGTGTCGCGCAGTTCCTCGACCGTCAGGCCCAGCGGGCCCAGCTGCCAGTTCCAGGCGGCCTCGATGTCGCCGTCGAAGAACAGCTCGCCCATGCCCGTCCGGCAGGCGAGGTCGAAGACGAACTCGGTGTCGGAGCGTGACTCGCCCTGCGGTTCGACGATGCGCGGGCGCAGTTGGACCTGTTCCTGGGCCCGGTGGTCGATCTCGAACCCGAAGCGCAGGGCCTCGCGTTCGTAGGCGCTGTTGACCGGGAGCACGATGTCGGCGCTGCTGCTGGTGGGGTTGTGGAAGAGGTCCAGGTGCACCTGGAATTCGAGGCCCCGCAGGGCGCGCGCGGTGTCGTCGGAGCCGGGCTGCGCGACCACCAGGTTGGAGCCGAAGCCGACCAGCGCGCGGACCGGGTAGGGCTGTTGCTCCTCGATGGCGCGGCGCAGGTCACCGGCGTTGATGTAGCCGGAGGCGGGCGGTCCGAGCGGGTGCTTGTCGCGGCCGAGCGCCTTGGCCAGTTGCTCGGGTGCGAACTGTCCGAGGTGGCTGGCCGGGCGGTGGGGCGGCGGCGGGACGACGTGGTTGCCGCCCTCGGTGTCGAAGGAGCCGGTGAGGGCGTACAGGGTGGCCAGGGCGCGTTCGGTCTGCGCGGCGTTGTCGCTCTGTCCGACGCCGGTCCAGCCGTAATAGGTGACCGAGCGGGCCCGGCCGATCTCGTCGGCGAGCGCCCGGATCTCCCGCTCGGGGATCCAGGTCGTACGCGCCACCCGCTCGGCGGGCCACTCGGCGCAGGCGTCCGCGTACTCCTGGAAGGCGGGTGCGCAGGTCACCGGGCCGGTGGTGGTGCCGATGCGGTACGTGCCGGTGAGCGCGAACCGTTCGGGGCGGTCGGCGGCGAGCCGGGTGTCGTACGCCTCGGGCAGCCCGGTCCACGCGTCGAGTACGACGAAGGGTGCGGCGCCCGCGGGGGCATTGGGGCCGGTGTGGGTGCGGGGATCGGTGTGGGTGCCGGAGCCGGTGTGGGTGCCGGGGTCCGTGGTGGTCGCGGTGTCCGTGTCCGGGCCCGCCAGCTCGTCCGCCCGCAGGAACCGGCCGGTGTCCTGGCGCACCAGCAGCGGCCCGTTGGTCCACGAGCGCACGAACGCCTCGTCGTAACCGCCCGCGCCGATCAGCAGGTTGGCGATGCCGAGGGCGAGCGCCGCGTCCGTGCCGGGGCGCACCCGCAGCCAGTGGTCGGCCCGCAGGGCGCTGGTGGAGCGGCGCGGGTCGACGACGGCGAGCCTGGTGCCGGTGGCCTGCGCGGCGGAGAGGGCGGCGGACTGGGCGAGCCAGGTCTTGGCCGGGTTGAAGCCCCACAGCAGGGCGAGGTCGGCGTGTGCGTAGTCCGGCGGGGGGATCGGGCAGCCGAAGGTGAAGGCGTGCGCGAAGTCCTTGTGCCAGTTGCAGATCTCGGCGCTGTAGACCGTGTTGGGGCTGCCGAAGTGACGGACGAAGCGCTCGATCCACTCGGTCGCGTCGGAGACGGCGGTTCCGCTGGGTGTGGCGACCGCGAAGGCCACCGACTCGGGGCCGGTCTCGGCGGCGATGCGGGTGAGGTTCGCGGCGATCTCGGTCATCGCCTCGTCCCACGAGACGGGTTCCCAGCCGGGGTCCGGGTCGCCCTTGGGGCGGGTGCGGCGCAGGGGGGTCGTGAGGCGTCTCGTACTGTGCGCGATCTCCGGTGCGGAACGGCCCTTGGGGCACATGGCGGCGCCACTGGGGTGGTCGGGGTCGGGCCGTACGCCGGTGAGCCGTCCGTCCTCGACCGTGAACACCGCGCCGCAGCGGGACTTGCACAACGTGCAGAATCCGCGCTTCTCCACTGTCGCCATGGTGAACTCCAGCATCACTGACGTGGATGAGTCTCCCCCATTGCACACCCTTTGATCGATCATTTGCCGGGGTCCAAAGCCCCTCGCCCCCGTACGAATTCCCCGGCCGAAGGTCCCTGCTCCGGTTCGGGACACAGCTCACACCGCGGTCGTCGTCACGGTCACGGGGCGAAGGTGAATTCGAGCAGGAAGGCGGCGATCAGCGCCCACACGCCGACGCCCACGAGCCAGAACCAGCCGGTGACGACGCCCGTGGTGATCAGCGCGGCGGCGAGGGCGAGCAGGACGACGATGACGCGCTTCAGGTGGGGGGCCGAGCGGTGGAGTGCCCAGCGGTTCGGGGCTCCCGCACCGTGGGCCGCTCCCCGCGCTCCGCGCTCCCCGGCAGGGGCGGGGAGGGCCGGTGCACGGCGACCGGGCGCGAGTGGCCGGTGGTCTGCAGGCATGGGCCCACCCTAGTCAGGCGGACGGCCGGAGGGAGGGGGCTCGACGGTTCCGGGCGTCAAGGTTGCGTGAAAGCGGAGCGGCGGACCGGCAAGAAGGCGCTAGGAGGCGCGGTCGCCGCGGTGTTCGCGCCGATGCTGGGCGGACCTGCACCGAAGGAGCCCGTACATGCCCGCCACCCCCCTCTCCGCCCCCTCCGTCGAGGGCCCGTCCCCGGCCGGACGTGCGCAGACCCCCGGCCCGTCGGCGGCCGGCCGGACACGGACCCCCGACCCGTCGGGCGGCCGTGCGGAACCTCCTGATCCGGACGCGGCACGGCGGCCCGGTGCCGATCCGGCGGACCGGCACAAGCTGACCGCGGTGACCGGCCTGGCCGCGCTCTCGCTCGACGCGATGGCCTCCGTGGCGTACGGGCCCGAGGCGATCGTCCTCGTCCTGGCGGCGGCCGGCGGGTACGGGCTCGGGTTCACGCTGCCCGTCACCCTCGGGATCGCCGCGCTGCTCGCCGTACTGGTGGCCTCCTACCGGCAGGTCATCGCGGCCTTCCCGGACGGCGGCGGCAGTTACGCGGTCGCGAAGCGGTACCTGGGTGCGCGGACGAGCCTGGTGGCCGCGGCCTCCCTGGTCCTGGACTACGTACTGAACGTGGCCGTCGCCGTGACCGCCGGGGTCGCCGCACTCACCTCCGCGTTCCCGGCCCTGTACGCGGACCGGGTGTGGCTGTGCCTGGCGGTCCTGGTCCTGGTCACCGCCGTGAACCTGCGCGGGATCGTCGACTCGGCGCGCGCGTTCATCGTCCCGACCGCCGTCTTCGTCGGCGCGATCCTGACGATGATCGTGGTCGGACTGTTCCGGGACGCCCCGGCCTCGGTCGAGGCGTCGGCGGGCCACGCCTCGGTGCTCGCCGGCAACGCCACCACCGTCGGTGCCCTGCTGCTCCTGAAGGCGTTCGCGTCCGGCTGTTCCGCGCTCACCGGTGTGGAGGCCATCGCCAACGCGGTCCCCTCCTTCCGTGCCCCGGCCGCCCGCCGCGCCCAGCACGCCGAGGTCGCGCTCGGTGTGCTCCTCGGCGTCATGCTGATCGGGCTGTCCGTCCTCATCTCGCGCTTCGGCCTCCAGCCGGTCGAGGGCGTCACCGTCCTCGCCCAGCTCGCGGACGCCTCGCTCGGCCACAACTGGGCCTTCTATCTTGTGCAGTTCGCCACCATGACGCTGCTCGCGCTGTCCGCGAACACCTCCTTCGGCGGGCTTCCCGTCCTGCTGAAGCTGCTGGCCCGCGACAACTGTCTCCCCCACGTCTTCGGCCTGAAGGCGGACCGCCAGGTGCACCGGCACGGCGTGCTCGCGCTCGCGGCGGTCTCCGCGGCCCTGCTCCTGTTCTCCGGCGGCGACACCAACACCCTGGTGCCGCTGTTCGCGATCGGCGTGTTCATCGGCTTCACCGTCGCGCAGGTCGGCATGGTCCTGCACTGGCGCACGGTGGGCGGGCCGCGCTGGGCGGGCAAGGCGGTGCTCAACGGCCTCGGCGCGCTCCTCACCGGGGTCAGCGCGGTCGTCGTCACCGCCACCAAGTTCCACGACGGGGCGTGGCTGATCGTGGTCGCCCTGCCGCTGCTGGTCGCCGTCTTCGAGCTGGTACGGCGGGCGTACGGGCGGATCGGCGACCGCCTGGAACTCGGGCGCATCCCGCAACTCCCGCACCGGCAGCGCTCGTTGGTACTGGTTCCGGTGTCCTCGCTGACCCGGCTGACCGGGGAGGCGCTGAGCGCGGCCGTCTCGCTGGGCGACGAGGTGCACGCGGTGACCGTCTGCCACGCGGACCCGGAGGACCGGGCGGCGGCCGACGCGCTGGAGCGGGACTGGGCGCTCTGGAAGCCGGGGGTTCCCCTGATCAGGCTCGCCTCCGACCGGCGTACGCTCGGGCGTCCCATCGCCTCGTACGCGAACAAGCTCGCCGAGACGGAACCGGGCACCCGCGTCACCGTGCTCATCCCCGAGGCCGAGCCCGCCCACCTCTGGCAGCGGCTGCTGCAGAACCAGCGCGGTGCGGTCGTCGCCCACGCGGTCCGCCGGGACACCGACGCGGTGATCTGCCGGCTCCGGTTCCGGGTGAACTGAACGGGCGGGCCCCGCTACGAGGTTCCCCGCGGTGTCCTGGCCGCGGGGATGTCCGGTTGCGGCGGTGGAGCGCAGGTGCCGGTGCGCAGGGTGAGGACCATGGTGAGGCCGCCGCCGGGGGTGTCCTCGGCGGCCAGTGTGCCGCCCATGGAGTCGACGAAGCCCCGGGCGACCGCGAGACCGAGGCCCACTCCGGCGCCGCGCGGGGAGTCGCCGTGCCGCTGGAAGGGTTCGAAGATGCGCTCCTTGGCCTCGTCCGGCACACCGGGACCGCGGTCGCTCACGCGCAGTTCGACGCGGTCGGCGAGGGCGCTGGCCGCCACCAGTACCGCGCTGTCGTCCGGGCTGTACTTGACGGCGTTCTCCACGACGTTGGCGACGACGCGCTCCAGCAGCCCCTTGTCGGCCTCGACCATGGGGAGGGTCTCCGGGATGTCGAGCAGGACGCTGCCGTCGGGCACGCCGACGAGCGCCATCGGGACGACCTCGTCGAGGTCGATGCCGCGCACGAGCGGGGTGACGGTGCCGGTCTGGAGCCGGGACATGTCGAGGAGGTTGCCGACGAGGTGGTCGAGCCGGTCGGCGCCGGCCTCGATGCCTTCGAGGAGTTCCGCCTCGTCGGCCGCGGACCAGGCGATGTCGTCGGCCCGCAGCGAGGTGACGGCGGCCTTGATCGCGGCGAGCGGGGTGCGCAGGTCGTGGCTGACGGCGGCGAGCAGGGAGGTGCGGAACCTGTTGTCCTGGGCGAGCCGCTGGGCGTCCTCGGCCTGTCCGACGAGGCGTTGGCGGTCCAGTACGACGGCGGCCTGGGCGGCGAACGCGGCGAGCACCCGGCGGTCCTCCGCGGGCAGCACCCGCCCGGAGAGGGCGAGCGCCATGTGGTCGCCGACGGGCATCTCGACGTCGGCGTCCTCGGGGCGGGCCGCCCGTACGGAACCGACGCTTCCGACGCAGTTCCAGGGGTCGACGTCGCTCTCCCGCTCCAGGAGGGCCACGGACTCCATGGCGAAGGTCTCGCGGACCCGCTCCAGCAGGGCGTCGAGGCTGGTCTCGCCGCGCAGCACACTGCCCGCGAGGAAGGACAGGATCTCCGACTCGGCGCGCAGCCGGGCCGCCTGGTGGGTGCGGCGGGCCGCCAGGTCCACGACGGAGGCGACCGCGACGGCGACGGCGACGAAGACCACGAGGGCGACGATGTTCTCGGGGTCGCTGATGGTCAGGCGGCCGATGGGCGGGGTGAAGAACCAGTTCAGCAGCAGCGAGCCGACGACCGCGGACACGAGGGCGGGCCACAGTCCGCCGATCAGTGCGGCGGCGACCGTCAGGGCCAGGTACAGCAGCATGTCGTTGGCGAGCCCGACGGCCGGTGCGGCGCTACTGAGGAGGAGGGTGAGGAGGAACGGCCCCGCCAGGCCGGTGAGCCAGCCCCCGAGGGTGCGGTGTCTGCCGAGGCGGGCGCCGCGGGCGGCGGGCAGACCGCGCCGGCGGCCCGCCCCGGCCTCGTCGTGGGTGACGATGTGCACGTCGAGGTCGGGTCCGGACTCCCGGGCGACGGTGGAGCTGACTCCGGGCCCGAACAGGTACTGCCAGGATCTGCGGCGGCTCACGCCGAGCACGATCTGGGTGGCGTTGACCCCGCGCGCGAACTCCAGCAGGGAGTGGGGTACGTCGTCGCCGATGACGTGGTGGAAGGTGCCGCCCAGTTCCTCCACCAGGGTGCGCTGGACGGCGAGTTCCCTGGGCGAGGCCGTGGTGAGGCCGTCGCTGCGGCCGATGTAGACGGCGAGGACCTCGCCGCCGGCGCCCTTCTCGGCCAGCCGGACGGCCCGGCGCACCAGGGTGCGGCCCTCGGGGCCGCCGGTGAGGCCGACGACGATGCGCTCGCGGGAGCCCCAGATGGTGGAGACCCGGTGGTCCTTGCGGTACTCCTGGAGGTATTCGTCGACCCGGTCGGCGGTCCACAGGAGTGCCAACTCCCGCAGGGCGGTGAGGTTTCCGGGGCGGAAGTAGTTCGAGAGCGAGGCGTCGATCCGGTCGGGCCGGTAGATGTTGCCGTGCGCCATGCGGCGGCGCAGCGCCTGCGGCGACATGTCGACCAGTTCGATCTGGTCGGCGCGGCGCACGACCTCGTCGGGCACCGTCTCGCGCTGGCGCACTCCCGTTATCGATTCGACGACGTCGCCGAGGGACTCCAGGTGCTGGATGTTGACGGTGGAGACGACGTCGATGCCGGCGGCGAGGAGTTCCTCGACGTCCTGCCAGCGCTTGGCGTTGCGCGAGCCGGGGACGTTGGTGTGGGCGAGTTCGTCGACGAGGGCGACGGCCGGGCGGCGGTGCAGTACCGCGTCGATGTCCATCTCGGTGAACCGGGCGCCCCGGTGGTCGAGCCGGTGCCGCTCGACCTGTTCCAGGCCGTGCAGCATCGTCTCGGTGCGGGCCCGGTTGTGGTGCTCGACGAAGGCGACCACGCAGTCGGTGCCGCGCTCCACCCTGCGGTGGGCCTCGGAGAGCATGGCGTACGTCTTGCCGACGCCGGGTGCCGCGCCGAGGTAGATCCTGAGCTTGCCGCGTGTGCCGCGTCCCATGTGTCTCTCATGCCTCGAAGCGGTAGCCCATGCCCGGCTCGGTGATCAGGTACCGGGGGTGGGAGGGGTCTGGTTCCAGCTTGCGCCTCAGCTGGGCCATGTACACCCGGAGGTAGTTGGAGTTGTTGCTGTGGGCGGGGCCCCAGACGTCCTGGAGGAGGCGGCGCTGGGTGATGAGCCGGCCCGGGTTGCAGATCAGTATTTCCAGGAGCTGCCACTCGGTGGGGGTGAGCCGTACGTCCCGGCCCGCCCTGCTGACCTTCTTCGCGACGAGGTTGACCGAGAACTCGCCCGCGTCGACGACCGCGGGGGCTTCCGGCGCCTGGGGGAAGGGGCCCGTGCGGCGCAGTGCGGCCCGGAGTCTGGCGAGGAGTTCGTCCATGCTGAACGGTTTCGTCAGGTAGTCGTCCGCGCCTGCCTCGAAGGCCTCTATCTTCTCCGGTGAGCTCCGTCTGGCGGAGAGCACCAGGACGGGTGCCGCGGTCCAGACGCGCAGTGCCCGCAGGACCTCCACGCCGTCCATGTCGGGCAGTCCGAGGTCGAGGAGGACCGCGTCCGGGTGGCGGGCGGCGGCCGTCCGCAGCGCGCTGGCACCGTCCGGGGCAGCGTCGACCCCGTACTCCCTGGCCTGAAGGTTGATCACGAGGGCGCGGACGAGCTGCGGGTCGTCCTCCACCACCAGCACCCGGCTCATCGGTGTGCGGCCTTCCTGTCGATGCGGTGGCGGCCGGCGTGCCCCGCTGGACGCGGGGTGGCGCCGGCCGCCGGTTAAGCCGGTCACCCCTTGGCCACGAGGGACTTGAGGGCGAGGTTGAGTTCGAGGACGTTCACCCGGGGCTCCCCCACGAAGCCGAGGGTGCGGCCCTGGGTGTGCCCGGCGACGAGCTTCTCGACGGCGGCGACGTCGAGGTGGTTGCGCGCGGCGACCCGGTGGACCTGGAGCCGGGCGTACGCGGGGGAGATGTGCGGGTCGAGGCCGGAGGCGGAGGAGGTGACCGCCTCGGCGGGGACCTCGGAGGGCTTGACCCGGTGGTCGGGGGTGGAGTTGTCGTCGATGACGGCCTGGCGGGCGGAGAGCACCCGGTAGCAGAGGGTGGACCGCTCGTCCTCGGTGCGGTAGTCGGTGAGCCTGGCCGGGCACCTGCCGTCGACGGCGCCGCTGTCCCCGGAGAGGTTGGTGGCGCCGGAGAGGATCAGCTTGTACTGGGTGTTGACGCTGTTGGTGCCCAGTCCGCCCGAGGGGCGCGGCTGGAACCACCGGAGGTCGGCGCGCGGGGTCTCGTCCGGGTCGTCGGGGTTCTTCGCCGGGAGGTTGTAGGACTGGCCGATGAGTGCGGAGCCGACGACCTTACCGGTGGCGGGGTCCTTGATCTCGGAGCCGTTGGCCTTGTCGTGGAAGGCGACCTGGGCGACGCCGGTGACGGCGAGCGGGTAGAGCACCCCGCACACGACGGTGAGGACGAGGAGCGCGCGCAGGCCCGCCCACAGCAACCGGCCGGTGTTTCCTACGGAGTTGTTCATGACGTGATCAGCCGATTCCGGGGATGAGGGAGAGGAGCATGTCGATGATCTTGATGCCGATGAACGGGGCGATCAGGCCGCCGAGTCCGTACAGCCCGAGGTTGCGGCGGAGCATCCGGTCGGCGCTGGTGGGCCGGTAGCGGACGCCCTTCAGGGCGAGCGGTACGAGGGCGATGATGATCAGCGCGTTGAAGATCACGGCCGACAGGATCGCGGACTGCGGGGAGGTCAGCCCCATGATGTTGAGCTTGTCCAGCGACGGGTAGGCCACCGCGAACATGGCGGGGATGATCGCGAAGTACTTCGCGACGTCGTTGGCGATGGAGAAGGTCGTCAGGGCGCCGCGGGTGATCAGGAGCTGCTTGCCGATCTCGACGATCTCGATCAGCTTGGTGGGGTTGGAGTCCAGGTCCACCATGTTCCCGGCCTCCTTGGCGGCCGAGGTGCCGGTGTTCATCGCGACGCCGACGTCCGCCTGGGCCAGTGCCGGGGCGTCGTTGGTGCCGTCACCGGTCATCGCGACCAGCTTGCCCCCGGCCTGCTCCCGCTTGATGAGGGCCATCTTGTCCTCGGGCGTCGCCTCGGCCAGGAAGTCGTCGACCCCGGCCTCCTCGGCGATGGCCTTCGCGGTCAGCGGGTTGTCACCCGTGATCATGACCGTCTTGATGCCCATCCGGCGCAGCTCGTCGAACCGCTCCCGCATGCCCTCCTTGACGACGTCCTTCAGGTGGACGACCCCGAGGACCCGCGCACCGTCGGCGTCCTCCAGAGCCACCAGCAGCGGCGTGCCGCCGGCCTGGGAAATCCGGTCGGTGAGTTCCTGGGCGTCCGCCGCGACACTGCCGCCCTGCTCCTCGACCCACTTCACGACCGATCCGGTCGCGCCCTTGCGCACCTTGCGTCCGTCCACGTCCACGCCCGACATGCGGGTCTGGGCGGTGAACGCCACCCACTCGGCCCCGGCCAGTTCGCCCTGGTGCCGCTCGCGCAGCCCGTACTTCTCCTTCGCCAGTACGACGACGGAGCGGCCTTCGGGGGTCTCGTCGGCGAGCGATGACAGCTGGGCCGCGTCGGCGAGCTGCGCCTCGGTGACACCGCGTACCGGCAGGAACTCGGCGGCCTGACGGTTGCCGAGGGTGATGGTGCCGGTCTTGTCGAGGAGGAGGGTGGAGACGTCTCCGGCGGCCTCCACCGCGCGCCCCGACATGGCCAGCACGTTGCGCTGGACGAGCCGGTCCATGCCCGCGATGCCGATCGCGGACAGCAGTGCGCCGATGGTGGTCGGGATGAGGCAGACCAGGAGCGCGACGAGCACGATCATGGACTGCTCGGCGCCGGCGTAGGTGGCGAAGGGCTGGAGGGTGACGACGGCCAGCAGGAAGACGATGGTGAGGGACGCGAGCAGGATGTTGAGCGCGATCTCGTTGGGCGTCTTCTGCCGGGCCGCGCCCTCGACCAGGTTGATCATCCGGTCGATGAAGGTCTCGCCGGGCTTCGTGGTGATCTTGACGACGATCCGGTCGGAGAGGACCTTGGTGCCGCCGGTGACGGCGCACCGGTCGCCGCCGGACTCGCGGATCACCGGGGCGGACTCGCCGGTGATGGCCGATTCGTCGACCGAGGCGACGCCTTCGACGACGTCGCCGTCACCGGGGATGACGTCCCCCGCCTCGCAGACGACCAGGTCGCCGATGCGCAGGTCCGTGCCCGGCACGTGCTCCTCGTCGGCCCGGTTCCCGCCGGTGCCGCTGCGGTCGACGATCCGGCGGGCCACGGTGTCGGTCTTGGCCTTGCGCAGGGTGTCGGCCTGCGCCTTGCCGCGGCCCTCTGCGACGGCTTCGGCCAGGTTGGCGAAGATCGTCGTCAGCCACAGCCAGGCGGTGATCGCCCAGCCGAACCAGTCGCCCGGGTTCAGCACCGCGAAGACGGTCGTCAGCACGGAGCCGATCTCGACCACGAACATCACCGGGGACTTGATCATCACCCGGGGGTCGAGCTTCCGTATCGCGTCGGGGAAGGACCTGAGGAGCTGTGCCGGGTCGAAGAGACCGCCGCCGACGCGGCCGTCGCCCTCGGGCTTGTGGCCGGTGGGTACGTCCTGGTGCGGGACCCGGGTCCCGGAGTCACCGGTGGTCACGGTAGGTGTGCTCATGATGCGAGCCCTTCGGCAAGCGGTCCCAGCGCGAGGGCGGGGAAGTAGGTGAGACCGGTGATGATCATGATGGTGCCGACCAGCAGGCCGGTGAACAGCGGCTTCTGCGTGCGCAGGGTGCCCACCGTCTCCGGTACGGGCGTCTGCTCGGCGAGCGAGCCGGCCAGCGCCAGGACGAACACCATGGGCAGGAAGCGGCCGAGCAGCATGGCGATGCCGATGGTGCTGTTGAACCACTGGGTGTCGGCGTTGAGGCCCGCGAAGGCGGAGCCGTTGTTGTTGGCGCCGGAGCTGTAGGCGTACAGGATCTCGGAGAAGCCGTGCGCGCCGGAGTTGGTCATCGAGTCGGCGGGGGTGGGCAGGGCCATCGCGGCGGCGGTGAAGCAGAGCACCAGCGCCGGGGTGACGAGGATGTAGCAGGCGGCGAACTTGATCTGCCGGGTGCCGATCTTCTTGCCCAGGTACTCGGGGGTGCGGCCGACCATCAGGCCGGCGATGAACACCGCGATGATCGCCATGATCAGCATGCCGTAGAGGCCGGATCCGACGCCGCCGGGCGCGATCTCGCCGAGCTGCATGCCCAGCATGGTGATACCGCCGCCGAAGCCGGTGTACGAGGAGTGGAAGGAGTTCACCGCGCCGGTCGAGGTGAGCGTGGTGGCCACCGCGAAGATCGACGAACCGCCGATGCCGAACCGGGTCTCCTTGCCCTCCATCGCCCCGCCGGCCAGGTCGAACGCCGGGCCGTTGTGCGAGAACTCGGTCCACATCATCAGTGCGGTGAAGCCGAGCCAGATCGTCGCCATCGTGGCGAGGATCGCGTAGCCCTGCTTGAGCGAGCCGACCATCCGGCCGAAGGTGCGGGTCAGCGCGAACGGGATGACCAGGATCAGGAAGATCTCGAAGAGGTTGGAGAACGCGTTGGGGTTCTCGAAGGGGTGCGAGGAGTTGGCGTTGAAGTAGCCGCCGCCGTTCGTCCCCAGCTCCTTGATCACTTCCTGGGAGGCGACCGCGCCGCCGTTCCACTGCTGGGTGGACCCGTTGAACTGGCCGACCTCGTGGATGCCGGAGAAGTTCTGGATGGCGCCGCACGCCACCAGGACGAGCGCGCCGACGACCGCGATCGGCAGCAGGATGCGGACGGTGCCGCGCACCAGGTCAGCCCAGAAGTTGCCCAGTTCACCGGTGCGGGAGCGGGCGAAGCCCCGTACGAGAGCGACCGCGACGGTCATGCCGACGGCGGCGGACACGAAGTTCTGCACCGCGAGGCCGCCGGTCTGCACGACGTGGCCCATGGCCTGCTCGCCGTAGTACGACTGCCAGTTGGTGTTCGCGACGAACGACGCGGCGGTGTTGAACGCCTGGTCGGGGTCGATCGAGGAGAAGCCGAGCGACCCGGGCAGGCTGCCCTGCAGCCGCTGCATCAGGTACAGGAAGAGCACGCTCACCAGCGAGAAGCCGAGGACTCCGCGCAGATAGGCGGGCCAGCGCATCTCCGTGGCGGGGTTCGCGCCTATCGCCTTGTAGATCCACTTCTCGACCCGCAGGTGCTTGGGCGAGGAGTAGACACCGGCCATGTGGTCGCCGAGGGGGCGGTACGCGAGCGCGAGGGCCGCGACGAGTGCGAGGAGCTGCAGCACTCCGGCGAGGACGGGAGACATATCGGGCTCAGAACCTCTCCGGGTACACGAGGGCGAGGATCAGATAGCCCAGCAGGGAGACGGCCACGATCAGGCCGACGATGTTCTCGGCAGTCACAGCTTCGTCACCCCCTTGGCGACGAGGGCCACCAGCGCGAAGACCGCGAGCGTGGTGACGACGAAGGCCAGATCGGCCATCGTGAGCTCCTGGATGCAGTGGGTGAGTGGGAGGGTCTGGCGACCCGGGACGGTGCGGTGTCCGCCGTACGCCCCGAGATCAGAAAAGCCCCTCCAGGAAGGCCCACCGCTTCCGTTAACGGGCTCCTGACGTGCGAACCCTCGCTCTTGACGCGCCCCGTACGGGCCTTGACGCGCTCCATACGCGGCCGTTCGCCCGTCCGGGTCGCTGCCCTCCCCGCGGGCCGGTCCGGCCTGCGGCACGACGAACCCGCCGGCCGCGGCTGCGGGTCGCCTTCGGCGTGCCCGCGCAGAAGTAGAAGAAGACCACCCAGTGGGCAAGGCTCATGACCGTCATTCCCCGGCTCCGGCCGGCCCGCGTCCCGCGGGACCGGCGGGCCGGGTCGCGTAGCGGCTCATGGCGTCGATGTGCTCCGCCGGTGTCATCGGGCGGCCGTCGGCGAGCGCGTCCCGCAGGTCGCGGAAGTACCCGAGGTACAGGTCGGGGGTGAAGACGCTGAGCAGGACGGCGGGCCGGCCGGCCGGGTTGGCGAAGGTGTGCGGGACACCGGGCGGGACGGTCACGAACGTACCCGCGGGGGCGTCGTGGTCCTCGTTGCCGACGGTGAACCGCACGGTGCCGGACAGGACGTAGAAGCCCTCGTCGTGCTCGGCGTGACGGTGCTGCGGGGGCCCTTGGGTGTGCGGGGCGAGTACGGACTCGGTGACGGCGAGGCGGTGCCCGGTGCGCTCGCCGTCCTCCAGGACGCGCATCCGGGTGGTGCCCAGGACGATCGTCTCGCCCTCGCCTGGACGCACCACGGACACGGTGGGAGGGGTCTGCGGGCTGTCGGAGCTGCTCTGTTCGGTCATGCCCACGAGTCAACGGCCGGGGCCCGGCAGGCGTCCAAGACCTGTTCCGGCACGCCGATACCCGCTGGGTATCGTTGCGGCGTGGAGCTACGGACCCTGGGTTATTTCGTGGCGGTCGCCGAGGAACTCCACTTCGGCCGCGCCGCCGCCCGACTGCACATGAGCCAACCGCCGCTGAGCCGGGCGGTCAAGCAGCTGGAGGCCGAGGCGGGGGCCCTGCTGTTCCACCGCACTCCCGCCGGCGTCACGCTCACACCGGTCGGTACGGTGCTGCTCGACGAGGCGCGCTCCCTGCTCGCCCACGCGGACCGGGCCCGGGTACGGGTCAGCGCGGCGGCCGGTGTCGCGACCCTCACCGTCGGCATCCTGGGCGGCGGCTCCGACCCGGGAGCGGCCAGACTGGCCTACGCCTACCGCCGCCGCCACCCCCGCATCGACGTCCGCGTCCGCGACACCGACCTCACCGACCCCACCTGCGGCCTGCGCGCCGGGCTGGTCGACGTCGCCCTGACCCGGGCGCCGTTCGACGGGACCGCCCTCGCGGTGCGTGTCCTGCGGGCCGATCCGGTCGGTGCGGTGCTGCGCGCCGACGACCCGCTGGCCGGTCGCGACCGGTTGCGGGCGGCCGACCTGGCCGACCGCTCCTGGTTCCAGTTCCCGCCCGGAACCGACCCGGCCTGGCAGTCGTACTGGAACGGCGGCACCCCCCGCGAGGGCCCGGTGGTGCGCGCCGTCCAGGAGTGCCTGCAGTCCGTCCTCTGGAACGGCACGATCGGCCTGGCCCCGCTGGACCACACCCTGCTCCCGCCGGAACTGACGGTGGTCCCCCTCACCGACATGCCCCCGAGCCGTGTCGTGGTGGCGTGGAACGAGGGCGACACCAACCCCCTGGTCCGGTCCTTCCTGGAGACCGCGACGGCGGCGTACCGGAACTGATCACCGGGCCGGCACGGCGTCCCCCACTCACTGCGGCGTCCCGAGCTCCTCCGCGTGGCGGGCCAGGCCCTCCGCCATGCCCTGCATGAACTTCTGGAGGTAGCGCGGCATGAACCAGCCCATGAGGCGGCCCATCTCGTAGCTGCCGTGCCAGTGGACGACCGTTCCCCCGCCCGTCGCCGGCCGCAGTTCGATGCGTGCGCGGTAGTCGCGCATCGAGGAGTTGAAGGCGTCCTCGTAGGCCAGCAGACGTGGGGCGACCTTCTCGGTGAGGCGCTCCCCCGTCACGGTGCGTCCCGTACGGAAGGCCCGTACGGCGCCGACTTCGTCGTCCCCGCCGGGGTCGAGGCCGATCGAGCGTGCCGTGTCCAGGCTGTCCACCTTGGACCACCGCGGCCAGCTCGCCGCATCGACCAGCAGCTTCCAGACGGCCTCGGGCGGGGCGCTCGTGGTGACGGTGACGTCGTAGGTGTGCACGGGTCAGCGCCCCGTCGTGCCGTCGAGGAGTTCGCGGAGGATGTCCGCGTGGCCCGCGTGCCGGCCCGTCTCCTCGATCATGTGGGTGAGTGCCCAGCGGATGCTGGGCGCGGACCTTCCGGGCCGGGTGACGGGAAGCGGGCCCGCCAGGTCGGTGCATCCGTCGAGGACCGTGTTCGCGCGCGCGACCGCGTCCCGGTAGCGGGCGACCACATCGGCCACGCTGTCCGCCGGTGCGGCCCGCGACGTCGCCGGCCAGTCGGTGACCTCCTCCCCCAGGAACGTCGAACGCTCCACGTACGTCAGGTGGTTGAGCAGCCCGAGCAGCGTCGTACCTGACCGCACCTCGGCGGTGCGCACCTGCGGCTCGGGCGCGCCGTCCACCTTCGCGGCGATCGAGGAGCGGAGGTAGTCGAGAAAGCCGCGCAGAACCTCGGACTCGCTGCTTCCGGTCCGGGGCGGCGGGGTGTCGCGGCGCGTGGTGGTCGGCATCGTCATCTCCCTTGCTGGGGCGGTCGGGTGGTGGTGCCGGGCTCGGCCGGGGGTGTGCCGGCAGAGCCGGTTGCCGCGTGGCTCCCGGGGCGCCGGGTCCGCCGCCCCGGGAGCACGGCCACGGCACGTACGCATTCTTCCGGGGCACCTGACCCGCAGGCACCTGTTCTTGCCACTCCGGCAAGAGGCCACCGGATCCGGGCCCCGCCGGGCCGTAGCGCACGGCCGCACGACGGCACGGCCGCACGACCGCACCTGCCTGCGTTCTCGACGTCCCAACGCGCGGAAGCCGTCGGGTTCCGGTGCGTGCCGGGGCCCGACGGCCTTCGCGGGGGCGGATCCGCTCCGCCCAGGTAGGAGCGGCGCGGAACAGGTCGGTGCAGACCGGTTCGGCGCGCTTCGGGTCAGTAAAGGTCGGCCTTCCCGTCCGCCTGGAAGAGGCGGATCTTCTCCTCGGCCACCTTCTTCATCGCCGGCAGGCTGAGCGGCTGGATGAGGTTGGGCTCGCGCAACGAGGGGTCGGCGACCAGGACTTCGCGCATGGCCCGGTGGTAGGCGACCTTGATGTCGCTGGATATGTTGATCTTGTTGATGCCGCGCTCGACGGCACCGGCGATCTCCTTGTCCGGGTTGCCGGAGCCGCCGTGGAGCACGAGCGGGATGTCCACCGTCTCCTTGATCTTCTCCAGCAGGTCGAGGCGCAGTTCGGGCGTCATCGTGGCCGGGTACAGGCCGTGGCTGGTGCCGATCGCGATGGCGAGGGAGTCGACGCCGGTCTCGGCGACGAAGCGGCGGGCGTCCTCGGGGTCGGTGTAGATGATCTCGGAGGCGCCCTCCTCGGCCTGCTCGTCGAGCTTGCCGATGGTGCCGAGTTCACCCTCGACGGACACGCCGACCGCGTGCGCGATCCGGGTGACCTCCTTGGTGAGGGCGATGTTCTCGTCGAACGGGAGCAGCGAGCCGTCGATCATGACGGAGGTGAAGCCCGCCTGGATGGCGGTGAGGACCTGGTCCACGTCGGCGCCGTGGTCGAGGTGGATGGTGACCGGGACGGTGGCCCGGTGCGCCCAGGCGATGGCCGCGGGGATGAAGTCGACTCCCACATGGGCGAGTTCGTCGGGGTGGATGGCGACGATCAGTGGGGAGCGCAGTTCCTCGCAGACCTCGACCAGGCCCTTGAGCATCGCGTAGTCGCTGACGTTGAAGGCGGGGACGGAGAAGGCGTGGTCGTGGGCCGGGGCGAGGATGGCCTGTCCGCTGAGCAGCATGTCCGGCAACTCCTTGAATGAGGGGTGAGGGGTAGGGAGGAAGGGACGGAAGGATGAGCGGCGGGGTGCGATCTTTTGCCGCTGAAGCAGAGGACTTTCTGCGTCTTTCTGCTGTTATCTGCGAGATTATTGTGGAGCGAAGCGCGGATCTAGGGACTAATGTACTTTTTGTGCGCCTTTGATCTTTGGAAATTTCGGCCAATCTGGGGAGAACTGCGATGACCGCACGCAAGCCGCGGGGCAAGGAGCCGAGGAGCGGTCGGCTGCCGGCCGGCCGCAAGGCCGATGTCCTCGCGTACGTGAACGAACACCACCAGGTCTCGGTGGCCGTGCTCGCCGGGCACTTCGGGGTCTCCGCGGACACCGTCCGGCGGGATCTCGACGAACTCGACTCCCAGGGCGCCCTGATCAGGACCCACGGGGGTGCCGTCAGTACGTCCCTGGTGCCCGACCCGGACACCGGCACCGAGGTGCGGGCCAGGCTGCACGCCGAGGACAAGCAGTCGATCGCGGACGCCGCCGCGGCCTGCATCCGCGACGGGGCCTCGCTGTTCGTCAACGGGGGCACGACGACCCTCGCGGTGATGCGCAAGCTCCGCCAGCGCCGCCAACTGCGCGTCGTCACCAACAACCTGCTCCTGCCGGAGGCCGTCGTCGGCGGCGCCGTGGAGGAACTCTTCCTGGTGGGCGGCCCCGTACGGGCCAGTGCGATGACCACGACCGGTCCGCTGGCCTCCGCCTTCGGCCTGGACTGCACGCAGGAGAGCGGGGTGGAGTTCCGGTGCGACGTCGCACTCATCGGGGTCGGCGCGGTCGACGCCAAGGGCGGCTTCTCCACCAGTCACCTGGCGGAGGCGGTACTGATCGACGCCATGGCGCGGCACGCCACCACGGTGATCGTGGTCGCCGACTCCTCGAAGTTCGGCCGGACCCTGTTCGCCCGCATCGGTGCCCTGCGGATGGCCGACGTACTCGTCACGGACTCGGCTCCGAGCGCCGAACTCGCCGAGGCGCTGGCCGCGGAGGGCGTCACCGTGAACGTGGCCGACGCCCTGTCACCGGGCGCGGCCGACTGACCCGCAGGGCTCCAGGTAGCGCAGTGCGACTGCCGCCGCCTCGGCGTGTGCCGCGGCCAGCAGGTCCACCAGCTCCGCGTCCGGCGCGGCCCGGTACGCCTCGACGAATCCGCGTACGTTCGCCCGCATGAAGTCGGCGCCCATGTTGACCTTGCTGATGCCCAACTCGACGGAGCGGGCGAGGTCTTCGGGGCTCGTACCGCTGCCGCCGTGCAGCACCAGCGGCAGCGCGCAGCGGGCGGATATCTCCGCCAGCCGGTCGAAGCGCAGGGCCGGGGTGTACCCCGGGGGCAGTTCGCCGTGGCTCGACCCGTACGACACCGCGAGGGCGTCCACGCCGGTGAGCGCCGCGAACCGGGCGGCCTGCCCGGGGTCGGTCATCATGTCCTCGGTGGTGAACCGGCCGCCGGCGGTCGCCCCCATCCCGCCCACCTCGGCCTCGACCGAGGCGCCGTAGGCGGTGGCGAACTCCACGGTGCGCCGCACGACCGCAGCGTTCTCCTCGAAGGGGCGCTCGGAGGCGTCCATCATCACGCTGCTGAATCCGGCGTGGATCATCCTGCGGACGTGGGCCTCGTCCTTGCCGTGGTCGATGCCGACGGCCACCGGCACCGAGGCGGCCTCGGCCATTCTCCTTGTCCCGTCGATGAGTTGCAGTCCGGGGAGATGGGCGCGCAGATGGCCCTCGTACAGGTTGATGACGATCGGGGAACGGGCCCGTTCGGCGGCGGCGACGACCGTCGCCGCCGTCTCCAGGTTGAGGGCGTTGACCGCAAGTACCGCGTATCCGCCCTTGCGTGCGGCGCGCAGCATCGGTCCCATCGGTTCGTACACGAGCGTGCTCCTTGTGGTGCGGGAGGCGGGCGGGGCGCCCGGGGTCGGACAAGGGGTCAGACGAAGGTGATCTGCGAGGGGTCCACGTCCTTCTCCTTGCTCACATCGGTGCTGCCGGCCGAGGGCGGGGCACCGGGGGAAGAGGAGCGGGTGGCGGCTGTGGGTGTCGTACGGGCGCCGGGCGCGGCGTCCGCGCCCGCCGCACCGTCCGCACCGTCCGTGCCCGCCGCGTCCGCGCCCTCCTTGGACTCCGCGGTCTCTGCGGACTCTGCTGACTCCGTCACCCGCGGTTTCCAGAGGAAGAGGATCAGCGCGGTCACGCACGAGCCGATCACCAGCGCGAGCAGGAACAGCAGCGGGTGGTTCATCGCCGGGACGATGAAGAGGCCGCCGGACGGTACGGGGCTGCCGATGTTCCACAGCATCGAGAAGCCGCCGCCGACCGCAGCGCCCGAGGAGCAGGCCACCACCATGCGCATCAGGTCGGTGGCGGCGACCGGGATGACGCCCTCGGTGATCATGCAGGCGCCCATGGGGAGGGCGACCTTGATGTTGTCCTTCTCGCGCCGGCCCCAGATCGGGCGGCGCAGGACGACGCTGAGCGCCCAGGACAGGCCGACGCCGAACGGCGGCACCATCGACGCGAGGATCTTGACGGCCTCCGGTTGCAGGACACCCTCCAGCAGCAGGCCGTCGGCGAAGAGCGAGGCCGTCTTGTTGACCGGGCCGCCGAAGTCGAACGCGGCCATCGCACCGAGCACGGCCCCGAAGACGAACCGCATGGAGCCCTGCATCGCGGTCAGGAAGTCCGTCATCCGCTCGGTGGCCCACACGATCGGGACGCCGATGACGAAGAACATCAGCAGGCCGGTCACCAGACTGGCCAGCAGCGGCAGGATCATCATCGGCATCAGGCCCTCGGCCCAGGTGGGCACCTTGATGACCCTGCGCAGCCACAGCAGGAACCACCCGACGCAGAAACCGCCGAGCATCCCGCCGAGGAAACCGGCGCCGATGGTGCCCGCGATGGCGCCGACCAGCAGACCGGGTGCGATGCCGGGGCGGTCCGCGATCGAGAAGGCGATGGCGGCGGAGATCACGGCGGGCAGCATTCCCATGCCGAGCACGCCGAGCGAGACCAGTGCGGACTGCCAGTCGTAGGGCCGGGAGTAGTCGGTGATCACCTTGCCGCCGGCCAGGTTGCCGATGGCGATGAGCAGACCGGACGCGACGACGACCGGCAGCAGGTACGAGATCGCGGTCAGGGCGTGCTTCTTCAGGCCGAGCCGGGGCGGGCGCAACGACATGGCTCACTCACCGAGCTTCTGCTCGATGGCCCGGAGCAGCTTGGTCGGCGACTGGATCACGGTGCTGGTGCCGATCTCCACGACCCGCTTGTCGCCGAACCGCTCCCGGCCGCCGATCTGGATGTCGACGGCGAGCAGGACGAAGTCGGCGGCGGCGATGTCGGCGCCGCTCAGCCGGGACTCCGTACCGATGGTGCCCTGGGTCTCGACATGGGCCTCCCAGCCCAGGGACGCGGCGGCGGAGAGGAGCTTCTCCTTGGCGATGTAGGTGTGGGCGATTCCGGAGGTGCACGCGGCCACTGCGACAAACTTCATGTCCCTGTCTCCTTCACGTCTTGTCTTGCTTGGTGCGCGTCCTGCTGGGCGCGCGTCCTACTTGGCGGGGCGGGTCGGCTCGTGCGTCGGTTCGTTCGGTGCCGCGCTCCTCCCGGTGTTCTCCGGGTCGTCCGCGAAGAGCGCGACGAGTTCGTGGGGAGTGCGCACCCGGTGCAGTTGGCCGAGGAACTCCTCGTGCGCCAGCAGCCGGGCCACCTGCTGCAGCAGGCGCAGGTGCGTGGAGTCGGCGTCGTCCTCCCGGACGGCGAAGAGGATGATCACGTCGACGTCGCCGCCGTCGAGGGAGGGCCAGGCGAGCGGGGTGCGGCAGCGCCCGACGGCGAGTGAAGTGGTGGCGACGGCACGGGACTTGCCGTGCGGGATCGCCACGCCCTGGCCCAGCCCGGTGGGCCCTTGTGCCTCGCGGGCCTGGACGTCGGCGACGAAGAGGGCGGCGTCGGTCACGCGGCCGTCGGCGACGAGGAGGTCGGTCAGCTCCCCGATGGCCTCGACGCGGCTGGTCGCGGTCAGATCGAGGCTGACCAGGTGGGCTCCGAGGACTTGTCCGAGGTCGGGTTCGTCGGTGGTCATCGTGCCGGGACTCCTCTGTGCGGGCGCTCGTGTTCTCGCGCGTTTCGGCATCAACCGTGCTTTCAGCTGAGAGAAACTGCGCTTTTACGCGTCTATCTCTTGCTGTTGTGCCACATTCTGCGACTTATTGAGACTTCTCAGAAGGGTCGAAAGCACCGACCGACCGGCCTTGTTCGCGGTGCCGTTCGGCACCGCCGCACCGGGGCCAAGGGCCCGCGGCTCCGTACCGGGGCCGCGCTCAACCCGGCACCCGATTCCGCCGATACCGCCAGGGGCGCCCGACCTCGGTCGCCTCCGCCCTCCCGGCGGACCCGAGACGAAGGCCTGATGACGACATGGACCCGGTGACGGATTCCCTGCACGAGATGCACCAGCGGCTGAGCGCCCTGCGCGAGGGCAAGGTGGCCGACTACATCCCCCAGCTCGCCCTCGCCGACCCGGACGACTTCGGCGTCGCGCTGGTCAGCATGGCCGGGCACGTCTACCGGGCGGGCAAGGCGGACACCCCGTTCTCCATCCAGTCGGTGTCCAAGCCGTTCGTCTACGCCCTCGCGCTGAGCGACCTCGGCCCGCAGGAACTGCTGCGGCACGTCGGGGTGGAGCCCAGCGGCAACCCGTTCAACGCCATCAGCCTGGAGCCGGACACCGGCCGCCCGGCGAACCCGATGATCAACGCCGGTGCGATCGCCACCACCGCGCTGGTACGGGAGTCCGACCCGGCCGCACGGTTCGCCCGCATCCGCGCCTTCCTGTCGGCGTTCGCCGGCCGGGAACTGGACGTGGACGAGGACGTCTACGCCTCGGAGGCGGCCACCGGCGACCGCAACCGCGCACTCGCCTATCTGATGCACTCCGCCGGGTCGCTGCACGCCGACCCCGAGGAGACGGTCGACACGTACTTCCGGCAGTGCTCCGTGCGGGTCACGGCCACCGATCTGGCGGTCATGGCCGCGACCCTCGCCAACGGTGGCCGCAACCCGGTCACCGGGAACCAGGTCGTCAGCGAGCCGATCGTGGTCCGGACCCTGGCGGTGATGGCGTCCTGCGGCATGTACGACGGTGCCGGGCAATGGCTCCTGGACATCGGCCTGCCCGCCAAGAGCGGTGTCTCCGGCGGTCTGATCGCGGCCAGCCCGGCCCGCTTCGGCGTCGCCATCTACAGCCCGCCGCTGGACCCGTCCGGCAATCCGGTCCGTGCCGTGGCGGCCCTCGGGGAGGTGTCGGAGCGCTTCGGCCTGCACATCATGCACATGCCGGGGCTGCGCGCGGCGACGGTGACCGGCGCGGAGCGGCTGGAACGCGACGGCCGGAGCATCGGTGTGGTGACCGCCCAGGGATCGCTGGAGTTCACCGAGACCGAGGCGCTGATGCACGCGCTGCGGCAGGTCACCCCGTCCGCGCCCGGCTGGGTGGTGCTCGACCTGACGGCGGTCTCCGCCGTGCTGCGGGGCCCCGCCGTCGGCCTGGCCGCCGTCCTCGCCGACCTCGCCGAACGCGGCCACCACGTCGCGGTGGCGGCCCAGCAGACGTTCGTCGAAGCGGCGGAGGGCCGCCCCCGGACCTGGGAGGTCTTCAGCACCCGCGCCGACGCGCTGGCCTGGTGCCTGGAGGGGCCGGCCCCCGCACCGCAGGAGTGACCTCGCGGGCACCGTCGGCGACGCGCGCGGGGGTACTGCACCCGGGGCGGCACGCGGATGCGCTGCACCCGGGGCGACGCGCAGGGGCAGTACGCAGTACACCGCGCCCCGGGGCGGGGAGTACGCAGTACACCGCGCCCCGGGGCGGCGGCCGTACCGCCCGCCACGCCTGCCCCGTGTCCCTCAGCCGCCCGTCCGCCCGTGCCCCTCCCCCCGCCATGTGTCCGCCTGGAGCGCCGACCCCATCCGCACCCGGACCACCGTGTACGTTTCGCCGTCCCTCGGCGGACGCGTCCACGAGCTGCTGGTGCAGGTGTGCAGCCGCCCCCGCACCAGGGCGTGCCGTGGCAGGCACACGCCGAACTCCTCGCTCAGCGCCGCCAGCAGCGCACGCTCCGCCTCGCCCACAGCCCGCGTACCGCCGAAGAACAGGCTCGGCTCCAGCGCCCCCGGTATCTCCCCGCTGCTGCTGATCTCACCGTCCGCGTACGTGAACGCGTACTGCTCGGCGCCGTCCCGGGCCACCGAGAGGTGGAAGAACGGCTCGGCGCGCCTTCCCCGCAGGCCGCTCCACACCGTCACCGCCCGGGTGCCCGCACTCGCGGCGGGGGCCGGTGAGACGAAGCGCTGCCGGTCGAGTGGGCCGGGCTCGCCGTCGAAGGCGAAGCTCCAGCCGGGGCCGGCCCGGCCGACGGCCATGAGCGCCCGGTCCTCGAACGACGAGACCTCGCTCTGCTGGGACCACACCCGCCGGCGTACCTCCCGGAGCGTCAGGGGTTCGTCCAGCACACCGCCGCTCGCGTCGGCACCGTCGCCGTCGGTCTCCGCGAGGCGTCCGGGGAGTTCCGCCGGTTCAACGCCCTCGACCAGTACGAAGCGGTAGGACGTGCGGTCGTCGCCCGGGTCCGGCTCCGCGAGCCACGCGAGGCCGCCCGGATCGAGCGCGGCCGACGGTTCCGGCGCCGTCCCCTCCTGCCCGGCCCGCGGGGTCGACAGCAGTTCCTCGCCCCGCTCCGGGGTCAGCAACGGCCCGAGCAGCGGGTCGGCCACCCATCCCAGCGGCGCCAGATGCCCCGGCCCCAGCGGTTCCCACCGCGGAAGCGCGTCGGTCAGCGTCCGCCACGCCGCGTCGGTGTCGCCCCACCGCGCCAACTCCCGTGCCCGCGCGACCGCTTCGCCGAACGGCCCCGGGACGCTGTAGCGGTACGTACCGTCCCGCACTTGCTCCAGGAGTGTGCGGGCCCGCGCCAACAGGTCGTCGTCGCCGCCGCGCAGGGAGTACTTCAGCGTGGAGTCGTCCCAGTGCGAGTGTGCCGCGTGCTCGGCGACCAGCGGCGGCAGCAGGTCGGGCGCGTAGCGCGGGTCCGTCACCAGTCCTTCGAAGGCGGGCTCGGAGGTCCGCCCGAGCAGGAAGCGCAGCTGGTCGCCCAGTCCGGCGGCGCGCGGTCTGCCGTACGCCTTGGCCTCGTCCAGCATTCCGAGGGCCCGTTCCCAGCCACCGCGCAGCGCCTCCAGGCAGGCTTCGTCCACCAGGGCGTCCAGCTGCCGCGTCGTGTCGTTGACGAACTCCGCCCCGCCGCCGCCCGCATGGGCCCGCAGGCTGTGGAACTCCTGGTGCATCTCCCGCATGAACACCTGGAAACTGGCATACCGCTCGGGCGGCGCGGCCCGCCAGCCCGCCCAGGTGTAGACGGCCCACTCGCCGTCCTCGTCCACGTCCTCGGGGTCCATGAGCACATAGGTGGCGTCGGACTCCATGTCGAGCTGGAGCCCGCGCCGCCAGAGCTCGGCCTCCTCCCACTCCTCGGGCGCCGAGTCCTCGTCCAGGTACTCCTCGGTGATCTCCGCGAGCCCCGACGCGTTCTCGTGCCAGTGGGCTTCCGTGGTCCCGGCCAGCAGCCACACGAACCCGCCCGCGTGCTGCCACCCGTCGGTGACCTTGAGGAACTCCCGGTAGGACGGGGGCATCCGCACCCCCAGGCGCTTCTCCATCGCGGTGATCCGCTCCTCGGACGCGGCCGGGAAGCCCAGCCACCGCGACTGCCGCGCGTCCTCGTCCTCGGCCCGCGCGTCCTCGGCGGACAGGGAGTCCGCCCACTCCCCGCTCCACTTCCGCAGAAAGGACCGCCAGTCGAATGCCGTGGTGTTCGTCATACGTCCGATGCTGCCACCCGCCACTGACAGTGACGGCGCTCAGCCGGGTCCGGGCCAGTCCTCGCCCGCCAGGGTCGCGGTCAACCGCCCCTCGTCGAACGCCGTGTGCACGTCCGCGCCGGTCGCCACCGCCGCGGCGAGGGCGGCGGGCGGCAGGTCGTGGAGGAGGAACACGAAGTGCAGGGGGAACGGTGTCCGGCCGTTCGGCAGCCCGTCGGCGTCGAGTTGGAGGTTGGCCTGCCAGGCGGCCTGGCAGAGTACGGAGACGAGCAGCCCGAGGAAGTCGGCACCGTGCAGGTCGTCGGCACGGTCGATCAGGACCACGGTGTCGTCCTTGGCGCCCCCGTACCCGTGTCCGTGCCAGTCGTGGAGGCAGTCCGCGAGGGCGTCCCAGTTGTGGCCGAAATAGCCGGGAAAGGAGAACTCCCGGGCGAACGCGCGGAAAACGGCCCGCGGGTCGCTCATCTCCCGGCCGTCCAGCCGGACCAGCCGCCCGCCCCGCTCGCGGAGCGCGGCGCACTCCGTGTGCGGCCAGGGGTCGTCGTACCGCGCGAGGACGACCCAGGGCGCGCGGCGCAGGGCGAGGAAGGGTTCCATACGGTGGATCCTGACAGGCCGTCGGGTACGCGGATGCCCCGGGTCCGCTCCCCTCGACGGGCCACAGGCACCGGGCCTGCTGGGCCAACCCGGCCTCCGCGGAATCTCTCTAACCGTTCAGCCTCGGCGGGACCCACCTGTGGTGGCGGAGGATCATCCGGGTCGCGGCGCGGGACGGGGTGAGGCGCATCGCCGTGTTGCGCAGGGCGACGGCCACGGGGTGGGAGAGCTGCTGGCCCATCCGGCCCGCCTGCCGGGCGGCGCGCGCGACTCGCTGGCTGCGGGGCCGGCGCTCGGTGTCGTAGCGGGCGAGCGCGGTGTCGACGGTGGGCCCGGTGGCGAGTGCGGCGGCCAGCGCCACCGCGTCCTCCAGTGCCTGGCAGGCGCCTTGGCCGAGGTACGGGGTCATGGCGTGTGCCGCGTCGCCGAGCAGCGCGATCCGGCCGACGGTGTACGAGGGCAGCGGCGTGCGGAGTTCGCCGATGTCGTGGTGGAGTACGGCGGCGGGCCGGGTCGCGGCGAGCAGGGCGGGGACCGGTTCGTGCCAGTCGCCGAACCGTCGGCGCAACTCGCCCAGCGGGTCGGCGAACCGCGTTCCCTGGGGCAGCCCGAGGACGGCGTGCCACTCGGCCCGTCCGTCCTGGAGGGCGATGTGGCCGAACTCGGCCCCCCGGCCCCAGGTCAGTTCGAAGTCGGTGGGCAGCTCGACCGGGTCCTCGGTGAGGGCGCGCAGCACGGTCGAGCCGCTGTGCACCGGGCCGGGGTGGTCGGGGAAGAGGAGGCCGCGCACCCTGCTGCCGATGCCGTCGGCCGCCACGACGAGATCGGCGTCCAGGGCCCGTTCGCCGCAGTCGACGCGTACCGTCCCGGGGCCGGTCCGGCGGACCCGGCCGGCCTCGGAGCCGGTCAACAGGGTTTCGGCGGGGAGCGCTTCGCGGAGCAGCCGGTGCAGGGTGGCGCGCCGGATGCCGACGATCGGGGTGCCGACCGCGCGTTCCAGTGCGGCGCCGTCCATCCGGGTCAGCCAGCTGCCGTCCGGTGTGCGGGTGCCGCCCCGGTACTGGCCCCTGGCGGCCCGGCGTACCGCGTCGCCGACGCCCAGTTCGTCCAGGGCGCGCAGCCCGTTGGCGGCCAGCGAGATGCCCGCTCCGGCGTCCGCGAGGGTGGCCGCGCGCTCGACGACCGTCACGTGCCAGCCGATGCGGTGCAGGCCGATCGCGGCGGCAAGCCCGCCGATGCCGCCGCCGATCACTGTTGCCGAACTGCCCACGCCACGGCCCCTCTCCTTCTACACCTGTAGAAGAAGACCCTAGCCGAGGTTCTACAGGTGTAGAAAGGGAGGCATGGTTTCGGATCGGCGCACCCTCCTCGCGGACACGGCCCTCGACGTACTGGCCGACGAGGGGATCCGCGGGCTGACCCACCGCGCGGTCGACCGCCGTGCGGCGCTGCCGTCCGGCACCACCTCGGCGTACTTCCGCACTCGGGCCGCGCTGCTCACCGGGCTGGTGACCCGGCTGGTCCAGCTCGACCAGGCGGAGTTGCACGCGGCGGCCGGGAGCGCCCCGCCGCTGCGTACCGTCGAGGACCTGGTGGATGGCCTGGTGCTGCTCGCCCGGCAGCGGCTCTCCGGGGAGGGGCGCCGGCGCTCCCTGGCGCGCTACGCCTGCGCGGTCGAGAGCGTGCGTGCCCCGGAGCTGCGCGCGATCCTCCTGCCCCGCGAGAACGCCGGGCGCGCGGCGGTCCGGCACTTCCTCGCCGAGCGGGGTGTGGCGGATGCCGAGAACCGTACGCACACCCTGCTGACCTGCGTCGACGGTCTGGTCTTCGACCGGCTGGTGAGTGGCGGCGACGTCCCGCGCGAAGCCTTCGACGGCCTGATCGCCGCCGCCCTGCGGTAGCCGCGCCCACGACCGCCCCGGCCGGTCACTGCCGGGAAATCGACCGCCGCGGCCCGTTCACTGCCGGGGGATCCGGCAGGACTCCGCCCCTTCCTGCCCCGGTGTCGGAGGCGTCTTCTTCGGCCGGGCCGGGCCGACGAAGGTGGGCTCCTTGCGCGTCGCCCCGGGGTCCGGCCGGAACCACCCCCGTCCGCGGGACATCGGCGCGTCGCACGCCGCACCGCGGGGAAACAACCAGTGGGGAAATGCCTATTGGAACCCCAACCCGTCGACAACGCGGAGGAGTTGACTTGCGAAGAATGGCCGGATACCCGCCCTGCGGCTGGTCCCGTGGCGCACTCGTCGGACAGGAGGGCCGTACGGGTACGGAGAGGAAAGGCCGCCCGAGGTGCGTACGGACGTGCGAACACCGGCACCACGGGCACCCGCACACGGGTGGCGTACCCGGAGGGAGGGAGGGGCAGCCGGGTGACAGGCCGCGAGCGGAGTTGCAGGTTCGGGGGATGAAACGTTTCTCCAGCGATGTCCAGGACCGGATCAACGCCATCATCGAAGCGGTCGCCACCGACGATGTAGAGAACCTGAACGCGCTGATCGACGCCTTCCTCCAGGACGCGGACCTGGACGCGCTGTTCGCCCTGCGGGCCGCCCTGGAGGACTCGCTCCACCCCGGAAGCGCGGGGCCGGAGCTCTGATGCCGGGCGCGCTGGCCCGCAGGGCGAGGAGGGACTCACCCCCCGGCGGGCACGGAAGGCGGCCCCCTCCCCCGGCCGGTGCGGGCGGAGGGGGCCGGACGGCGGCCTCAGACGTGCAGGGTGGGCCGGTAGACGAGCTCCTGGATGTGGCCGTCGAGCGTGCGGTGTTCCAGCAGTTCGAGATCGAAGTCGGGCGCGCCCTGGAAGAGCGGGGCCAGCCCGCTCTTCCCCGTGATCACCGGGAAGAGGGTGACCTGGACGCGGTCCACCAGGCCCGCGGCCATCAGCGCCCGGTTCATCGCCAGGCTGCCGTGCGAGCGCAGCGGCACCTCGGACTCCTCCTTGAGCGCGGCGACGACCTCCACCGCGTCACCGGGCACGACGGTGGCGTCCGGCCAGTCGATGGGTGCCCGCAGCGTGCTCGACACCACCGTGGCCGGCAGGTTCCGCATGCGCGTGACCCACGCGTCGCGCACGTCGTCCTCCTCGGTGCTCGCCGCGAGCATCTGCGCGAACAGCCGGTACGTCCGGGCGCCGATGACCATCCGCTGCTCCTCCTCGTACTGCTTGAGGCGGTGTGCGAGGAGTTCGGGGCCCTGCTTGCCCCAGTAGCCGGTCCAGTTCCCGCCGGCGCCGCCGTAGCCGTCGAGGCTGGAGAAGACGTCGAAGGTGTAGGTGGCGGTCATGCTGTTCCCCTCGGTCGCGGTGGGAGGCGCGCGGCCCCGTGGACCCCGTGGATCACGGGGAACACAGAAATCCCATGGAGCGCTGCCTCGTGGAGCACCTTGCCCAGGGAAGACTGCCGCCGGCGCCAGAACTCATCGCCGCACCCGCCGCCGCCCGCTCCCACGCCGTACGCGGGCGGCTCCGTGCGCCCGGACGGGCACGGATGCGACACGCGGCCCGCCCTCGTACCGGAATTTCCCGGAAGTGTGTGTAAACCGGGCACACACGGTGACCCGACGCCTGCGCAACGCCCCGGCCAGGCCCCCGAACCACCGCACACCGGCGTCCGGCACCGGCCGCCGACACCGGCCCCACCGGCTCCAGAGGCCCCACCGGCCGACCGACACCGCTCCGGAGGATCCATGACAGTCAGGCACCAGCTCATCCGTCGCTCTCCGCGCGCCCTGTGGGAGGTGCTGAACGACGCCTCCCGCTACCACGAGTGGGTCGTGGGGACGCGCTCCCCGCACTCGGGCGAGGGCGTCTGGCCGGCCCGCGGAGCCACCCTGCGCTACACGGTGCGGTGGGGGCCGAAGGCGTTCGAGGCGTACACGGTCGTACGCCGCCACCAGGCGCCGCGCGCCCTGGAGCTGGAGACGCACAGCGGTCCGCTGGGCGCCGCGCGCATCGCGTTCGACATCCGGCCCTGGGGCGAGCACACCCTCGTCCTCCTGGACGAGCACCCGCTGCGCGGGGCGGGCAGTGCTCTGCACCGCGGTGCGGTGGACGCGCTGCGGCAGGTACGGCACCGCCGCATGCTGGCGCGGCTCGCACGGGTGGTGGAGGGGTCGGTTCCGGCACGCGGGGCATGAGCGCGCCGTCCGCGCGCCCACCCGGCCCGCGACGCCTCACTCCCCCTCAAGGAGCCGCACTCCCCCTTGAGGAACCGTTCACCGTCCCCGCCGCCCTCCTCAGCGGCCGGTCGCCACCAGCAGCCGGCAGCGCGGGGAGCCGTCCGGGCGGCGGCCGAGTTCGTCCAGTGCGTACAGCTGGACGTCGAAGCCGGCGGTGGACAGTTCCGCCGTGACGTCGCCGAGGCGGAAGCCCCGGTAGTACATGACGAACGGGGGCCGCCACAGCGCGTTGCGCACCCGCATCGCGGCGTCGAAGCCGAGCATGGCGAGGTGGCCGCGCGAGCCGGGCGCGGCCGGGGCAGGCAGCGGGAAGGCGAACCTGCCGCCGGGCCGCAGCACCGCCCGGACCTGGGAGAAGAGCGCGGGGCGCTGGGCGGGCAGGAAGTGCCCGAAGGCACCGAAGCTCACCACCAGGTCGAAGGCCGGACCGAAGGGCAGCGCGAGCGCGTCCCCGCGCACCCAGTGCGCGGGGACGGCCGACCCGGCTGCGGCAGCCGGAGCCTGGGACGGCGGCCGTACGGGACCCTGCGCCCGGCGGGCCACTTCCAGCATCCCGGCGCTGATGTCCACCCCCGCCACCCGCTCCCGGCACACCTCCTGGAGCACGGCCGCCCCGGCACCGGTGCCGCAGCACAGATCGAGCCCCGTACCGAAGGGACCGAGGTCCCGCAGCACCCGGGTCACCGGAGCGAGAACCGCTTCGGGAGTACGGAAAGGGGTGTGGTCGAACTTCGGGGCGAGCAGGTCGTAGCCGCGCTCGACGGAGGACAGCGCCTGAACGGCCAGTTCTCGGAAGGTGGGTCCCTGGGGTGCGAACATCGCGCCCAGCATAGGCCGCGCGGAGGCCCGGAGACGGCGGGACCGCAGCCGCGCTGCCGCCGAGACGCGTCGAGGGCACGCCGCCGGGCCGGGCTCCGGAACGGTGGGCGCGGCGCCGATGGTGCCCCGGGGCGCTGGGGCCGCAAGCCCCGGCACCACCCCGCGGCAGCTCCCGCAGTCCCCGCACAGCCGTGCCGGTGCACCCCGGTGCCCTGTCCCGCGCCCCTCGTCACCGCACCGCTCCACACCGCTCCACACCGCTCCGCGATCGGGTCGGTACCGTGCGTCCGGTTCGTGTGCTACATTGCTGACAGCACTCGCGTACGCCCCATCTGTGGCGCCGGTGCTCGTCTCCGCTCCGGAAGTCTTCCGGACGCACGTTCATCCTCATGACCGTTCCTCGGTCGCCGGTGAACACATCGCTTTCCGGTTCTGCCCTCGGCTTCCCGGAGCGTCGCACTTCCGAAGTTTCTCGCGCAGCGGTCGTCTCCGCTGCTTCCTTTCGGCACCCGGGCTTCCGGCCGGTCTCGTACGAGTACCAGCCCCCGGGTCCGTCGGCGGTCGCGGGCCCTTCTGCCCGCCCCGCGGGGCCACCGTGCCCCGCCGTGCTGCCGCCCCTCCCCCTCACTTCTTCGTATCCACGTCCTCGAAAGGACCGGTCCACCATGACCGCCACACTCGAAAACCCCCGAAGCACCGCCCCCGCCGACCGCACGGTGGAAGCCATGGGCATCCTCGACCTGGCGGGAGGGGGCGGCCACGGCTTCCTGCGCGGGCCCGCTCTCCTGGCCACGCCCCGCGACGTACAGGTGCCCGCCGCACTGATACGTCAACTCGGTCTGCGCAAGGGCGACTTGGTGAGCGGGGTGTGCGGGAGGCCGCAGGCGCTCGCCCAGGTCGACCTCGTCAACGGCGCCCCGCCGGACGCCGTGCGGCGGCGGCCCCACTTCCGCGATCTGACACCGCTGCACCCGCGTGAGCGGCTGCACCTGGAGAGCCCCGGCGGCGGGCTCGGTCCGCGCGTGGTCGATCTCGTCGCCCCCGTCGGCAAGGGGCAGCGCGGACTGATCGTCGCTCCGCCGAAGACCGGAAAGACGGTACTGCTCCAGCAGCTCGCCGCCTCCGTCACCGCCAACCACCCCGAGACGCACCTCATGGTGGTGCTCCTGGACGAACGGCCCGAGGAGGTCACCGACATGCGCCGCAGCGTGCGGGGCGAGGTGTACGCGTCGACGTTCGACCGGCCCGCCAAGGAGCACATCGCGCTCGCGGAACTCGCCGTGGAGCGCGCCAAGCGGCTGGTCGAGACGGGCCGTGACGTCGTGATCCTGCTCGACTCGCTGACCCGGCTGTGCCGGGCGCACAACAACGCGGCCTCGTCCGGCGGACGCACGCTCAGCGGCGGTGTCGACGCCTCCGCACTGCAGGGGCCGAAGCGGCTGTTCGGCGCGGCCCGGCTCACCGAGGAGGCGGGTTCGCTGACGATCCTGGCAACCGCCCTGGTGGAGACGGGCTCGCGGGCCGACGACTACTACTTCGAGGAGCTGAAGAGCACCGGCAACATGGAACTGCGGCTGGACCGCTCGCTCGCGGACCGGCGCGTCTTCCCCGCCGTCGACATCTCCCCCTCGGGCACCCGACGCGAGGAACTCCTCATGCCCCCTGCCGAGTTGGCCGCCGTGCGCGGTCTGCGCCGGGCCCTGCAGTCGCGCGAGGGCCAGTCCACCCTGGAGGCCGTCCTGACGAAACTGCGGCACACCCCCGACAACGCCGCCTTCCTGCGGCAGGTCCACTCCACGGTGCCGGGTTCCTGAGGACCGGAGGTTCCGCCGCGCGTCGGTCAGGGGTGCGGCGGGAGAGCCGGGCCGGGCGCACCGGAGGGGCGGCCCCGGCGACACCTGCCGGAACCGCCCCTCCGTACACCGCGAGCCGCCGTCAGCAGACGATGAAGATGCTCTGCCAGCCCACCGGGGTGCGCTGCTCGGCGCCGTCGTCCGACGGGAGGGTGAAGTGCGCGACGCCCTGGCCGTTGGGCTGGTTGTACATGCGGCCGGACTGGCCGTCGCCGTACCACTTGTACGAGCCGTGGTAGGGGATGTTGGAGACGCCGCAGGAGGAGATGACCACGCTGCGGCCGGAGAAGCCCTCGCCCTCGTAGGCGACGTACTGGGAGGCGGTGGCCGTGCCCGCGGTGGCGACGACCGCCATGAGGGCGGAGGCGATGGTCAGGGGGATGCGCTTCACGCTGGTACTCCGAACGTAGATCGGCAAGTGCACACAGAGCGTCACCTGTTGTCACGTACCGTATACAACGCGGGAGTGGATCACGAAACGAACACGAACGGATCCCGGCACCCCCTGGTGGGGCTGCCGGGATCCGCTGCGGTGTCCGCCCGCGCCCCGTCGAGGGGGCGGGACTTCTACGGGTCCGTCAAGTTGCTTGCGATGCGAGCGAGTTGAGGTACGACGGTCAGCGTGCGCCGCCCTGGCCCGCGCTGCCGATCGGGCCGACCGTCACCGGCGCACCGGAGCCGTCGGTGACCGGCAGGGTGGCCGCACCGGGCCACTTCAGGGTGACCGACTTGGTCTCGTCCGGCGGGGTCACCACCAGTCCGGTGATGCGGACGCCGGAGCCGCCCGACTTGTTGGCCGGGTAGTGGATGCCGAAGGCCACCGTCTCACCGCTCTTGAGGGTGCCCGGCACGACCGGCTCGCTGCTGCGCTTCGCGGACAGCGCACCCTGGTTCGTCTTCAGGTCGACGCCGGCGAACCCGGAGATCGCGCACTCCTCGCCGCCCCCGTTCTTCAGCTCCACCGCCACGGTGTTCTCCGCGTCGCCGCCGATCGTGGCGTCCATCGCCTTGAACTCCAGCGCGTCGGTACGGCACTTCTCGACCTTCTTGCCCCCCTGGGCGCCGGAGGAGCCCGAATCCTGGCCGCCGGAACCCTTGCCCGCGGAGCCCTGACCCGCCGAGCCCTGACCGGCGGAGTCCTTGCCGGCCGAGTCCTTGCCCGCGGAGTCCTTCCCGCCGTCCTGGCCCGCACTGCCCGCTTCCGAACCGCCGCCCGAAGAGGCCGCGGTGGCCGGGGCCGACGGGTTGTCCTGCGCGGCGCCGTCGTTGCCGTTCTGACAGGCAGTGAGCGAGAGACCGGCGGCGACCGCCAGGGCGGCGAAGGTGAGCTTGTGAACGCGCATGGCTTCTTCCTCGGGGTTGTGGGGGGAATGCCGAACTACTCGGAAAGAGCGAGTACGAGTCGGTAGTTGGCCGTTGTCGATCGATACGAGTCGGTATCGGCGAGCACTTCTGATCAACAAGACCGGTTCGCACCGGCCCACCGTTCCGCCCAACCAGCCCCTAATACATCCCTGTTACACGCGCGACCGGGGCATCGCGCCCGCAAGTGCGCCGCCACAGTGGATCTCCCCCTTCCCCGCACCCGGTCGGCGCGCGTGCCGACCGGGACAGAGCCGTGACCCGGTGGGGCTTGACCGCGCACAGTGCGGTCGGCCGGTCAGGCGCCGTGGGCGGTGAGCACATAGCCCTCGGGGCCCTCGAAGGAGAACATCGGCCCGAACGGGCTCTCCGTGATCGGCGTGAGGATCTTCGTCCCCGCCGCGACGAGCTGGTCGTGGAGCTGCTGCGCGTCGGAGGTGCGGAACCACATGACCACGCCGAGGCCGGGTCGCACGGCGCCACCGAGGTCGGTGCCCGGGATGGGCTCGCGAAGGGCGAACGGGGTCGGCCGGGTGTCGAACACGACCGCGTGGGGCGGCGAGACCTCGGCCCGGCGCAGCCCCAGGTGCTGTTCGCAGAAGGCCGCCGCGGCCTCCAGGTCGCGCACTTGCAGGGCCACGAAGTCGGGGCCGTCGATGGTGGCGGGACGGTCGGTGGCGTCGGACATGGAGCTTCCTCGTTCCTTGCGGCAATGTCAGGACTTTGACATGACTGAGGCTAGGGGTGCGAGGTCTCATATGTCAAAATGCTGACATGGAAGAGCATGTGTCGCCCGAGCCGCCCCATCCCGCGAAGGACGTCACCCAGCACGTGGGGTACCTGCTCAAACGTGCCCAGTCCGCGTTGCGCGGGGCCATGGACAAGGTGCTGCGCGAGCACGGGCTGACCGTGCCGCAGTACTCCACGCTCGAACTCCTCGCGCTGCACCCCGGCATGTCCAACGCCGACCTCGCCCGCGCCACCTTCGTCACCCGGCAGTCCGGCAACGTCGTACTGCGGGGCCTTCAGGACGCGGGCCTGATCTCCCGCCCCGCCACCGCCGAGCACGGCCGCGCGCGCCCCGCCCGACTCACCGAGGAGGGGCGCGCGCGCCTGGCCGCGGTCCAGGCCGCCGTCTACGCCGTGGAGCAGCGGATGGTGGACGCGGTCCCGGCGCAGCGCCTGGGAGCGTTCCTCACCGACCTCGAACGGGTGGCCCGAGCCTTGGAGGAATGACCCGCGCCCGCCCTGCCGGTCAGCGGCCGAGGAGCGGATCGACGCCGGTCAGCGCGCTGCTGACGGCCCACAGCCGGGCGGCGACGGCCCGGTCGGCCATGTGGGCGGGGACCGGTTCGCGCCGCGGTGCGCCGCGCAGGCCGAAGACGCGCGGCCCCCACAGCTGGCCGCCCGCCACCTCCGGGTCCAGGACGGCACGGACGACCGGCCAGGCTCCGGCGTCCTTGCCCTGCACCAGGAGCCCGGCGGGCGCCGCACGCAGACGTGCGCCGGGGCCGGCCACGTGCACCGGCGGGCGGGACGGGGTGAGGGAGTCCAGCGCGCCGCCGGGGTGGGCCACCACACTGAGCACCGTGCTGCCGGCGGCGCGCAGCCTGCGGTCGAGTTCGAAGCCGAAGCTCATCTGTGCCAGCTTCGACCTGCCGTAGGTCCGCTTGGGGCGGTAGTCCCGGCGCGACTGCGGGTCGTCCAGGTCGAGCCGCTCCGAGCGGGCCGCGAAGCTGCCCACGGTCACGACGCGGGCGGCCGGGGCCGCGGACAGCAGCGGGGCCAGCCACCGGGTGAGCGCGAAGTGGCCGAGGTGGTTGGTGCCGAACATCAGCTCGTGGCCGTCCCCGGTCTCCAGGCGCGGCGGGTCGTCGAGCGCGACGCCCGCGTTGTGGACCACCGCGTCGAGACGGTCGACGTCCAGTTCGCCCACGGCCGCCTCCAGCGACGGCAGGTCGGCGAGGTCCAGCCGCAGGTGCTGTACGCGGGCGCCGGGGACGCGCATGCGGATCGTGGCCGCCGCGGCGTCGGCCTTCGCGGGGTCCCGGCTGCCGAGTACGACGACGGCGCCGGTACCGGCCAGCTGTTCCGCGACGAAGTAGCCGATTCCGGCGTTGCCCCCGGTGACCAGGAATGTCCTGCCCTCGGCGGACGGCAGCCGGTGGACGTCCCACGGACGGCTCTGGGATACGGAAGACACGGTGGCGGGCTCCTTGCGCTCGGGGGCGGCGTGCTCATGGGGAGCAGGCCGCCGCCCTCAACGTCGCAGCCGCCACCGACAGACCGCCGACAGCGCGCGCCCGCCGCCGACGGGCCGCCGACAGGCCGCCCGGCGGCGCCGACTACACCTTCCGGCACCAGACTTCGGCGTCCGCGAGGGCCGCCGAGGAGTAGAGGGGGTCCGGCGTGATCAGCGGCAGGCCCTCGACGCGGTGCCCGTCGACCGTGATCGATCCGGTGCGGCACGGCATCCACACCGTGGAGAGCACGTTCGGCTCGCCGCCGAGGTCGTACGCCTCGTTGCGGGCCGGCCGGCGGTCCAGCGGTTCGGCCACCTCCACCACGATCCCGTCGCCCGCGGCCCGCATGCCGGAGTTGAGGTCGAGGGTCAGATCGACCGGTGAGGCCGTCAGTTCGGGCTCGTGCCAGGGCAGACCGGCCGTGACGTCGGCGAAGTACCGGTTGAAGGAGGTCGCCAGCCACAGGCCCAGCTCGGGGTCGGAGGCGACCACCCGGACCTGCTGGGGGTCGCCGTACACAAGGGCACGACCGGGGCCGTGCTCCGACCAGTCCACCCGCCAGACCGACGCGTAGGCGACCGGCTGCCCGCCGTTGTACAGGGTGACGAACGGATTGGCGCCCATCAAGCGAACCTGCATGTGCCGACCCTAGCCCTCGGGCGGTCGGCGCGGGCCGGATCGCATCCACTGGGGTTCGGCGCGGGCCCGATCGGGCCCGCCGGGCGCCGTCGCGTACCCGGTCAGTCCCACTGGGGGTCGGCGAGGGACTCGACCGGTGCGGGCTTGCCGATCACCGCCAGGGCGATGAAGAAGCCGATCTGGCCGATCGCGACGGTCAGGGTCGCCAGGGCCTTCTCGTCGTAGTGCGCGGCGACCCGCGCGTACAGCTCGTCGGTGACCCGCTCCCGGCCGGACGGCGCGGGCGTGAGGGTGGCTTCCACGAGGGCGAGCGCGGCGCGTTCGGCCTCGGTGAAGCACTTGGCGTCCTGCCAGGAGGAGACCGCGGTGATGCGCTCCTCGGACACGCCCCCCTTGCGCAGGAAGCCGGTGTTGAGGACGGTCAGGTAGGTGTTGTGCACGATCTGTCCGGCGCGCAGGTGCACCAGGTTCATCGTGGTGCGCGGCACCGACCGGTTGCCGGTGGCCCGGAAGAGCGCGGCGCTGATCTCGTTCAACTCCGGTACGAAACCGGCCGGGTTGGGCATCCGGGAGATCGAGGTACGGGTGGCGGTGGTCGTGGTCCGTGTCATGGCCGGGCTCCTGTTCGCGGGGCGGCGCCTTCGGTGCGCCGCCGTCATCGGTTTGACGGAGCGCGGCGCGACGATGTGACGGCTTCACGGGATTTCTTTTCCGCGGGGTGCCCGCGCGGTGGTGGGAGGACGCGGAGGAGGACACGGAGGAAGTCGTACGCGGGGGCAGGGCGGCCCCCTCCGCCGGCCTCTCCGACGCCTCCGTCACCTGTCCGTCGCCTCTCCGTTGTCCATCGCCTCTCCGTCAGCCTCCGCGTCTGGCGTCCTGCGCCTTCTTCAGCCGTGCCGTGTCCGCGTCCGTCCAGCCCTGCGGCGGGACGACCGCGGCCCAGCCCTCGACCGCGTTGGTCCCGTAGCGGTGGCCGTGCGGCGGCGGGGCGTCGAAGGACACCGCCAGGTCCACCGTGACCTGCCAGAACGTCGCCAGCGGAACCCAGTCGATCTCGTCCGTGACGTCCGGGCCCAGCGGGTCGCGCAACCAGGCGGGGCGGGAGAAGAGCAGGTCGGGTGTCCACCAGACCACCGGGTCGGAGGCGTTCTGGAGGTAGACGACCCGGGGGCGGTCCCACGGTCCGGTGGGCCTGGCCAGGTCCTCGCGGGGGAACTGCGCGACCCGGACGTGGCGGCCCCGGTCGTACTCGGGGCGCCAGACGGGGCTGCCCTCGTCGCGTCCGGCCGCGATCTCCCGCCGGATCGGGCTCGCGTGCGGCGGTCCGACCAGGAGCGCGCCGTCGGTGCCGGCCAGCAGGTCGTCGAGGTTCCCGAAGCTCGCCTCGACGGCGTACGCCCCCAGGCTCTCGCCCGACACCACCAGCTTCGGCCGGGAATCGGCGGGCAGCGTCGCCCACTTGGCGTGGACGGCCTCGTACAGGGCGCGGGAGGCGCGGGCCGCCTTCTCCTTGTCGACGAGGAAGGAGATCCAGGACGGGAGGTACGAGTACTGGACCGCGGCGATCGCCGTGTCACCGCCGTACATGTACTCCAGCGGCTCGACCACCCAGCGGTCCACCCATCCGCTGCCGGTGGTGCCGACCAGGGCGATCACCCGCCGGTCGAAGGCCCCGGTGCGCTCCAGTTCGCGTACGGCGATGTCGGCGGCGGCCCGGAAGTCCTCCGGTCCGACGGCCTCGCCGACGTACACCCGCACCGGTTCCTCGGCGGGGCGTCCGGTGAACGCGGCGATGTCCTGCCGGGTCGGGGTCTCGCTGATGAACTTGCGCCCCTCCGCGCCCAGTTCCTTCCAGCGGACCAGCGAGCGCGGGCTGCCGGAGAGGGCGGCGGAGTCCGGGGGCCGCTCGTGGTCCGCCATGCTCAGGTTCACGGTGCGGGAAATGCGGTCGACGGCGCCGATGAACCCGCGTTCGTACAGCACGTTCTTGGAGAAGACGACGACGAGGAGCGTGGTCGCCAGCAGGCCCGCGGTGTACGCGACCGGCTGCGGCACCCAGCGGGCGCACCAGCGGATGAGGGTACGGGCGAGCAGCCGCACGCTCCGCGCGACGAGCACCAGGAGCGTGCACACCACGATCGCGATCAGCATGATCATCGGGGTGTGCCAGACCAGCGAGGGCTCCAGCCCCTGGAGGGTGCGCAGCCTGCGCTGGGCGTGGGCGCTCCAGGAGACGGCGGCCGTCGACACGACGAGGGCGGCCGGGTAGTAGACCTGCCAGCAGCGGACCCGCGCACGGTCGGAGAACCGCCGCGCGACGACGGGGCGCAGCAGCCGTCCCGCGACGGCCCCGAGCGCGTAGCCCGTCGCCGCCGTGATGCCGCCGATCAGCCCCTGGAAGTACCAGGGCCGGGGCAGCAGCGAGGGCGTGAGGGAGAACCAGAAGAAGGCCGTGGCGGACAGGACACCGGCCAGGGTGGGCCAGCGGCGCACGACCCAGGACGCGTCCGGCGCCTCCCAGAAGGGCCGGCGGGCCCAGCGGGTCAGGGTGCCGAGGAAGGCAGCGGAGGGCGGCGGGGTGGGGCTCTGGCGGGAACCCGGCGTGGGCCGAGGGGGCTGGGGTGCCGACTGCGGGGCGGAGTACGAGGAGGGCATTGTGGGGCGATGCTCGCATATCGACCGAGCAGATCGGGGGGTGGGGCGGGGTCCGCGCGTCCGGGTGGGGGGTGCGCGGGTGCGGGCGGGGGGCGTGTGCGGGCGGGGGTGCGCGTGCACGGGCAGGGGCGGGATGGGCGCGGGTCGGGGTGAGGTGGGTGCGGGCCGGGGAGAGGCGGGCGCGGGGGGGGGCGCACTCCTACGGGGCGGGCGCCCGGCGGCGCGGCGAGTGCCCGCACTCCGCCCTGTTGCTCACTCCGGAATCCGACGCACCACCTGCGCTCACCTCACTGCCTAACGCACCACCCGCGCTCACGCCGATGCCCGACGCACGACCCGCACTCACCTCGCGATACCCGACGCACCACCCGCGCTCACACCGATGCCCGACGCATCGCCCGCACTCACGCCGATATCCACCACACCTCTTGTCCGGATCTGCCCGTACCCGGGATTCGGTCACCCACTCGATGACGCACCTCACACCGATTCCCTGTCCGATCGGTCAGTTCTGACCGATCGGACAGTTACGGTGGAGGAATGGCACGCCCAGCGTCCGCGATGCGCGGACAGATCCTCGACTCAGCGCTCCGGCTGTTCGCCACGAGTGGCTTCAACGGCACCTCCCTGCACGCCATCGCCGTCGACGCGGGCTGCTCGAAGGCGTCGTTGATCTACCACTTCAGTACGAAGGAAGCGATCCTCACCGAGTTGCTCACGCCCGCGGGAGAAGGGCTGGCCGCCCTCGACGCGCGGCTGGCCGGTCTGTCCGAGGAGCAGCAGGTGGAGGAGGCCGTCACCGGATACGTGGACCTCGCCCTGCGCTACCGGCGCGAGGTGAAGATCCTCTTCGAGGACACTCCGACGATGATCTGCAACCCCGCGATGGGCGACATCACGGCATTGGCGGAGCGTCTCATCGAGGCCATGAGTGGCGGATCGGGGGACGCGAGACGGATCGTCAGCGCGCACATGGTGCTCGGGGCGGTGTTCGTCACCTGTGCCAGTGAGATCGACGTACCCGACGAACTGCTGCGGGACGAACTGGTCGAGGGCGCGCTGCGCACGCTCGGCCACCGCGCGGGGTAGCCGCCCGCGGTGGCCGCGCGGGGGCGGTCACGGCGGTGTCCGGCCGGGCTCGCGGTACGGGAGACAGGCCACCCGTACCGGATACCGGAAGGGCCGCACCGGCTACCGGGCGCCACCCGGTCCCGTACCGGAGGAACCGCCCTCACCCGGCGCGGCACACCCCGCACCCCGCGACCCCCACGCCCCCCCGCACACACGACCCACCGGCGTCCTTCCCACCTCCCCGGCGAAACGGGCGCCTCCCCCGAACCGACCTGCGAACCGACCCGCGAACCGACCTTCGAACCGACCTCCAGATCGATCTTCGAACCGACCGAGGAGACACACCCTCCGCATGGCTTCCCTGCTCTACCGGCTCGGCCGGTTCTCGTTCCGCCGCCGCGGTCGCATAGCCGCCGGCTGGCTGGTCCTGCTCGCCCTGCTCGGCACTCTGGCACTCGTCTTCCAGGGGCCGACGACCGACAAGTTCACCATGCCCGGCACCGAGTCACAGCGTGCCCTGACCGCCCTCAAGGAGGAGTTCCCCGAGGCCAGCGGTACCACCGGCACCGTCGTGGTGGCGGCTCCCGAGGGTGAGAAGCTGACTCCCGCCCGGGTCGCCCCGATCGTGCGCGACGCCGCGGCGGTGCCCGGCGTACTGGGCGCGATCGACCCCTTCCAGGCGAAGTCCCTCTCGCCCGACCTCCGCTACGCCCTGGTCCAGGTGCAGTTCGACAAGAGCGCCGAGGACGTCACGGACGACCAGCGCGCCGCGTTCGAGAAGGCCGGTGCGTCCGCGAAGGGCCTGACCGTCGAGCACGGCGGCGAGGTGATGACGGCCAAGGTCGAGGTGGGTTCCACCGAGGCGATCGGCGTCGCGGTCGCCGCGGTCGTACTCGTCGTCACCTTCGGCTCCCTGGTCGCCGCCGGAATGACCCTCCTGAACGCGCTGATCGGCGTCGCCGCGGGCATGGCCGGGCTGTTCGCGCTGAGCAGCACCGTCGAGCTGACCAGCACCGCCCCGGTCCTCGCGCTGATGCTGGGCCTGGCGGTCGGCATCGACTACTCCCTCTTCATCACCTCCCGCTACCGGCAGTACCTCGCCGAGGGCATGGACGGCGAGGAGGCCGTCGGCCGGGCCACCGGAACAGCCGGCTCCGCGGTTGTCTTCGCGGGTGCCACGGTGGTCATCGCCCTGGTGGGCCTGTCGGTGGTCGGGATTCCGTTCCTGAGCGTGATGGGTCTGGCCGCCGCCGGGACCGTGCTGGTGGCCGTCCTGGTCGCGCTCACCCTGCTGCCCGCCGCGCTCGGCTTCGCGGGCGACCGGGTGCTGCCGCGCCGCCTCCGGAAGGAGCGCAGGCAGGGCAACGGCGAGGCCGCGACCGGAGCGCAGGCCCCGACCGCCACGGCCAGGACGTCGGCAGGAGCGGACAAGGCCGGAACGAACGGGACCGGAACGTACGGGACCGGTACCGACAGGACCGGGGCGGACAAGGCCCGCGAGCCGTTCGGCTTCCGCTGGGGCCGGTTCGTAGCCAAGCTGCGCATCCCGCTGCTGCTCGTCGGCATCGTGGGTCTCGGCGCGCTCGCGCTGCCGGCCCAGAACATGCGGCTCGCCCTGCCCGACGCGGGCACCGCCGCCGTCGACTCCTCGGCCCGCAAGGCGTACGACCTGACCAGCGAGGGGTTCGGCCCCGGCTTCAACGGACGGCTGCTCGCCGTCGTCACGTCCGACGACCCGACGCAGACCAAGGAGGCGACCACCCAGGCCGCCGGCCTCATCCAGAAGACGGAGGGTGTCCTCGCGGTCGCCCCGCCGCAGTTCAACAAGGAGGGCACCACCGCGCTGCTCGCCGTCATCCCGAAGGACGGCCCGACGGCCGTGGCCACCGAGAACGCGGTCCACGACATCCGCGACAAGGTGGAGCAGGTCAAGGGCGCGGACATCGCGCTGACGGGCGTCACCGCGCTCGGCATCGACGTGTCGGAGAAGCTCGCCGACGCCATGCCCATCTACCTCGCACTCGTCGTCGGCCTGTCCGTGCTGCTGCTCATGCTGGTGTTCCGCTCGGTGCTGGTGCCGCTGAAGGCGGCGCTGGGCTTCCTGCTCACCGTCGGCGCGACGTTCGGCATCACGGTGGCGATCTTCCAGGAGGGCCACCTCGCGGAGTTCCTCGGGATCGACACCCCGGGGCCGCTGGTCAGCTTCCTGCCGATCCTGCTGATCGGCATCCTCTTCGGGCTGGCGATGGACTACGAGGTCTTCCTCGTCTCCCGCATGCGCGAGGACTTCGTGCACGGCACCCCGGCACGGGACGCCGTGGTGGCCGGCGTCGGGCACAACGCGCGGGTGGTGAGCGCTGCCGCGCTCATCATGACCGCGGTGTTCGGCGGGTTCGTCCTGCTGGACGACCCGATCATCAAGTCGATCGGGTTCGCACTGGCGGTGGGTGTGGTCGTCGACGCGTTCGTCGTACGCATGACGCTCGTACCGGCCGTGATGACCCTGCTCGGCCGGGCCGCCTGGTGGCTGCCGCGACCGCTGGAGAAGGCCCTGCCGGACCTGGACATCGAGGGCGCGAGCCTGGACGCGCACGGCGCGGACCGGGACGGCCTGGACAAGGACGGCCGGGAGCGCGACTCGGTGCCCGCCTGATCGGCCCCGTACGGCCCGGCTGCGGTACGGAGCCCGGAAGTACGTGACCCAGCACCAGCGAACCCAGAAGGGGGGCGACCGGAATTCTCCGGTCGCCCCCCTTCTGGGTCTTGGCCACTTCACGTACGGGCCCACCGCGCCGACGCGGGAAGGGCCCCGGCCGGTTCACGAAACCGGCCTCTGGGCCAGCAGGTTTCGCGTTCTCCACCAGGCGTGCCAGCCCCGTCGCGGGGCTCGGGCCGAGGACGTGCGCGACAGCGCGGCGCAGCGGCTCGTGTGCAGGTGGCGGAGACTCTCGTGGTGCAGAGTGTTCATTTTTGATGTGCTCCTGACATGACGCACCGCCTGCCCGAGGGCAGACGCGAGCGCCTGGAAACGATCTTTGGGAAGGAGCCCACCGTAGGCAGGGCGCGGAGAGCGGCGCGAGGGAATTAATCCGGCCAGAGGATTTCCGGACGCCCGCAGCTGGAGGGGGAGTTCACCCGCAAAAGGGTCCGCCGGGGCCGCTCCTGCGACATCGACCGGCCTCGACGTCCACCGTCACGGCGGGTTCACCGTCCGTGTCACGCCACCGCAGCGACCCACGCCCACTCAGGTTGACGGGCACGCCGCACGGGGCGGCGTGCCCGTCAGGAGGCTGTCGGCCTCTCGTACCGAATTCCTAGGCCGGTACCCGGCCGGCCGCCGGCGCGGCCTTCGCGCGTCCGCCCGCGCTCCGCGTCACCTTGTCCACCACGCTCACGTAGAAGTGGGCGACGGCAGCATCCACGGAGCGAATGAATCCGGTTTCGGCGTTGCCGCGCGTGCTGCCCACCCCCTTGGAGAGGGACAGCCGGAAACCCACGATCGAGGCGGCGTCCTTGGGCAGCAGGTCGCCCGGCTCCCGCCGCAGCTTCTCCATGGTGCCGCGAGGGCCCGTGCCCTCACCGTCGACGAGCGTCTGCACATGGAGATCCGCCGGAGCGTCCTCCAACTGCTTGACCAGACGCTTCGCCCAGCTCAACGGGTAGCCCTGCTCCGGAGCGGGCACGTCGACAGAGGTACGCAGCCTGCCGAGCCTCAGGTCGGCCGTCAGGGAGAGGATGCCGACGGCTCCCTCAACCCGGATCTCCGCCTGCAAGCGCCCGTCCTCACAGAACCGGTCGGCCAGTTCGACCCGTCGCGCCTGGGGGTCGGCACCCCGCTTGGCACGCTGAACCGGGATGACCTTGACCCCGAGTTCGCCGCCGAGCCGCAGACAGACCTGCCGGACGAGCCGCTCCCAGCTCTCCACCACGTGGACGGTGCGGGCATCGCCCGGACACAGGGTCTCCTCGTCGATGCCCTTGCGCACCGGCACCCAGGAGGAGCCCATGTTCTGGAATCCGTGGCAGCCGGAGTTCTCGTGCTGGAGGTAGTGCAGAAGTTCCTGGAGGAGCCAGGCGTGCGCTTCGTGACGTACGCCCTCGTGCCGGATCAGCATCTGCGCCTGGTGCGCCACTTCGGCCCAGGAGAGGTGCCACAGGGCGACCTTGTTCTTGCGCCGGCCGTCGATCTTCACGTCGACGAGCGGGCTGCCTTCGAGCGCGACGTCGTTGGAGAGGGTGATGACTGCCTCGTACCCGCGCCGGGCGGCGATGTCGGCGTACGCCTGAATCTGCTCGCTCTTGAGCGGGTTCCCGTTGGTCTTCGTCTCCACCAGTGCGGTCCACAGCTTTCCGGCCCGCTCGACGCGAATGACCCCGTCGGGACGCTTCGGGCTGTCGCCGTGCGGCAGTGACACCTCGGTGAAGGTCTCCATACGGCCCGCGGGAGCACCGAAGCCGGCCGTCAGTCTGCGTCCGAGTTCCGGCACCTGGGCCATGACGGAGAGCAGGACGGAGGTCGCCCGCATCTCGCGCTCGCGGTCGCTCTTGAGCGTGGAGGCGGGGAAGAGACGCGAGGGCCGCCAGGCGTCGTTCTCGGCCAGCGACGGTTTGGCGACCTTGGGAAGAGTGACCTTCTTCTTGGCGGTACGCAGACGTCGCGGCGGAGCGGCAGCAGCGCCCGGAGCGGCAGCCGTGGCGGCGGTGTCCGGGGCAACGGCCTCTGCGGAGGCGGTCTCCGAAGGCGCCGTTCCGTGGGCACCGCGCGGCGGTTCCGGTGCTGCCGCCTGGGCGGGAACGGCCGGCAGGGGCGACTCCGGCAGTACGGCCGGGCGCGGCACGGAGGCTGCCTCGGGCGATCCCGGTGCCGCTGCCTGGTCCGCCTCTGCGCGAGTTCCCTCGTCGTCGGGCCCCTCTCCCTGGTCGTCGTCCTCCTCGATGTCGATCCCGTAGTCGGTGGCCAGCCCGGCCAGCCCGGTGTCGTATCCCTGGCCCACCGCGCGGAACTTCCATTCCTCGCCCCTGCGGTAGACCTCGCCGAAGACGAACGCGCTCTCGGTGGTGGCGTCGGTGATGGCGAAGCGAAGGATCTTCTCCCCCGCGCCGTCGGCGAGTTCGAGTCCGAGGCTCTCGAACTCACCGAATTCCGCCCGCTGATGACGACTGGCCGCGACGACCAGACGGGCCACGTCGGCGGGGATCGCGGAGAGGGAGAGCTGGATGCGGTCCTCGGTGCCGTCGTCGGTCGGGGTGAGACCGAGGAGTTGGACGCTGCCGTCCGCCGCGGCCGGGTTGTTGTAGAAGTAGAAGTCGTCGTTGCTGCGTACCTTGCCGTCCTCGCCGAGCAGGAGAACGGACACGTCCGCATCGCCCTCTCCGCTGCTGCTGTTCCAGCGCAGGCTCACGGCGATGGACTCGTGGTCTTCCGTCAGCGCGGAGAGCGGAACGTTGGCGCCTTTGGTGATGTCGTGCACGAGGTTCCCCCCACGGGACTGGAAAACCGCGCCCCTCGCAGGGCACGGCGGTATGAGAATGTGCGTGGAGCCAGATGAGAGCTCCTCCCCAAGGAGCGTGCAGGGAGCCTAGCCCGGTCCATCGGCGCTCGGGGGCGAAACGCCTGACGGACCCCGTCCCGCTCACACGTCCCGGTGGGTGAATGGCACCTCTCCGGCGTCAGACGCCGGGTGGCAGGATCTCGGTGATCGTGGCCGTGCCGACTGCGGGGCGGCCCTCGTGCATGGTGATCGTGTCGCCCGGTTTCAGGTCGCGTTTTCTCCAGTGCTCGGGACGCAGGGGTGCCAGGCGGATGTCGGCGGTTTCGCCGGGGCCGAGTTCCCGGGCGGATTCGACCCAGATCACGGCGACGTGGAGGGCCTGTTCGGCGTTGGGCTCCCCCGGCGCCAGGTCCCACAGGGGGCGGAGTCTGCCGTCGCCGGCGAAGGGGGTCCGCCGTCCGCCCTCTTCCGTGCTCCGCAGGGTCAGTCGCGCGCGGACCGTGCCGTGGACGGTCTCCTGGCGGCGCCACTCGCACCAGCGGCGCGTGCGGCCGAGTGCCATCTGCCGTGCTGCTTCGGCCAGCATTTCCCAGCAGGACTCGGGGAGTCGGCAGACGTCCGCGACGTCGAGGAGGAGGGCGAGCGCCGTCTCCCACTCCTGGTGCTCGATGTACTCGTCGACGTCGTCGGCCGTCGCGCCGCTCTCTGCCACCGCGCTGCGGGGCAGCAGGTCAGCGGCGTGCCGCAGGAGTGTGAACGCATCGTCCATGGAGAGGACGGTAGGCGCACGGAGTACGGCCCCGGAGCCGCGGGGTGCCGGGGCGTGTGCCGAACGGGTGCGGCGGTGTTCGGCGGCAGTCCGGTTGCCAGGGCTCGGTTGCTTGGAATCGGTTACTTGGACTCGATGCGTCCCAGTGGGGCCGGGGAGGCGGCCAGTTCTTCGTGGGCGCGCTGCCAGGCGGGGTCCTTCGGGTGGAGGGCGCTGCGCAGGTATGCGCAGGTCAGCCGGGCGACCGTGGTGACGCGTTCGGGGTTCTCGTCCGTGGTCTCGGCGACGTCGTACCCGGAGATGCCGCCGAGGCAGTGTTCCGCGCCGAACAGGGTGAGGAGGGACTTGGGGCCCGGCGCGAGGGTGTAGGGGTCGGCGTGCCAGTCCGGTCCCCGGACGGTCAGGAAGGCGGAGTCGTCCTTGTCGCCGGCGACCACCAGCGCGGGCGTCGTCATCCGGGAGAAGTCCGTGGTGAGGAGGAAGGGGTAGTTCTCGGCGGTGAAGTCGGTGAGGGCGTCGCCGCCCCTGCCGGTCGCGGCGAGCAGGACTCCCGCCTTGATCCGGGGGTCGGCGAGGGCCACCTCCGTGCCGTCGTGCGGGTCGGTGAGCCTCGCGCCCAGCAGCAGGCTCGCGGTGTGGCCGCCCATCGAGTGCCCCGCCACGGCGACCCTGCTCCGGTCCAGGCGCCCGCGGAGCTGGGGCACTGCGTCCTCGATCGCGTCCAGCTCGTCGAGGACGCGCGACATGTCCTGCGCCCTCGTCCGCCAGTGACGCGGCCCTCCCGGAGTGTCGTCCGTGTCGGGGGCCGGGGCCGTCGGCGCCTTGAGGGACGCGGAGTCCAGGTGGGTCGGCTGGATCACGACGAAGCCGTGTGCCGCCCAGTAGTGGGCGAGGGGGGCGTAGCCGTTCAGCGAGGAGAGGTGGTGGGAGTGGCCGAGGCCGTGGGAGAGCAGGACCACCGGCAGGTCGCTGCCGGTGGTCGGCGCGGAGACCCGTACCTCCAGGTCCACGGCACGGCCGGGGGCGGGCAGCCGCACCGGACTGACCGAGAGGACGGGGGCGGGCCGGGGCCCGGCCGGGGCGGAGGGTGCCTCGGCCGGAAGGACTGCGTGGGGGTTGTCCGGGTACGTGGGTTCAGTCATGGCGGGATGTCCCTTCATCGGCCTCCGCCGCCCGCCGCGGTCGTCCGCGGGGCAGCGGGGCAGTACGGAGCGACCGGCTCGGCTATCCTGAAACGGATCGCTGCTCCATTTAATATATGGAGCACTGTTCCGTTTAGTCAACGGACATTGGAAGGAGAGCGTGGTGTCCACTGCGGACCAGCCCGGAGGAGAGCGGCTCAAGGGCAAGCGGGCCGATGCCCTGCGCAACCGGCAGACGGTGCTCGCCGCGGCCGCCGAGGTGTTCGTCACCTCCGGCGTCGATGCGCCGATCCGCCGGATCGCGGCACAGGCGGGCGTCGGGATGGCCACGATCTACCGCCACTACCCGACCCGGGCGGACCTCGTCACCGCCGTCTACCGCCACCAGATCGAGGCGTGCGCCGAAGCCGGCCCGAAGCTGCTGGCCGAGGCCGGCTCGCCGTTCGACGCGCTCCGCCGGTGGATCGACCTCTTCGTCGACTTCCTGGTCACCAAGCACGGGCTGGCCGACGCGCTCCAGTCGGACAGCGAACGGTTCGCGGCACTGCACAGCCAGTTCCTGGACCGCCTGATGCCGGTCTGCGCCCAGCTGCTGGACGCGGCGGCCGAATCGGGTGAGATCGAGCCCGGCACCGAGCCCTACGAGCTGATGCGCGGCATCGGCAACCTCTGCGTCGGCAGCGACAACGACCCGCGGTACGAACCGCGCAGGCTGATCGCACTGCTCCTCCAGGGGCTGCGGAGGCCGGCCGGCTGACGGCGGAATGCGGCCTGGGCGCGCGTACCCGGGGCCGGGCGTCCGGAGCAAGCGTCCTGGGTGCGCACCCAGGTGTCCGTCCCGGGTGCGCGTTCCGGGTGCACATTCCGGGGTGCGCGTCCCGGATGCGCGTTCCGGGTACGCGTTCCGGGTGCGCGCCCAGGCGCCCGTCCCGGGTACGGGACCCAAGCGCCCGTTCCGGGTGCCCGTCCCGGCCGCGCGGCCCCGGCAGGGGCGTCCGGCCCGCGCCCCTGGTGCACGCTCGCGGCCGGGACGCGAGCCCGGAACGGGCACCCCATCGAGCCCTGGCACACCGCCCCCCGCCCCGGACTCGCCCCTTCCGCCCGGACGTGCGGACTCCGTATGATTTTGTGGTCAACTCGCCACATTCATAAGCCAGTTGGCCTCGTTCCTTCACGTAGGTTTGTGCCACCCCCGCATGTCATCCGCCCCTTCCACAAGTGGGAGCAGTACATGTCCGGCGCCTACGTCACCCGTCCCGCCGTCGTCCTGGCCGACCATCGCATCACCACCGAGGAGATCCTCGACGACCTCCGCCTCCAGTTCGCCGACCACCCCCGCCTCGGCGCGTTCCTGCGGGTCGTCGCGAACTGCGGGGTGGACGCCCGGCACTTCACCCGCCCCCTGGACCACCCCAGCCTCAGCGCTTCGGCCACCGTCTCCGAGCGCACCCGTACCGCCTTCGAGGACGCCCTCGCCATGGCGGAACGGGCGTCCCGTACCGTCCTCGCCGAGCACCGCGTCGACCCGTGGGACGTCGACGCCGTCATCACCAGCCACACCACCAGCTGGGGCCTGCCCCACATGGACGTACGCCTCGCGAACGCGCTGGGCCTGCGCCCGGACGTGCGTCACCTCGCGATGACGACCCTGGCCTGCGTCGGCGGCGCCCAGTCGTTGATCCGGGCGGCCGACCTGGTCGCCGCGCACCCCGGCAGCACCGTTCTGGTCGTCGTCACCGAGGCGATATCCAGCGTCTGCGCCAACCCGCACGACACCTCGATCGAGGCGATCATCTACCGGGCGCTGTTCGGGGATTCGGCCGGTGCGGTCCTGGTCACCGACCGGCCGCTCGGGACCGGGCTGCGCATCGAGGACAGCTGGGAGCACACCCTCCCGGAGTCCACCGACCGCTACTACGGGCGGCTGGAGCACACCGGCCTCCACTTCAGGAGCACGAAGGCGGCGGTCCGGGCCGCCGGGGACGTGCTGCCGCACCTGCGGGACTGGCTGGGCGCCCCCGAGGTACTGGACTGGGCGGTCATCCACCCGGGCAGTCCCCGCATCATCACGGACGTGGCCGACGGGCTGGGCCTCGGCCACCAGGACACCCATCACTCGCGCACGTCCCTCGCGGAGAACGGCAACCTCGGCGGGATCGCGGTGCTCGACGTCCTGCGCCGCACCCACGACGCACCGCCCGCGGACAACTCCCCCGGGGTGCTGACCGCGTTCGGTCCCGGCTTCTCCACCGCGGCTCTGCGCGGCACGTGGACGAAGGCGGCGGCCGGCCGGTGAGAACGGCGCCGCGGGCCGGGGCGGCCCGGCCCGCGGCGCCCGCGGCCGTTGCCGCCCCCGCGTTCAGGACAGGACGTTGCTCTTGGCCCGCTGGTACTCCTCCTCGGAGATGTCGCCGTGCTCCCGGAGCCGGGACAGTTTCGTCAGCTCGTCGGCCTGGCTGGCTTGGGGCGTCTCGCTCGCCGCGGTCCGCCGTACGTAGTCGTCGAACGCCTCCTGCTGCGCCTGCGCCGCGCCCATTTCGCGCCGGCCCATGCTGCGGCCGCGGACGAGGACGTACACGAAAACGCCGAGGAAGGGCAGCAGCACCACGAAGAGGATCCAGGCCGCCTTGACCCATCCGTTCAGCTCGTGGTCGCGGAAGAGGTCGCTGATGATGCGGAACAGCAGGAAGAACCACAGGACCCACATGAACAGCCAGAACGTGGTCCAGAAGACGCCGAGCAGCGGATAGTCGTACGCGAGGGTGACGGAATCGCTCACAATCCTCTCCTTCCTCGCGCCGTTCGGCCGGAACGGCGCGGCCGGGTGGGCCTGCGGCGTGCGCGGGAACGCGGTGGCTGCGCCGCGCACGGCCGCCTCAGCGGTCGGTGTCCTTCGCCGACCTCTTGGTCTGCTTGGCCGACCTCTCGGTCTCCTTCACCGACTTCTCCGCCAGTTCCGCGTCGCGCTCCGCGGCGATGGCGAGCAGTTCGGCGGCGACGGGCGCGAGTACTTCCTCGGTGAGGAACCCCTCGGCCACGGGCACACCGCCCTGTTCGCGGATCGCGCGGCGCAGCTTCCGCGCCCAGCGGTGTTCGAGCAGCAGGAAACCGGTCGTGGTGCCCGGCTCCAGTGCGTCGGCGATCTCCCGGACGTCGTCGGCGTCGAGGCCGAAGGCACGTCCCGGGGCCAGTGACGGGACCGCCGCTTCCACGTCCCGCAGGCTTCCCGGGCTCAGTCCGAGCAATGCGCTGACCGTCTCGCCCATGCCTTCCATCTGGTAGCCGACGGAGACGAGGTCGCCATCGGTCTGCTTGTGCACGACCAGCAGGTCCAGCACGAGGATCTGGCCCGTGACCATGAGCTCTTCCAGCTCCTCGACGATCCGCCCCTCGAACTTCGTCTCCGGTCCGAACGCGATGGTCAGCATCTGGATGGGGCCGGTCTCGGTCGTCATTGCGGCCTCCTTCTGCCTCTGGGAGTTACCGTCATTGAGCGACGTGCCGGACCGGACGGCATCCCCCGCAGGGGGTGAGTGGGGCAGGGCCCTCGGACGGTACGACCGTCAACGGCCCGCCCGTCCGCAGGAGTCGGCTCTGCCTCGGGCACCCCGGTCAGGCCCGGCGAGGGCCGGGCCGAGAATCCCGCGCAGCGCGACCACCGCGGCTGCCAGGGCGACGGCGTACCAGGAGGGCTGCCCGGCCAGCCGGAGCAGGGCGGCGGCGGTGAGGAAGTCCAGCAGTACGGCCAGGGCCCGGCGCACGGTGCGGGTCAGGCGCCAGGCCGCCGCCGCGGCGACGGCGCCGAGTACGGCGACCAGTACGGCCGCCGTCTGCGGCCAGGTACTCATCCGGGCAGTCCCTCGGTGCCGTGGTCGCCCCGGGGGCCGTCGGTGCCGGGCGGGCTGTCCGGGCTGTCCGGGCTTCGCGGGGCGTGGGTGCCGGGCGGGCTGTCCGTGCCGTGGGGGCCATGAGTGCCGTGGGTGCCGTGGGGGCCGTGCGGGGGTGCCGTCTCGCCGCGTTCGATCTCGGCCCGTTCCTGGGCGATCTCGCGTCCGAGGAAGTAGTTCAGCGCGGTCCGGATGGCCGCGATGGCCGCCAGCTGGCCGATCTCGACGAAACTCGGTGCGACCGCCGTGCGCAGCACGTCACCGGCGAGCTGGAACTCCAGGCCGAGGACGAGGTACCGCCCCAGGTTCAGCCGGATCCGGTTGAACTCCGCCACCTTGCCGCGCCCGCGTGCACCCGCCCGCAGGAACTGCGCGAACGCCCACACCGCACCGACGAAGATGATCACCGCGCCCGCGCACTCGACCAGCCGGACCAGCAGCCCGATCACTTCGTGCAGGGTCGACTCGGGCAGAACTTCCGCCAACGCCAACAGGGTCATGCGGTCGCCGATACCCCCGGGCACGGTGGGCGACGCGCCTCGCGCACCGGGTTGCCGCCCCGGGGGACGATTTCCGGCAACGCGGCGAGGCCGCCGGGGCGCGGCGCGATGGAGGCGGATCCTCCGGGTCGAGGCGCGGCGGTGGACGCGGATCCTCCGGGTCGAGGTGCGGCGCGGCGCGGCGGAGGCGGATTTCCCGGCCAGGGCATCCCGCGGTGAAGGCGTCGCGTCCCCCCGGCCACGCCCGGTGGCGTCGGTCGCCCGTACCCCGGGCCACCGCGGGTGATCTCGTGCCGGCGGACTGTCGGCGGCCGACGGCAGGAGTCGGCGTGCCGTTAGTGATCTGTCGTCTCCTGCCCGGAGATTGGAGCCCGTCGGGGCCGGGACGGACGCTCCGCCGCTCCGGCCGACTCCCGCACCACGGCCGTCCGCCGACGCGGCGCACCCGGCGCGAACCGCCCCCGGTGTCTGCCCGGCACGGGCCACGACCACCCAGCAGATGCAGTCACCGTGAGGGCTCGCCGACCCGGCCCGCTCTCCCCTCCGAGAGCCCCGCAGCTCCCTCACAGCACTCCGGCCGTCCCCTTCCCGTGTGCCTCCGCCGCATTCCGCCATACCCCCACCCGTATGCTTCAATACCCCTGGGGGTAAATTGGCAGCAGTGGTATTCCAGGAGGAGTCATGAAGGTCGTCATCGTGGGAGGTGTGGCCGGCGGAATGTCGGCGGCCACCCGGCTGCGCCGCCTCAAGGACGACGCGGAGATCGTCGTCCTTGAACGCGGCGCCCACGTGAGCTACGCGAACTGCGGGCTGCCCTACTACCTCGGCGGGGTCATCGAGGAGCGCGACCGGCTCCTCGTGCAGACGCCGGAGGCGCTGCGGGCCCGGTTCGAGCTGGACGTGCGGGTGCGCAGCGAGGTCGTGGCGATCGACCGGGCGGCGCGCACCGTCCGGGTCCGCGACCTGGACGGCGGACGGGAGTACGACGAGACGTACGACCGGCTCGTCCTCAGCCCCGGCGCCCGGCCCTTCGTGCCCGAGCTGCCCGGAGTCTCCCGGGCCCGTACGCTGCGCGACGTCACCGACGTGGACCGGGTCGCCGCCGATCTGGACGCAGGTGCCCGGACGGCGGTGGTGGTCGGGGGCGGTTTCATCGGCGTGGAGGCCGCCGAGAACCTGCGCGAGCGCGGCCTCGCGGTGACGCTGGTCGAACTGGCCGACCAGGTGCTGCCGCCGCTGGACCCGGAGATGGCCGCCCCGGTCGCCGACGAGCTGCGGGCCCATGGCGTACGGATCGAACTCGGCGCCGAACTGGCCGCCGTCGGTACGGACGACGTCACACTGGCCGACGGCCGTACGCTGCCCGCCGACCTCGTCCTCATGGCCATCGGCGTACGCCCGGACACCCGTCTCGCCTCCGACGCCGGACTGGTGCTCGGAGTGCGCGGCGGCATCGCCGTCGACGACCGGCAGCGCACCAGCGACCCATACGTGTACGCGGTCGGCGACGCGGCGGAGAAGCGGGACGCGCTGTCCGGCGAGCCCACGCTGATCCCGTTGGCCAACCTCGCCAACCGGCACGGCCGCCTGGTCGCCGACGCCCTCGCGGGCCGCCCGGTCAGGGCGCGCGAAGCGGCCGGCACCGCCGTCGTCAAGGTCTTCGGGCGCACCGCCGCAGCGACCGGGTGGAACGAGAAGCGGCTGCGCGGCGCCGGACGCCCCTACCAGGCCGTACACCTGCACCCGGGCTCGCACGCCAGCTACTACCCGGGCGCGTCACCGATCGCACTCAAGCTCCTCTTCGACCCCACCGACCTGCGCATCCTGGGTGCCCAGGCGGTCGGTGCCGCCGGTGTGGACAAGCGCATCGACGTGATCGCCACGGCGATGGCGGGCGGGCTGAGCGCGGCGGACCTGGCCGACCTGGAACTGGCCTACGCCCCTCCGTACGGCTCGGCCAAGGATCCGGTGAACATGGCCGGAACGATCGCCGAGAACCTCGCCACCGGCATCAGCGTCTCCGTGCAGTGGCACGAGGTGGCGGGGCTGGTCGCCGACGGTGCCGCCCTGATCGACGTACGGGGCAGGGACGAGCACGCCCGGGGCGCGATCCCCGGCGCGCTGAACATCCCCGTCGACGAACTGCGCGCTCGGATCGCAGAGGTCCCCGCCGGCCGGCCGCTCGTCGTGCACTGCCAGGTGGGACTGCGCGGGCACACCGCCGCCCGGCTCCTCACCCAGCTCACCGGCCGGCCGGTCGCCAACCTCGACGGGGGCTACGCGACCTGGGCCGCCACGGCGGACGCCCGGCCGCACGCCGCCGGGCCCGTACAACCCCGTACCCCCGTCGAAGCCGCGCCCCGCGCCGCCTGACCTGCCCCGACCCGCCCGAGCGCACCCACCACCCGCCACCCGCTCGATCACCATCACGCTCACGAAAGAGAAGTGCACCTCGTATGAACGCCCCGCTCGACCCCGCCCAGTTGGAGTCCCGGATCGCCGACGGCGCTCTTGTCGTCGATGTCCGCTCCGCCGACGAGTACGCCCAGGGCCACGTCCCCGGCGCCGTCAACGTCCCCCTCGACTCCGTGGCGCACCTGCTGCCCGAACTGCGCGAGGCCGCCGAGCGGCGCGGGCTGGCCGTGGTCTGCGCCTCCGGGGTCCGTTCCAGGACCGCCTGCGAGCAGCTCGACAGGGCGGGCGTCGCGGCGGGCGCCCTGGAGGGCGGCACCGCCGCGTGGCAGGCGGCCGGTCTGCCCGTCGAGCGCTCCGAGCGTCCCGCGCGGCGCGGTGTGTGGGCCATGGACCGCCAGGTCCGCTTCACCGCGGGCGCCCTGGTACTGACCGGCCTCACCCTGGGCGGACGGATGCCCCGCGCCCGGCTGCTGTCCGCCGGGATCGCCGCCGGGCTCGTCTACTCGGGCGTCAGCGGCAGTTGCGGCATGGCCGCCGCCCTGGCCAAACTGCCGCACAACCGCCCCCGCCCGCAGAACCTGGACGCCACCCGCGCCGCACTGCGTGCCTGACACCCCGCACACTGGACGTGGTCCCGGGCCGCGTGCCCTGCGGACCACGTCCGACCCCGCACTTCCCACCCACCGCGTCCCCTCCCACGACGACGAGAACAGGAGCCGCCGTCATGGCCGCCCAGAACAACGAAGAGACGATGGCCGCCGTCCTGAACCGGCTGCGCCGCGCCCAGGGCCAACTCACCGGCGTCATCGCGATGATCGAGGCGGGGCGGGACTGCAAGGACGTGGTGACTCAGCTCGCCGCGGTCTCCCGGGCCCTGGACCGGGCCGGATTCAAGATCATCGCCAGTGGGATGCGCGAGTGCCTCGCCGCGACCGACGGCGAACGCCCGCCGCTCACCGAGGCCGAGCTGGAGAAGCTCTTCCTCAGCCTGGCCTGACCCCCACAGCCGGTCCGGACCCGAACGCGCGTGCCTCGCGGCGCCCCTGGACCGCGCCTCCCGGCCCGGTTCCGGTCCGGGGTCCTCGGCCGGAGAGGGCCGAGGGGCCGGGCGACGGCCAGACGGCAACGAGTTCTTCGCCCGGAGGGAGTCGTAGCGAGGCAGCCGGGGCAGTTGGTCCCCGTAGCGCGGGACCTTTGCCAGCCCGCCGCACGTCCGGGCGGTCCTATCGTCGGCCTGTGGGCCGGTGCTTCACCGCCCCGTACGGCGTGATGAGGCGAGGCACGGATGACTTCCACCCCCCACGGTGAGCTGCTGCTCGTCGGCCACGGCATGGCGGGCCAGCACCTGCTGGAGATGCTGGCCGAGCGCGGCGCGCTGGCGGACGGCGGGCCCGGAGCACCGCGCGGCTGGCGGGTGACCGTACTCGCCGAGGAGGCCGTGCCCGCGTACGACCGGGTCAACCTCTCCTCGTTGTTCACCGGCACCCCGCCCGAGCAACTGCGGCTGGGCGCACCCGGGTTCTTCGACCGGTACGGGGTGCGGCTCCTGCTGGGGGAAGCGGCGGACCGCATCGACACCGCCGCGCGCACCGTGCACACCTCGCGGGGCCGTGCCCTGCGGTACGACGCCCTGGTCCTGGCCACCGGCTCCACCCCCCTCGTGCCGCCGCTCCCGGGCAGCGACGCCGAGGGCTGCTTCACCTACCGGACGCTCGGCGACGCCGACGCGATACGTGGCTACGCGCGGAGTGTCCACGCGCAGGCCCCGGCCCGGCGTGAAGAGGGGCGGGACGGGCCCGGTGGGGTGGTGATCGGCGGTGGGCTGCTCGGGCTGGAGGCGGCGGGTGCGCTGCGTTCGCTCGGCCTGTCCGCCCGGGTCGTGGAGTCCGCGCCCCGGCTGCTGCCCGCGCACCTCGACGACGGCGGCGCGCAGGCACTGCGCGCCGTTCTTGAGTCGCCCGGTACGGGTGTGCGGGTGCACACCGGGGTCGGCGCCGAGCGGATCGCGGTGGACGCGACGGGCCGGGTGTGCGCGGTCGAACTGGCCGACGGGCGGCGCGTCCCCGCCGACCTGGTGGTGATCGCGGCCGGGATCCGGCCGCGGGACACGCTGGCCCGCGCGGCGGGACTGGCGGTCGGGAAGCGCGGCGGTGTCGCGGTCGACGGCCACTGCCGGGCCTCGGCGCCCTCGGTGTACGCGGTCGGCGAGTGCGCGGCACTCGCCGACGGGTCCACGTACGGGATGCTGGCCCCGTCGTACCGGATGGCCGAGACGGCCGCGGCGGTACTCGCGGAGTCGGTACGGGCCGAGCCCCCGGGCTCCGCGCCGGCGAACGCCGGGCCGCCCGCGCCCAGGCCGTTCGACCCGAGCGCCGTCTCCCCCAGGCTCCAGGTGCTGGGGGTCGACGTGGCCTCCCTCGGCGACCCCTTCGCCCTGGACGGCGCGGTGACGACGGTGCACTCCGACGCGCTTACGGGTGTGTACGGCAAGCTCGTGACCGGCGCCGAGGGCGTGCTGCTGGGCGGGGTGCTGGTCGGCGACACCTCGGCGTACGCGGGTCTCCAGCCGTACGTCGGCAGGGTGCTGCCCGCCCGGCCCGCCGACTACCTCGCGCCCGCCTCCGTCGAACGTCCGGTGACCAGCTGGAACCCGCCCGACGACGCGGTGGTGTGCAGTTGCCACCACGTGACCGCGGGCCAGGTCAAGACCGCTGTCGTCCAGCACGGGCTGACCACTCTCGACGGGATCGAGCGGCACACCAGGGCTGGATCGAGCTGCGGCGGGTGCGCCGCCACGTTGGAATCGGTACTGGAATCGGCGTTGCGGGGCGAGGCGCCCCGAGCGCGTCCGGACGCGGGACCGCGCCCGTTGTGCGAGCACTTCGCACTGTCCCGGCCGCAGATCTACGCCCTGGTCCGGGACGAGCGGATCCGTACCTTCGGCGAACTGATCGGGCGGTACGGACGCGGCGAGGGCTGCGCCGTGTGCAAGCCGGTGGTCGCCGGCGTACTGGCCACGCTGGCACCGGAGTTGGGGCTCTCGCACATCCTCGACGGCGAGCAGGCCACGCTGCAGGACTCCAACGACCTGTTCCTGGCCAACCTCCAGCGCGACGGTACGTACTCGGTGGTGCCGCGCATTCCCGCCGGTGTCCTCGGCGCGGACAAGCTGGTCGTCCTGGGGCAGGTGGCCGAGGACTTCGGCCTCTTCGTGAAGATCACCGGCGGGCAGCGGATCAACCTCCTCGGCGCGCGGGCCGAGCAGCTGCCGCGGATCTGGCAGCGCCTGGTGGCCGCGGGCTTCGAGTCGGGGCACGCCTACGGACGCTCGCTGCGCACGGTGAAGGCGTGCGTGGGGGCCCGGTTCTGCCGGTTCGGGCAGGGCGAGACGATGGATCTCGCCACCGAACTGGAGCTCCGCTACCGGGGGTTGCGTGCCCCGCACAAGATCAAGGGCGGGGTGTCCGGCTGTCTGCGCGAGTGCGCCGAGGCCCGCGCCAAGGACATCGGCGTCATCGCCACCGCGACCGGCTGGAACCTGTACGTCGGCGGCAACGGCGGCTCCCGCCCGCGCCGGGCGGACCTGCTCGCCAAGGGGCTCTCGCCCGCGGAACTGGTCAGGCTGCTCGACCGGTTCCTGATGTACTACGTCCGCACCGGGGAGCGCCTGCACCGCACGGCGACCTGGATCGACCGGCTGGACGGCGGGGCGGCGCACCTGCGGGAGGTACTGGTCGAGGACTCGCTGGGCATCTGTGCCGAGCTGGAGGCCCAGATGCAGCGGCACGTGGACGCCTACTGCGACGAGTGGCAGGCGGTACTGGACGACCCCGCAGCGCTCGCCAGGTTCGCCACCGTGGACTTCGGGGCGTCCGGGCCCGGTGCGGCGGACCTCGACGCCGAGTCCGTCGGGGAACTGCTGGAGCCGGGCCGCGGCCGGGCCGTGGTGCTTCCGGACGGCCGGGAGACCGCCGTGTTCAAGACCCGGGACGGGCAGGTGTACTCGATGGACAACACCGACCCGGTGTCCGGTGCGCGGGTGATGGCGAACGGGATCGTCGGCGACAAGGACGGGGTGCCCGTGGTGACCTCCCCGATGTACAAGCAGGTCTACGAGCTGCGTACGGGCCGGGAGTTCCACGTCGGCCGCAGGATGCTGCCGGTCGTCCCCCTGGACGCGCGCCCCGGCGACCGCTCCTGAGGGCGGGCGCAGGGGGGCGCGCGGGCGTCGGCGGCCATTGTCAGTGGTGCCTGTCACCCTTTCCGGACACGACCACGACTGGCACGACTGGTACGAACCGGAGAGACACATGGGCAGCTGGGACATCGGCCCCTTCGACAACGACACCGCCGCCGACTGGTGCGGCGGCCTCGACGACGCCGCCGCGGACGCCCGCCACGGCATCGTCCGGGAGGCGCTCGCCGGTGCGGCAGGCAGCACCGGCCATCTGGATGCGGACGAGGCCCAGGAGGCGCTCGCCGCCGCCGCTCTGGTCGCCGCGCAGTGCCCCGGCGGTGCGCCCGCCGACCCCCACTACGGGCCGCGGGAGGCGCTCCCCGCGCTCGGTGATCTGCGTCCGCTCGCCCTGGCGGCGCTCGACCGCGTGCTGAGCGAACCCTCCGAACTCGTCGAGCTGTGGGACGAGTCGGACGAAGGCGGCCCGTGGAAGGAGCGGCTGGAGCAGCTCCGCACGGCGCTCGCGCCCCGGCCGGCGGGCGAACCGGTCGGCCGGGGCTGACGACGGAGCGCGGGCGCCCGGCGGCCGGGCGACGGTGCGCCGCACCGGTTCCTCGTACGCGCCGGGCCGCTCAGAGCCCGACGTCGCGCCGCCGGTAGTCGTCCAGGGACTCGCGCCGCACCAGCAGGCGGGCGCGCCCGGAGTCGACGGCGACCACCGGCGGGCGGCCCACCAGGTTGTAGCCGGAGGCCATGGACAGCTGGTAGGCGCCTGCCACCGGTACGGCGAGGAGGTCGCCCGGGTGGACGTCGGCGGGCAGCTCGACGTCCGTGGCCAGGACGTCGCCCGCCTCGCAGTGCCGTCCGACCACGGTCGCCGGGCACAGCTCCGCGGTGGAGTGGCGGCCCGCCAGCCGGGGTGCGTACCGGACCCCGTACAGCGCGGGTCTGGGGTTGTCGCTCATGCCGCCGTCCACCGCGACGAACAGCGTGTCGCCGGTGCGCTTGACGGCGAGCACCCGGTAGAGCGCCACCCCGGCCGGTCCGGCGACGGCGCGCCCGGGTTCGATCAGCAGCCGGGGCACGGGCAGCCGGGCCACGGCGCAGCTCCTGTCGAGTTCACCGCGCATCCGGCGGGCCAGCGCGGTGAGGTCCATGGCGGGTTCGCCGGGCCGGTAGGCGATGCCGTGCCCGCCGCCCATGTCCAGCTCCGGGAGGACCACCCCGTGGCTGTCGCGGACGTGCGCCATCAGCGCGACCATCCGGCGCACGGCGGTGAGGTACGGCTCGACCTCGGTCACCTGCGATCCCAAGTGGCAGTGCAGACCGACCAGTTCGAGCTGGGGCTGGTCGAGTATCCGGGCGATGGCGTGCTCGGCGTGGCCGTCGTTGAGGGACAGGCCGAACTTCTGGTCGTCGGTGCCGGTGCGGATCTTGTCGTGGCCGCCCGCGGCGACACCGGGCACGATCCGCACCATCACCTTCTGGTGTCCGCGCGGGCCGACCGCCGCGGCGAGCCGGGCGATCTCGGAGGGGCTGTCGATGACGATGCGGCCGACGCCGAGCCGGAGCGCGGCCTCGATGTCGTGCGGCGACTTGGCGTTGCCGTGCAGCAGGATCTTCTCGACGGGGAAGCCCGCGGTGACCGCGAGTTCGAGTTCGCCCGCGGAGCACACGTCCAGGCCAAGCCCCTCCTCCTCGATCCAGCGGACCATGGCCCGCGAGAGGAACGCCTTGGCCGCGTACAGCACTTCGGCGTCGGGGAACGCGGTGCGGTAGGTGCGGCAGCGGTCGCGCACCTCCGCCTCGTCCAGGACGTAGGCGGGCGTCTCGAACCGTTCGGCGATCTCGGCCAGGTCCACGCCGCCGACGGCGAGCCCGCCGTGCGGCCGGCGGGTGGCGGACGCGGGCCAGACGGACAGGTCGTCACGGGCGGCCGGGACGGGTGTGACGGGTGTGGTGGTCATGACGTACGCACGTCCCTTCGCAGGGGCTGTGACGGGGGGCAGGGTCCGACGGCGACGGCGGGCCCGGCGGCAGGAGCGGCACATCCGGCGGGTGTGGCGCAGCGGGCGGGCCGGGCGGCGGTGGCCGGGGCCGAGAGCGACGGGTCGAGGGTGAGCGTGGTGACGCCCAGCGGTTCGACCAGTGCCCGCAGCGCGGGCTCGCCCAGCCTGATCCACGGCTGGGCGGCGCCGAGCGTCGCCGTCAGCCGGGCCTCGCCGGTGAAGGCGACGGCGGTGCGCTCACCGAGCGCCGTGCGGAACATGCGGGCCGCACACCCCGAGGGTCCCGGCCGGACGGGTACGTAGAGCGGTCCGGCCGGGACGCGTTCGGCGGGCTCCGGGTCTTCGCCGTACAACGGATCGTGCATGGGACTCCCCCTGGAGAATCCTCGAAACGGGCAGGTGGGCCCCGGTCGTCACCAGAGGACCGGGGCGTACGGACGACGCTATGCCCCGGAGCGGAGGGATCGGCTCCTCGTGACGCGATGCTGACGGCGAGCGGCCGGTCGCTGACGGGCCCTTGACGACGTCCGGGGCCGGTCACCGGCAGACCCCGGACCGCGACCGGCCCCGGACACCGACGGCCCCGGACCGCGACCGGCCCCGGACACCGACGGCCCCGGACCGCGACCGGGCCCGGTCACCGACGGCCCTGGACGGCGGCCCCGCCGGGGAGCCACCGGGGAGCCGCCCTGAACCCGCCGGGGAACCACTTCCCCGACGGCCGCACCCCACCGCCCCCAAACACCCCCCGCACCCCAACCCCCCTGCTAGCTTTGCCACTTGACCGGGAGGGAAGGGCACATGACGGCGACGGTGTTTCGCATCGGCGGGGATCTGGAAGTACGGCGGCTCGGATTCGGGGCCATGCACCTGACGACGGAGCCGGGCCCGGCCCGGACGACCTCGCTCGCGGTCGCGCGGCGAGCCGTCGAGCTCGGCGTCAACCTGATCGACACCGCGTTCCTGTACGGCGGCGGGGCCAACGAGGAGCTTCTGGTCGAGGCGCTGCACCCGTACCCGGCCGGTCTGCTCGTCACCACCAAGGTCGGCGTCGCCCAGTCCGGCCCCGACCGGGAGTGGCAGCTCGACGGACGGCCGGCCGTACTGCGCGACCAGGTGGAAAGCGCCCTGCGCCGGCTGCGCGTCGAGCGGCTCGAACTGCTCCAGCTGCACCGCATCGACCCGGAGACACCGCTGGCCGACCAGATCGGCACCCTGCGGGAGCTGCGCGACGAGGGCAAGATCGGCCGGATCGGACTGTCCGAGGTGACCGTCGGCGAACTCGACGAGGCACGGGCGATCGTCGACATCGCGACCGTGCAGAACCGCTACAACCTGCTCGACCGCGAGCACGAGCCGGTGCTTGAGGCGTGCGAGGCGGCCGGGATCGGATTCCTGCCGTGGCGGCCGGTGGCCTGGGGGGACTCGGGGGCACGGGCGGAGGTGGCCGCCGTGGCGACCGAACTCGACGCCTCCCCCACCCAGGTGGCGCTCGCCTGGCTGCTCGGCCGCTCCCCGGTGGTCCTCCCCATCCCGGGCACCTCCCGGACCGCCCACCTGGAGGAGAACCTCGCCGCGGCGGACCTCCACCTGCCCGCACCCCTCCGCGACCGGCTCGACCTGCTGGCCGCGCCCCCGCGCACCGGGGCGGCGGGCGAGGAAGCCCGGCAGGAACAGCCGTGAGCGTGTAGGTCGACGCGGCGGACACGACGCTGTGGAATCCGTCGTCCGGCACCGGGCGGCACGGGGACGCCCCGGACATCCCTGAGGTGCGCCCGGCGGTGCACGAGGAGTGCGTACGCGACCTGGTCGCCCGGCACCGCCACACGCGGAACGCCGTGTTCCCAACCCTCCGGGAGGGGCTCGCGGCCACCGCGGCGGCACTCGCCCGGCGCGCGGGAACGGGCCCCGACATGGCAACGGACGGGTCCGGATCGGCCGCCGTCGCCGCGCCGGACACGCGGGCCCGCGATGTGCAGCGCCGGATGCCCGGCTGAGACGGCGGCACCCCGGCGGACCGGCCCGTAGGACCGCAGGGCACCCGGTCGGCGAGGCCCAGCAGGACCCGGCCATCCATCGCCGCGGGCCCTTTGCCGGGCCTTACGGAACGGAAACCGACGCTCCCGGGGCCGGCGGTCCCGTGGCCGGCGGTTCCGGAACCGCCGTTTCCGGGACCGGTGGGCCCTCCGCCCTGACCGCGCTGACGACCACCACGGTCAGGCAGAACGCGATCAGCGTCTCCGCCCAGAAGAACGCGAGGTAGTCGAGCAGGCTGCCGATCGGCGGCGCGCCCGGCGCGGTGTTGCGGAACGCGGCCAGGGCGAACAGCGTGGCCGCCATCCAGCCCAGCGCCGGCCAGGTCAGGCCCCTGCGGCGGCGTACCAGGAACCAGCCGCCCAGCAGTACGGCGACGGCCAGCGCCCACATCGCCGCCATCATGAACACCGCGAAGACGAGGGCGCCGCCGGAGCGGGCCACCTCCGCCGAGAACACGGCGGCACCGCGGGACTCCGTCGCGTCCGCGCCGAACGAGAACAGCGCGTCCCGGTTGGTCAGCGTCATCCGGACGGGCACGCTCTCGCCGCCCTGGACCGCGGCGAACTCCAGGTCCGTCTCGTAGCTGTCGAAGGGGTAGTCCGTGATCGAGCCGCCGCTCAGCGCGACCGGCACGTCGACGGAGGCGATCCGGCTGTGGGCACGGAAGGACAGGTCGCCGCGGACCGACGGCGAGGTCTGCAGCGTGAGGTCCTCGGCCGGGGAGAGTCCGCCCGCCTCGGCGAGCGCGCCGCGCGGGGTGACCAGGACCCGCAGCACCAGCTCCCGGCCGGTCGCGTCGACGCGCTGGACGGTGGCGTCGATGTCGATCCGGTCGGCGGCGGCGCCGCCCGCCGTGTAGCGGGTGTCCAGGTCCTGGCGTTCGCCGTACTGGAGCCAGAGCCCGGCCAGGACGGCCGCCGCCACGGCCAGGAGCACGAGCGCGACGTGCAGGACGGTTCGGTGGGCCGGCCGGGTGCGGGGTTCGCCGGTCACGGTCAGGCCGCGGGCTTTCCGGGCTGGTCGTGCGTGGAGCAGTGGATTCCGCCACCGCCGGAGGCAATGGTGTCGATCTTCACCGGTACGATCTCCCGCTTCGGGAAGTGGTCCTGGAGGATGCCCTTGGCCCGTGCGTCGGCCTTGCGGTCGCCGAACTGGGGCATGAAGACGGCGCCGTTGGCGATGTAGAAGTTGGCGTAGGTGGAGACGAAGTCGTCGCCCTCGCCGGTGATCCGGTCCAGGTCGGGCTGCGGCAGGTCGACGATCTCGAAGCGCCGGCCGCGCGCGTCGGTCGCCTTGCTCAGCACCGAACGGGCCTGGTCGGCCGAGCGGGACCAGGAGTCCGGGGGCGAGCCGGGGAACGCCTGGTCGAGCAGGACGACGCCGGGGGCGGTGAACCGTACGAGGCTGTCCACGTGCGCGTCGGTGATGTCCTGGCCGCGCACGCCCGCGAGCCAGACCACCTTCTGCAGACCGAGGGTCTCCAGCAGCTCGTCCTCGATCTCGTCCCGGGTCTTCCCGCGGTTGCGGTTGTCGTTGACGATCGAGCTCTCGGTGATGAGGAGGGTGCCCTCGCCGTCGGTCTCGAAGGAGCCGCCCTCGGCGACGAGCGGCGCCTGCTCGCGGGGGATGCCGTACTTGGCGAGGAGCTTGCGGCCCACCCGGCCGTCGTTGGTGTGCTCCTGCTTGTTGCCCCAGCCGTTGAAGTTGAAGTCGACACCGACCACGTTCCCGTCGTCCTCGACGAAGACGGGGACGGTGTCGCGGGCCCACAGGTCGTCGACGGCGAGCGGGATGACCTCGACCTGCGAACCGCAGGCCCGCTGGGCGGCCTTGACCTGGTCCGGGCGGGCCATCATCACCACCGCCTCGAACTCCCCGACGGCGCGCGCGATCCGCGCGATGTCCTCGCGCACGTAGGGCAGGTCGTCCTCCCAGACGGAGGCGAGGGCGGGCCAGGACATGTACGTACGGGTGTGGCTCTCCCACTCGGCGCCGAACCGGCGGTCGTCCGGGGCCGGGGAGCGCCCGGCGGCCGCGGTCGAGTCGCCCGGTGCGGGTTCGTCGCCGTTGCAGGCGGCGGTGGCCCCGAGGGCGAGCGCGCCGCCGATACCGGCGAAGGCGCGCAGGGCGGTGCGGCGGGAGAAAGGCAGGAGGGACACGGTGTCTCCGTTCGTGAGCTGGTGAAACTACCCGGCGGCGGCGGACGGATCTCGACGACGCGGCGCGGCACGGGGATCACCGGCGTGGGCTTCACGCGGTTGGCGGCCTCGGAGGAGGCCGCGCGGCGGCGTGAGTGGGGTGGCCGTGACGCCACTGTGGCACTGACTGAATTTTCAGTCAAATTGTGGGAGCCTCGGCCGCCGTGCCGTTGCGCCTGTTCAGGCGGCCGGGCAGGCGGTGCGCACGGCGGCCCGGCGCAGCCCCTCCGCCTCCGCGGCGACGGCGCCCCGCAGCAGCTCGGCGGCGTGGCCGGCCGGCAGCAGCCCGACCAGCCACCGGGTGCTCAGCCCCTCCACGAGCACGGTGAGCCGCTCGGCGGCGGAGACCAGGGCCGCGTCCGGGACCGCAGGGCCGACCGGGCCCAGCAGGTCCGCGATCTCCCGGACCCATTCACGCCCGGCCCGCGCCAGTTCCTCGCGCAGCTCCGGCTCGAAGACGGCGCTGGCCCGCAGCTCGCCCCAGGCCGTGCTGTTCTCCCGCACCTCGGGGAGGTCCTGGAACTCCAGCAGCAGTCTGCGCTCCAGCTCCCGCAGCGGATCGCCGGGAACGCGCGCCCCCGGGGCAAGGTCACCGGGCCCCGGCCCGCGGGGAGCCGCGTCGCCCGGCCCGCCGCCGCGGGTGTACCGCTCCGCCCGGTCGCCGACGAAGCGCAGCGTGCGGCGCAGCAGTCCGGCCCGGTCCTTGAAGTGGTAGTAGACGAGCGCCTTGGAGACCCGCGCCTCGGCCGCCACTTCCTCCACCCGCAACCCCCGCACCCCGCGGCACGCGATCACCCGGGCGGCGGCTTCGAGGATCACCGTCTTCCGGTCCTTCACCTGTGCTCCTTCGCGCGGCCCCGTACGGCCGCGCATCGACTGCGTGCCAGTATCCTGTACTGACTGAAACTTCTGTCAATGGATTCGCGGGCGCGGCCCGTTCCCGTCGTTCCGGCGGTGGCGCGGACGGGGGGCGCCGTGCTCGGCGAACCGGCGCGTGGCGCGCCCGGTGATCCGGATAGGGTTCGCGACATGGCGTCTCGCAGTACTCAGATCCTGGAAGCGGCCGCGCGGGTGATCGCCCGGCGCGGGGTCCGCGGCCTCCGCGTGGAGGAACTGGCCGAGGAGGCGGGAGTCTCCACCGGCCTGATCTACTACCACTTCAAGGACCGCACCGGGATCCTGCGGCACACGCTGGAGTTCATCAACGACCGCGCCGAGCGGTACACCACCGTGGAGACCGCGGACGGCGAGCCGCTGGACGCGCGCGAGGAACTGGACCAGGTGCTGCTCCTGGAGCTCCAGGACGTCCCGGAGGTTCGGGAGAACAGCATCGCCTGGGGCGAACTGCGGGCCAGCGCCGTCTTCGACCCCGTACTGCGCGAGGACCTCGCGCGGGCGACGCTGGTGTGGGTCCAGGAGGTGGCGGCGCTGCTCGGCCAGGTCCACCCGATGGCGCCGGCGGCCCGGCTCGCCTCCGCCGCCGAGCGGCTCACGGCCCTGCTCGAAGGGCTGAGCATGCGGATGCTGAGCGGCGGCCTCACGTTGGACCACGCGCGCACGCTCCTGCGGGAGGCCGTCGAGGTGGAGCTGACCGGACTGCGGCAGCGGTAGCCGCCGCACCGCGCTCCGCCCCGGGTCCGCCGCACCTCGGCGCGGGTCCGGGCACGGACGGCTCCACGGCCGCGCAGCCATGATTCCTCCCTGCTCAAGGTCTTGACCGAATTTTCAGTCAGTGCCACTCTGTGCTCACCGCAGGGCTCCCCGCCCCGCCGCAACCAGGTCACGCGCCGTACCGAGCCAGCACGAGTCGTCACGCGCCGCACCAGGCCAGTCCCCCCGCATGTGTCGCCCTCGCGGGCCTTCAACATGCTGAATCTTGACTGAATTTTCAGTTGGGGACATGACCTCCTCCCGTCTCCCGCCGAACGAAATGAGTGCCTCCGATGACCGGTTTCCGTATGCCCGCCGAGTGGGCCGAGCACGAGGGCTGCCTGATGGCCTGGCCCACCCGCACGGACCTGTGGGACGGCGTCCTGGACGCCGTGCAGAAGGAGTACGCCGACGTCGCCCGCGCCGTCGCCCGCTTCGAACCGGTCACCATGGTCGCCCCGCCCGGCTCCGGCGACGACGCCCGTGCCCACTGCGGCGCCGGCATCACTGTCGTCGAACTGCCGCTGGACGACTCCTGGTTCCGCGACTCGGCCCCGCTGTTCGTCCGGGACGGCGAAGGACGCCGCGCCGGAGTGGACTTCCGCTTCAACGCCTGGGGCCGCAAGCACCACCCGTACGACTCCGACGACCGGATCAGCGCCCTGCTCCTGGACCACCTCGGCATCGAGCGCATCGCCTCCGACATGATCCTGGAGGGCGGGGCGATCACCGTCGACGGCGAAGGCACCCTCATCACCACCGAGCAGTGCCTCCTGCACCCCAACCGCAACCCGGACCTGGACCGGGAGCGGATCGAGGCCGAGCTGAAGGCGCGGCTCGGCGTGGAGAAGGTGATCTGGCTGCCGTACGGCGGGCTGCTCGACACCGAGACCGACGGGCACGTCGACGGGGTGTGCGCCTTCGCCGCGCCCGGCAAGGTCGTCGTGTCCCTGCCCGACGACCCCGCGCACCCCGACCACGCGCGGATGCGCGCCAACCGCGCCGTGCTGGAGGTCTCCACCGACGCCCGGGGCCGCGCCCTGGAGATCGTCGACGTCCCCCAGACCGCCTTCGCCGAGGTCGCGGGCGCCCGCGTCGAGGTGTCGTACCTGAACTACTACCTCGCCAACGGCGGACTCGTCGTCCCGGTCGCCGGGGTGCCCCAGGACGAGGCCGCCCTGAAGGTGCTCGCCGCCGCCCACCCGGACCGCGAGGTCGTCGGCGTACCGGCGCCGGTGATCGCGTACGGCGGCGGCGGTGTCCACTGCATCACCCAGCAGATCCCGGCGGCCCGCCCCGGCGCGTAGCCGCTCCCGCCAGGGGCCCGCCGGCCCGCCCGCCGCCCCACCCGTCGTACCAGCACACCCGTCACCGCCGTACCGGAAGAGAGCGCGACGATGAGCACCGCACCTCCCCCGCCCCGGGCCTCGGGACCGCCCCGCGCTCCCGGCCCGCCCCGGACCCGGGGGCACCGCTCCCGCAGGGCCGCACGCGCGGCCGTCGGTTCGGTCGCCGTACTCGCCGTACTCACGGCCTGTGCCGGACCGCCCCGCGGCGCGGCCGACGGCACGGACCCCTCGTTCGCGCTCTCGGCCGGTACGCCGCGGCCCAAGGGGGAGATCGACTCCTTCACCTGGGCCGTCTACGCGGAGCCGCCGACGCTGGACTACACGGTGGCGTTCGACTACCCGCAGAACACCATCCTGTCCAACGTCTGCGAGAGCCTGATGCGCTGGACGCCCGGACTCACCCTCGAACCGGGGCTGGCCCGCCGGGCGAGCAACCCCGACCCGAAGACCTGGGTGTACGACCTGCGGTCCGGGGTGCGGTTCCACGACGGGCGGACCATGACGGCGGACGACGTCGTCTTCAGCCTCGGCCGTCAGCGCGACCCGAAGAACGCCGCGGCCTGGGCGCAGAACTTCGAGAACGTCGACTCGGTCACCCGGACCGGTCCCCTCCAGGTCACCGTCCGGCTGAAGAAGCCCGACTCGCAGTTCCCGCAGTACATGGCGACCGCGGCGGGCGTCGTCGCCTCCCGCGCCGGGGTGCGGGAGGCGGGCGCCGACTACGGCACCTCGGGCAGCCTCGCCTGCACCGGGCCGTTCACCCTCGGCTCCTGGCAGAAGGGGCAGTCCCTCGAACTGCGGCGCTTCGACGGCTACTGGGGCACCCGCGCCAAGGCCGGCCGGGTCGTCTTCCGCTTCCTCACCGACGCCTCGTCCCGGACCAACGCCCTGCTCAGCGGCGAGGCCGACGGCGGCTACCTCATCCCGACCGAGAGCTACGAACGGCTCAGGAACAGTGGCGTCGGCACCCTGCGCTTCGGCGAGGGACTCAGCACGGTCAACCTCGGCATCACCGACATGAAGGGCCCGCTCGGCGACGTGAGGGTGCGCCGGGCGCTCTCCCTCGCACTGGACCGGCCCGGCTTCGTACGGGCCGGCCTGGGCGGGGCCGGCTCCCCCACCAGCTCCCTGACCAGCCGCGCCGCCTGGGCGGGCGCCTCGCCCGAGGTGCGCGGGGCGGCCTTCGCCGGGCTGCCGCCGACGACCAGGGACATCGCCAAGGCGAAAGCACTGGTCAAGGAGGCGGGCGCGAGCGGCAGTTCGCTGACCGTCGCCACCAGTTCCATCGGCCAGGACGTCTCGCTGCTCGCCACCGCCGTACAGGCGGCCGGCAGCGAGATCGGACTCGACATCAAGCTGAAGTCCGTCGCGCCCAACGCCTTCACCGCGCTGTTCACCGACCCGGAGGCCCGCGTGGGCATCGACGCCTTCCCGCTCACCTACTACGACTCGATCACCGACCCGCTCGACCTGCTGACCAACTTCAGGACCGGCGCGTACCTCAACCTCGGCGGGTACAGCGACAAGCGGTACGACGCCCTCGTCGAACAGGCCACCGGCGTCTACGACAAGGACCGCCGGCTGCGCGTCGAGAGCGAGCTCCAGCGGCACGCCGCCACGCAGCTACCGTGGATCCCGGTCGCGGAGTGGCCCACCGCGCTCTTCCTCAACAAGAGGATCACCGGGGCGCCCACCACCATCTCGTACATGTACTACCCGTGGGCCGCCGACGTCGGCGCCGCGGACACCTCCGGTGCCGGTGGTGGCAGCAGTACCCGTGGTGCGGGTGGTGCCGGTGGTGCGGACCGGGGGTCAGCGCCGTGAACCCCGTCGCCTTCCTGAGATTCACCGTGCGGCGGATCGCCGAGATGGCGGCCACCCTCCTCGTCGCCTCGTTCGTCGTGTTCGGCGCGATGTACCTGGCGCCCGGCAGCCCGGCGAGCTTCCTGCTCTCCGGCCGCTCGGCCTCGCCCGAGGCGCTCGCCGCCGTCACCGCCAAGTACCACCTCGACGACCCGTTCGCGGTGCGCTACCTGCGCTGGCTGGGCGATGTCGTACAGGGCGACTTCGGCCGCTCGCTCACCTACCGCACCGACGTCTCCGAACTGCTCGCCGACCGGCTGCCCACCACCCTGCTGCTGATCGCCATGGCGCTCGTCGTGGTCGGTGTGCTCGGGCTGCTGCTCGGCCGCGTCGCCGCCGTACGGGGCGGGAGGACCGACTCCGCCGTCCTGGTCACCACCGCCCTCGCCGTCGGCACCCCGTCCTTCGTCGCCGCCGTACTGCTGCAAGGACTCTTCGCCATCGAACTGGGCTGGTTCCCCAGCAGCGGCGCGGGCGAGGGCTTCCTCGACATGGTGTGGCACCTGACGCTGCCCGCGACCGCCCTCGCGCTCTACCTGGTCGGCATGCTCGCCCGGGTCACCCGCACGGCCATGCTCGAAGCGCTCGACAGCGAACACGTCACCGTGGCCCGCAGCCGGGGCGTCCCCGAACGCCTGGTGATCCGCCGTCATGTGCTGCGCAACTCGCTGGGCACCGTGCTCACCACCACGGGCCTGATCGTCGCCACCCTGCTGGTCTGCACGGTCCTCGTGGAGACGGCGTTCAGCATCGGCGGCATCGGCCAGCTCCTCGAACTGTCCACCACCACGAAGGACTTCCCGACCGTGCAGGCCGTCTCACTGATCGTCGTGGCGCTGTTCATGGCCGTGAACCTGGTCGTGGACCTGCTGCTGCCCCTGGTCGACCCCCGGATCGTCCTCGGTACGAGAGGGGCCGCCGCATGACCGCCGTCCTCACCCGGCGCCCCGGTCTGGCGAAGCTCGGCACCGCCGCCGGCCGTTCGCCACTGCGCCTGGCCTGTCTGGTCCTCGTCGGGGCCGTCGTCCTCGCGGCGCTCTGCGCGCCGCTCCTCGCGCCCCACGACCCCAACGCGGTCAACCTCGGCGACTCGCTCGCCGGACCGTCCGCCGACCACCCGCTCGGTGCCGACACCGCGGGCCGCGACACCCTCTCGCGGCTCCTGGTCGGCGCCCGCACCTCGCTGCTGGGCCCGCTCGGCGTCGTCGTGTTCTCCACCCTGGTGGGCGTGGCCGTCGGCGCCACCGCCGCCTGGCGCGGCGGCTGGCTGGACTCGGTGCTCTCCCGGTCCACCGAACTCGTCTTCGCGTTCCCCGGGATGCTCCTGGCGATCCTGGTGATCTCGGTGTACGGGGAGGGACTGCTGGCACCCGTCGCGGCACTGGGCCTGGCCTACCTGCCGTACGTCAGCCGGCTCACCCGCTCCCTGGTGCTCGCCGAACGCTCCCGGCCGTACGTCAGCGCCTACCGGGTGCAGGGCCACTCCGCGGCGTACATCTGCCTGCGCCACGTACTGCCCAACATCGCGCCCGTCGTCCTCGCCCAGTCCACCATCAACTTCGGGTACGCCCTCATGGACCTGGCGGGACTCTCCTTCCTCGGGCTCGGCGTGCCGCCGCTCACCCCGGACTGGGGCCGCATGATCTTCGACGGCCAGACCGCCATCCAGCACGGCTACCCGCTCTCCGCGATCCTGCCGTGCGTCCTCGTCGTGCTCACCGTGGTCGCGTTCAACGTGGTCGGTGAAGGCTGGGCCGACCGCGTCGCCAGGAGGGACCGATGAACACGACCACCTCGGCGCCGCCGATCCCCGCCCTCGACGTCCGGGGCCTGCGGCTGACGCTGCCCGGCGGCGCCCGCCCCGTGCTGGACGGGGTGGACCTGACGGTCGGCCCCGGCGAGACGGTCGCCCTGGTCGGCGAGTCCGGCTCCGGGAAGTCCCTCACCTCGCGCAGTGCCCTGGGGCTGCTGCCGACCGGCGCCGCCGTCGAGGGCGGTGTCCTGGTCGAGGGGCAGGACGTCCTCACCGCGTCTGCACAGCGGCTGCGCGCCCTGCGCGCGGGCACCGTCGCCATGGTCTTCCAGGACCCGCGGGCCACCCTCAACCCGCTGCGCCGCATCGGGGACTTCCTCACCGAGGGCGTCCGGTCCACCGGCGGCACCGCCGGGGCCGCCGCCGCCCGCGCGGCCGAACTGCTGGAGGCCGTCGGTCTGGACGAGGGCGTGCTGCGCAAGTACCCGGGCCAGGTGTCGGGCGGCATGCTCCAACGGGTCGTCATCGCGGCGGCGCTGATGGGCGACCCGGCGCTGCTGCTCGCGGACGAACCGACCACCGCGCTCGACGTCACCACCCAGGCCGAGGTGATCGCGCTGCTCGCCCGGCTGCGCGCGAGCTTCCGCACCGGCCTGCTGTTCGTCACCCACGACCTGGACCTCGCCGCGGCGATCAGCGACCGGGTGTACGTCATGTACGCCGGGCGCATCGCCGAGACGGGCCCCGCCGAGGTGCTGTTCGCGCGTCCCCGGCACCCGTACACCGCGGCACTGCTCGCCTCCACGCCCCGGCTCGGCGCACCGGACGGCCGGCTCGCCGCGATCCCCGGGCAGCCGCCGGACCCGCGCACCCCGCTGGCGGGCTGCGCGTTCGCGGCCCGCTGCCCGCTGGCCACCCCCCAGTGCGTGGAGGTGGTGCCGGTGGCGCTGCCCGACCCCGGCCGGGCGGACCATCTGGCCGCCTGCCACCACAGCGACGCACTCCTGCGAGAAGGCGGGGCCCCCGATGCCTGAACCCCTGCTGGAAGCCGTCGGCCTGAGCCGCACCTTCGGGACCGTACGGGCCGTGGACGACGTGTCGCTGGCGCTGGCGGAGGGCGGTTCGCTGGGCATCGTCGGCGGGTCCGGCTCCGGGAAGACCACCACCGCCCGGATCCTGGTCGGCCTGGAGCGGGCCGACGCGGGCGAGGTACGGGTCCGGGGCACGGTCCGGCCGTCCCGGGTACGCGGCCGCAGGCAGCGGCTGGCCAGGGCCCGTGAAGTGCAGATGGTCTTCCAGGACCCCTACCTCTCCCTCGACCCGCGGACCGGTGTGGAGCGCGCGCTGCGCGAGACCCTGCGGCTGCACTTCCCCGACCGGGACCCGGGCCCCCGTACCCGGGAACTCCTCGACCAGGTGGGCCTGGGGTCGCGGGCCGCCGGTGCGCTGCCCCGGGAGCTGTCCGGCGGCCAGCGCCAGCGCGTGGCCATCGCCCGCGCGCTCGCGGTGGAGCCGGCCGTGCTCGTCCTCGACGAGGCGGTCGCCGCCCTCGACGTGTCGGTGCAGGCGCAGATCCTCAACCTGCTCGCCGACATCCGTGCCGAGACCCCGATCGGCTACCTGTTCATCACCCACGATCTCGGCGTCGTCCGGTGCGTCACCGACGAGGTACTCGTCATGCGCCACGGCCGCGTCGTCGAGGCGGGCGGCACCGCCGAGGTGCTCGCCGCGCCGCAACACCCCTACACCCGGCTGCTCCTGGACTCCGTACCGCGGCCGGGCTGGGACCCGGACCGGATCGCGGCGGCCCGCCAGGAACTCACGGCCGTCCAGGCAAGTCCCCCACAGGAGGCATGAATGACGCGCGACACGCACGCTTCGGGCACGAACAACCCGGGCAGGCACCGGCGGACCATGAACAGGCGGGGATTCCTCATCGCCGCCGGAGCGACCGCCGCGGGCGCCGCCGTGGCCACCACCGCCCAGAGCTGGGCCCGCGGCACCGCGGGCACCTTCCAGGTGCCCGTCGAGGACGTCCGGCACACCCGCACCTGGATGGCCTGGCCGGACAGCTCCGCCATCTGGGGCGGCAAGCTGAGCGGCGTCCAGGCGGACATCGCCCTGATCGCCCGGACGATCGCGAAGTACGAGCCGGTGGTGCTGTGCGCGAACTCCGCCAGTGCCGCGAAGGCCCGCTCGATGTGCGGTACGACGGTCACGGTGCTCGACTCGATACCCGTCGACGACTGCTGGATGCGCGACTCGGGGCCGGTCTTCCGCACCGACGGGGCCGGCGGGCTCGACACGGTGGGGCTGAACTTCAACGGCTGGGGCAACAAGCAGGCCCACGCCAAGGACGCCCTGGTCGCCGAGCGGGTGGCCGCCTGGGCGAAGGTTCCCTTCGGCTACGCCGACCTGGTCGGTGAGGGCGGGGCCGTCGAGCAGGACGGTGCGGGCACCCTGATGGCCACCCGGAGCAGTCTGGTCAACCGCAACCGCAACCCCGGGGTCTCCGAGCAGGATCTGGCGGCGGCGCTGTGCGACGCGTACGGCGCCTCCAAGGTCATCTGGTTCGACGGGGTGCGCGGGCAGGACATCACCGACGACCACGTGGACGCCACGTCCCGGTTCCTCGCGCCCGGCAAGGCCCTGGTCCAGATGCCGCTGGCCACCGACACCGACGCCTACGCCCGGGACGCCCGGCAGCAGTACGCCGTCCTGTCCGCCTCGACGACCGCCGCCGGGAACCGGATGAACGTGCAGCGCCTCCAGGGCCCGGACTACAACAAGATCCGCTCCACCAACCGGGACTTCCTCGCCTCGTACGCCAACTACTACGTCTGCAACGGCGCGGTGATCAGCGCCCACTTCGGGGACTCCGCCGCCGACGCGGCGGCCCGGTCGACGCTGGCCCGGCTCTACCCGGGCCGGGTCGTCGAGCAGCTGAACATCGACCGGCTCGGCACGGGCGGTGGCGGCATCCACTGCGTGACCCAGCAGCAGCCCGCGGCGTAGCCGCCCGCCGGTCAGCCGGAGTGGAGGCGTGCGGCGGCGGCGCGGCCGGTGGCCACGCAGGCGGCGACGCCGACGCCCTCGTAGAGGGCGCCGCACACCTCCAGGCCGGGCAGCTTGGCGACCGCGTCGCGGATGGTGGCGACGCGGTCGGCATGGCCGGGTTCGTACTGCGGCAGGCCGTCCCGCCAGCGGGTGACCTTCGAGCCCAGCAGGTCTCCCAACGGGCCGACCGCCTCGGTGAGTTCGGCCAGGGCTAGGCCGGTCAGGCGTTTGTCGTCGAGGGCGAGCAGGTGTTCCTCGCCGGCCCGGCCCACGGAGGCGCGCAGCACGAGCGCGGAGGGCGCGGTGTCGTGCTGCCAGGCCCACTTGTGGGAGAGGAAGGTCGCGGCCTTGACGGTGCGGCCGTCCACGGGCGGTACGAGGAAGCCGTTGAGGGCGGGCGGGGGGCCCGCCGCGGTGCGGGCGAACGCCATGGTGATGACGGCGGAGCCCGCGTAGCGCATCGCCGCCAGTTCGGTGTGCGCGGCGGCCGAGTGCGGGCGCAGCAGGGGCGCCGCGGCGTGCGCGGGCAGTGCGAGGACGACGGCTTCGGCCTCCAGGGTCAGCGGGCCGTTGCCGGTGACGGTGTGCACCCGCCAGCGGCCGGGGAGGCGTTCGAGGCCGAGTGCGGTGCAGCGGTGCAGGATGTGCGCGCCGCACGCGGTGGCGACGGCGAGCGGCAGCCGGCCGGTGCCGCCGGTGATGCCGCGTACCGGGCTGGGCCGGGTGCCGGTGCGCGGCGGCTGGGCGCGGCGGCGCAGGGAGGCGAGGAGCGAGTCTCCGGTGGCGGCGATGCCGGCGACGGCGGGCATGGTGGAGCGCAGCGAGAGCTGTTCGGTGCGGCCGGCGTAGATGCCGCCGAGGAGGGGTTCGACCAGGCGGTCGACGGCTTCCCGGCCGAGGCGGGGCACCAGGTAGTCGGCGACGGTGATGTCGGGGTCCTCGGTGCCCAGCGGGCGGGCGGGGACGGCTTCCTCCTGGGCGAGGCGGGCGATTCCGGCGGCGGAGAGCAGTCCGGTGCCTTCCAGGGCGCCGGGGTCCGGTGGGATGCCGAGGACGTGTCCGGCGGGCAGGGGGCGCAGGGCGCCGCGGGTCCACAGGGTGACGGGGGCGGGTGCCGGTTCGCGCAGGGCGTCGCCGAGGCCGACCTCCTCCGCGAGGCGAACGGCTTCGGGGCGCAGCGCCATGACGGACTCGGCGCCCTCGTCGACGGGGATGCCGGCCAGGGAGCCGGTGCGCAGTTTGCCGCCGATGCGGTCGGTGGCCTCCAGGACGGTGACTTCGGCCCGGCCGCGGAGTTCCCAGGCGGCGGCGAGTCCGCTGATGCCGCCGCCGATCACGATCACTGAGCGCATGGGGGCGCCCCCTTGTTCTTCTTGTCCTTCGGTTGGAACGCCGCTTGGTACGCCGGCTGGTACGCGCACCACGGGTCGGCCGCGAGCGGGTCGCCGGTGACGGCGTAGGCCCGGGAACGGGAGCCGCCGCAGACGGAGCGGTACTCGCAGGCGCCGCACTTGCCGCGGAGCAGAGTGGGGTCGCGGAGCACCCGAAACAGGGGTGATTCGCGGTAAATGTCCGTCAATGGGCGGTGCTTGGTGTTGTCCGCGGACAACGGCAGGAACCCGCTGGGGGTCACCTCGCCGGTGTGCGACACGAACACGAAGCCCCGTCCGGAGGAGACGTCCATGGGCGGGCGGCGGACCGTGCGCCGCTCCCCCGCGAAGAGGCCGAGGGCGGTCGCGCGGGCGGTGAGCCGGGCGTGGAGGTCGCCGGTGCGGGGCGCTTCGCCGCGCTCCGCGAGTGCGGCCCGTTGCAGCACGACGCGCCGGAAGTGGTGGCCTTCGGTGGTCTTGGTGGCCATGAACGCGCCGCAGTCGTACAGGAAGTGCAGGACGTCCTCGGTCTCCTCCGCGGTGAGCGAGTCGAGTTCGGCGCCCCGCCCGGTGGGCACCAGCAGGAAGCCCGACCAGAGCATGGCCCGCTCCCGGCGCACCAGGGCGGCGATGTCGGCGAGGTCCTCCAGGCTGTACCGGGAGACGGTGGTGTTGATCTGCACCTTGAGCCCGAGGTCGCGGGCGGCCCGCCAGCCGTCGAGGGTCAGGTCGAAGACGCCGTCGACGCCCCGGAAGGTGTCGTGGCGGGCGGCGGTCGACCCGTCGACGCTGAGCGACAGCGCGACGGCACCGGCGTCCCGCACGGCGGTCAGGTTCTCCCGGGTGAGGGTCGGTGTGCCGGAGGGCGAGACCGCGACGCGCAGCCCGATGGAGGTGCCGTACGCGACGAGTTCGACGAGGTCGGGCCGTTGGAAGGGGTCGCCGCCGGTGATGACGAACAGCGGGTGGGGCCGCCCGAAGGCGGCGATCTGGTCCATCAGGGAGCGGGCCTGCGCCCCGTCGAGTTCGTGCGGGCTGCGCAGCGGATCGGCCTCGGCCCGGCAGTGGGCGCAGGCCAGCGGGCAGGCCCGGGTGGCTTCCCAGATGACGAGGAAGGGCCGGTCGGCAACGGCGTGGCGCGGGGTGCGGACGAGACGCGGCGCGGCGGCCTTCCCGGCGCCGCCGGGCCGGGGCTCCCCGGCCCCGCGCCGCGGTGCGGGGCTCACCGGACCCGCTCCCAGCCGCGGCGCTCCGCACGGGTGGCCGTCGCCTTCGGGTCCCGGCTGCGGTAGACGACGTACGGCCGGAAGAGGTACTTCACCGGGGCGCTGAACATGTGCACCAGCCGCGAGTACGGGATCAGCGCGAACAGCGCGAAGCCGAAGAGGATGTGCAGCTTGAAGGCGAGCGGCGCGCCCGCCATCAGCCCGTAGTCCGGCGCGAGCGTGAACAGGGAGCGGAACCACGGGGCGATGCCCTCGCGGTAGTTGTAGCCGTCCGTCGCGCCGGTGGAGTTGAGGACGGTGGCGGCCAGGCCCAGGAGCATCGCGCCGAGCAGGCAGCTGTACATCACGTGGTCGCTGCGCAGGGTCGCCCGGCGCACGGCCGGCACCTTGAAGCGGCGGTACACCAGCAGGCCGATGCCGAAGGCGGCGGCGAGGCCCGCGACCGTGCCGATTCCTACGGCGACCAGGTGGTACGTGTGCTCGCTGACGCCGATGGCGTCGGTCCAGGACTTGGGTATGAGCAGTCCCACGACGTGGCCGAGCACGACGAAGAGCATGCCGAAGTGGAAGAGCGGGGAGCCGATGCGCAGCAGTTTCGACTCGTGGAGCTGGGAGGAGTGGGAGGTCCGGCCGAACCTGTCGTAGCGGGCGCGCCAGACGGTGCCCGCGATCAGCAGGACGAGCGAGACATAGGGCACGACACCCCACAGGAGCAGGTCCATCAGTCCGACGTCCTTTCGGGGAGCGCGGGCGCGCCACTGGTGGCGGCGGTCGGGCGGACGGCCGGCCAGGGCAGGTCGATGCCGGGCCCGAAGGGCTCCAGCGGGGAGCCGACGCCGACGAGTTCCCGGGGCGGGCCGTTGCGGGCCAGCGCCCTGGCCTCCTCCCTGGTGCGCGGGGAGGGGCCGGGGAGGGTGCTGCACAGGGCTTCGAGCACGGCCGTGTACGGGGTGTTCGCCGCGCTCACCGCGAGGCGCAGCAGTTCCAGGCCGACCCGGTGCTCCTCCAGGAGTGCGGTGCCGGCCTCCGGGTGGCGGGCGGCGAAGTCGAGGGCGACGGGGAGGAAGTCGGGCAGTTCCTCGTCCGCGTACTCCAGGCCGTGGTCCCGGTAGAGCTGTTTGACGCGGACCAGGGAGAGGCCGCGGCGGCGGGTGTCGCCGTCGGCCCACCAGGTGAGGTAGAGGCAGCGCCGGTTGCGGGTGTCGAAGGTGGCCGTGTAGTGCGCGCACAGGTCGAGCGGTTCGGTGGCCGCGACATGGTCGAGGAAGCCCGCGAGGAGCGGGGCCGCCTCGGGCCGGGTGGCGCCGAGGGCGGCGCGGAGCCGGGGCAGGTCCGCGTACAGCCGGGAGTCGGGGTACTCCAGGCAGCGGCCCGCGACCAGCCGGGTGACGGCGTCGGGGCCCATCGGCGGGGGCGGCCCGCCGGTTTCGGTGGGCGGCGGCGGGCCGGTGCGGCCGAGTACGGGGGTCGTGGTCATGAGCTCCTCCGGGTCCTGCCGAGGTTGAGCATCACGCGGGCGGGGGCCGGCGCGGGCACGTCGGCCACCGGGCAGCCGCTGTCCGGGCCCTCGCCGGGCGGGCCGTCGAGGGGGTGGGCGTCGGCGAGGGCCGCCGCGTCGGCGCGGGCCGCGGTGGGCACCACGAAGCGGTCCTCCAGCTTGGCGACGGCCAGCAGCCGGAACATGTCCTCCAGCTCGACCGGGGTGAGGCCGACCGCGCGGGCGATGTCCTCGCCGGGGTCCTCGCCGAGGTTGACGTGCCGCATGTGGGCGCGCATGGCGGCCATCCGGTGCAGCACCGCGTCCACCACGCCGGTGTCCCCCGCGGTGAGGATCTCCGCGAGGTACTCGACGGGGATGCGCATCGCGTCGATCGCGCCGAAGAGGTTGCCGGCGTCCTCGCCGTCGCGACCGGTGGCGGCGACCGCCTCGACGACCGGGGAGAGCGGCGGCACGTACCAGACCATGGGCATGGTGCGGTACTCCGGGTGCAGCGGGAGGGCGACCTGGTAGGTGGCGATGAGGTCGTACACCGAGGAGCGGCGGGCCGCGTCGAGCCATTCGTCGGTGATGCCCGCGGCCCGTGCGGCGGCCCGCACCGCCGGGTCGTGCGGGTCGAGGAAGGCTTCCAACTGGCTCGGGTAGAGGTCGTGTTCGTCCTCGACGGCAGCCGCTTCGGCGACCTTGTCGGCGTCGTACAGCAGGACCCCGAGGTAGCGCATCCGGCCCACGCACGTCTCGGAGCAGACCGTCGGCAGGCCGACCTCGACGCGCGGGAAGCAGAAGGTGCACTTCTCGGCCTTGCCGGTGGCGTGGTTGAAGTAGACCTTCTTGTACGGGCAGGCGCTGACGCACATCCGCCAGCCCCGGCACTGGTCCTGGTCGACGAGCACGATGCCGTCCTCGGTGCGCTTGTACATCGCCCCGGACGGGCACGCGGAGACGCACGCGGGGTTGAGGCAGTGCTCGCAGATCCTCGGCAGGTAGAACATGAAGGACTGCTCGAACTCGAACCTGATCCGCTCGCCGACCTCGTCGCGGATCTTCTCCACGACCGGGTCGCGCGGCCCGTGCTCGACGGCGCCGCCGAGGTTGTCGTCCCAGTTGGGGCCCCACTCGATGGTGTCCATGGGGGCGCCGGTGACGGAGTCGACGGGGCGGGCGGTGGGCAGGTCGTCGCCCGCCGGGGCCTCGGTGAGGTTCTTGTACTCGTACGTCCAGGGCTGGTAGTAGTCCTCGATCCCGGGGAGGTCGGGGTTGGCGAAGAGGGTGCCCAGGCGTTTGAGCCTGCTGCCGGAACGCAGCCGCAGCTTGCCGGAGCGGGTGCGCTCCCAGCCGCCCTTCCACTTCTCCTGGTCCTCCCAGCGGCGGGGGTAGCCCTGGCCGGGGAGGGTCTCGACGTTGTTGAACCAGACGTACTCGGTGCCCTGCCGGTTGCTCCACGCCTGCTTGCAGGTGACGGAGCAGGTGTGGCAGCCGATGCACTTGTCGAGGTTCATCACCATGGCGACCTGGGCCATGACGCGCATGTCAGTACTCCACGTTCTGGCTGCGGCGGCGGATCACGGTGACCTCGTCGCGCTGGTTGCCGGTCGGGCCGAGGTAGTTGAAGGCCCAGGTCAGCTGGGCGTAGCCGCCGACGAGGTGGGTGGGCTTGAGCATCACGCGGGTGAGCGAGTTGTGGATGCCGCCGCGCCTGCCGGTCTTCTCGGTGCGGGGGACGCCGACGGTGCGCTCCTGGGCGTGGTTCATGTAGACGGTGCCGGCCGGCATCTTGTGGGAGACGATCGCGCGGGCGGTGATGACGCCGTTGCGGTTGACCGCCTCGATCCAGTCGTTGTCGGCGACGCCGATGGCTTCGGCGTCCTGCGGGGACATCCACACCGTCTGGCCGCCCCGGCCGAGCGACATCATGTACTGGTTGTCCTGGTACATGGAGTGGATGGCCCACTTGTTGTGCGGGGTGAGGTAGCGGACGGCGACCGTCTTCTCCTCGACCCGGCCGAGTTCGGGCTCCCCGTACAGCCGGTGCATGTTGAGCGGGGGCTTGTAGACGGGGAGTGCCTCGCCCACCTCGTGCAGCCAGTCGTGGTCGATGAAGAAGTGCTGACGGCCTGTCAAAGTGTGCCAGGGCTTCAGGTGTTCGGTGTTGACGGTGAACGCGGTGTAGCGCCGTCCGCCGGACTCGCTGCCGGACCACTCGGGCGAGGTGATCACCGGGACGGGGCGGGCCTGGGTGTCGGCGAAGGTGACCCGCTTGCCCTCGGCCTCGGCGGCCAGGTGGGCCATCTCGGTGCCGACCTTCTTCTCCAGGGTCGTGAAGCCCTGGGTGGCGAGGCGGCCGTTGGAGGTGCCGGAGAGGGAGAGGATCGCCTCGCAGGCGCGCTGCGCGGTGTCCAGCCGGGGGCGGCCGTCGGCGATTCCGCCGCGCACGGTGCCGTTCTTGGCGCCCAGGTAGTCGACCTCCTCCCCGACGTCGAAGGTGATGGCCTTGGTGGTGACGCCGAGCGTGTCGACCAGCGGGCCGAGGGCGGCGAACTTGTCCCCGACCGCGCCGTAGTCGCGTTCCACGACGGCCAGGTTGTACATGGTGCGCCCGGGTATCGGCTCGCACTCGCCCTTCGACCAGTCCAGGGCGACACCGCCGGGCTGGGCCATCTCGCCGCCGGGGGTGTCGTGCTGGAGGGCGGTGGCCACCAGGTCCTTGCGCACCCCGAGGTGTTCGGCGGCCAGTTCGCCGAAGCGGCGGGCCAGGGCGTGGAAGGCGTCGTAGTCGGAACGGGCCTGCCAGGGCGGGTCGACGGCCGGGGTGAAGGCGTGCAGGAAGGGATGCATGTCCGTGGAGGACAGGTCGTGCTTCTCGTACCAGGTGGCGGCCGGGAGGACAATGTCGGCGAGCAGGGTGGTGGACGTCATCCGGAAGTCCATGGCCATCAAGAGGTCGAGCTTGCCCTCGACGTCCTCCTCCTGCCAGGTCACGTCGCGGGGTGCGCAACGCGAGCCGTCGTCGGGGAGGTTGTGGTGGGTGCCCAGGAGGTGCTTGAGGAAGTACTCGTTGCCCTTGGAGCTGGAGCCGAGCAGGTTGGCCCGCCAGACGTTGAGCACGCGCGGCCAGTTGGCGGGTGCGTCGGGGTCCTCGCCCGCGAAGCCCAGGGTGCCCGCCTTCAGCTCCTCGACGGCCGCCCGGACCGGGTCCTCGGCCGCGCCGAGCTCCAGGGGGTTGCGGTCGAAGGTGGGGTACGAGGGCATCCAGCCCATCCGGGCGGACGCGGCCAGGCAGTCCGCACCCGACATGCCCGCGAAGGCGCCCTCCGCGAGGGGCGAGGCGAGGGCCTCGGCCGGCAGGGTGTCGTACCGCCACTGGTCGGTGTGCAGGTAGAACCAGCCCGCGCCGATCATGTGGCGCGGCGGTCTGGCCCAGTCGGAGGCACTGGCGAGGGTGGCCCAGCCGGTGACCGGGCGGCACTTCTCCTGGCCGACGTAGTGGCCCCAGCCGCCGCCGTTGCGGCCCTGGCAGCCGGTGAGGGTGAGCAGGGCGAGGAAGGCGCGGTAGATGGTCTCGGAGTGGAACCAGTGGTTGGTGCCCGCGCCCATCAGGATCATGCAGCGGCCCCGGGACTTCTCGGCGGTCTCGCCGAACTCCCGTGCCACGCGCGCCGCCTGGGCCGCCGGGACCGAGGTCAGGGTCTCCTGCCAGGCGGGGGTGCCGGGCTGCGAGGCGTCGTCGTACGAGGTGGGCCACTCGCCCGGCAGTCCCTCGCGGCCGACCCCGTACTGGGCGAGCATCAGGTCGTACACGGTGGTGACCAGCCGGTCGCCGATCCGGCGGACGGGGACGCCGCGCCGTACGGTGCCGGGCCGGTCCTCCTCGAAGCGGGGCAGCACGATCTCCGCCGCGCCCTCGCCGTACAGGGACAGCCGCGGAACCGTGTCGCCGAGGTCGAGGTGCCACTCGGGCGTCTCGTTCCTGCCCCAGCGGTGGCCGAGGGTGCCGTGCGGGACGACGGGCTCACCGGTGGTGTCGTCGACCAGGACGGTTTTCCACTGGGCGTTCTCGGTGTCCTGCCCGAGGTCGGCCGCATTGAGGAACTTGTGCGGCACCAGGCCCTGTTCCGTTTCGCGCAGGGTGACCAGGAAGGGGAGGTCGGTGTACTGCCGTACGTAATCCCGGAAGAAGGGGGTCTCGCGGTCGACGAAGAATTCCTTGAGGATGACGTGGCCCAGGGAGAGGGCGAGCGCACCGTCCGTTCCGGGGTGCGGGTGCATCCATTCGTCGGCGAATTTGGTGTTGTCCGCGAAGTCCGGGGAAACCGTGACGACCTTCTGCCCCCGGTAACGGGCCTCCGCCATCCAGTGGGCGTCCGGGGTGCGGGTGACGGGGACGTTCGAGCCCCACATCATCAGATACGCGGCGTCCCACCAGTCCCCCGACTCGGGCACGTCCGTCTGGTCGCCGAAGACCTGCGGCGAGGCCACCGGCAGGTCCGCGTACCAGTCGTAGAACGACAGCATCGGCGCGCCGATGAGCGAGTGGAAGCGGGCGCCCGCCGCGTGCGAGGCCATCGACATCGCGGGGATCGGGGAGAACCCGGCGACCCGGTCGGGACCGTGCTCCCCGATGGTGTGCACGTGCGCGGCGGCGGCGATCTCCAGCGCCTCGTCCCAACTCGCCCGCACCAGACCGCCCTTGCCGCGCGCCTGCTGGTAGGTGCGCCGGCGCTTCGGGTCGTGCTGGATGTCCGCCCAGGCCAGGACGGGGTCCCCGAGCCGCTGCTTCGCCTCCCGGTACATCGACAGCAGGGTGCCGCGCACATAGGGGTGGCGCACCCGGGTCGGCGAGTAGCTGTACCAGGAGAAGGAGGCGCCCCGCGGGCAGCCGCGCGGCTCGTACTCGGGCCGGTCGGGGCCCACGGAGGGGTAGTCGGTCGCCTGGGTCTCCCAGGTGATGATCCCGTCCTTGACGAAGACCTTCCAGCGGCACGAGCCCGTGCAGTTCACGCCGTGCGTGGAGTTCACGACCTTGTCGTGGCTCCAGCGGTCCCGGTAGAACGCTTCGGCGTCCCGGCCGCCGGTACGGTGCACCGACCGCAGATCGTCGGACACCTCGGACTTGGTGAAATACCGTCCGGCCTTGAGCAGTGCTTCCGCGGCGCCGCTCTGGTTCTGCCGCAACTTGATCCTCCGGGAAAAGAAAGAACTCCGGGCCGGGACCCACCGGCGGCTCGCCGGTGCATTCCATGGCCGCGTTCCGACCCTATGCCCCCGTTTGCGCGCCCCCCGGGGACTTTGGTCCCGCCGGACAGTGACCTAATTCCACAATCCGGCCCACCGGCTGGTGACAAGGTGGAATTCGACGACAAAGTGTTTGCTGAAAAGGGCTTTTGGCCCTGAAGAAGGCCCGATGGCCCCCGAGGACGGTCGATTTCATGCTCACCTGGGTGCAAGCCCGCTCGGTCGCCGCCACCGCCGGCCCGGCCCTGCTCGCGGAACGCAGGCCGCTGGCCGGCGCCGTGGGACGGGCGCTGGTCGTACCGCTGACCGCGCTCACCGACCTCCCCGCCTTCGACAGTTCCGCGATGGACGGCTGGGCGGTGCGGGGTCCGGGCCCCTGGCGGGTCCGGGGCCGGGTGCTGGCGGGCGGTGTGCCGGGCCCCCTGGCGGCGGGCGAGGCGGTGGCCATCGCCACCGGGGCGCCGGTGCCGGACGGGGCGGAACAGGTGCTGCGCAGCGAGGAGGGGGAGCTGAGCGGGGGCGATCCGGCCGGGGGCGGTGGGGTGGCCGGGAGCGGTGAGCCCGGTGGGTGCGGGCCGCTGCTGGTGTCCCGTACCCCCGTCGGTCCTCCCGGCCGGGACGTCCGGCCGCGCGGCCAGGAGTGCCGGGCCGGGGACCCGCTGCTCCCCGCGGGCACCCTTGTCACCCCCGCCGTCGCGGGACTCGCCGCCGCCTGCGGGTACGACGCCCTCACCGTGACCGCCCTGCCCAGCGCCGACCTGCTGGTGCTCGGCGACGAACTCCTCGACCGGGGCCTGCCGGGGCGCGGCCGGGTGCGCGACGCGCTGGGACCGCTGCTGGTGCCGTGGCTGGAGGCGCTCGGCGTCCGGATCGCCGGTCACCAACGGGTGCCGGACGACCTCGACGCGCTGTGCGCGGCCCTGGCGGGGGCGAGGGGGGACGTGGTGCTCACCACCGGCGGTTCCGCGCGCGGCCCGGTGGACCATGTGCGCCGGGCGCTGGCCGCGCTGGGCGCGCGGATGCTGGTGGACAGCGTGGCCGTACGCCCCGGGCATCCGATGCTGCTGGCGCTGCTGCCGGACGGCAGGCCCGTCGTCGGTCTGCCGGGCAATCCGCTGGCCGCCGTCGCCGCGACCGCGACCCTGGCGGTACCGGTGCTGCGCGGGCTGACGGGTCTGCCGCCGGCCGCCGTCGTCGGGCTTCCCTCGGCGGTACGGATCGCGGGGCGCGCCCCGTCCACCGCGCTGGTGCCGGTGGCCGTACGCAAGGGAGCGGTGCATCCGCTGGACCACCGCGGGCCGGCCATGCTGCGCGGCCTGGCGGCGTGCGACGCGCTGGCCGTCGTACCGCCGGAGGGCGCGGAAGAAGGCACCGTACTGGAACTGCTGGCGAGGCCGGGGGACACGGAGGCCCCGGGCGCGGAACTGGGCCGGACGGTGGCCGAATCCCCGGCCGCCGCTCTCGCCTCCGCTGCGAATCCGAATCCAGCTGCGACTTCGGCTCCGGCTCCGGCTCCGGCTCCGGTGCGGAACGCGAAGGACGTGGGGGCAGCGGTATGACCGACCGCGCCGCCGGGCCCCCGAAGCGCACCGCACCCGCCGGGCCCGCCCGGCGCGAGCCCGTAAAGCCCGCCCGGCGCAAGCCCGTCAAGTGGCTGCCCGATCAGCACGGGGCCTGGGCCATGCTCGCCGTGCCCTTCGCCGCGGGCACCTTCCTCGGCTCGCCCACCTGGCTGCATCTGCCGCTGTTCGGCGCCTGGTTGCTCGCGTACGTCACGGCCTTCCACCTCCAGCAGTACGTACGGCTGCGCAGGCTGTCGCGCAATCCGCGGGCGGCGGGGCGGCACGTGCGCCCGCTGCTGACGTTCGGGGCGGCGCTGGCGGTCCTCGGGGCGCCGTTGCTGGTGGTGCGGCCGTGGCTGCTGGTGGCGGTGGCCGCAGCGCTGCCGTTCTTCGCGGTGAACACCCTGTACGCGTGGCGCAACAACGAACGGGCCCTGGTCAACGGGCTGGTGGCGGTGGTGCCCGCGTGCGCCGTGCTGCTGGTGGCCCTGCGGCTGGGCGGCGGGACCCTCACCGACGGGCTGGAGCCCGCCGCCGCCTGTCTCCTCTGCTTCTCCGGCACGGTCCTCCATGTGAAGACCATGATCCGGGAGCGCCGCAACCCGCGTTACCTGTACGGCTCGGTGGCGTACCACGGCGCCGCGCTGGTCGGCGGGGTGCTGCTGAGCCCGTGGTACGCGGCCCTGTTCGCCCTCTGCCTGGGCCGGGCGGTGCTGCTGCCGGGCCGGGAGGTGCGGGTGCGGACGGTGGGGCTGATCGAGCTGGGCTGCTCGGTCGCACTGCTGGTCACCGTGCTGGCCGCGGGAGTGTGACGGTACGGGCGGCCCGGACGCGCTCCGCCAGGGTGCCGTGCGTCACCGGGATGTCCGGCTGCGCCGTGCCGCGCGCCCGTACCCGTACCTCGTAGTGCCCGTGGGCGGTCGCCACCACGTCCACCCGGTCGCCGTGCGGATGTCCGCAGCGCCTCGCGCAGCCGGACCAGTGCACCGGCAGCCCGCGGGCCCCGGCCCCGGTCCCGGTCGCGGGGACGGCGTCCGCGCGGACGTCGGCGTGGGCCCGTACACAGCCGGGCAGTCCGGTGCAGGCGCTCACGCCCGCCCAGGGCGACGCCGGGTCGGTGAGGAGTCCCGCCTCGCGCAGTACCTCCCGCCGCACCGGCAGCGCCGCCGGGGCGAAGCCGGGCACGACGAATCCGCGCCACGGTGTGACCCGCACCCATCCCCGGGGGCCGCGCAGCAGGCGCAGTTGGGCGGCGGTGAGCCGGCCGAGGCGGGGTGCCACGTTCAGTGCGTACGTGCCGTCGGCCGCCGGGTGCGCGCCGAGGGGCAGGGGCGCGGTCCGCCTCTCGGGCAGGGCGGCGGGAAGCCACGGCACGGCGGCCGTGTCGAGGGCGGCGGTGAGCCGGACGGGGTGGTCCGCGGGGAGTTCGGACACGCGCCAGGCGCCGGTGCCCGTCGCGTCCCGGGCGTCGAGGAAGGCCTCGGCGGCGGCGACCGCGGCCCTCGCCGCGTACTCGCCGGCTATCCGTACGGTCTCGTCGCCGACCTTGAGCCGGGTGGCGGCGGCCTCGCCGCCGTGGCCCATCAGCGTGATGTCGCCGCCGAGTCCGGTGACGTCCCCGCGTCCGTCGTCGAGCACGAAGAGGAACCGGCCGGACAGTTCGGCGGTCCTGGGGCGCTCGCGCAGCAGGGCGTCCAGTTCCCGCACCCGCGCGCCGAGGCCCGTGCCGCTGGGGGTGTCGAGGCCGGCCAGTGGCGAGGCGACGATGTTGCGCATGCGTTCGTGCGGGGCGGACGGGAGCAGTCCGGCCTCCTTGAGCAGCCATCGGAGCTGCGGCGTCCGGTGGGCGCCGATGCCGCGCAGTTCCAGGTTGCCGCGCGAGGTGACGCTCAGCCGTCCGTCGGCGAACCGTTCCGCGGCGGCGGCCAGCGCGGAGAGCTGATCGTTCGTCAGGAAGCCGCCGGGCACGCGGAGCCGGACGAGTTCGCCGTCCGCGGCCGAGTGCGCGCGCAGCACGCCAGGACAGGCGTCGCCGCCCGCTCCGCGTACCGGGGTGAGGGGCGCGGGAACGGCGCCATCGCTGTGTGAGTACATGCCTTTGAATCTACCCATTCAATGACAAGCAGCGTTTCAGGACTTAAGTCACGAGATCTATGGACTTTACGCGTGAATACCGCTTTAACCCGCCCACATATGATCCATTTACTTTCTACGGGTTTGGCGGCACTCGTGCTCCGCGGGTGTGCGACGTGCCCACGCCGACGGGATTCCCGCATGGAACTGTGGAAGATCATTCTTGAAGCGGCGATCGTGCTGGTGGCCATCGCGCTCGGTGTCCGCACCGGTGGCATCGGACTGGGTCTGTGGGGCGTGTTCGGCACCGGACTCCTGGTCTTCGGCTTCGGCCTCGCGCCCGGCTCCCCACCGGTCGCCGCGTTCTTCATCATCATCGCGGTCATCTCGGCGTCGGCCGCCATGCAGTCCGCCCGCGGCATCGACCACCTCGTGCGGATCGCCTCACGGATCATCAGACGGCGGCCCGAACGCATCACGTACGTGGCACCGTTCGTCACCTTCGTCTTCACCGTGGGCTCCGGCACGTCCAACATCTTCTTCGCCCTGATGCCGGTCATCTACGAGACGTCCCACCGCAGCGGCGTACGTCCCGAACGGCCGCTGACCGCCTCCACGGTGGCGTCCGGTCTCGGCATCACGGCCTCCCCGGTGTCCGCCGCGATGGCCGCGTACCTGACCCTGCTGCCCGCCGACTTCACCCTGGCCAAGATCCTCGCGATCACCGTGCCGTCCGCGATCGTCGCTATCCTCGCGGTCTCCGTCGTCCAGTCCCGGGTCGGCAAGGACCTCGCGGACGACCCCGAGTTCGCCCGCCGGGTGGCCGAGGGAGTGGTCGAGCCCGTCCCCGCGCGGACGGACGCGGGCACCGGACCCGGCGAGGAGTCCGACCTGCCGGCCGGGGCCGCCCGCAGCGCCTGGCTGTTCCTGGCCGGTGTGGCCGTGGTGGTGCTGCTGGGCCTGTTCGAGGGGCTGCGGCCGGTCGTGACGGTCGGCGACAAGTCCGGCCCCCTGGACATGTCCACGGTGATCCAGATCGTCATGTTCACCGTCGCACTGCTGATCATCCTGACCAACAGGCTGGATCCGGCCGACGTCATCAGGCAGCCGCTGATGACCGCGGGACTGGTGGCCGCCATCGCGCTGTTCGGCATCGCCTGGATGGCCGACACCTTCATCTCGGGCAACCAGACGACGATCATCGATCCGCTCACCGAGCTGATCAAGGACCACGCCTATCTGGTGGCCGTGGGCTTCTTCCTCGTCGTCGGTCTGACGACGAGCCAGTCCACCGCGACCCGCACCATCGCGCCGATCGGTCTCGCCGCGCTGAGTCCCGCCGTGGTCACCGCCATGTGGACGTCACTGACCGGTGTGTGGCTGTTCCCCGCCAACGGGTCGCAGATCGCCGCCGTGGAGCTGGACAAGACCGGCTCCACCCGGCTTTCGAAGTTTCCGCTCTACCACTCCTTCACCCTCCCCATGCTGGTGTCCTGGGTGGTCTCGGTCGGTGTCGGCCTCCTGATCGCGACGTTCGTCGCATGAGCCCGCGCACCGGCCCACGGGCATCTCCCACCGGCCCCTCCCGGGCCCCTTCACCGCACTCCGCACACTCCTGCGTCCCCGCAGTCGGAAAGGACCGCGCCATGGACACCACCGCTTCACCGCTCTCCCCCGGCACCCGCGAGGCCGCCGCACGCGTGGCGGGCCTGATGCCCGAACTGACCGAGGAGCTCACCGCCCTGGTCGCGCTGGACTCCGTCGCCTTCCCCGGGTTCCCCGCGGAACCGGTGCTGCGGACCGCGCGGGCCACCGCCGAACTGCTGCGGCGCAGCGGCGCCACCGACGCCCGGCTGCTCGACATCCCGGACGGCTACCCGGCCGTGTACGCGGAGGTGCCCGGTCCGCCCGGGGCGCCGACCGTCCTGCTGTACGCGCACTACGACGTCCAGCCCGCTCCCGAGGAACAGGAGTGGGAGACCGACCCGTGGACCGCGACGACGGGTGCCGACGGGCGGCTGTACGGCCGGGGCGCGGCCGACGACAAGAGCGGCGTCGTCGCGCACGCCGCGACCCTGCGGGCGTACGAGGGCAGGCCCCCGGTCACCCTCAGGATCCTGATCGAGGGCGAGGAGGAGACCGTCAGCCACCTCGGCCCCTATGTCACCGCCCACCCCGAACTGTTCGCCTGCGACGCCTTCGTGATCGCCGACATGGGCAACATCCGCACCGGGGAGCCCGCGCTGACGACGACGCTGCGCGGCACCGCGGTGTGCGACCTCAGGGTGACGACCCTGCGCGCCCCGGTGCACTCCGGGGTCTTCGGCGGCCCGGTGCCGGACGCGTTCGTCGCCCTCAGCCGCATCGTGGCCTCCCTGCACGACGACGCGGGCAATGTGGCGGTGCCCGGACTGCACGGGGCCGACTGGCCGGGGGCGGACATGGAGGCGGGCGAACTGCGGGCCGCTTCGGGGCTGGTCGAGGGGGTCGAGGTGATCGGCTCCGGGTCGGTCGCCTCCCACCTGTGGTCCCGCCCCTCGGTGAGCGTGCTCGGCGTGGACGTCCCGCCGCGCGACGGCGCCCCCAACGTCCTGCACGCCTCGGCCGCCGCCCGGATCTCCCTGCGGGTGCCGCCCGGCGCGGACGCGGCACACGAACTGGGCCTCCTCATGGAGCATTTGCACGCGGTCGCGCCGTGGGGCGTACGGGTGGAGACCGAGGCGGTCAAGGCAGGCTCCCCCTTCCGCGCCGATACCGAACACCCGGCGCTCGCCGCCGCGCAGCAGGCCCTGAGCACGGCGTTCGACCGCCCCGCGGGCCGGATCGGCAGTGGTGGCGCCATCGGCCTGGTGGCCACGCTGCACTCCGTGGCACCGGGTGCGGGCGTGATCCTGTGGGGCGCCGAGGACATGGCGGGCGCACGCATCCACGCGGGCAACGAGAGCGTGGACCTGGACGAACTGCGGCGGATCATCGAGGCACAGACCCTGTTCCTCGGCCTGTTCGCGGCAGGGGCGGACGGGGCGGGGTCGAGGGACGGGGGCTGACGGGGCGGACCGGGGCGGGGTCGGCGGACGGGGGCTGACGGGGCGGACCGGGGCCGGGTCGGCTGGGGCTGACCCTTCCGGTTGCCGTTACCGCGCGGGCACGAGCCCCTCGCCGTCCCGGTCGCCGCGCGACCCCTGGCTGGAATCGCCACGCGGATCCGTACGTGAGCCGGCCCGGGGGTCCGTACGCGAACCGGCCCGGGGGTCCGTACGCAAGCCGGCACGCGAGTCGGCCCGCGACCCGGGACGCGACTCAGTGCGTGAGCCGGTGCGCGACTCCGCACTCGAATCCGTACGCGATTCCGCACGCGGACGGACGCGGGCAGCCGCCGGGAACGCACCCGCCCGGCCCTCCCGTACGACCACGACCGTGCACGGGGCGTGTGCCACGACGTCCCGGCTCACCGAGCCGAACAGCATCCGCTTGGCTCCCACGTAGCCGCGCGTACCGACCACCAGGAGTTCCGCGTTCTCCGCCGCCAGGGCGAGCGCCTGTGGCACCGCACCCTGCACCACTTTGCACTGGATCTGGACCGGCGGGTGCTCGCCGACGGCGTCGGCGACGCTCTCCCGCAGCCGCAGTTCGGTCAGCTCCTCCAGGGTGAGCATGTCCCGCCGGCCACCGCGTCGCGCACCGGAGCCCCGCCCGCCGGCAGCCCGCTTCTCGGCGGCGAACCTCGCCCCGAACGGGCTCCACGCCCAGGTCCAGCACATCACCGCACGCACCCGGCCGCTGCGGGCCGCCGCCTCGGCGACCGCCCACCGCAGCGCCGCCCCGGACCTGCGCGAGCCGTCCACACCCACCACGATCAGCGGCGGGCCCACGGGAGGAACCGCGTCCGACGTCCGCGCGTGAGCCGCGCTCGTGCGAGCCGATCCCGTTCGAGCCGTGCTCGTGCGAGCCGTGTTCGTGTACGTCATGTTCACCGGACTCCTCCCACGGGCCGAGGCCCTTGTCTGCGTACGTCCGTCCGAGCCCGCTCAGCCCAGCGGGCTCGCGGGCTGCGGCGGTACCACGGCGACGGGGCAGTGCGCGTGCTGGAGCACCGCGTTGGCCGCCGAGCCGAGGAACGTGTCGGCGCTGAGGCGCCGCCGGTGCCGACCCACCACCAGCAGCCCGGCCGTCTGCGAGGCGACGACGAGCCGGCCGGCCGCGTCGGACGCGGCGACCACCTGCTGGACCTGCACCTCCTCGTACCGCTGCACGAAGGGCCGCAGGCGGTGGCTCTGGGTCTCCCGCAGGTCGGCCTCGATCTCGGGCCGGCCCGTGGCGCCCGCGCCCTCGATGTCACCGCCCATCAGCGCGAGCGTGGACAACGGGACGGGGTACGTGGTGATGACCTGGAGCGGCGCCCCGCGCCGCTTCGCCTCCTCGAAGGCGAACTCCACGACGACGTCGCTGGTCTCCTCCAGCGAGAACCCCAGCACCACCGGCGCGGGCCCGTCCGCCTTCGCCGCTTCGGCCTCCTCGGTGCGGGCCGCGTGCGGTACGACGACGACCGGACAGGCCGCCCGCGCGGTGCACGCACGGCTGACGGAACCGAGCAGCAGACTCGCGAAGCCGCCGCGCCCGCGCGAACCGAGCACGAGGAGCTGTCCGCGTTCGCTGAGCGCCACCAGCCCGGAGCCGGGGCTTCCGTCGACCGTCTCGTAACGCACCGGCGGCAGTTCGGCGCTGTCCTCCCGGGCCTCGATCTGCTCCTGGACGTGGGTCAGGAGCGGTACCGAGTCGACCGGCGGCAGGATCGGCACGGAGCCGGCCATCGGCAGTGCCTTGGTGTGGTCGGTCCTGATGTGGGCGACGAGCAGCTCCGTACCGCGGCTGCGCGCGGCTGCCAGCGCCCATTCGAGGGCCCGGAGGCTGTGGTCGGATCCGTCGACTGCGGTGATGACCGGGAGGTTGTCCATACCTCCATCCTGGGGTGATCAAGGCGTTCAGGGCAGGGACGAAAGTCCCTTGTGTCCCGATTTCCCGAAGCGAACCGCACCCGGAACGGCGCCCCCGCACGCTCCCGCGCTCCCACCCGGGTCACTCGCGTCCCGCCGGCCCCACCCGCCTCCGCCACCCGCACCCGGCGCGCCCGCCGGGCTCTGCCATCATGCACCCGTAGCCCGCCTTCGCCGCCCCAGCAGCCAGCAGCCAGCAGCCAGCAGCCAGCAAGGAGCTATCTCGTGCGTGACATCGCCGTGTTCAGCGGGAGTGCCCATCCGGAGCTCGCGGAGGAGGTGTGTGCGCACCTGGGGGTGCCGTTGAGCCCGGTACGGATCGACCGGTTCGCCAACGACTGTCTGGAGGCCCAGCTCCAGGCCAACTGCCGGGAGCGCGACGTCTTCCTGATCCAGCCTCTGGTGGCCCCGGTCCAGGAGAACCTGTTCGAACTCCTGCTGATGTGCGACGCGGCGCGCGGCGCGTCCGCCGGGCGGATCACGGTGGTGTTGCCGCACTACGCGTACGCCCGGTCGGACAAGAAGGACGCGCCGCGGATCTCGATCGGCGGCCGCCTGGTCGCCGACCTGCTGGCGACGTCGGGGGCGGGCCGGGTGCTGGCGATGACGCTGCACTCGCCGCAGGTCCACGGGTTCTTCTCGGTACCGGTCGACCACCTGCACGCGCTGCGCGAACTCGCGGAGCACTTCCGCGGGTGCGACCTGTCGCGGACCACGGTGGTCTCCCCCGACCTCGGCAACGCCAAGGAGGCCGCGGCGTTCGCGCGACTGCTGGGCGTACAGGTGGCGGCCGGGGCGAAGCAGCGTTTCGCGGACGACAAGGTCAAGATCAGTTCGGTGATCGGCGAAGTCGCGGACCGGGACGTCATCGTCCTGGACGACGAGATCGCGAAGGGCAGTACGGTCATCGAACTCCTGCAGAGGCTTCGGGAGTTGGGGGTCCGCAGCGTGCGCGTGGCGTGCACGCACGGCCTGTTCGCGGCGGGTGCGCTGAAGCGGCTGTCCGAGCAGCCGGACGTACTGGAGATCGTCTGCACCAACACGGTGCCGGTGCCCATGGCCGAACGCACCGACAAGCTCCGCGTCCTGTCGATCGCGCCGGCCCTGGCGGAGGCGGTGCGCCGCATCCACAACGGCGAGTCGGTCAGCGCCCTGTTCGACCCGTCGTAGAACCCGGGGGCCGGACGCAGCCTTCCCCCACCCACACCCCCGAACAAACCCCAACAAACAGCCCCCTGCCTCCCTCATCCCTCCCCGGCCTTGAGTCTCCAGTAACTGGAGACCCGATGCTGGGGCGCATGAACGGCAACGACACCTCCCTGTGCTCGATCGGCGACCTGTCCCGGCTCACCGGGCTCCCGGTCAGGACCATCCGCTTCTACTCCGACTCCGGCATCGTCACCCCGGCGGTACGGAGCCCGGCCGGGTACCGGCGCTACGGCAAGGACGCCGTGGTCCGGCTGGGTCTCGTGCGGACCCTGCGCGAACTGGGCATCGACCTCCCGGCCATCCGCAAGGTCATGGACCGGGAGGTCGCACTGCCCGAGGTCGCCGCGGTGCACGCCGAGGCGCTCGACGTACAGATCCACCATCTGCGTCTGCGCCGGGCGCTGCTCACGGTGGTCGCCGAGCGCGGCTCCACACCGGAGGAGCTGGACCTGATGTTCCGGCTCGCCCAGCTGTCCGAGGAGGAACGCACCCGGCTGATCGGCGACTTCCTCGACTCGGTCTTCGACGGACTGCGGTCGCACCCCGCGTTCTCCGCGGTCACCCGCTCGATGACCCCCGAACTCCCCGACCACCCCGAACCCGAGCAGTTGACGGCCTGGGTGGAGCTGGCCCAGCTCTGCCAGGACCCGGAATTCCGCGACTCCATGCGCGGCATGGCCGAGAACCTGGCCACCGACCGGATCACCGAGACCGCCACCGGCATCCCGCTCGTCCTCGCCGCGGCCGTACGCTCCCTGGTCGAGCCCGCCCTGGCCGACGGCATCGCACCGGCCTCGCCCGAGGCCGCGCCGGTGATCGCCCTGCTCACGGCCCACTACGCGAAGATCACCGGCGCCCCGGACGACCCCGCCCTCCGCGTCCGCCTGGCCGCCCACCTGGAATCCATGAACGACCCCCGCAGGGACCACTACCTGCACCTGCTCGCCCTCATCAACGGCTGGCCGCCCCCGGACACCATGGCCCCGGTCCTCGACTGGGCGGTACGGGCACTGCGGGCGGAGGGACGGTGAAAGCCCCCGGCCGAAGCGCCGGACCGGCTGCCTCTCCCCGGCCAACGGCTCGCCCCGTGATGGGACTACGCACCCGTTTCCACGCGCACCGCGACACCTTGGCTCCGCAGGCGGACCGCCAGGACCTCCATCTCGACGAGCGTTCCGACGAGCCCGGTCCCGACGAGTTCCACGGCCCGCGCCCGCGCTTCACCGAGTGACAGCCCGAGTCCGGTACGCAGCGCCCGCATCACGGGAACGAGCGTCGGCACCTCGGCGTCCGGCCGAAGGCGCGCGGGACCGTACGCGCGCAGCAGAGCTTGCCGGACGTGCTGGGGCGTGACACCACTCCCTGTTTCGCACCACGCGTTCGGACAGCCCGCACAACTGCCTTCGGTGCCCCAGCGGAGCACATCGCGGTCGAAGAACTGGCCGACGTCGAAGCCGGTCACGGACCCGCACTCACCGCACCGGCCAGTGGCCCATACCCCTTGGCTGATCAATGAGGACTCCTCGGAACTGGGTGCGGCACGGCCACACGGGCAGGACAGGGCGGCTCGATCGGGAACCAGGGTGATCGCCGTGTGGTCAGTGTGGGTGAAGCCGCCCGGTCACGGGCAGGGTCGACCCGTGCGCGCGTTCGACACGTCACACGACTTCGAGGGAGGAACCCCGAGGATGCGCGAAGCCGGGACGGAGGTCGAGGCGCGCGCTTCTGCCCCTGGGTGCGGTGGATACGTACTCGCTGCCTTCCTCGCCACGATCGGCTCGTTCGCCGGCACGGTGTGGACGATTCACTCGTGGGCGGATTGTCCACTCGGGAACGACGCAGGCGGCAACCTGGGGCTGCATGCCCTCCTGCTCGTCATGTGGCTCTGCATGACTCTGCTGCTGGCTCTGCTCCAGTTCGTCATCCAGCGATGGCCCCTTCCTGGCGGGCGAGCGACCAGGTGGCTCGTGCTGCTCGTGGGTGCTGTCGCCCTGACCCTGTTGTACCGCGTAGGGATGGACTGGCCGTACTACCCTGCCGCGGGCCCCTGCGTGGACGGCTATCCGCTGTTTCCCTTCACCGGCAAGACGGGACCGGGGTACGCCGGGTAGGCATGGCCGGCGGGCCGTCAGCGTGCGTCCCGTTCTGCCTCCGCCCTCGCCTCGCGGCGGAGGTCGGGGCGGGTTGTGCGGGTGCGGCCGTCCGCCGCCGTCCAGTGGGGGTGGCGCTCGATGCGGACCGAGAGGCGGCGGAGGCGGCGGCGCAGGGCCGTGCGGGTCGGGTCCTGGGCGAGCAGCTCATAGGCGGCGGTCCAGTCGCGCTGGAGTTGGATCAGGTCGGCGGGGAAGGGGTGGGATCGAGCCATGGCTTAAATTAGAGCACGTGTTCGATTTACTGGGTGGGACGGCTGGGCGCGTGGCGTGTCACGGTCCGGGGACCGCGTACCCCAGATACGTCACCACCGCTCTCCCCTCCGGCTCCAGGACCATGTCGACCAGCTCCGGCAGCTGCGCGTCGGTCAGTGTGCCGCGCCTGCGGCCCCGTGCCGCCCGCACCAGGGCGCGTACGTCGCGCGGCTTGAACGCCGAGACGTCCCGCGCCGACAGCCCCACCCTCCCCAGGGCCTCCGCCAGCTCCGCCGGGGTGCGCAGCCGGGCGGCGGCGTATCGGCCCCGGGGCATGATCCGGGTGCCGGGGAAGGTCTGGAACGCGCCGAGGTAGACGAGGCGGGCGACGGCGGTGCGGTTCACCGTGTCGTAGACGAAGGCGCCACCGGGGCGCAGTACGCGTGCCGCCTCCGCGAGGACCGCGTCCGGGCGTGCGGTGATCTCCAGCGTGTCGGCGCAGTAGACGAGATCGAACGAGTCGTCGGGCAGGGCGAGTTGTTCGGCGGGGGCGGTGAGGTAGGTGATGCCGAGCCCTTCGTCCGCCTCCCCGGCGAGGGCCGTCGCGGCGGGCGACGGGTCGGTGGCGACCACCTCGAAGCCCAGCCGGGCCAGGCCGCGCGCGGGGAGTCCTCGCCCGCTGCCGACCACGAGCGCCGTCCCGCCCGCCGCGGCGAGGCCCACCTCCGCGAGTACGTGCCGCACGTACTCCAGCCGTACGGACTGGAACGTCAGGGCCCGGATGTGGCGGCCGTCCACGGTTCCGGGTCCGGAGGTGTCGACTGCGATGTGCGGGGCGGTGGCCATGCCGGTCTCCCTCGACGCTGCGGGTCAGGTTCCCCGAGTGAACCTAGCATCGGCGAGTTCCCTCAGGGAACCCTTCGCACTACGATGCTTCCCGTGACCCGTACTCCCCTCTCCGGCGTCGCGTGCTCGATCGCCCGCGCGACCGACCTGTTCGGCGACGCCTGGACGGCGCTGATCATGCGCGACGTGCTCCTCGGCGTCCGCCGCTTCGACGAGCTCGCGCACGACCTCGGGCTGTCCCGCAAGGTGCTCGCCGCCCGGCTGGCCAGGCTGGTCGAGGAGGGCGTGCTGACCCGCGAGCGGTACCAGGACAGCCCGCCCCGGGAGGAGTACCGCGCCACGGAGAAGGGCCGCGAGCTCTACCCCGTACTGCTGGCGCTGATGGCCTGGGGCGACAAGTGGTACGCGGAGCCCGCGGGTCCGCCCGCGCTCGTCCGCCACGACACCTGTGGGCACACCACGACGCCCGTCGTCGCCTGCGACTCCTGCGGAGCGCCGCTCACGGTGGCCGACACCACGCAACTGCCGGGCCCCGGCGGGCGGGTGGGGCCGGGCACCCGGGTGCTCGGACCGCTGATCGCCGCGCGGCAGGAGGAGTAGCGGAGCAAGGGAAGAAGGTGCTGGTGGGGCTCTCAGTGTTCGGGCTGCGAGCCCCAGTCCCACAGTGCCTGCAGCACCGGGCCCAGCCGGCGCCCGCGCGGGGTGAGCGCGTAGCGCACCCGGGGCGGCCAGCCCGCGCGGCGGTCGCGCTCGACCACCCCCGTCGCGATGAGCTGCGCCAGCCGGTCCGACAGCACCTTGTCCGACAGCCCGGTCAGCGCCGCGCGCAGCTCGCTGTACGAGTGGTCGCCGCGCAGCAGTTCGCGTACCACCAGCGTCGTCCAGCGGCCCTGGAGCGCCGCCATCGTGATCTCCACCGGGCAGTCGGGCGCGGGTGCCCCGGCGTTCGCGTGCGGGTCGTCGGGAAGTCCTGCCGGGTGACCAACCGTTCGGTGAGCCACGAGATCGCCTCCTAGCGTGTGGGCGTCCCATTCTCCCGGCACCCGAGCACGGAAGGACGTCCGTCGATCATGCGAGAACTGGCCGAACGGCCCGAAGAAGTACCCGCGGTGTTCGCCGCGCGGTTCAACAGCGGCGACGCGCGAGCGCTGGCCCAGGTGTACGAGGACGCGGCGGTACTGGTCCCGCAGCCGGGCACGCCGGTCACCGGGCCCGACGTACGCACCGCCAACAGCCGCCTCCAGCAGCTCGGCGTACCCATCTCGGTCCGGCCACGGCACGTCTACCGCAACGGGGACCTGGCCCTGCTGATCGTGGACTGGACCATCGCCGGAACCGGCCCCGACGGCCTGCCCGTGCACGTCGAGGGCACCGCTACCGACATCGCCCGGCGCGGCCCGGACGGCCGCTGGCGCTACGCCATCGACAACCCCTTCGGCACGGCACGGGCGGGGGAAGCGGGCGGGGCGGGCTGCCCCGTACGCGGTGCGGGTGCCACACCCGCCAAATAAGTCGGGTGACGACCCGGTCCACCTCCCCCACCGCACCCCTCACTGCCCTCGCCGCCCCTCCAACTGCCTCCAACCCTGCCCTCTTTGCCACCTCCCCCGCCTACCCGCGCCCCTACCCTGGCGCGAAGGACCAGCGAGACCGAGGACCGCGATGAGCATCCGCAAGAACCGGGACCAGCAGGAGGCGGCCAAGTCCGCACCGGTGTCCCGGCAGCCGTCGCCCGCGCCGCAGCAGCGGCTGCTCGCGCTCCAGCGCTCGGTGGGCAACGCCGCCGTCGTTCAGGCGCTGCGGCAGTCCGGGCACCTCTCCTCCGTCGAGGGGGTGGAGGAGACCGCGCGGCCGGACGCCGGCGCGGAGATCAAGGACGTGACGTCCCGGAGCGGCACACCGCTGGACCCGGCGAAGCGCGCGAAGGCCGAGTCCGTCTTCAAGGAGGACTTCTCCGACGTACGGCTGCACACGGACGCGGTGGCCCAGCGGTCCGCCGCGAACATGGACGCGCACGCCTACACCGTGGGCAACAACATCGTCGCCGGGTCGGGCGGCATCGACGACCGGACCCTGTTCCACGAGCTGACCCACGTCTCCCAGCAGCGCAGGGGCCCGGTCGCGGGCACCGACCGCGGCGACGGCGTACGGGTGTCGGACCCCGGCGACCCCTTCGAACGGGCGGCCAGCGCCAACGAGCGGCTGGCCGACGTCCCGTCACCCGTACAGCACCACGCCGGTGACGGACACGACCACGGCCACGACCACGCACCGGGCTCCGCCGTGCAGCGCAGCACCGCACGGCCCGGCACCGCCGTACAGCGCGCCAAGCAGGACGGCGGCAAGGAGGAGTCCGGCGAGGGCGAGCCCCGCCGCAGGGTGCTGGTGGTCTGCGACGAGAGCGGGCTCGGTCTCGGCGGCGTCCCGGTCTTCAACATGGAGCTGGTCAAGGGGCTCCAGCACGACCACGACGTCTCCCTCCTCACCGTCAACAGCAACAAGGACTACGACCACGAGGAGACCACCGCCCAGCACGGCGGCGCCAACATCGTCAACGCCTCGGTGCCCGGGGTGAAGGAGGGCCGGGACCGCCTCGACGTCGTCGCCTCCGGCTCCCCGGGCCAGTACAAGCTGCCCAGCGGCCCCGACTCGTTCGACATCGTCATCGGGCACTCCCGCTTCTCCGGCCCCGCCGCGCAGAAGATCCGCGACTCCTGGTACCCGAGCGCACGCGTGGTGCACTTCCTGCACACCAGCCCCGTACGGCTGGACAAGATCAAGCAGAAGCCGGAGAAGGGCGCCGAGAAGGCCACCACGGAACGCCGGGCGATGCAGAAGGCCGACCTGGTGGCCGGTGTGGGATCGCTGCTCGCCAAGGAGGCCGAACGGCTGTCGGCGGGTGTGCTGCGCACCCCCGCGCTGCACGACTTCGTCCCCGGCACCGAGGTCGGCGCACCGATCGAGCCGTCCCTCACCAACCGGGCCAAGCACATGCTGCACCTGCCGCGGAAGCTGAAGGTGCTGCTGCCCGGACGGGCCGCCGACGAGATCAAGGGCGTCGAGGCGGCCGTGCAGGCCATCGGCATCCTGCGCCGCCCGAAGAAGCAGGGCGGTCGCGGCCTCGACGTCCGTATGACGATCCGCGGCACTCCGGACCCGCAGAAGGAGCCGGAGGTCTTCGCCAAGTGGCAGTCCCTCGTCGACACCTACGGCGCGGGCGGGGTCGTCATGCGGCCCTTCAGCAAGAACTCCGAGGACCTGGTGCGGGACCGGGAGGAGACCCACGCGGTGATCATGCCGTCGCTGCACGAGGGCTTCGGACTGGTCGCCACCGAGGGAGCGGGACGCGGCCTGCCCGTCCTGGTCAACGGCGAGAGCGGGGCCGCCCAGTTCCTGTCGCAGGTGACCAGCGGTTCCTTCACGGGCGTCGTCGAGACCCCGTACAACGTGGACTCCGAAGGCGGCAAGGAGGTCGAGGGCGGCGCCGACGCGCGGGCGCAGGCGTGGGCCGGGGCCATCGAGGGCCTGCGGGACAACCTGCCGGACGCGCGCGGCGAGGCCGGGCAGCTGTACGAGCTGCTCAAGGGCTACTCCTGGCAGCACGCCGCGCAGGCGCTGGTGGCGGCCACCATGGCGACCGCGCCGCCGCTCAACGGGAGGTCGCAGCCCGCGACGGAGGCCCAGCGCGGCGCGGTCACCCGGCAGGGCCCGAACGGCACCGTGGAGCAGGTCCAGGGCGAGCGGGACGACTGGTCGGCGCACGACTACTGGGACGGCTCCACCCCGGAACCGGCCGTCTGGAAGGAGGAGGACCAGGTCGCCCACCTGAAGAAGCTGGTCGTCGCCATGCGGCCGGACCCCAGGAGGAGCAAGTCGGCCGAGGTCCTGCACTCGGGCCGCCACACCGGCATCGACGGCAAGGAACGGCCGAGGCCGCCGAAGAAGAAGGAAAAGGAAGAGGAGTGAACGGGTCGGGCCGGGTCAGGGGTGTCCTGCCCCAGACCCGGCCCGTCCCTGACCCGGCCCGTCCCTGACCCGTCCCGTCCCGTCCCGATGACGCGGAAGCGGGGCGCCCGGACGTCAGGTGCGCAGGACGCACATGCGGTCCGTGACGTCCTCGACCCTCCGGCGGTCCGGCCGCACCCGGACGCCGGGCGTCCCGATGTCCAGGGAGCCCAGCAGCTGTTCGTCCGGGCCGATGCCCAGCAGCTCCCGGCTCCGCTCGCTGCGGCACCACCGCCCCTTGCGCCAGACGCTGCCGAAGCCGCGGGCGTGCAGCAGCAGCATCAGGCCGTAGGCGACGTTGCTCGCCGCGGCGAGCTGCTCCCACTCGGGCACCCCGCCCTCCTCGCTCGGCGAGAAGACGAGCACCGCCTTCAGGGGTGCCCGTACGGACTCCTCCCCGGCCGGGGTTCCTTCCGCGGCGTCCCCGCCGTCCTCCGCGTCGGCGCCGAGCCGGTCGCCCACCGCCGCGAGTTCCGCGTCCCGGAGCAGGATCCAGCGCCACGGGCGCAGTCCGCCGTGGTCGGGGGCGGCGGCAGCCCCCTTGAGCAGGTAGGCGAACTCCTGGTCGGAGGGTGCCGGACCGGCGAGTTCGTGGATGCTGCGGCGCGTCAGAATGGCCGTCATGACGTCCAAGGCAGGTACTCCTCAGTACGGATCCGGGTACGGATGAGGCTGCGGATACGGGCCCGGTACGACATCGGATACGGGTACGGGCCCGGTGCGAAATCGGGTACGGGTACGGCTAGGACGCGCTCCCGGACTCCTTGAGGAGCACCAGCTCGCCCTTGCCCACGGGCAGCAGGACTCCGGAGAAGTCGTCCGACGCCTCGACCAGCTTGGTGAACTCCTCCAGCTGGTGGGCGTGCGAGACGGCGTTGTCGATCACGAGCAGGCAGCCGTCCGCGAGGATCCGCCGCAGCGAGTCCCACCAGCCGACGTACTGCGCGCGGTTGCTGTCCAGGAAGAGGAAGTCGTACTCGCCGGCGTCGCGTCCGGCGATGAACCGGCCCGCGTCGTCGGTGATCTGCCGGATGCGGGAGTCGAGTCCGGCGCGCCGGAAGTTCTCTCTTGCCATCTCCGCCTTGTCCTCGGCCAGTTCGACCGTGGTGACCGTGCCGCCCTCGCCCACGGCGTCGGCGAGCCACAGCGTCGAGTAGCCGTTGGAGGTGCCGATCTCCAGGACGTTGCGCGCCTTGCACGCCTTGACGAGCACCGCGAGGAACGCGCCGGTGTCGTGCGTGATGTTGAGCATCTTCCGGCTGCGCTCGTCCGTGGACGAGTCGTTGGCCTCGCCGAATTCCTCCAGCTCGCGCAGTAACTCGGTGAAGGCCTGTTCCATGATGTGTGTCTCCTCGTCAATTAACTGGTCCGGTGTCATTTGGCAAGATTCTGGACCGTGATGTAGAGGCCCAGCAGCACCAGAGCGGTACAGAGTACCGTGTGGAATTTCTCCTCGGGAATGCTGCGGCGGATCTTGTTTCCGAGCGACATTCCCAGAAATGCCGGTACCAGGGCCGCCGCCGACATGAGGAGGAGGTTCACTTCCAGGAGGTCCTGGGTGCGCAGCGACCACGCCAGGGAAACCGTCGACAGCGTGAACAGGATCCCCATGCTCTGGATCAGCTGGTCCCGCAGCAGACCGATCGACTGAAGGTAGAAAACACCCGGTACGGCCGAGGATCCGGTCATTCCGGTAAGGAATCCGTTGACCGCTCCGAGAAGGACGCCGACCGGGTGGTTCCACCATTTTCCCCTGATGTTCACCCGCAGTCGGAAAAGGCCGAGAATTCCGTAGACGGCGAGCCCGACGCCGAGCAGGGCGGACATCACGTTCGCCCGGAAGTAGCTCAGCGTCAGGGCCCCCGACAGGGTGAACACGGTGGCGGCCAGGAGGAACGGCCAGGTGAGCCGGATGATTCTGCGGCCGTGGCCGCCCCGGACCGCCTGGGCGACGTTGGTCAGGAACGTCGGGATGACGATCAGCGCCTTGGCGGGCTCGATGCCGATCGTCGCGGTGAGCACACCGAGCACGACGGGCGGCAGGCCCAGACCGGTCAGTCCCTTGAACAGGCCGCCCACGAAGAACGTGAGGACGATCAGTACGAAGGTGGTCGGCCCGAACGAGAAGGGAGCGGCGTCGGTCACGGCTGGACGGCGGCCCTCGGGTGCTCGGCGGCGATCCCGCGGTCCACGAAGCAGCGCAGCGCCTGCACCACGTCGCCCTGTTCCTCCTCGGTCAGGACCTCGGGCCGCTTCGCCGCGAAGTGTTCGGCGAGCTTGCGGATGTCCCCCTCGCGGTTCTCGATGTACACCTCGGCGTCCGCCACGTGCGTGGCCTCGCGGTCGGCGACCTTGTCCGCGAGCCCTTCGGCGGGCGGTACGAAGTTGATGTCGAACGCGCCGATCTGGAGGAGGACGTACCGCGAATGGGTTCCGACGGGGGCTCCGTTGACGAACCGGTGCTTGTTCGTGCGGGGCACCTGGAAGACCTGTCCGGGGTGCACGGTGAACACCTCGCCGGCCTCCGGGAGTTCGATGGCTATCTGCCCCCGGGAGCAGTACACCATGTCGGACACCTCGTTGTGGAAGTGGTAGGGCACCGCTTCGTGGTCGAGGTTGAAGACGCTGACCCGCAGACCGTCCTGGTAGTAGAACTCTTTCATTTCCATGGTTCAGCTCCGTGTTTCGGTGGTGATCAGCTCTGAGTCGTCCGGGACGGGGGTGCTCTCGGGGTTCTGGGGCTGCTGCGCAATTCCTCTCGCGGTCTGGGCCCAGTCGGCGGCGACCTGTTGGGCGGCTCGCACGAAGGCCCCGGCGTAGTTGTTCTCGGTCTGCCAGAACCTGACGGGGGAACCGTACGACGACAGGTGCGGCGAGGGGCCGGTGATTCCCCCCACGCGCCTGGTCACCCGGTAGTCGCCGTGCGGGTCGAGGGCGAGTCCGCCGGTGGCGTAGCCCGCTTCCTCGTGGCGCACGATCTCGCCCCGCCGCAGCAGGTTGCGCACGAGGGGCGAGGGGTGGCGCTCCAGGCCGAAGTCGTGCGCCTTGGCCCGTACGACGCAGTCGGCCCGCAGCCGGGACCGCTCCCCGTCGGCCGTCTCGTGGGCGATCACGAATCCGCCGTCCTCGTGCACGCCGACCGGTGGGTCCGCGTAGCCGTGCCGCACGGTGGACAGGACGCCGGCGTCCATGAGGGCGAGCAGCTTCTCCGCGTTGGCCGTCGGCATCGGTACCGCGGTGCGGATGAAGTGCGTGTCGAAATGCCGGTCGTACAGTGCTTTGTCGGCGGATGTCAGTTCCCGGTAGAAGCACATGCGGCGTGCTTTCAGGACGAGCGTGTAGACGAGGTTGCCGTGGCGTGCGTCGTGGAGGTCGCTTTCGAGCTTCTCCCTGGCCGAGGCGAAGCGGGGCTTCTCCACGTCGTGCCACCCGAGCGCCCCGTCGGTCGCCCGGCGCAGGTCCTTGTCCAGCAGGTCCAGCACGGGTTCGAGCCGCAGCTGCCCCCGGTTCTCGCTCCGGATGCCGGCCAGGGCGTCCGGGGTGAGATGGTGCGGTTCGTGGTCGGTGAGCGGGCCCCGGACGGGTGGGAAGAAGCCGGAGCGCGACCCGACGACGATGTGCAGGGGTTCCGTCCCCCCGGCCGTCGGGGCGGGCCGGTAGGAGTCGATGTGTCCGTCGGCGGTGTATGTGAACGTGCCCTCGTCGCACAGGGTCATGACGGCGTCGATGCCGCTGGGCCCCATGCCCTGGACGTAGACCCGCGGACGGTCGCCCGCACCGCGCCGCGCGCGGACGCGGTCGGCGACGGCGGGCAGGATCCTGCCCGGCGGGTAGGGCGCCGCGAAGTAGCCCGGGTGTTCCGCGAGCGGGTCGCCCTGCGCGGACTGCCAGTGCCCGGTGCTCAGCAGCACCCGGTCCAGCCCGTCCAGGTCGAACTCGCGGCCCGTCGCCAGGTCGCGGAGCCGTACGCGGAAGCCGTCCCGCGCGCTCCACCCGTCGACGGCCTCGTGCTCCGTGTACTGCCGCACGTCGATGCCGTGCTCCCGGGCGGTCCGCACGGCGTCCTGGAACCGGTGCTCCAGGTACAGGCCGAACAGGGCGCGCGGGTAGAACTCGCCGTTCTCCGGCCGCCATTGCTCCAGATCGGTCCCGGGGTGGGTCTCCAGGACGAGTTCCGGGTGGTCGGCGACGAGCCGGGGCTTGTTCTCGGCGAGCCAGTCGACGAAGTCGTTGCCATGGATGCCCATGGTGCTCGCCTCGTTGTTGCACCGGTGCCCGAGCTGGGCGTTGTCCTTGGCGTAGGGGTATCCGGGGCCGCTGACCGGCCCCCGCTCCACCGTGGCGATCGAGACCGCCGTACGGGAGAGCGGGGACCGACGGCCGGGAGCGGTCAGTTCTCGGACCAGGTGCCACAGCGCGCAGGTTCCGGCGAATCCGGTGCCGATGACGCCGTACCTGACAGTTCCCACCGTGTTGGCTTTCAGCTCAGGACTCCAGACGGCTGAGGGCACCCCTGATGCGTGTGCCGGCTTGGCTCAGGGTGGAACCCGTACGGCCGCAGTTGATCCGTACGTAGTGGTCGAACTCCTTCTCCTGGGCGAAGTGGTTGCCGCAGATGGTGGCGACCCTCGCCTCCTCCAGCAGGAACTGGTCCGCCGTGACGTACCCGTGCTGCTGGTAGGCGTGGGCGTAGTGCGACAGGTCGACGAAGAGGAAGTAGCCGCCGTCGGGGGGCCTGACCCGCAGTGCGGGCACGGACTCCAGTTCGCGGAGCATGACCTCCAGGTTCGCCCGCGCGGACCTGGCCCGTTCGGTGGCCACCTCGTCCATGTCCGGCTGGAGCGCGAGGTGCGTCGCGACCTGGCCGTAGGTGGAGGCGAACGACGTGAGGTTGACCTGGGCACGAGCGGCGGCCTCGACGATGTCGGGCGGTCCGCACAGGTAGCCGATCCGGTCGCCGTGCATGCCGTACGTCTTGCCGGGGCCGGTCACCGTCAGCGTCCACGGCCGCATCGGGGCGGGGGTCCCGTCGGGGAGGGTGGCCTCGATGGCGGCGAAGGTCCGGGCGCGCTCGCCCAGGACGTGGGCCTCGTAGGGACAGTCGAACAGGACGTAGACCGGGCTCGCGCCGTCGGCCTCGCGGCGCTGGTTGTGCCGGGCGAGGACCTGGGCGAGCGCGGAGAGCTCCTGGGTGGAGTAGATCTTGCCGGTCGGGTTGACGCAGTCGCCGAGCACCACGATCTTGGTGCGGTCGTTGAGCGCCTGCTCCAGGGCCGGCGCCGTCAGCCCGTCCTCGGCAGTGACGCGGACCGTCGTCGGCACGGCCTCGTGGAGCAGCACCATGTCCCCGTAGTGGGGCCAGTTGGGCACCGGGACGACGACCTCGTCGCCCGGGTCCAGCAGGGCGTGGAAGGCCACGGAGATGGAGCCCTTGACGCCGCCGGGCGTCACCAGGATCTCGGTCTCCGGGTCGTAGGAGATGTCGTGCAGGCGGTTCACGCGCGCCGCGACGGACTCCCGCAGGAAGGGGAATCCCTTGATGGGGGCGAACGCGTGGAGCACCTCGGGCCGCGTGCGGATGAAGTCGATCACGCCGCGGTCGATCCGGGGGTCGGCGGGCGTGTCCAGGGCACCGATGCTGAGGTCGATGACCTGGTCCTCCGGGGCGAGCGTGCTGTTCATCGCCAGGAGTTTCGCGGCGGTGCCGTGGGTCACCGATTCCGGGATGTTCAGGATGGCGCGGGAGATTCCTCGGTTCTTCTGCACAGTCGTGCGGTCTACCTCTCTGGAGTCGTGCGGGCAGCCTCGGGGAACCGCTGACTCAGTTGGTGACGGCCTTGTGCATCGCGTTCCACATGCGCAGCTGGATGTCCAGCGTCTCCGTCGCGGCGGCGGCGATGGCCGCCACGTCCGCCTCGCTGTGGCAGTTGTTCACCACGCACTTCTTGGCGTCCGCGGCGTGGCGTTCCTCGACGCCCGCGTCGCCGACGTGGACGTTGAAGTAGACCTCGACGTCGTGGACGAACTTGTCCTGCGGCAGGTTCTTGTTGGTGTTGCGGAACGCCGTGCGGCAGATCTTGAGCATCCGGTCGGCGTGGGACTCCAGGGCCATCGCGACGCCCAGCATGCTGTGGTAGCCGGCCGTCAGCAGGTCCAGCGTGCGCTGCCGGTACTCCAGGGTCTCCGGGATGACGAGCTTGCTCTCCCGCGCCTCCTTGACCAGCATCGGAGCCACCCCGAACTCGACCTGGCCGTGCAGGTTGTGGGTGTTCTCCATCAGCACCTCGTGGCAGTGCGCCCGGTTTCCGTCGCCGGTCTCCTCGTTGAGGATGTGCGAGAACAGGACGAGGGTGTCCATGTCGTCGTGGGCCGCGGCCTGGGCGCACACGTGGGCTATGCCCTTCACGGTGCCTTCGGTGCGGTGGTAGAAGTTCGCCCGGTGGAAGTCGAACGCGTCACCGGTCCAGGGCGTTCCCTCAAGGAGCTTGAAGTACTCGTTCTCGTAGACCGGGTGCCGGTCCAGGTCGTCGATGAGCGTGGTGACCGAGTCGTGGATGGCCGTGCTGGGAAACGTTGTCATTCGTGTGTCCACTCTGTTTTCAGGCGCGGTTGACTGACGGAACGACTTTGCCGAGCAAATGGAACGGGAACGCAACTGGTCGATGCACGGATCGGACCGGGAGAAGAAGGGCTCCTCCACCCGTTTCCTTGCGGACCCGGATGAGTGCTGCACCGTTCCTCCACTCGTCGGCGTGCCTGCCGCCGACCCGTCACGATCATCCTGACGGACGGATCTTGGGCCCCACAGGACGGAAACTCGCCATTGCCAGCACGAACGCGGGCCGGGCGGGCGCACGGGGGAGGCGCACAGGGGGATCGGAGCGCCTGGTCTGCGGAAACGAATGCGCCCACCAACTATCAACACCGCGATTCAGGACAGGACCGCCGTGGAGATCAGGACACCGCTCGTACGGGGGCCGACGTGCGGAGAACTCCCTTCGCTCGCACACTCGTTCTTCGCGATGGCGATCGTTCGACGGCGGCACCGGGCCCCAACTGCGGGTTTCCCCGGCGGGCCGGGGCGGCCGGAGGGGCGGGTGCCCGTACGACCGCCGGATGCGCGACCGGTCGTCCTGATCGCGCCCTTGCGAGCGATGTAAGCGCCGTCATCGCGGAAGCAGGGCGTCCGAACGCTTTCCGAAAGAGGCGCCCGAGCCCTGGCCCGGCACTCCCCTCACGCCTCCGCCGGGGCCGTCAGCCGGGCCTCCGGCAGGTCGGGCCGGGCGGGGGCCCGTTCGGCGGTCCGGCCCTCCCGCAGCGCGCGGCCGAAGACGGCCGCCGAGGGATGCGGGTTGCTGCGCGGATAGGCGTACGTGAGGACGGCGGGCGGGGCGCCCGTCAGCGGCAGGTACAGGACGTCCGGGTCCGGGTGCTGCGCGGCCACCGACACCGGGAGCAGGCCGACCCCGCGCCGGGCCGCGACGGCGTGCAGGTACTCCTCGATGTTGGCGGCCTCGGCCCCGATCTCGGGGGTGGCGTCTGCGGGCCAGTCCTGCGGGGTGAGCGAGCAGCTGACGGTGTTGACGACCAGACAGCGGCGCCCCAGGTCGCGCCAGGTGACCCGGTCGCGCGCGGCCAGGGTCGAACTGCGGGAGACGGCCGCGATGCGCGGTTCCCGCAGGATCTCGGTGGTCACCAGCCGCGGGTCGCGCACCGCCCCCCAGAGCAGCGCCGCGTCGACGGACCCGTCGCGCAGTCCCGCGGTGCGGTCGTCCCTGCGCACGATCTGTACGAGGACGTGGTGCCGCTCCTCCAGCATGGCCTGCGCCTGCCGGCCGCGCTGGAGGGGGAAGCCCCACGCGTAGCCGAGCCGCAGCGAGGGCTGCGGCTCGGCGGGCTGGAGCGCGTTTTCGAGCTGGGGCAGCAGGACTTGGAGATCGGCCCGCAGCCGGTCGCCCTCGGCGGTGAGCCGGGGGTGCCGGGTGCTGCGGTCCAACAGGGTCTGGCCGAGGACCCCTTCGAGCCGCTGGATGTGCCGGCTCAGGGTGGGCTGCGAGATGCCGAGACGGTCGGCGGCCCAGGTGAAGTGCTTTTCCTCCGCCAGGGTGAGGAAACATCTCAGGTGCTGCAAACCGATATCCATGGCCCCAATGCTAGCCATTTTCGACTGTTTTCCCAGCTCAGGGGGTTGTGGCGGCCCTCTCACCGCGCCGGGTCGCGCCCCGTACGACGGTCAGGTGCAGGACGAGGGCGAGGGCGGTGAGGGCCGCCGTCCAGTAGGGCAGCGCCGCCGCGTCGGTGCCCAGCCCCAGCACGACTCCGCCGAGCGCGGACCCGATGCCGCTGCCGAGGTAGACGGCGGAGCTGTTGAGGGAGACGGCGACCGTGGCCTGTTGGGGCTGGGCCGCGATGAGCTGGTGCTGCTGCGGCACCTGTACGGCCCAGCCGGCCGCGCCCCAGATCACCAGGGGCACCACCGCCAGGGCGGCTGCGGTGTGCGCGGCGACGGGCAGCACCGCCTGGCTGACCACGATGAGCACCAGGATGCAGGTGACCGCGGCGAAGGGTCGGCGGGTGCGGTCCACGACCGGACCGATGAGGAGGCTGCCGAGGATGCCGCCCGCGCCCCAGGCCCACATGGCCCAGACCGTCCGATCGGTGTGTGCGGCGTCGGCCAGGAACTCGGCGAGGTAGGTGTACAGGCCGAGGCTGGAGATGCCGCCGAGCAGCGAGACGGTGACGATGCCGGCGACCCGGCCACTCGCGAGCGCGCGTACCCGGCGGCCCAGCGGGGGCGGCGGGCTCACCTCGATCCTCGGCAGCCGGACGATGCCGATCAGCGCGACCGCACCCAGTGCGGTGATCAGCCACATCGTGCCGCGCCACCCCACGTCGGAGGCGAGCAGCATGCCGGCCGGCACGCCGATGACCGTACCGATGCTCAGTCCGCCCATGACGGTGGCCAGGGCACGGCCGCGGCGCTCGGGGGTGGTGAGGCCGGCCGCGGTGGCGGCGGCGATGGGCGAGTAGACGCCCGCGCCGATGCCCGCCACCGCGCGGGCGATCAGCAGTACGGCCAGGGAGGGGGCGAGGGCGGTCAGCGCGTTGCCGAGGGTGAAGACCACCAGGGCGACGGCGAGCAGCACCTTCGCGGACCGCTTGGCCAGGACGGTCGCGAAGACGGGTCCGCCGAGCGCGTAGCAGAGCGTGAAGACGGTGACCATCTGGCCGGCCGAGGACGCCGAGATGTTCAGGTCCCGCGACACCTGGGGCAGCAGTCCGGCCATCACATAGGCGTCGACGCCCAGGGCGAACGTGCCGAGCGCGAGCAGCGGGATGAACCTGCCGCGGCCCGCCGCCCTCTCCTCCCCCGGTGCGTTCGTGGGTGCGTGCGGCCCGGTGGCCGACTTCTCCGTGGTGCTCATCCCAGGCGCTCCAGGTCCGTTTCCGCGGTGGTCTGCCGGCCGTGCGGGAAGTAGCCGGCCGGTCCGGTCGGCAGGGCCGACCGCTCGATGTCGTTGAGCAGGCGCTGAAGCCGTACGGACTCCTCGATCCCGGCGAACGGCACGACGGGCCGCTGCCGGTGGTGCGCGAAACGTACGGCGTCGGCGACGATGCGGCGCAGTCCGACGATGGTGTCCAGCCCTTCGGGCACGGGGTCGTGGCGGGTGTCCACCGCGCAGAGCGTCTCCTCCTGGCCGTCCACCACCCGCCAGATCCGCAACTGGTCGGCGTCCCACGTGGGGTTGGAGTACTCCGCCGCGGCGTAGACCAGTCCGCCCTCCTGGTCGCGGAAGACGCAGTCGATGGTGCGCTGCCGGGTGACGTTGACGAAGCTGCTGTACGCGCTGACCACGGCGTCGCCCAGCCGGGCGGTCAGCGCGACGCTGTCCAGTACCTCGGGGCCGGAGACGGAGTAGTCGGAGGTGACACCGACGGCGTTCTCCAACTGGAGGTGCTGGCCGTAGAGGCCGAGCCGCTGGACGAGGTCCAGGGAGTGGATCACTTCGCTGGTGACGCCCACCGTGGGCCGGTGGTCGTTGATCCGGTTCTTGCCCCAGGTGGCGTGGGCGCGCACCAGGGTCAGCCGGTGGCGGTGCACGTACGCGTGGAGGGCGGTGCTCGCTTCGGAGTACCGGCCCACCAGGTCGAGGGCGAACCCGGAGACCTCGGAGAGCGCCTCCGTCACGGCGTCGAGGTCGTCGTGGACCGAGGTGAGCGGCTTCTCGGCGAGGACGAAGCCCCGGTAGCCCCCCAGCCGCGTCAGGATCTCGGCGTGCGCGGAGTCGGTCACGGCGACGACGACGAGGTCGGGCGCGAAGTCGTCGAGCGCGCCCTCGACCGTCGGGTAGTACGGGATGTCCTCGACCGTGCGGTGCCGGGCGTGGTACGCGATCTCGATGTGCGGGCCCAGCTCGTGCGGTCCCGAGAGGCTGCGCAGGGCGTTCCGGAAGCGGGTGCCGGCGTAACCCATGCCCGCGATCAGGACCTTGACGGTGCTCGGGCCGTCCCCGGCGTCCGTGGGCTCCACGGTTTCCCCGAGGTCCCGCACGTCGGCGAGGTGCACGGCTTCCGCGGGGTTCCTGGTGTTCCTGTCGTTCACGGGGTTCGGTCCTCCGTCCGGCCCGGGGCGACCGGCTGGTAGTAGAGGCCCTCGCCGGTGGGCAGCCAGCCGGCCCGGCGGTGGAACTCCACCGCCCCGTCGGCGCTCTGCATCACGGCGACGTCCACCCCGCGCGCTCGCGCCCAGTCGAAGAGGTGGTCGACGACGGCGGTGCCGAGCCCCTGGCCCCGGTCGCGCGGATCGGTGACCAGCGTCTGCATCCAGGCGGCCCGGCCGCTGGGGTACGCGGGCGACGGGGGCCGCTGGTCGAGCACCGCGAGGGCGCAGGCGCGGAGCCGGCCGGGGCCGGGCGCGACCGCGACGCACACCTCGGCGTCGTGCGGCAGCTTCTCCTGGAGCCAGGCCCGGTAGCCGGCCCGCCAGGCGGCACGCGCCGCCGCGCCGGTGGCGGTGTACGGGAGGGGTACGGAGCCGCCCCCGCGGTCCGCCGCGCCTCTGCCCTGCTCGCCCGGCCCGCTCCCAGGGCCGGCTCTCCCGTCGTCGTCGGGTCCGTCGCCATCCAGCAAGTAGGCGCGCAGCCGGATGAGTTCGTCGATGTCGGCGGGCTCGGCCGCCCGGACGAGGGGGGTGGTGGTCGCTGTCGTCACGCGGTCCTCCCGTGGACGCCGAAGTGGGTGAAAACCTCGTCCAGGCTGCGGACCAGGTGGGCGATGTCGTCGTCGGAGTGGTGCGGCGTCACGTTGACGCGGAACCGCTCGGTGCCGACGGGGACGGTGGGCGAGTTGATCGGCTGCAGATAGACGTCGTGCACGTCCAGCAGGCGGGCGGCGGACCGCTTGCACAGTTCGGAGTCGCCGATCAGGACCGGCAGTACGTGGGTCGTGCTCTGCGGCATGACCTCGATCCCGGCGGCTTCCAGGGCGGCGCGCAGGAGGGCGGTCTTGCCCTGGAGGGCGTCGCGTTCGGCGGTGGAGGTCTTCAGGTGCTCCACACTGGCGTGGCAGGCGGCCACGACCGCGGGCGGCAGCGAGGTGGTGAAGATGAAGCCCGAGGCGAAGCTGCGGACGGTGTCGACGAGAGTGGTCGATGCTGTGATGTACCCGCCGATGACGCCCAGGCCCTTGGCCATGGTGCCCTGGATGATGTCGACGAGGTGGTCGACGTTCAGCTGGGCGGCCATGCCGGCGCCCCGGGGGCCGTACATGCCGATCGCGTGGACTTCGTCGAGGTAGGTGAGCGCGTTGTACTCGTGCGCGAGCTTGACGATCGCCTCGATGGGCGCGACGTCGCCGTCCATGGAGTAGACGGACTCGAAGACGACTATCTTCGGCCGGTCCAGGGGCTGGGCGGCGAGTATCTCTTCCAGATGGTCCACGTCATTGTGGCGGAATATCGCGCGGTCCGCCTTTGTGCTGCAAATTCCGTTGATGATCGATGCGTGGTTCAATTCGTCCGAGACCACAAAGGGATCGGGCAGCTGACGCAGCAGGCACTGCAGGGTCGCCTCGTTGGAGCTGTATCCGGTGGGGAATACCAGAGCGGCCTCCTTGTGGTGCCATTCGGCGAGCGAGGCTTCCAGCGCGGCGTAGTGGGAGTGGGTGCCTCCGATGTTCCGCGACCCGCCGGAGCCGGCCCCGTACTCGTCGATCGCCCGGTGCATCGCCGCGACCACCTTGGGGTGCTGGGACATCCCCAGGTAGTCGTTGCTGCACCACACGGTCACGTCCTGGGTGCGTCCGTCGGGCGTGCGGCGGGTAGCCTTCGGGTACGCGTTCGCGCGGCGGTTGATTTCCACGAAGGACCGGTACTGGCCGTCGCGTCTGAGCTTGTCCAGCTTTTCCGAAAGATAGAGCTCGTACATTCCATCACCTTGCAACTGACGTGCGCACCGGGTCGCACGAAACCTGTAAACGATGGGATTACATACAGCGCACACGGCCCCCGCAAAACCGATTGCCCGCATCTCTTATGCAGTATCCGTATGCCCGCAGGTCACCGCCGCGCGCGGCGGCGCCTGAGATGCCAGTCACACCGTCCGGACGTGAATTCCCTGTGACGGCGTCCTTGCGGGAATGTCTCGGCCGACGGGCCGCGCCCGCTGTCCGGCAGGGGAGTTCGCGCCCCGACCCTGACGAAAGTGGGGTGCGGTCCGGACCGAAAGTCCACAGACCGCGGCTCCGCTGATTTCTACGGTGGTGCCCATGAACGAAGCCATCGTCCAAGCCGTAGAAGGATTCGTCACCACGCCCTGGGTCTACGTGGTCCTCTTCGCCATCGCCGCTCTCGACGGGTTCTTCCCCGTCGTCCCCAGCGAGACCCTCGTCATCACGCTCGGAGTGTTCGCCGCCGCCACCGGGGACCCCTCGCTGCCGCTGGTGATCCTCGTCGCCGCCCTCGGCGCGTTCACCGGGGACCACATCTCGTACGCGGTGGGCCGCACCTCCGGCAAGAAGATCTTCGCCAGACTCACTCCGGGCAGCCGCACCCACAAGGCGTACACGAGGGTCGGCACGCTCCTCGAAGAGCGCGGCGGCCTCGTGCTGGTGGTCGCCCGCTACATCCCCGGCGGACGCACCGCCGCCACCCTCACCACCGGAGCCACCGGCTTCCCCCGCCGCTCCTTCACCCGCTACGACGCCGTCGCCGCCTCCACCTGGGCCGTCTACTCCGCCTGCCTCGGCTACCTGGGCGGCGCCGCCTTCGAGGACGAGCCGCTGCTCGGAGTGGCGCTCGGACTGGGACTCGCCTTCTCGATCACCGTGCTGCACGAGGGCGTACGGATGGTGCGAGCCCGCTCCGCCCGGAAGGCGGCCGATGTCCGCCAGGAGCCCGAAGCCCACCGGACGGCCGACGCCCACCAGAAGGTCAGTGCCTGAACGTCCCCTCCCCGCAACCGTGTTCACCCACCGACCGCCCCACCCGACCGAGCATTCGACCCCGTGGCCGGGGACGCCACCCGCTCCCCCGCCTCGTGGGTCACCGGCCGCCCTGGTACAGGGTGCGCGAGGGAGGGCGGTGGTAGTGCTGCTGGTAGAGGGTGGCGAAGCGGCCCGGGTGGGCGAAGCCCCAGCGGGCGGCTATCTCGCTGACCGTGGCCGGGGGTTCGGCACTCAGGAGTTCCTCGTGCGCGGCCCTCAGCCGCAGGTTGCGCAGGTAGCCGAGCGGGGTGGTGCCGCGGTGCTGTCTGAAGGCGTTCTGCAGCGCGCGGGGGCCGACGTTGGCGATACGGGCGAGTTCGTCGAGCGTGAACGGGTGCGCCGGGTCCGCCTCCATCGCGGTGATGGCCCGCAGCAGGGTGCGCGGGCTGAGCCTGGCGGTCGGGGTGCGGAGTTCCTCGCTGTACTGGTGGCGGGCCCCGTACAGGAGCGATGTCATGACCGTCTCCCACAGCCGGTCGGCGACCGGCCCCGGGTCCAGCAGGCCCGTCGGGCGGGTGACCTCGTCCTCCAGCAGCCGCATCAGCCGGTCCGGGACCAGCCCCTTGCCGGTCCCGGCAGTGGTGGTGTTGTCGCAGCGCAGCCGTTTGACCGGGCGTTCGAGGTGCTCGGCGAGGAGGCTTTCGAGCACGGCCGGCTCGATGCCCAGTACGCAGAACTCGGCGGGCGGGCCGTGCAGGATGGTCGTGTGGGCCCGCGGATCGAGCAGGATCGGGCTGTCGTGGTGCGGCGAGAGCACCACGTCCTGACCGTTCTGGTGCATGGAGAGCCGGCCGCTGCGGACGGCGCCCGCGTAGTACAGGCCGAGTTCGGACGCGAAGAGGTCCAGCTCGCACGACATGGTGATGCGGGTGAGGTGCGCCGGTCCGGTGGCCAGGATGTGCGCGCCGAAGCGGACCGGTATTCGCTTGTCGAACCGCACGGTCAGCTTCCGGTGGTGGGCGAACATCTGGTGCATGAGGTACTCGGCCTCTTCGGCGGTACTCGCCCCGAACCCGCACGGAACAGCCCGCTCCGCCCCCTCGCCCGCCTCCGGGGCCCTCTCCCCGTGCTCGTCCCGGCCCGCGTCCCGCCGCGTGCTGCCCTGCGAATCCCGCGTCATTTCCCCGTCCCCGTCCCCGTCGAACCGCTGTGGTGCCGGTCGCGCGCCGCGCGCCCGGGGTGGCCCCGAGCGGCGCTGATGATCGGCTCGTTGATCGTCGGGTAAGTGTGCGAGGCAAGCGGGAACTTCGGCACGGAAAGCGGGTATCGCCATCCGTTCGTGTGGCCACCAGGTGATGCGTACGGCCGTGGCGTGCCGTCACCAGGTGATGCGTACGGCCGTGGCGTGCCGTTTCGACGGGGTGCCTTCCGTCGCCGACTACGGAAGGCACCCCTGACCACACCGCACACCGGTGCCGATCGGCGGCACCGCTGCAGGCGGGGACGAGTCTGGCTCACGTCCGGCGGATCTTCGTACCGTCGCGCGCGCCGAGCACCAAGGGAGGTTCGCCACGCGGACAGGACATGCGTTTGACGGCCGGTTCCGAAGGCGCGCGCGAGCGTTCCTCCGACGGGGACGCCCCGCGCGCCCGGCCGGGCGCCGCGAGCCGCCGAAGTGGCCGTCGAGCGAAGGGGCAGGCCGCGACACGCACCCCGGTCGGCCCAAGCCGAATCCGGACGCGGTTCCGCGCGTTGAATCGGTTATGCATAAGAGAAACGCTTCTGCACCCCTGACCCACGCTCCGGGGCCGCCGCCGGGCGTCCGGAACAAGGACGGCGGCGGCGTGCGCACCCGCGGTGCCACGCCCATCTACGACACCGTGTGCACGCTGTGGCGGCTCCAGAACCGCGAGCTGCCCGGCAGACCGGACACCCCGGGCGGACGGCCGGGCGCCCCGGAGCCGGCGCACCGCGCCTGACCGCGCGCGACGCCGGCCGCACCGCCCGGGAACAACGGCCCGGGAAGAAGACGCACGCAGACAGCACGAGGACGTACCGCGCCGGGGGACGGGCGCGCAGGGGGCCGCACGCCGCGCCCCGGATCGTCGAATCACAGGGGAGAACCAAAGCAATGTGGACAAGCACCAGTGGCGCCCACGCCCCGGCCGCCGCCCAGGGCCGGCACGTGGGCCGGCTGGTCGGCCGCGCGGAGGAAGTGGCGGCCCTGCGTGGGCTGTTGGCCGGGCAGCGGCTGGTCACGGTGGCCGGACCGGCGGGGGCGGGCAAGAGCAGGCTGGCCGCCACCGTCGTCGCCACCATGCCGGACCGGCCCTGGCAGCACGTCGTCCAGGCCCGGTGGCAGGGCAGCGGGCCCGCCGCCCCGAACGCCCTGACCAGCGCCGTCGCCAGGGCCCTGACCGGCATCGGCACTCCGCCCTCCACGCACATCGGCCATGTGCTCCGCCATCTGCCCACCGCCCCGACGCTGCTCGTCCTGGACGACGTCGACCCGGTGCACACCGAGTGCATGGGCCTGGTGCAGCACCTGTTGATGGCCGCGCCGCGGCTGCGCGTGCTGGTGACCTCGCGCCGGGTGCTGGGCCTCGGTGACGAACACGTGCTGCGTCCCGCTCCGCTCGCCGTCGAGGCGCCGAACGGGCGCCGCCGCCGGGCCCCGGCGGTCGACCTCTTCCTCTCCCGCGCCCGGATGGCGGCCGACCTGCGCGTGAAGGACTCCGAGCTGCGGTGGGTGGAGCTGATCTGCCGCCTCGTGGAGGGCAATCCGCTGGCGATCGAACTCGCCGCCGAGCACACCCGGCACTACTCGGTGCGCCGGCTCGCCGAACTGCTCGGCGACAACCAGGGCTGGCCGACCAGCCCGCACCGCGTCCTGCGCCGCCACCGCTCGCTGCGGGAGTCGATCGGCGCCAGTTACACCCTCTGCGAGCAGAACCTGCGCATCGTCTGGGGCCGGTCCAGCGTCTTCATCGGCTCGTTCACCGAGGCGACGGCGGTGTTCATGTGCGCCGGTGGCCGGGTGCGGGCGGAGGAGGTGCCGGGCTGCCTGGCGCAGCTGGTCGCGCTGGGGGTGCTGGAGGCGGTGCACGACCCGGGCGGCCCCGGCCAGCCCCGGTACCGGATGGCGCGCCTCGCACGGGACTTCGGCATGGAGCGGCTGCGGGAGGCGGGCGAGCTGACGACCACGTACGAGCGGCGCCTGATCCACTACCGGAATCTGGCGGTGGCCGCCGGGCACCTGTGGGACAACGGCTGCCAGAGCCAGGCCGCCCTGCTCGTGCAGGACGAACGCGAGGACCTCAGCGCCACGATCCGGTACGCGCTCGGCGACCCCGACCACGCGGAGGCCGCGCTGCGGACGGTCACCAGCCTGTGGTTCTGGTGGGCGGTGCACGGCAGGGCGGAGGAAGGGCTGGGCCACCTGCGGCAGTTGCTCGACGGGCGGCTGCCCGACGGGCCCGGGACGGCACCCGCCCTGCTGCTGGCCGCGTGGCTGACCGCGGGCAGCGACCCGCAGTACGCGCGTACCCTGCTCGGCCGGGCCTGGGCCTGTGCGGTGCTGGCCGCGGACAGCGCCACCCTCGGCCGGATCTCCCACGTGCACGGGGTTCTCGCCCTGCACCAGCACGACCACCGGGCCGCCGCCGCCCACTTCCAGGAGGCGGCGGACACCATTCCGTACCACGCGACGGGCGGTCCGTCCCCGGCCGTCAGCCAGGCTGCCGCCGCGCTCGCCCAGGCGTCGTTCGCCCCGGGCCTCGCGCGGGTCAGCGCGCGGCGGGCCCTCACCCACCCGGGTTCCCACACCGACGACTGGGCCTGCGTGACCGCGCGTTACGCGCGCGCGTTCGTCGACCACCACGACCGGCACAGTGCCCGCGCCTGGCGCCGCGCGCAGCGCACGCTCGCCACGCTGGACGACCGGCTGCCCACCCCGCACGGCTACATCGCCCTGCGGCAGCTGATCAGCGACATCGAGTCCGGCGGTCCGGCCGCGCCGTCCCTGCCCTGCGGGCCGCCGCCCCGCATCCCGGCCCCGGCGAAGGCCCCGGACCGGGGCGCGGAACCGGCGGCGGAGGCGGCGGAGACGGCGGAGGCCACCGCCGAGCCCACCGCGGACCCGGTAGCGGACCCGGCCGCCGACTCCGCCGCCCGTTCCGGCCGGATCGCCGGTCCGTGACCGCACGCCCCTGACGCACCGGCAGCGGCATCTCCGGTGAGCGGCAGCCGCAGCGGGCACGACCACGGGGTACGGCCCCGGCCACGTCGCGGTGGCCGGGGCCGTACCCCGTACATGCGGATCCCCGGTGCCTACCGGATGCCGGAGGCGGCGGTCACGGACCCAGGACCGCGATGGACTTGATCGTCGAACTGGGCTTGGTCTCGCCCCAGTGCTTCGACTTGATGTCGACGTACTGGCCGTAGCACGAGACGTCGCTGTACACACGGATCGTCCGCTTGGTCTGGTTGGAGACGGTCTTGCCGCTCCACGCCTTGCAGCCGGGCGAGGGGTTGAGCCCGCTGGTGCGCTTCGTGCCGCGGAAGTCGTTCTGGGACCACGTGCACACCGAGCCGTTGCGGCAGCTGGGCGAGTCGGCCGCGTGCGCGGTGGCGGCGGGCAGCAGCGCGATGAGCGCGGCTCCACCGAGCGCGATCAGTTTCGTCCTCAAGGGTGGTGCTCCTGTTTCCCTATGGATCATGGACGAGGACGACCCTGCCAGGGCGCGATCGAAGGGGTCAACGATCTCCTTGACCCCCTCGGCCAACCTCCACCGCCCCCGCGCTCGTCCTCCTTGCGCCCACCATGCCCGGTCGTGGAGGGCCGCTGCCGCAGGCCGCCCGCGGTTCAGCCGTTCGGCCGCCCGGTGCTACGCGTCGGCCGGGCGCCGCGGCTCGCGCCACATCCCCCACAGCACGGGGCCGCCGCCCGGCAGGGCGAACTCCTCGCGCACGGTGAAGCCGAAGTGCTGGTAGAAGGGCAGGTTGTCCGGCTTGGAGGACTCCAGATAGGTGGCCTGTCCCGCCGCGTCGGCCTGGGCGAGGCCGGAGCGCAGCAGTGCCGCGCCGTGCCCCTGGCCCCGGGCGGCGGGGTCGGCGCCGATGAGCGACAGCGACCGGTGCGGCTCGCCCGGGGCGTGCCCGGCGGCGGTCTCGACCGCCGCACCGAACCGGGCGACGCCGTCCCCGAGGATGCCCTTCAGCTCCTCGATGGTGTCCGCATCGGGAACCGCCTTGGCCTGCGCCTCGGCCGGCACCCAGAAGGCGACCGCGGAGCCGGTGAGCTCGCAGACGCCGTGGTGGACGTACTGCCGGGTGAACAGGGTGCGGAAGTACCGGGCGAGCGCGGCTTCGCGCGTCGCCGCGTCGGCGAAGAACCAGCACATCATCGGGTCGTCGAGGAAGGCTCCGGCGAGGGTGCGGCCGATCCGCGCCGCGTCGTCGAGGGTGGCCGTCCGAGGGGTGATCGTTATCGGCATGGCCCCATTCTGCACACCCGCCGAACTGCGACGACGAGGGGGCCACGCGGCCGGCGCAACGGCCTGACGGACACTCAGACACGGGCGGTGCGGGGCATCCTGGTGGCCTCGACCACGCACATCGGGCCGCCCGTCGCGAGAACCCGGTCGAGCCGGAAGTCCGCGTCGGCGAGCAGCGTGCGCCAGTCGTCGCGGGTGCGTTCACGGCCGTCGAGCATCCCCAGCATGGTCAGGTCGAGCAGGGTGGCGACCTCCGGCGGGGTGCCCTCGCCGACCACGGTCTCCACCAGGAGGAGCCGGGCGTCCGGGGCGGCGGCCTCGTGGACCCGGCCGAGGATGCGCAGGGCCTGCGCGTCGTTCCAATCGTGCAGGACGAAGCAGGCGAGGTAGCAGTCGGCGCCGGCCGGTACGGCGGTGAAGAAGTCGCCGCCCTCGGTGGTGATCCGGTCCGCCACGCCGCGGTCGCGCAGCAGGGCGGGCGCCGCCGCCACCACGTGCGGCAGGTCGAAGACGGTGCCGCGCAACCGCGGTTCGCGCAGCGCGAGTTCGGCGAGCGCGGTGCCGTCGGCGCCGCCGATGTCCACGAGGGTGCGGACGCCGTCCAGCCGCACGGCGGCCAGCGCGTCGGCCCGTACCGTGCGCATCATGTCGCCCATCGCGCCGCTGAAGGTGGCGATGCGCGCCGGGTCCTTTCCCAGCCAGTCGAAGAACGGCATGCCCAGTTCCGCCTGTGCCGCGGGGATGCCGTCGTGCAGGGTCTGCCAGAGCCCGGCGAAGGGACGGTAGTGGGTCTCCATCCACATCAGGGCCACATTGCGCACGGACCCGGGCGCACCGGTGCGCAGGGTGTGGCCGAGCGGGCCGAGCGTCACCCGGTCCTGCGGCTCGTCGTACCCGAACACGCCCTCGGCGGCGAGCGTGCGCAGCAGCCTGCGCAGCAGTTCCGGGCGCAGATCCGCCGCCTCGGCCAGCTCGGCGACCGTTCGCGGTCCGTCCGCGAGCCGGTCGGCGATCCGGGCGCGCGCCGCGACGTACAGGGCCTGGGAGACCTGGAACCCGCCGAGCAGCCGGAGCATCGACACGGCGGGTGCGGGGGCCGTCGGGGTGGGGACGGGGTCGGGCGCGGAGGGGATCATGGCGCGAAAGTACCGGCCCGAGGGGTACGGGGCCGGGTGCGCGCGACCGCGGTTCACCCGGCCGGACGGCACCCGGCCAGGAGTTCCGGAAGGCTTTCGGTGCGCGCGCCGCCCGTGCTCGGCGGCACCCGCCACGGTCAGCCGGGGCCCTACTCCACGTGCCCCTCCTCCTCGTTCCGGCGCGCGAGGTGGACCGTGATGTCGGAGGTCAGTTCCACCGTAGGGGGCAGGACGCGCGCGATCCGGGCGAACACCTCCTCCCGTACGTCGTCGGGCAGTACGAGGTAGGCGGAGACGGTGCCGAGGTGGCCGACGTAGTCCGGGGCGGTCATCGTCAGGGTCCGTCCGATCAGCTCCTGGCGGACGTCCGTGAACCACGCGGACGCCATGAGTTCCGTGCCCGGCCACTGCATGGCCCGGTCCGCGGGCGTGCCGTCCGGGGACGGGACCTCGTCGCTCTCCAGAAGGGGTGCACGCGCCGCGCGTACCGCCGCCTCCAGTGCGGGGTCGGCCAGGTGGACCTGCCCGCCGAACGACGCGAACACGCCACCCGGCTCCAGCAGTCCCGCCACGCGCGGCCACCGCCCCTCGGGGTCGGTCCAGTGCAGGGCCGCCGCCGCGCAGACCAGCCCGTACCGCTCCGGGCCCGGCCGCAGGTCCTCGAACGCGGCCCGCACCGCGCGGACGTTCGCCGGTACGTGCCTGCGCAGTTCGGCGAGCATCTGCGCGTCGGGTTCGGTCGCGGTGACCTCGACCCCCTGTCCGGCGAACAGCCGGGTCGCCTTGCCGGTCCCGGCGCCGATCTCCAGCGCGGTCCGCAGGGGCCGGCCCGCGTAGGCCCGCACCATGTCGTACAGCTCCGTGGGGTACCCCGGCCTGAACCGTTCGTACGCCTCTGCCATGACTCCGAAACTCAGTGCGCGACTCGCCATGACGGGCATCCTGCCCGGTCCGCACGGTCGGTGCAGGTGCTTTTCCGCGCGCCTGCCGCGCCCCCGAGGGACTCAGGGACTTGAATGTCGGACCATGACGACGCAACCGCCGCAGTTCACCGTCCTGCTGGTTCCCGGGCACATCGAGAGCGGCGGCACGGCCGCCGAGGGGGCGGCCGTCCGCTCGGCGGTGGTCGAGGCGACCGGGGAGACGGGCGCCTCGGGATACCCCCGTTACGTCGGCGAGGGCCTGGAGGCCGACATCGATCCGGCCTCGCGCACCGTGGAGGCCCTGCTCGTCGACGGGGCGGAACTGACGTACGGGCTGAGCGCCCGGATCGCGGACTGACGGCTCCCGCCCCGCCGGGTGCGGCCCCTCACGTCCTCAGCGTGGCGGGGGCGGGCCCGTCAGGGCGGACCGTGATGCCGTAGACGGTCCTCGTGGGCACGGCGGAGAACACCGGTGTGTGCACCGGCAGCAGGTGCTCCAGCAGGACGGTCGTCTCCCGCAGCGCGAACTGGAGCCCGAGGCAGGCGCGCGGGCCGATGCCGAAGGGGAAGTAGGCGCCGGGCCGGGCGGGCCGGTTGTCCGGGGCGGCGAAGCGCCGGGGGTCGAACCGTTCGGGCTCCGGCCAGAGTTCGGGGTCGCGGTGCGTGAGGTACGGGCAGACCAGCAGGTCCGTACCGGCTTCGATCGCGAAGCCGCCGAGCAGGTCGTCCTCCGCGGCGTGCCGGGGCAGTATCCAGGCGGACGGGTAGAGCCGGAGTGTCTCGTGGACCAGGGCCTGGAGGGCCTGGCGGCGTTCCGCGGAGCCCTCCTGCCCGGCGGCGAGGGCCTGTTCGCGGGCGCCGGGGTTCCGGTCGAGGAGCAGATACAGCCAGGTCAGGGTGGTCGCGGTGGTCTCGTGCCCGGCCGCGAGCAGGGTGACGAGTTCGTCGCGGATCAACCGGTCGTCGTACTCGGGGCGTTCGGCGCCCGCCTGGATCAGGACGTGCAGCAGGCCGGGGCCGTCGGCTCCCGCCTCGCCGCCGCGGGCGGCGTCGATGGCGTGCCGGGCCAGCGCGTCGATCCGGGCGAGGTCCTCGGCCACCGCGTCCCGGGCGCTCGCTGCATCTTCGGGCAGTGTCGGCAGGGCCTCGGCGATGGCCCCCACCGAAGTCAGTACGTCCGCGGTGGTGTCGTCGAGCGGGTGCCCGGTGAGGGAGCGCCAGATCGCGTCGAGGGCGAACCTGCGCATCTCGTACCCGACGTCGAAGCTCTCCCCGGTACGGGCGTACGCGTCCCAGCGTGCCGCGGTGGTACGGGCGGCGGCGGTGATCCGGTGCTCGTAGCGGCGCATTCCGGGGCCGGTGAACTGGGACTGGAGCAGGCGGCGTTGGCGCTTCCAGGCGTCGCCGGTGGCCGCGAGCACGCCGTCGCCGACCAGCAGCCGGGCCCGGTGGGAGCGCTTGACGTAGCGGTCCGGGTGCTGGGCCAGGACGTGCTGGACGGCCTGCGGGTCGGTCACGAGCACGGTGGCCGCCGCCCCGTGGGGGAACGCGGCGACCCCGCCGCACCGCTCCCGCACCTCCGCCAGCAGCTCGACCAGTTGCCCGCCGCCCGCACGCCACCGCGCCACGGCCTCGCCCCCGATCCCGGGCACCGGCCGCCCCTCGGTGCGCGGCCCCCGCGGACCTGCCTCCCGCCGGGACGTTCCGGCCGCTTCGGTCTCCATGGTCCGCCTCCAGATCGCCTGCCGGGCACTGCCCCACGGAATGTACGGGCTCGGGCACGTTCGGTAAAACCGCCCGGACTCCGGCACCCACGCCACCGCCCGCCGGCCCCGGCCCCTTCGCGGGCGGTGCGGACCGGCCGGCCGCCGCCCGACGCCCCCGGTTCACCGGTTCCACGTCCAGGGGTCATCCGGATCTCATCCGGGGCCGTGATCGTCAGCCGCATGACCACAACTTCTCGGGCCCTTCGCCCGGCCGCCACCGTCGGTTCGGTGCTGGCCCTCGCCGTTTCCGCCGCGCTCCTCTCCCCCGCCTCCCCGGCGCAGGCGGCCGGCAACGCCGTCCCCTCCTACGAGGTGAAGATCAACCTCACGGTGGCGGCGCTCGACTCGTCGCACGCCCCGAGCGCGGCGGTGAAGTCCGCCTTCGGGATCACGGGGTCCGCCAAGGCCCGTTCGTACAGCTACTACGACACCGACGACCGGGCACTGGACGCCGAGGGCTGGAGCGTGCGTCTGCGCCACAAGGACGGCTCGTCCTTCGAGGAGACGTACAAGAAGCGCTTCCCGGTCACCGACGGGAACATCGACGCGGCCCTGAACGCGGCCAACGCGGCGGGCTTCAGCAGCTCCGACACCAACTACAAGGCCGAGGTCGACTGGGGCTACGGCAAGCAGACCCTCAGCTTCAGCAACGAGAAGAAGCGCAGCGCGGGCGACTACCCCGGCACCTCCCTGCCGTCCGGCGACACCGGGCGCGGCTGGCTGGTCAACGACGTCCCCGGCAAGCTGAAGGACTGGAAGTCCGCCGGCTGGGGCGCGGGCAAGCTGGGCGCCTCGCGCGCGCACGGCCCGGTGACCGCGAAGGTGTACGGCGGCGCCTGGGGCGCCTCCGACGACGCGAGCATCGAGGTGCTGCCGGTCGTCGGGGCCGGCGGTACGGGTACGGAGTACGTCGTCGAGCTGTCGTTCAAGACGGACTCGCGCACCGACGCGGCCACGCTGCACAAGGACGCCATCGCGCTCGCCGACTCCAAGGGCTGGCTGTACAAGGGCGACATCCTCAAGACGCAGCTCATCCTCGACCGGTACTAGGACCGGTACCAGGACCGGCCTCTGGTGAACGCCCGAGGTGAACGACCCGGGTGAACGCCCGTCCCCGGGGAGGCGGGCGTTCACCCGGGGGCGGGCGTTCACCCGGGGGCGGGCGTTCACCCGGGGGCGGGCGTTCACCTGGGGATTGCCCCGGCGTCATGAACGCGTTGTTCCGTGTTGCGCGGGGCTGCGGAGCATGGGGGCGCAGCCATGGGCGTACACCATGTGCTCAGTACAAGGGAGTTCAGATGAATCCGCGCCTCCTGCGCCGCCCGGCCGCCGTGGTGCTGCCGCTGTCCACCGTGCTCGCGCTCTCGACGGTCGTGGGGACCGCCGACGCGACCCCGGCGCGGCACCACCACCACGACCCCCGGGTCGTCTCCACCTCGACGCTGCCGGACATTCCGCTGGGTTCCTTCAGCAACCGGCTGATACCCGGCAGCGTCAAGGACGACCGCGGGGTCGACCTGGGCGGTATCGGCAGCGACCTGTACCCGGCGGGGCGGCACGGCGAGTACTGGACGGTCACCGACCGGGGGCCCAACGGCCAGATCGAGGTCGGCAAGGACAAGCGCCGCACCTTCCCGGTGCCCGGCTTCAACCCGGCCATCGTGAAGATCCGCGCCGTCGGCGGCCGGATCCAGGTGCTGGAGTCCCTCCCGATCACCACGGCGTCCGGCGCGCCGGTGACCGGTCTGCCCAACCAGAAGGGCCGCGACGAGGCCCCGTACAACTACGACGCCTCCACCCCGCTCGCCTACAACCCGAACGGGCTGGACACCGAGGGTCTCGTCCGGGACCGGGACGGCAGCTTCTGGCTGGTCGACGAGTACGGCCCCTCGCTGGTGCACGTCTCGTCGCGCGGCCGGGTGCTGGCCCGCCACGTGCCCAAGGGGCTGAACCTGAAGGGGGCCGACTACCCGGTCGTCGAGTCGCTGCCCGCCGTCTTCCTCAAGCGGAAGATCAACCGCGGGTTCGAGGGGCTGGCGCTGCTGCCCGGCGGGGACCTCGTGCTCGGGCTGCAGAGCCCGCTGCTCAACCCGGACAAGGCCGGCGGTGAGGACTCCCGCAACACCCGGCTGCTGCGCTTCTCGCCCCGCCAGAACCGGGTGACGGCCGAGTACGCGTACCGGTTCGACCCGGTCGGCGTCGTCGAGCCGGGACAGACCAAGACCTCGGAGCTGAAGATCTCCGCGCTGGTGGCGCTCGGCGGGGACCGGCTGATGGTCCAGGAGCGGACCGACAAGTCCGCCCGGCTGTACGAGGTCAGGCTGCACAGGTCCGCCGACATCCTGCGCTCGCGCTGGGAGTCCGCGACGAGCCCCTCGCTGGAGCAGCTGGAGAACCCGGCCGCCGCCGGTGTCCCGGTGCTGCGCAAGCGGCTGGTGGTGGACCTCAACAAGGTGAAGGGCGTGCCCGGCAAGATCGAGGGCATCGCGGTCGAGGGCTCCTCGACCCTGGTCCTGCTCAACGACAACGACTTCGGCATGAGCGACGGCCCGAAGGCCTTCGACGCCAAGGGCCGCCTGGTCGACAGCGGGATCGAGACGAAGCTGGTCAAGGTGCGGCTGCCGCACGCGCTGCGCTGACCCAATGGACCGTGCGGAACGGGGGCCGCACGGAGGGGGAGGCTCACGGGGGAACGGGGGACGGGGGAACGGGGGTCCCGCGTGAGCCGACGGGGGGAAGCGGGAGGGCCGGGGGGCCCGGGCCGGGGGGCCCGGGCCCCCCCCCCGGGGGGGGGCGGCCGGCCGCCGCACCCCCGGCCGCCCCGCCCGCGGCCCGCC